>NZ_CP064942.1:0-600000 GCF_015679265.1 Pontivivens ytuae
GCAGGCGGTGCCGACATAAGGCACGGTGGCGCCGCTCTCGATCAGCAGCCTTGCGACCAGAAGTTCGGAGCCCTCGTAGCCCGACAGCGTGATCGTCCCGTCGATCCGGGCACCGCTCAGCGCCCCCTTGATCGCGGGCAGCACGGCGTTCTGCGCCGCCGCGACCTGCTCCGCACCGATCCCGAAGGCGTCGCCGATCGCGGCGAGCCAGGCCGCCGTGCCATCATGGCCGACGGGGGCGGAGCCGAGCACCGGCCGACCGGCCTCCTCGAACACCCGGATGGAGGCGGAGTAGAACGGATGGATCGCCGCCACGGCACCGCAGTCGAGCGCGGAATAGAGCTCGCGCCACTCGCGGCACGGCACCACCGGCCCGGCGGCGAGGCCCATGGGGGCCAGCATCTGGCCGATTATCACCGGATCGGCCGGGAACATCTCACCGAGCAGCGTCACGGTCGGACGGTCGGACAGCCCGGCTTCGGGCGCGGCCACCGGCCCCGCCTCGATCTCCTTGCGCGCGTAGTCGAGCATCGCGCTTGCCAGCACGTCCTTCGCCTCCGCATGGGTCGGCACGCCGAAGCCGGGGACGTCGATGCCGACGATGCGCACGCCGTTGATCTCGTCCGGCAGGAGCCGCAACGGCACGCCGGAGGCCGTGGGCACGCAAAGGTTCGTCACCACGATCGCGTCGTATTTCGCGGGATCGGCCATGTCGTGGACCGCCTCGCGGATGTCCTCGAACAGCTTGCCGGTGACGAGCGTCTCGGAATTGAACGGCACGTAGCCGACGGAGCGGCGCGCCCCGTAGAAATGGCTGACAAAGGTCAGGCCGTAGACACAGCAGGCCGAGCCCGACAGCACCGTGCCCACCCGCCGCATCCGCAGGCCCACGCGCAGGGAGCCGAAGGCCGGGCACATGCTTTGCGGCTTGTCGTGCGGGCCCTGCGGGTAGTCGGCGGCATAGCGGTCGAGCATCTCGGATGCGCCTGCCTCCCGCGCCGCCTTCTCCATCTCCGCACCGGAATGACAGCCGAGGCCGTCCACGCCCGGGACCTGATCCGGTGTCGCGTCCCGCGGGTCGCCCATATGCCCGTCAGACACTGTCATAGACGACCTCGAGGCTTTCCTTCGGCTTCGCGTTCTTGCCGCGCATGTCCATGTCGGTGGCGGGCTCCAGCACCACGTCGCCGCCCGTGTCCTTGCTGTCGAAGAGGCCGAGCAGCCCGTCTTGATCCAGCGGCGCGGGCCGCACCGGCGGCGCACCGGCAACCGCCTCGGCAAGCCCGGCGAACAGGTCGCCCCATTGCGAGGCCGAGGTGCCGACGATCTGGTAGTTCGCGGATTTCTTGCGCAGGTCGTCGTCCTGCGGGATCGCGGCGAGGATCGGGATGTCCACGGCCTTGGCGAAGGCCTGCGCCTCGCCCGTGCCGTCATCCTTGTTGATCACCAGCCCCGCAACGCCGACATTGCCGCCCAGCTTGCGGAAATACTCCACCGCCGAGCAGACATTGTTGGCGACATAGAGGGACTGAAGGTCGTTCGAGCCGACCAGGATCACCTTCTGCGCCATGTCCCGCGCGATCGGCAGGCCGAAGCCGCCGCAGACCACGTCGCCGAGGAAATCCAACAGCACGTAGTCGAAGTCCCAATCGTGGAAGCCCAGCTTTTCGAGCAGTTCGAAGCCATGGATGATGCCGCGCCCGCCGCAGCCGCGGCCAACCTCCGGACCGCCGAGCTCCATCGCGAAGACGCCGCCGCGCTTGAAGCAGACATCGCCGATGGCGACCTCCTCGCCCGCGAGCTTCTTCTTCGTCGAGGTCTCGATGATCGTCGGGCACGCCTTGCCGCCGAAGAGCAGCGAGGTCGTGTCGGATTTCGGATCGCAGCCGATCAGCAGCACCCGCTTGCCTTGCTCGGCCATCATGTGGCTGAGATTGGCGAGCGTGAAGGACTTGCCGATGCCGCCCTTGCCGTAGATCGCGATGATCTGGGTCTTCTTGGTGGGCTCGCCCTGCGGCACCTCCAGCGTCGGCTCGGAGGCCTCCTCGCGCAGGCGGTCGTGGTGGCTCTCCATCGCGTCGTCGCGCAGATTGGGGATGTCGAGGGTCATGCCGCTCCCTTCCAGTCGAGAACCATCTTCAGGCAGGCCGGATCTTCGAACGCGGTCCGGTAGGCGTCGGCTGCATCCGCAGCCGGTGCGGTGTGCGTGATCAGCCCGTCGAGGGAGAGCGCACCGCTCTCGATCAGCTCGCGCGTGGCGATCAGGTCGTCCATCGTCCACTCCGCCGCGATCCGCAGCCGCGCCTCGCGAATGAAGGCGGGCGGATAGGCGAAGGAGATCGGGGCGGCGTAGAAACCGCAGAGCACCAGTTCGCCACCCGGCTTCAGGCGCGCGATCAGGCTGTCGATGAGCGAGGCATCGCCGGTCGCATCGAAGATGCAGCCATAGCGGCGGCCCGGCTCGTCCTCCGGCGCGACGACCGGATAGCCGGTGGCACCCGATTGCCGTTTCGGATCGATCTCCCACACGGTCGGGGGCTGGCCGCCTGCCGCGATGGTGAGCCGGGCGAGCAGCCGTCCGACCACGCCGTGACCGACGATCAGGTCCGGGAGTTCGTGGTTCAGCCCGGCCAGCGCATGGCGCGCCGTGGCGGCGAGCGCGATCAACGTGCTCTCCGCCCCCAGGCCGTCATCGATTCGAAGCAGTCGCTCGGGATCGGTCGCGATGTGAGAGGCCGCGCCGCCGAAAAGGCCGCGGACCTTGCCGTAGCAACTCGCCCCGGGAACGAAGACCCGGTCGCCGGGCCGGACGGCAGCGCCAGGGACCGCCTCGACCACCTCGCCGGTGGCCTCGTAGCCCGGAACCAACGGATAGCCCATACCCGGAAAGCCCGGCATGCGGCCGGTCCAGAACAGCTTTTCGGTGCCGGTCGAGACGCCGGAATAGTCCACCTCGACCACTGCGCAGGGACCGTCGCCGGGGTCGAGCGGCAACGTCTCGACCGACAGATCTCCAGGTCCTTGCAAAATGACGGCACGTGTTTCCACGACATCGCCCTCCCGAAATTCGGCGCCATGTCCCGACGCCTGCCGCAACGTTCGATGGATGTGCGGCCTTTATGTCAGCTTAAATGGACAGGTGTATCTGTCAACAAATTTGGACAGTCAGCTCTGTCTGCGCGCCGTGACAACCTGCGTGATGAAGGGACGGCCCATGCGCGGCGTCCGGATATCGGCGAAACCGGCCTCGCGCAGGAACGCCGCGTGCTCCGCCGGACTGCGGGGGCGACCGGTGGTCATGGCGAGCGTGTAGAAGCCGAAATAGGCGTCTCCCGCCCTTTCGGGCCGCGCACCGCCGGACATCGGTTCGGAGATGATGATCCGGCCACCTGCGGGCAGCGTGGCGAAGACCTTGGCGAGCAACGCGCGCACGGCGTCATCGTCGTGATCATAAAGCACCCGGACGAGGCTGATCGCATCCGCCCCTTCCGGCAGCGCATCGGTGCGGAAGCTGCCGGGTACGACCTGCAGGCGCGGCGCGGCCTCCGCGCGCGCGACCACGTCGGGAAGGTCGAACAGCGTCGCCTCCATCCCCGGCGCCTCAGCGAGCGCCGCGCGCAGGAAGGCACCGGTGCCACCCCCGACATCCATCAAATGCCGCACATCTTTGAGGTCGATGGCGCGCAGCGTCTCCTCCGACACCAGCGCCTGGGAGGAGGCCATGAGGCGCGAGTAGATCCCGGCGACCGGGGCCGCGACCTCGGCATCGCCCATGACATAAGGCCAGAACTGGGCAAGCTCCGGCTCCGCCTCGCCCCGCAGCAGCGCCACGGGGTCGGCGAGGTCACGGTAGAAGAGGGCATGGTGCCGGATCATATCGCCGAGCCCGGGCACCCCGGCGACCGCGGCCCCAAGATCGCCGAGCCGGTAGCCCTCCCCCTCCCGCCGCAGCAGATCGAGGGACGCGGCCGCCTGCGCGAGGCGGCGGGCGCTGCCCTCAGGCAGGTCCGCGCGCGCCGCGATCTCGGAAATGGAGACGGCCCGAGGACCGATCCAGGAGAAGAGATCGAGCTCCACGCAGGCTAGAAGCACTTGAGAATAAACGAAACCCGCGACGAGATCGTGGAGCCGCTCCGCCTCCCGCCGGGCGCGCCTCCGCGTCGCCCAATGGCCCGCGGCCCAGCTTTGAAAGGACGGAGAGGCGATGCGGTCGAGCCGCCAGGCCTGCCAGCGCGCCCTCAGTCCCCGCGGTCGCGGGCGCAGATCAGACGAGATCGCGGACAAGGGACACAGGCATGATCTGAGCGGCCTGCCGCCGGACCATCTCGCAAAGCTGCGCCTCGCCCGGACAGGAGGGAATCGAGGCGATCGCCCCCCCGAGGATGTCGTCGAGCCGCGCAACCGCGCCCTCCACTCCCAGCTCTGCGACGGCGTTGGGCCGCCCGAGGGCCGCGTCCTGCCCGCAAGGCTTGCCGAGCGCATCGGCGTCCATCAACGCATCGCGCAGATCGTCGGCAACCTGGAACGCCTCGCCGATCCGAGCACCGAGCTCGACCCAGGGCTCCGCATCCTCCCCGGCAGCAAGCGCGCCCATGGTGGTCGCGGCGACGAAGAGAGAGCCGGTCTTGGCGCGGTGGTAGGCGGCGAGGTCGACCTCGGTCTCACTCTCCCACCCCTGCCCGGCGCAGATCCCATGCGGCATGCCCGTGGCGCGCGCGAGCGCTCCGGTCAGGCGCAGGGCCGACAGCGGCTCCGCCTCCCCCGCGCGCGACAACACATCGAACGCCGCGAGGATGAGTGCGTCGCCCGCCAGAACCGCCAGCGGCTCCCCGAAGGCCACATGCACTGAGGGCTTGCCGCGCCGCATATCGGCATCGTCGAAGCACGGCAGGTCGTCGTGGACGAGGCTCGCGCAATGGATCAGCTCCAGCGCAGCACAGGCCGCGTCCGTGAGGCTCGGCACCGGATCGCCGCAAGCGCGTGCGACGGCGTGGCAGATCGTGGGACGAATGCGCGCGCCGCCCGGCAGCACCGCATGGCGCAAGGCGGCAGCGAGGCGCGGCGGAGCGCCCGGCCCCTCCGCGCGGGTGAGCGCCGCCCCAATGGCCGCTTCGATCCGATCGCGCGATGGCATGGCGCCCTCCCCAAATGTAACTTCTGGATTACATCCAGAATGTAACTTAGTCTGGACAGCAGGCGGATGCCTGTCAACCGGAGGCGCATGCAACAGCAGCCCACCCTCATCGTCGGAGCCGGGATCGGCGGCCTCGCCGCCGCCGTGGTGCTGTCGGCAGCCGGGGAGCGGGTCATCCTGATCGACCGCCACGATCATCCCGGCGGGAAGATGCGGGCCGTGCCCACCATGGCCGGTCCCGCCGATGCCGGGCCGACGGTGCTGACGATGCGGAGCGTGTTCGACCGGATCTGCGCCGCCGCCGGAACACGGCTCGAAGACCACGTCCGCCTGCGCAGCGCGCCCATCGTGGCGCGGCACTTCTGGACGGATGGCAGCACGCTGGACCTGAGCGGGGACCCCGCGCAGGACTCAGAGAACGTCGCCGCGTTCGGCGGACCCGAGGCTGCGCGGGCGTTCCAGCGGTTTCACGCGGAGGCGACGCAGCTCTTCGAGGCGTTCGAAGGTCCGATGATGCAGGCCCCGCGCCCGCGCCTCGGACCACTGGCGCTGGCGGCGGCGCGCCCCGCCCTGCTCCCGGCACTGGCGCCGCGCAGCCTTGCCCAGCATCTCGCGCGCCGGTTCGAGGATCCGCGGCTGCGCCAGCTCTTCGGCCGCTACGCCACCTATGTGGGTGGCCGCCCTGATGCGGCACCCGCGGTTCTCGCCCTGATCTGGGCGGCGGAGGCGCAAGGGGTCTGGGCCGTCGACGGCGGCATGCACCGGCTCGCCGAGGCGCTCGCCGATATCGCGGTGTCGCGGGGCGCGGAGCTCTGGCTCGGCTGCCACGTCGCGGGGCTGGAGGTCGAGGGCGGCCACGCCACCGGCGTCACGCTCTCCGACGGGACGCGGATCGCGGCGGGGCGCGTGCTCTTCAACGGCGATCCGGCGGCCCTGCGCCACGGGTTGCTGGGACCGACCGCCTGCACCGCGGTACCGCGCGCTGCAGTGACGCCGCGCTCCCTCTCCGCCCATGTCTGGAGCTTCGCCGCCCAGCCGCAGGGCCGCCCCCTCGCCCATCACAACGTGTTCTTCGGTGCCGACCCGCGGACGGAGTTCGGCCCGCTCGCCCACGGCGCGATGCCCGAGGATCCCACGCTCTACGTCTGCGCGCAGGATCGCGGTACCGGCACGCCCGACGGCCCCGAACGCTTCGAAATCATCATGAACGCCCCGCCCGCCACGGGCCCCACGACGGAGGAGGAGATCGCGCGATGCCGGAAGGAGACCTTCGCGACACTGATGCGCCACGGTTTGAGCTTCGACCCGGAGCCGCCGGACAGCACGCTGACGACACCGGCGGACTTCGCGACGCTCTTCCCCGGATCGGACGGATCGCTTTACGGGCGGAGCCCGCACGGACTGATGGCGCCATTCCGGAGGCCCACGGCGCGCAGCCGGATCACGGGCCTCTATCTCTGCGGCGGCGGCGTGCATCCGGGAGCAGGGGTACCGATGGCGGCACGCTCCGGTCTGCACGCGGCCGAGGCGATCTTGAGCGACCGTGCTTCGACCTCCACGTCCCCGCAGACGGCTACGCCTGGTGGTACGTGGACGGGCTCAGCGACTGCGGGCGCTACGGCATCTCGATCATCGCCTTCATAGGCTCGGTCTTCTCGCCCTGGTACCGCTGGGCGGGGCGACGGGATCCGGCGAACCACTGCTGCATCAACGTCGCCACTTACGGTGCGGGCGGACGCTGGACGATGACCGAGCGGGGGCGCAGCGCCCTTGATCTGGAGGAGGACAGCATCGCGGTCGGCCCCTCCCACCTGCGCTGGACCGGCGATCATCTGGAGATCTCGGTGGATGAACGCGCGACGCCCTACGGCACCCGGATGCGCGGTACGATCCGGCTGCATCCGACGGCGCTGACGGACGCGGAGGTTGTGCTGACGCCCGAGGGCACCCATGTCTGGCGGCCCTTCGCCCCGACCGCGCGGATCGAGGTCGACTGGCGCTCGGGCGGGGTGAACTGGTCCGGCCACGGCTATTTCGACGCGAATTTCGGGACGCGGGCGCTGGAGGACGACTTTTCCTACTGGACCTGGGGGCGGTTCCCGCACGGCGACGGTTCGGTCGCGTTCTATGACGCCGATCGGCGAGACGGGACGAGCCTGGAGACCGCGCTCGCCTTCGGGCCTGATGGCAACGTGGCGCGGACCGAGGCGCCACCGAAGACGCGGCTGCGGCGGAGCCTCTGGACCGTCCGGCGCGAGACCCGCTGCGATCCGGGCGCAACCCCGCGGCAGGTCCAGGCGATGCTGGATGCGCCGTTCTACACCCGCTCGGCGGTGGAGACGGTTGTGGACGGCGAGACGGTGACCGGCGTCCACGAAGCGCTCGACCTGCGCCGCTTCGCCTCGCCGCTTCTGAAGCCGATGCTGGCGGTGCGGGTGCCAAGGCGGACGAAGTGGCGGTGAGACGTCGAATATCCGTTCCGCCCGGCTGACAGGCCGGGCCGCGCCCGACCTCCCCCCGGAGGGCGCGCTGGCGATGTCGGATGCAGAATGCACGACATGAGTGCTTGAGAGCGCGGATCTATCAAATCTGTGCCGCAAGCGCCCTCCAGGTCGGGCGCGACCCTCAGCGCTTCAGACCTAAGCCGCCACCGGCTCCGGGTTCCGCCGCCAGATCGACAGGTTCAGCGCGCCCGCATAGCTTACCCACACCAGATACGGCACGAAGAGCCAGCCCGAGAGCGGATCGAGGCCGAAGAGCGCCACCATGGTCGCCGCCACCGACAGCCAGAGCCCGATCAGCACCGCCATTCCGCCCCCCAGCCGCCGCAGACCGAAGAAGATCGGCGTCCAGAGCGTGTTGAACGCGATCTGCACGCCCCACAGGATCAGAGCGTAGTCCGCCCCCTCCTGCCCCACGACCCGCGCCGGTGCCACTGAGATCGCGATGTAGAGCAGCGTCCAGGCCACCGGAAACAGCCAGTCGGGCGGCGTCCAGGCGGGCTTGTCGAGGCGGTCGTACCAATCGCCCGGCGGAAACATCGCGCCGGTCGTGGCGGCCGCACCGCACGCGGTCAGGAAGAGGGCGAAAGCGATCCAGTCCATGGGAGCCTCGGTCGGTTACGCCCGGCCAAATGCCCCGGCCCCCGGAGAAGTCCAGCGCTAGGATGTCGCGCGGCGGCGCGCCCGGTCCTTGTGCTCGAGCTGTCCGAGGATGTCGAAGAGCGCGCCAGACCGGGCCAACCGTCCCGGCCGCGCCGCGGCTTCGACGAGGAAAGCCGTCTCCGGCAACGGCGGCGCATGGAGCACGGCGGAGCGTGGCAGGGCCATGATCGCCCCGGCCTGACCGAGGGAGAGCGCCAGCATCCCAACCTTCTCCACCCCCGAACTGCGGGCGCGGCGGGTCACGCTGTCATGGTCGTGCCGCACGATGTCCCGACCGATCCGCGCGTAGATGTAGCGCGCAGCGAGGATCCCGGGACGCGAGCGCGTCGGCAGGGCCGCGACGCCGGAGGTCGCGCGAATGTAGAGCCGGTCGGCCTCGCGCAGCAGGCGACGGACCATCGCCCGGATCTCCGGTCTGGGCTGCGGATCGGCGAGGAAGGCATCGAGGTCGAGACTCGCCTCGGCGAACCAGTCCGTCGGCAGGTAGAGCCGCCCGGCCCGCGCATCCTCGCCCACATCGCGGGCAATGTTGGTGAGCTGCATCGCGACGCCTAGGTCACAGGCCCGCGCCAGCGTGTCCGCGTCGCGCGAGCGCATCAGCACGCACATCATCGCGCCGACCGCCGCCGCGACCCGCGCCGAGTAGCTCCGCAGCTCAGACAGGCTCGCATAGCGCCGCTCGTCGGCATCCCAGGCGAGCCCCTCCAGCAGCGCATCGGGCAGCGCGCGCGGCATCTCGAACTCGCGCACGATCGCCGCGAACGCCCGGTCGGCGGAGGCATCCGCCGGCGTGCCGCCATAGGCGAGGTCCATCCGGTCGCGCAGCCGCAGCACCGCGGCGGTCTTCGCATCGCCCTCGTCGACCGCATCATCAGCGAGGCGACAGAAGGCGTAGAGCGCCAGTGCGGGGTCGCGCACCTTGCGCGGCAGCAGCTTCGACGCCGCGTGGAAGGAGCGGGAGCCGACGCGGATCGCCTCCCGGCAATGCTCCATGTCGCGCGGATCGATCATGTCACCAGCTCCGCCGCGTCGGGCACGAGCTTGCCTAGCACCTCCGCCGACGAGACCACGCCGGGCAGACCCGCGCCGGGATGGGTGCCCGCGCCGACGAGGTAGAGGCCCTCGACCTCCTCCGACACGTTGTGCGGGCGGAACCAGGCGCTTTGCAGGATCCGCGGCTCGATGGAGAAGGCGGAGCCGTTGGGGCTGAGATAGCGGCTCTCGAAATCGGCGGGCGTCAGGATGCGCTGGGGGCCCAGGTGTTCGCCGAGCCCAGGCAGCAGCCGCTCCTCCAGCACCGCCTGCACCTTCTGGCGATAGCGCTCGGCCTCCTCCGCCCAGTCCACCGGGTTGGCGTGGCCGAGATGGGGGACAGGCGAGAGGGCATAGAACGTGTCGTCGCCCTCCGGCGCGCAGGTGTGATCGACGACGGAGGGGCGATGGACGTAGAGGCTCATATCCTCCGCCAGCTCGCCCTTGATGAAGATGTCGCGCAGCAGGCCGCGATAGCGCGGGCCGTTGACGATGGTGTGGTGGCCCACATCCGACCACATCTGCCGCGTGCCCTTCGTCCCGAAGTACCAGACGAAAAGACCCATGGACCAGCGGGTGCGCTTGAGCCGCGCGGGCGTCCAGCGCCGCTTGGGCCTTGCCAGCAGGTGTTCGTAGGTATGGCCCGCATCGGCGTTGGAGACGACGATGTCGGCCCGCACCGTCTCCCCATCCTCCAGCAGCACGCCGGAAGCGCGGCCCGCATGCATCGTCACGCGCTTCACCGTGGTGTCGAGCCGGATGGAGCCGCCCTGATCCTCGACCACATCGGCCATGGCGCGGGCGAGCGCGCCTGCTCCGCCCATGGCGTAATGTACGCCGAACGCCTTCTCCAAGTAGCTGACGAGGATATACATCGACGTCACATGCGTCGGGTCTCCGCCGATGAAGAGCGGGTGGAAGCTCAGCGCCATGCGCAGCCGCTCGTCCTTCACCCGGCGCGCGGCATGGGCATAGACCGAACGGTCCGCGCGCAGCATCCCGAAGGTCGGCAGCACCTTGATGAGGTCCCAGAGCTTGTGCATCGAGCGGCGGCCCAGATCCTCGAACCCGAAGGAATAGCGGCGGCGGCTGTCCTCCATGAACCGGTCGTAGCCCGCAAGGTCGCCGGGCGAGAGCCGCGCGACCTCGGCCCGCATCCGCTCCGCATCCTGCGAGGCGGTGAAGGCGGAGCCGTCGGGAAAGCGGATCGTGTAGAACGGATCGACGGCGCGCAGATCGACATCCGCGTCGAAATCACGGCCACAGGCGGCCCAGAGCTCGCGGAAGACCTGCGGTACCGTCACGATAGTAGGCCCCAGGTCGAAGCGGTGGCCGCCCTCATGAAAGGAGCTCGCCCGGCCGCCCACCATGTCGAGCCGGTCGATCACCACGACCCGGTAGCCCTTGGCCCCGAGTCGCATCGCAGCCGCAAGCCCGCCGAAACCCGCGCCGATCACGATGGCGACGGGCTTTTCAGGGGCGGTAGCGGGGTCCAGACGCTTCAGCATGACATGACGGTAGCAATGTCCAGTTTGATTGACAATTCGCGATGGCAAGAATGTACACCTAAGCGGAAGCCCAGCGAAACTTGTCGAATGAAATCCGAAGGCTCCCTTCCAACGCTCTCGGAACCGTGTAAGAGTTGATGGACAGGGCCAAACTGGCAGTGGAGCGAACAAATCCAGACCGTCACTCTCAGCCTCTACCGCTTCCCCTCCCCGCTCGGCCGGCTCTGGGCCTTCACCCAGATGGGACTGGCGCGCCGCGCGCTGGCGCGGGTGCCAGGGATCGGGTTTCACAAGCTCGTGGGATCGGGTACCGGCGAGGGCTTCACCCCGGTGCCGAACACCGCCGTCTGGGGCATCCTGGCCACCTGGCCGGATGCGGAGACAGCGCAGTCGGGCACGGCGGATGGCCCCTTCGCGCGGTTTCGCGCGCGGGCGAGTGAGCATCTGACGGTCTTCCTCTCCCCTCTCTCGGCCCGCGGGCGCTGGGCGGGTACAGAGCCCTTCGCTCCGGACATCGATCCGGGCGACGGTCCGCTCGCCGCCCTTACTCGTGCCACCGTGCGGCCCCGCGCCCTGCTCCGCTTCTGGCGCCGCGTGCCGGCGATCAGCAGGGTCATCGGCGCCGACCCGCACACGCTCTTCAAGATCGGGGTGGGCGAGGTGCCGTGGCTGCACCAGGTCACCTTCTCGATCTGGCCCGACACTGCTGCGATGGCCGCCTTCGCCCGCGCCGACGGGCCGCATGCGCGTGCCATCGCAGCCGTGCGCGAGGGCGACTGGTTCGCCGAGGAGCTCTACGCCCGCTTCCGCGTCACCGGCACGCGGGGCCACTGGCCCGGCGCCCGATTGGAGAGCCTGCCCGCATGACCCAGCCCTTCCCGTTTTCCGCCATCGTCGGGCAGGACGAGATGAAGCGTGCGCTGATCCTGACCGCGATCGACCCGCGGATCGGCGGCGTCCTGGTCTTCGGCGACCGCGGCACGGGCAAGTCGACGGCGGTCCGCGCCCTTGCCGCCCTGCTGCCGCCGATCGAGGCGGTGGAGAACTGCGTCTATAACAGCTCCGACGTGAAGACGGCGCGCGGGCTTTGGGACGCGCCGAAGGATGCGAAGCTCGTCAGCCGCCCCACACCGGTGATCGACCTGCCGCTCGGCGCCACCGAGGATCGCGTCGTGGGCGCGCTCGACATCGAGCGGGCGCTGACCAAGGGGGAGAAGGCGTTCGAGCCGGGGCTCCTCGCCCGCGCCCATCGCGGCTACCTTTATATCGACGAGGTGAACCTCCTGGAAGACCACCTCGTCGACCTGCTGCTCGACGCCGCAGCCTCCGGCGAGAACGTGGTGGAGAGGGAGGGGCTGAGCATCCGCCACCCTGCGCGCTTCGTCCTCGTGGGCTCCGGCAATCCGGAGGAAGGGGAACTGCGGCCGCAACTCCTCGACCGGTTCGGGCTGTCTGTGGACGTGAGCTCGCCCGCCGATGTCGCGACCCGCGTCGAGGTCGTGAAGCGGCGCGACGCCTACGAGAACGACACGGCGGCGTTCCTGAAGCGCTGGCGCGCGGCCGACACGAAGCTGCGCAAGGCGATCCTGGCGGCGCGCGACCGGCTCGCGGAGGTCGCGACGCCGGACGAGACGCTGGAGGATTGCGCCGCACTCTGTCTCGCCCTCGGCTCCGACGGGGTGCGTGGGGAACTGGTCCTGGTGCGCGCTGCCCGCGCGCTCGCCGCGCATGAGGGGGCGGAGACGGTGACGCGGGCGCATGTCCGCACGGTCGCGCCCTCCGCCCTGCGCCACCGCCTGCGCCGCGACCCGCTGGATGAGGCGGGGTCCGGCGCGCGCGTGGCCCGCGCAGTCGAGGAGGTTCTGGGGTGAGACCGCGGCGATCTTATCGGCCGGCCGGATCGTATTGAGGGCGGAGGTCCCCGGATGACGACCGATCCCTTTACCCCGCTGCGCACCGCCCTTGCCCTGCTCTCGATCGATCCGGCGGGCCTTGGTGGCTTGTGGCTGCGCGCCCGGCACAGCCCGCTGCGAAGCGCCGTGATCGACGCGCTCGCGCTGCGCCGCATGCCCCCGACCGTCGACGACGAACAGCTCTTCGGCGGTCTCGACGTGGCCGCGACGCTCGCGGGCAGCAAGCCGGTGCGGCGACAGGGGCTGCTCGACGGCACACCGCTGATGCTGACCATGGCGGAGCGGACGCCCCCGGCGCTGGCCGGGCGGCTCGCCGCGGCGATGGATGCGGGCACGCTTCCGACGCTGGTGCTGCTCGATGAGGGGGAGGAGGACGGCGCGCCCGCGGCGCTGACCGATCGCGTCGCGTTCCATCTGAGCCTCGACGGACTGCGGTTGCCGCCGGGCGTGGAGCCGGACTTTTCATCATCCGTTACCCCGGGCGAGGTCGAGACCCCTCCCGCGGCTTTGGAAGCGCTCACCATCACCGCTGCGCGGCTCGGCATCGACAGCCCCCGCGCGGTACTCTTCGCCCTGCGCGCGGCCCGAGCCCACGCGATCCATGCGGGCCGTGCTACGGTGACCGACGACGACATGGCCGCAGCAGCAGCCCTCGTCCTCGCCCCCCGCGCCATGATCGTTCCGGACGAGCAGGTCGACGCGCCGCCGCCGGAGCAGGCGGAGAACCGGCCCGGTGAGGCCACCGCGCCGGAGGAGATGCTGGTCGAGGCCGCCCGCGCCGCCCTGCCCCCGGATCTCGCCGAGCGGATGGCGCTGGCCCGCCGCCGCGCCGCCAAGGGCTCCGGCGCCGGGGCCCGCAGGCACGGCAACCGCCGCGGACGGCCGCTGGCGCCGCGGCCCGGCACGCCACGCAGCGGAGACCGGCTCGACCTGATCGCCACGCTCCGCGCCGCGGCCCCGTGGCAGCGCCTGCGCCGGACTGCGTCGCCCGACGACACCCGCCCCGTGCTGATCGCGCGCGAGGATCTGCGGCTCAAACGGTTCGAGGACCGCTCCGACCGGCTGCTGGTCTTCGCCGTCGATGCCTCCGGCTCCACCGCACTCGCCCGACTGGCGGAAGCGAAGGGCGCCGTGGAGCTGCTGCTCGCCGCCGCTTATGCGAAACGCGACCACGTCGCTCTGATCGCGTTCAGGGGCAAGGAGGCCGAGATGCTGCTGCCCCCGACCCGGGCGCTGGTGCAGGCGAAGCGGCGGCTGGCCGTGTTGCCCGGCGGCGGGGGCACGCCGCTCGCCTCGGCGCTCGCGCTCGCGCACGAGACGCTGGACGCGGCGGAGCGACGGGGGCTCAGCCCCGGCCTCGTGCTGATGACCGACGGCAAGGGCAACGTGGCGCTCGACGGCGGGACGGATCGCGCGGCCGCGACGGCTGAGACGGAGCGGCTCGCCCGCACCGTCGCGGCCACCGGGCATCCGGCGCTTGTGGTCGATACGGCGTCCCGCCCACAGCCCGGCGCACGGCAGCTTGCGCAGCTGCTGGAGGGAGAATACCTGCCCCTGCCGCGGGCGGATGCCACGCGGCTCGCGTCCACGATCACCACGGCGCTCGCCCCATGAGCGTGCCGCCCGACTGGCCGAACCGCGCGGCGAGCCGGACCGTCACCGCCCCGCCCCACCGCTGGCATGTGCAGGACCTCGGCGAGGGGCCGACGGTGCTGCTGATCCACGGGGCGGGTGCCTCGACCCATAGCTGGCGCGGCGTGATGGCGGCGCTCGACGGGACGCGCCGCGTGGCCGTGGACCTGCCGGCGCAGGGCTTCACGCGGGCGGGCGATCGGAACCGGCTGGGCCTCGCCGCGATGACCGCCGATCTGGCTGCAATGCTGGATCAGGAGGGGATCGTGCCCGACCTGATCGTGGGTCATTCCGCCGGGGCCGCGATCGCGATGCGGCTGGCGCTGGATCTGGGGCAGCCCCCGGCGGGCGTCGTCGGCGTGAACGCCGCCCTCGCCCGCTTTCCGGGACCGGCCGCCGTGGTCTTCCCAGCCATGGCGCGGGCGATGGCGTTCAACCCGCTGTCGGGCGCCGTGATCTCCCGCCTCATCGGCAGCCGCACCGGCGTGCGCGGCTTCGTGGAGGGTACGGGCAGCCGGATAGATGCGGAGGGGCTGGAGCTCTACCGTCGCCTCGTCTCCCGCTCGGACCATGTGGACGGGACGCTCGCGATGATGGCGCAGTGGGAGCTGGGCGAGCTCCTGCCCGACCTGCCCCGCGTGCCCGCGCCGGTGCTGTTCCTGACCGGCGCGCGGGATCGCTCCGTGCCCGAGAGCACCTCGATCGACGCCGCGCGACGGATACCGGGCGCGAGGCACGCCTCCCGCCCCGATCTGGGCCACCTGCTGCACGAGGAGGACCCGGTCTGGGCGGCGGAGCGGATCCGGGAGATGTTGCCGAGATAAGCCAGCTCAGGAGCGTTTCCGCCCCGGCCGCTCCGGCGCCTCGGCGAAGGACGGTGGCAGGTCGTCGAACAGCGAGAGCGTGCGGGAATCGCCGTTCGGCCGATCGTAGCCGAACATCCAGGGCAATGGTGCTGCCAGCTCGCCCGACCGCTCCCACGCGAAATAGCCGAGCTCGCCCACCGCGGGAATGGGCTCGACTGGCGCAGGGTTCTCGAGCACCAGGCCCCACGGCCCGCCGAACCACTCGCTGTCGCTTTCGGAGATGATGTCCACCACATCGACGGTCCCGATGATCGCACCCCGCGGAAGATCCTCCGGCCGCGGCGCGGTCACGCCGTGGCGATGCAACCGCCAGAGGCCCCAGTCGTACTCGGATCGCTTGAGGCCGGTGGCGGCGTGGATGCAGATCCGCCGGCAATCCATGTTGCCGGACTTGATCGCTCCCAGCGAGCGGTTCTCGATCACCTTGCCGCCGTGGATGATCGCCCAGGCCCAGGGCTGGCGGACTGAGAGTGCGAGGGGTGGCAGGCCGGACATGCCCGGTATCTAGACCGCCTGCGCCGCAGCGAAAGTCCTGAAGGTCAGGCCGGCACCCGGCTGGTCTGATCGGCGATGCGCACCTTGCCTGCGCCGCGCATCTCGATCACGCCGTGGCGCTTCAGCGTGCCGAAGGAGCGGCTCACCGTCTCGATGGTCAGGCCCAGATGATCCGCGATGTCCTGCCGCGTCATCGGCAGCGCCACGAAACCCGGCGCGCGGCGCTCCGCAACGAACCGGGTGAGGAAGACCCGCAGCCGCTCATGCGCGGGAAGATGCGAGAGGGTCACCAGATGCGCCTCCCTATGCCGCAGCTCGTCGGTCATCAGCGCGAAGAGCGCGCGGCACAGGCGCGGCGAGCGGGCGATGGCCTCGTCGAGGCGGCAGCGCGGCACGGCGCTCAGGATCACGCAATCCGTCGCCTCCACCGTCGCGCGCCAGCGGTCCTGATCGACGGCGCCAAGGAACGAGCCCGGGCCGCAGAAGCGGAAGATCTGGCGTTGGCCGCCGCCGGTATAGCCGCAACAGCGCACGGTGCCGGAGATAACGCGGTAGATCGTCTCGACCTCCTCGCCCTCCGCCGCGATGGTCTCCCCGGGTTCGGCCTTCACGGTGACGGCCCTCAGGTCGAACAGGCCCTCCAGCATGGCGGAGGCCCGTGCGACCGCCTGCTTCGGCTCCTGCCTGGTGACGATCTGAGGATGTGCCATATCCGTCGCTCCGATGCTGTCTCCGCCCCTTCACATGTTGGGAGCCTTCCTGCGTTGGCGAAGTCGGGGGTTTCCCCTATTCGGATTTCGTTTTGAAACGCCTATGGAGCTCCGCCCCCGCTCTGGCAATTTTCGGGCACGCCCTCACATCAGCCGTGATACCGGTAGGACCCCAGCCACGAGAGATGCCCGCATGACCACCCAAGCGCCCGTTCGCTCCTCGACCAGCCGCAGGACGCTGCTCGAACAGGAGGCCTATCCTGAGCTCCGCCCGGAGGTGGTCGAGCAGCTCCGCGAAGCCGGGGAAAGCCGGCGGGTCGCACGCGGTGACGTGCTCTTCGACGTCGGTCAGGACGGTTACGACTTCTTCCACATCCTGTCGGGCGCGGTGGCCATCGTGGACCGCTCGAACGGGCGCGCGGTGGTGCGGATCGAGGCGGGCAACTTCCTCGGCGAGATCGGGATGCTGATGGACCAGCGCACCTTTCTGGCCGGGGTGATGGACGAGGATGGCGAGGTGATCGTCATCCCGCAGGCCCGGATCAAGGAGCTCGTCGCCACCAATCCCGAGATCGGCGAAGTGGTCGTGGGGGCCTACGCGGCGCGGCGGCGGCTGCTCACCGAATGGGGCGAAGGCGGGCTCGTCATCATCGGGGAGGCCGACGATCGCGAGACGCTGCGCCTGCGCGCCTTCGCCAGCCGCAGCCGCATTCCCCACCGCTGGATCGACCGCGCGGATGCGGAGGCAGTGGCCGAGATCGCGCGGAGCTGCGACCTGCCGCCCGAAGGTGCTGCGGTCGTCACCGGCCACGCGCAGGTCCTCGCCCGGCCGACACCGGCGGAGCTTGCGGCGGCGATCGGCCTCGACCTCGTGGCGGCCACGGATCAGGTCTTCGACGTCGCGATCATCGGTGCGGGGCCTGCAGGCCTCGCCGCCGCGGTCTATGCCGCCTCCGAAGGGCTCTGCGTCCTCGTGGTCGAGGACACCGCCATCGGCGGACAGGCCGGGACATCGTCGCGCATCGAGAATTATCTGGGCTTTCCCAAGGGCATATCTGGGGCCGACCTCGCCTATCTGGGCGAAGTGCAGGCGGTGAAGTTCGGCGCCCGCGTCGCCTCGCCCCGGCGCGCGCGGACGCTGACCAAGTGCGACGATGGCTTCGAGATCACGCTCGACGACGACCGCGCGATCCGCTGCCGCAGCGTGATCCTCGCCAACGGGGTCCAGTACCGCAGGCTCCCGCTCGACCGGCTGGAGGAGTTCGAGGGCCGCGGCGTCTACTACGCGGCGACGGAGCTGGAGGCGAAGTTCTGCAAGGGGACCGAGGTCGTCATCATCGGCGGCGGCAACTCGGCGGGCCAGGCCGCCATGTACCTCTCCCGCCATGCGGAGTGCGCCCATGTGGCGGTGCGCGGCACCGGCCTTGCGGCCACGATGTCGTCCTACCTCACCAACCGGGTGCTGAACGATGCGCGCATCAAGCTGTGGACAAGGACCGAAGTGGTGGCCCTGCACGGAACAGACCGGCTGGAGCGGCTGACCCTGCGCAACAAGGACAGCGGCGAGGAGGTGGAGATCCCCTGCCGTGCCCTTTTCATCATGGTCGGCGCGGCTCCGAATACCGGCTGGCTGGACGGCCAGGTGGCGCTGGACGACAAGGGCTTCGTGAAGACCGGCACGACGGCCGGGGTGGAGGCGAGCGACTTCGCCACCTCGCAGCCGGGCATCTTCGCGGTCGGCGACATCCGCTCCGGCTCGGTCAAGCGCGTGGCGTCGGCGGTGGGCGAAGGCTCCGTCGTGGTCTCGGCGTTGCACGCCTATCTGGAGGGTGTGGAGGGCAACTAGAACACCCGCCGCCCCTCGCGCCAGACCGCGGTGACCTGCGGCTGACCCTCGACGCGCC
The DNA here is from genome assembly GCF_015679265.1 of Pontivivens ytuae. Classification (NCBI taxonomy): domain Bacteria; kingdom Pseudomonadati; phylum Pseudomonadota; class Alphaproteobacteria; order Rhodobacterales; family Paracoccaceae; genus Pontivivens; species Pontivivens ytuae. The sequence goes on from NZ_CP064942.1 coordinate 18,359, forward strand.
GAACGGCGACAAGATCGGCGCGGGCGCCCTCCTCTATCCGGCCGCGATCGGTGAGACCAGCGAGGCGGGCCGGCGCTTCCGTCACCATGGCCACGGCCGCGGGAAGGTCGTGGGGCAGCGCGGGATCGTCGGCGATGGCGAAGGCCGCGTCGAGCGGGCTGCGCGGCACGTAGTCGGAGGCGAGCGCGTCCACCAGCCCCGCGGCCAAGAGCTCCTTCACCGCAACATTGCCGGACTGCGAGCCGCCGCGCAGGTAGTTCGGCGCCCCGGCGACGACCGCCTGGCCGAGCGCCCGGGCCCGCCGGGCAGCCTCGACCGTCGTCGGGAATTCGGAGATCGTGACGCCTTCGGCCTGCGCCTGCTCCACATGGTCGACCGTGCGATCATCGTGGGTCATCAGCGGCGTGCCGTGCGCCTTCGCTGCCGCCACGACATGCGCCCGGACCTCGGGGCCGACACGCGCCGACCGCTCGAAGAGCTTGGCGAGCTGCCGGCGCCCTTCATCCTCGTCGATCTGCATGTCCTGGATCATGCGGCGCAGCCAGTGCTCCACATCCACGCTCTGCCGGTCGCCGGGCGTGTGGTCCATGACGGAGACGAGCCGTGCGATGTCGCGCCCGATGTTGGCATCCGTCAGCGCAATGGTCTCCGGATCACAGATCTCACAACGCATGTGCAGGAGATGCTCCGCCCGGAACATGCCCTGCGCGCGGCCATGCTCCAGCGCATCCACAAGGGGGCCGAGGATCTCCCGCCGCTCGGGCCGCTTCATCGTCGCCCCGACGGAGAGGCTGTCGAACACCGTCGTCGTCCCGCCGGAGATCACGACCGCATCATGCGCCATCAGCGCAGGCAGATAGGCCCATTGGACCGAGGCGCGCGGGTGGACGTGGGTCTCCACATGATCCGTGTGCAGATCGACGATGCCGGGGATCAGGACCTGTCCGTCGAGGTCGAGGCCGTCCGGGCTGCGCTCCGACACCTCCGCGATCCGGCCCTCCTGCAGGGTGACGCTGCCGTGGAACACCGCTCCGGGCGCCACGATGGTGGCGTTGGTCAGCGTCAGCGGACGATCGGGTTTCAGATCGAACATCTCGGTCTCCCACGGCAGGCGGCTCATTCCGTGAGATCGGCTGAAACCGTATCTGTGCAAGGTCCGGATGACGGATCGGCGACGTTTCGGTGACGTTGCGCCTAGCTTGCGGCGACCTGGCAGCCCATGCCCGCGACCCACGCGCCGTCGGCGTTGTCGACCTCGGCATGGACGCGGAAGGTTCGGCTGCCGAAATCGATCGCGGGATCGACGAAGGTGATGCGGCCGGCCTTCCGGTTGCCGTTCTCCGCCGAGAGCATCAGACGGTCGCCGACGCCGAAGCGGCCATGCTCCGCGGCAGGCACCGACAGCTCGGCGCGCAGGCGGCTGACCTGGATCACGGTCATCACCGGCTCGTCGCCCGCGACTTCACCGACCGAGAGCGGCGCCTCGGTAACGATCCCGTCATGGGGCGCGCTGATCGTGTAACGCGCGATCTCGGCCCGGATCTCGGCGAGATCGGCCTCGGCGCGGCGCACGGCGTTGGTCAGCTCGTCCCGCTCCGCGGCCGGAAGCATGTTGCCGAGCCGCTCGGCGCGGGCGAGCGCACGGGCGGCAAAGGCGCGTTCGCCCTCCAGCCGCGCGGCGCGGGCATCGAGGGCGGCGTGAGAGAACTCCAGCAACACATCGCCCGCCTGCACCGCGTCGCCGAGATCCGCGCGCCGGGCGCTCACGATCTCGCGCAGGGGGCTGGAGAGCTCCGTGCTCTCCGCCGGGCGGATCAGGCAGGAGGCGAACTCGAGGCTGCCCTCTTGCGCCTGCGCGGCACCCACAAACAGGAGAAGGCTAGCGGCGACGCGTGAAACTGAGCATCTCATCCCGTTTCTCCTCGCTTTTCAGGAGCTTGACGCGGCGGCTGCGGCGGATGCCTTCCAGCCGGTTCCGGCGGTAGGCCAGATAGCGGAAGTAAAACGCCGAGGCCGCCGCCGGCGCAAGGGCGCGCAAGCGTCCGAAGGCCGCGATGGCACCGCGCGACAACAACAGCTTCAGCTCCGGCTCGTCGAGCGCGTGGACGATGTCGTAGCTGCCCGGGTCGCCCTGTCGCCCCGCCCGGCCGTAGAGCTGCCGGTCGAGCCGGTCGCTTTCCAGCGCATCGGCGATGACGACGTGGAGGCCGCCTGCATCCTTCACCGCCTTCGAGAGTTTGATGTCGGTCCCGCGCCCGGCCATGTTGGTGACGACCGTGACGCGCCCGCCCTGCCCGGCCTCGGCCACGATCTCCGCCTCCTCCGCCAGCCGCCGCGCGTTGAGCACGTCATGCGGCAGCGCGCGGTCGCGCAGCCGCTCGGCCAGCGCTTCGGAGAGCTGGACCGACGACACACCCAGCAGCACCGGGCGTCCCTGGTCCCGGATCTCCTCGGCCCGCGCCACGGCCCAGTCCAGCTTTTCGTCGGTGGTCGAGAACAGCCGGCGGTGGAGGCGCTGGCGGATCACCGGCTTGTGCGTCGGCACGGCGGCGAGGCCGGTGCGGTAGATGTCGCGCATCTCAGCGCGCACCTCGCGCATCGTGCCGCTCATCCCCGCGATCTTGTGATACTTGCGGAAATAGAGCTGGAAACTGAGCTTCGCCAAGGTCTTGCGCGAAGCCGACGGCTCCAGCCCCTCGCGCACTTCGAGGATCTGCTGGAGGCCGAAGGGCAGCGAGCGGTCGGGCATCGGGCGGCCTGTCTGCTGGTCGACCAGCACGATCTTCTCCTCCTCCACGATGTAATGCGTGTCGCGGCGGAAGCGGTCGCGGGCCGCGCGGGCCTGGGTCAGCACCTCCTCGGCCAGCGCCAGCGCCTGCCATTCTGGATCCGGGTCGTCGAGCGTGGCGACGAGGCGGGCGAGCGCCTCGGTCCGCAGGGCGGAAAAGCCCAGATCGTCCTCGTCCTCCCACGCGCTATCATCGCGCTCGGCCAGCTCCATGGCTTGCTGGAGGAACCGGGGCGAGAGGGTGTTGCGCGTCGGCTCGGTCAGGATCAGCGGGATGTTCGCCTCGTCGATCAGCACGCTGTCGGCTTCGTCCACGATGACATAGTCGAGGCGGGTGACGAGCGGCGGCTCCACCGTCTCCAGCCACATGCGGTAGGCGAGGGGCGAGCGCGCGGCCTCCTTCGCGCGGTCCTTCAAGTAGTCGAAGACCAGCTCCTTGTTGGTGCAGTAGGTGACGTTGGCGGCGTAGGCGGCGCGCTTTTCCGGCAGTTCCATGCCGTGGATGACATGGGCGGAGGTGAGGCCGAGGCGCGCGAGAATCGGCGCGGTCTCGGCTGCGTCACGCTCGGCGAGGTAGTCGTTGACGGTGACGACATGCACGGCGCAGCCCGCGAGGGCGTGGAGGGCCGCAGGCAGGGCGGCGGTGAAGGTCTTGCCCTCCCCCGTCGCCATCTCCACGAACCGCCCGCGGGCAAGATGCAGCCCGGCGAGGAGCTGGGTGTCGTGGAAGCGAAAGCCGGTCTCGCGGCAGAACGCCTCGTCGATCAGGGCGAAGGCGTCGACCAGCAGGCGGCCGGTCAGTTCGCCCTGCCGGAGGGCCGCGCCAACCTCCGCGGCCCGATCGCGCAGGCCCGTGTCATCCAGATCGCTCAGCGAGCCCCGTGCCGCCCGGATCGCCGCCAGCTGACGCCGCCGGGTGAAGCGGTTGTCCCGCGGCAGATCGGCGAGCGCGGTCAGGAACCGCCGCGTCTTCGACGCGGCCTCCGCCCGCTCCGGCGGGGTCAGCGGCAGGGCGCCGCGCGGGGGTGGCAGATGCGCGGTCATCCGGGGCCGAACCTCCGCAAGCCCTCGCGCAGCAGCGGCTGGACGACGCGGGGAAAGAGCGGCTCCCACGGGTGGACGAGCTTCAACTGCACCTGATCGCCGAGCGCGAGGTCGGCGAAATCGCCGTCCGCCTCCAGCCAGAAATGCGGGGCGGTGGCGCGCACGGCGTCCGCGTTGGTCTCGTCCGGTGCCGTCAGGATCGGCCCGCCGGAGCGGTCGGCCAGCCGCGGGTCGATCAGCGCGCGGGAGGCGTTGGGCATGATCTCCACCTCCTCGGCCAGCCGGGGCGCGCCGGGGGCGGCGTCGGTGATGAAGCGCGCCTCGGTGATGCCGCGCTCGATGTTCCGCCCTGCCCCCTCGGGCAGCATGGCGAGCAGGCGGCGGCTCTCCGGCCGGTCCACGAAGGCGACGCGGGAGCCGCGCAGGATAAGCTCGCCCAAGGTCGGCTCCGGCGTGTCCCAGACGAGGATGCCGGCGCGCCCGGCGCGCAGTTCCGCCGCCGCGACCTTGTCCTGGAGGTCGGCACGTGCCGCCTCAAGTGCCGCGATCTCCCGCGAGATGGCCGACGCCAGCGCCCCGTCGCTGCGGCCCTGCGCGATCCGCAGTTCCGCCTCGCGCGCCGCGACCTGCGCGTCGAGGGCCAGCACTTCCGTTTCCAGCCGGTCGGGGGCGAGGCGCAACAACAGGTCGCCGGGGGCCACCCGCGCGCCCTCCTCCGCCACGATTTCCACCAGCCGCCCTTCGGAGCCGGAGAACACCGCCGCCTCCTCCCCGCTTGCGACGACCGCGCGCACGGTGGTGGAGCTCGGCAGCGGAACGAAGAAGATCAGCGCCGCGAGCACGGCGAAGAAGGCGAGAAGGCGGGGCACGATGCTCCTCCGTCTGGTGTTGAAGGCGGGGCTTCTGAGGTTGCGCCACGCCGCTTGCGCATTGGGCCAGACAAGGCCCGCGCCGACGATCCAGATGGCGAGGACCTGGCCCACGTAAGGCACCTTGTCCGTCACGATCAGCGCGATGGAAAAGGTGACGAAGACCCGGTAGCAGAAGGCGGCGGCGGCGTAGCTCGCCATCCAGGCGCGGGAGGATGGCCCGGCGGTTTCAGTCTCCGGCTCCGGCGGGTAGCCGAAGAGCCGCTTGAACCAGCGTCCGATCAGCGCCTGTCCCCGGTTGCCCAGGTTCGGCGTCTGCGTGAGGTCGGCGAGCGCATAATAGCCGTCGAAGCGCAGCAGCGGGTTGCCGTTGAAGAACAGTGTCGAGATCGTGCAGATGACGATGACGTTGAAGAGGATCGCGCGCAGCAGACCCGGATCGGTCTCCGCCCACATCAGGATCGCGAGCGCGCCTATGCCGAGCTCCGCAAGGATCCCCGCGACCGCCACCAGCGCCCGGCTGCCATGGGCGCGAAAGTAGTTGGCGGCGGATGCATCGACATAGGGCATCGGCACGAAGATCAGGAACATGATCCCCGTCTCCGTCACCTGCCCGCCGAAGCGGCGCACGGCGAGCGCGTGGGCGAGCTCATGCAGCAGCTTCACCACCGGGTAAACGCAGACGAGGATCACGAGGTTGTTCGGCGCCAGCGCCCGGTCCGCGAGGTTGCCGGTCAGCGCCTCCCAGTTCCGGATCAGCTCGACGCCTGCCATCCCCATCAAAAGGAGCAGCACCGCAAGCCCCGCCCAGGAGAACACGAAGCGCGCGAACCGACCCGCGGCCTCGCCGTCGAGCCACGGCGCGGGGTTGTAGAGCGGGATCTTCTGGCTGACCGGGGATTTCAGGAGGGCGCGCCACACCGCGCTCTCCTTCTTCGCCTGGGATTTGGCAAGCGCCTCGGCCTTCGGCACGCCCTCCACCGCCACGATGCCGCTGTCGTAGAGGCGGCTCATCAGCTCGATGAATTCGTCCTGCGGCGGCAGGTCGGGATCGTTGGCGCGGGCGAGCCCGGTCCAGATCTCGTCCAGCGTCTCGCGCCCGTTGAAGCGCTGAACGATGGCCCAGCCCGCCTCGGCCAGCCGGTGGGTCTTGCCCGATGCGCGGTCGAGCAGGACGTACCAGCGGGTGCCGAGGTATTCGTGCAGCGCCACCTCGATCTGCGCGCGCAGGCGCGGGCGCAGGTCGGCGACGCGGTACCAGTCCTGGCTCAGAAGCTGCGCGCGGGCCATCGGCTCACGGCCACCAGGACCACAGGAACAGCGTCACCGTCTCCCATGCCGGGAGCAGCCAGATGCGCCAGAGCGGCTCACGGCCGAGGTCGAGCCGGGCAGAGCCGCGCATGCCGTTCTCCAGCCGCAGCTCCGTCTCCCCGATCTCGGCATAGCCCACGAAGCGCAGGTCGCCGTCGATGCTCTCGGCCGCCGGTTTCACGCGGGTGACGGCGATCGGCAGCGGCACCTCGGGTGCTACGTTGAGGCGGAGGGTGCCGGTAAGACCCGCATCGAACACGTCGCCGTCGCGGTTGGCGACATCGACGCGGACCTCGACGTTCTCGCGCGGGGCGATCTCGATCAGGACCTCGCCGCGCTCCACCTGTCCGCCGACGCGCTGGCGCAGGTCACCTTCGAGCACGAGGCCATCGGTGCCCGCGCGGATGATGGTCTGCTCCAGCTCCCGCTCCACGAGCGCGCGCCGCGCCTCGACCTCCGCCGCCTGGGCGCGGGCCACCGCGACGGTGCCGCGGTCGCCCTGCCGCTGGGCGATCGCCTCCTCCGCGCGGTAGCGGGCGAGCTGGGCGTCGAGCTCCAGCGCGCGCAGCCGCAGGTCGGCATCGTCGAGCACCGCAATCACGTCGGCGGCGGCCACCCGGTCACCGGGGATCACGCGGACCTCGGACAGAAAGCCGTCGGCGGGGGCGGAGACGACGCGCAGGCCCGCATCGTCGATCACCGTATCTGCGCGCAGGCGGTGCTGCCCCTCGCCGAAGATCATCAGGGCCGCGAGAGCCACCAGCGCCACCATGATCCCCTTCAGCACCAGATGCCCGCGCCCGAACACGGCGCCGAGCGCGCTGCCGAGGGAGCCGAGCGCCACCTGCAGGATGTTGCGGCTCGCCTTGCGCCGCAGGTCGAGCACCGGGGCGGCGAGGACCCAGAGGCTCGCCCAATCCTCCAGCAAGCCCTCCGGCACCGCCTCCGGCCACTCGATGACCAGCGCGCCGCGGACCCGGCCCTTGCGATTCATCAGCGGGATGGCGGCGGCGGCCTTGTCCTCGTGCAGCCGCGCGAGGGAGCGAAGCGGCCCGCCCGCGTCGCCCTCCCCGTGAAAGATCGCCTCGCGCCGCGCCATCGCCTCCGCCGCCGCCTGTTCGGTCAGGTCGTTGAGCGTCGTGCGCCGGTCGAAGGTCGTGGTGCCGGACACGGCGCGCAGCCGCACCCGTCCGAAGCGGCGCGTGACATAGGCGCAGCGGGACGCACCCGTCCGGTCCGCGACGATGGAACAGAGAAGCTGCTGCATCTCCAGCACCTTGTCCGCATCCAGCAGCTCGGCGAAGAGCTCGAAGCTCGCATCCAGCCGGGCGCTGCGCGCCGTCGCCCGCTCCGCCCCCGCCTTCGCCGCTTCCCAGAACAGCCACCCGGCGGAGAGCTGGACCTGCTGGAGCACCAGCGCCGTCTGCCGCGCGGGCAGCTCACCAAGACCCACCAGCGCGGTCTGCCCGGCACCCACCGGATAGGCGATGACCTCGGCCACGCCGTCGATCTCCGCCGCCAGCGGCTGCAACAGGCCCTCGCCCCGCTGAGCCGCGGCGGCGAGCGCCTGCGCGTATTTCGTGAGATCCATATTGGTGGGGCTGGCGGCGAGCGGTTCGATGCGCTCGCCCGCAATCTCCACCACCGCGACTTCGACCACGCCCTTCAGGCGCGAGCGGACGAGATCGCACCAGCCCAACAGGCCGGGCGCGGTCAGCGGCGTTGCCTGCGCCGCACGACCGGGATCAGGTTGTTCCCCCTGGATCATGCCCCCAACGGCGGGCCTTAGCCCTCGCCGCCCTCCTGCGATCCGGCGTCGATCTTGCCGTGGCGCGCCTCGTACTGCGCGACCGCGTTGACCAGCATCGCGGCGAGGCGCTTGGCGGTGAAGGGCGACAGCATCACGCGGTCGTTCAGGTCGACCTCGTATTCCTCGCCCTTGCCGTGCCAGCTTCGCCCGATGCCGAAGAGGACCGAGATCTCCTCCCGCGTGCTCGCCACATTCGCGACATTGGCGTAGCTGGTGCGCATCTTCTCGTCGCGGAAGATCACGCTCTTGCCCTGCCCTGCCTGCTGCTCTGCCATGGTTGCCTGTCCTTTATCCCTTGGTTTGCGGGGACTGTACCGGCGCCCCCGAACGGGGTCCACCGGCGGTGCGCCGCAGATCGAAACCGGCGCCGGACCAGTTGCGCAAACGCTGCTCCAGGCTGCCCGCGCGGGCCTTGCGGCGCCGCAGCGCCGGGGCCGTGAGGGCGAGGAGCGCCGCTGCGGCCTCCGCCTCGGCGGTCTCGTCGTCGCCGAGGTCGATGAGGGCGAGCAGATCGTCCTCCGCCCCCTCCGACGTGGCGGCCGCGACGCCCTCCTGCAGCTCCGGCGGCAGGCCGGGATCGCCGGCCTCCAGCGGATCGGCCTCGGGCAGCGTGACCTCGCCCTGTGCCGGGAAGATATCGAGATCCTCCGCACCCACGCCGAGATAGCCGCGCAGCGCCGACCGGCCGGTCTTGACCGCGCCGTCGATCTGCATGCCCTGCCCGCCGATGGGGCGCATCAGGTCGGTGCCGGGGCTCTGCAGGTCGTTGAGCATGCCCGCAAAGCTCGACATGAACCGGTCGAAGGCCTGCATCTTGACCTTCGCATTGGCCCGTGCCTCGGAGGCGGAGATCCCCGCCCCATCGACGGCGCCGAGCTGCGGCGCGAGGTTGTCGAAGATCGAGCGCGCCGTGTTGGTCTCCACCGCCCGGTTATCGAGGATCCCGCCCGAAACGCCGAGGTTGAAGTAGGCGGAGATGTTGTCGAGGCCCGCGCCCGGCGTGAACTCCAAGGCGCCGAAGGTCTCGAACACCACGTCGCGGCCCGCGGCCACGTCGAAGCTGTTGAGGCCCGCACCGCCGAACACGAAGTCCGCATCGAAGTTCGAGGTCAGCAGATCATCGCCGCCGAAGTCCTGCAGCTCCGCCGTGGTCTCGACCTTCAGCTCCAGCCCGTTGCGGAACGTCATGGTCGCGAAGTCGCCGATCACGAAGTCGCGGTCCGAGCCGCCCTCGACCGTGTCGCCGCCGGCGCCACCGAAGAGGATGTCCTCGCCCGCGCCGCCGCGCAGCGTATCCGCGCCCTCGACCGTCGGAAGGAGCGGCGTCAGGAGCTGCGGCGTCAGGAACGAGCCGAGCTCCGGCGCGAACTCCGCCACGCCGCCATCGCCGAACAGGATGTCCCGCTCGCCCGCCGTGGTAATCTGGTCATCGCCGTCGCCGCCCATCACGACCGTGCGGCCGCTGCCGATGGAGATGACGTCATCGCCACCGCCGGTGGTTGTCAGCGCCGTCACCGTGTCGAGGAATTGCTGATCCGTCAGCTCGATCGTGCCGTGATCGGCCAGGATCGCCGCATCGCCGGAGCCGAGCGTCAGCCTGTCGCCACCCGTCCCCATGATGCCGAGATGCTGGCCGGAGCCCGAGGTCCAGCGATCGTCGCCGCCGCGGGTGAAGGCCGGATCGTCGATATCCGCCTCCAGCTCCACGATGGCGAAGGTCGTGGTGTCCGCGGTGATCACACCGTAATCGCCCAGCACCGCGGCATCGCCGTCGCCTTGTGTGAGGGTGTCGGCACCGGTGCCGAGGATCGCCCGCAGCGTGCCGTCACCGATGGTGATGACGTCATCGCCCTCCGGCGTCGTTGCGCGATCGAGGCTCGTGAGCGTCAGCAGGTTGCCGGTGGCCGGATCGAGGTCGATCTCCGCGAGGTCGCCCGCGATGTGGGCCAGCGTCAGGTCGCCGCCGGTCAGGCTGTCGTCCCCGATGCCGAGGATCACTGCGGCCAGCGTCGCATCGCCGATGGTGACGCTGTCATTGCCGCCATCCGCGGTGTCGTCGATCAGGTGATCGAGCAGGCCGCCGGTGGTGAAGGTCAGCGTCCCGTGATCGGCGAGCAGTGCCACGTCGCCATCGCCGAGCATCGCGGTATCGCCGAGCGCACCGAGGATGCCCAAGTGACGTCCGTCACCGGCGGTCCAGCGATCCGCCCCGGCCACGGGGCGTGCGGCGTTGGTGGCCAGCGCCTCGATCTCCACGATCTCGAAGGTGGTGGCGTCGGCGGTGATGATACCGTGGTCGCCGATTACGGATGCGTCGCCATCTCCTTGCGTCAGCGTATCGCCGCCCGCGCCGAGGATCGCGCGCAACACACCGTCGCCCAGCGTGATCACATCGGCACCCGCGGTGGTCGCCGTGTCGAGGCTGGTCAGCGTCAGCAGATCGCCGCCCGCCGCATCCACGTCAATCCGCGCCAGATCGCCCGCCACATGGGCTAGCGTGAGGTCGCCACCGGTCAGGCTATCGTCGCCTGCGCCGAGGATGATCATCGCCAGCGCGCCGTCGCCCAGCGTGACGGTGTCGGCCCCGTGCAGGGACTGTAGCGTCGACGTCGTCTCGATCTCATCGACCCGGTCGCGCAGCGTGGCGGAGTAGGTGATGGTGCCGAGATCGGCGAGCAGCGACGCCACACCATCCGCCAGCGTGATCACGTCGTCGCCCACGCCGCCCAGCACATGCGCCGTCGCATCGCCGGAGGAGATCGTGTCGCCGCCACCATCACGCGCCAGCCCGTCGCCGGTCACCAGGTCGATGAGGTCGCCCGCCGCCGTGTAGCGCACCGTGCCGTTGTCGCCGAAGATGACGACCCGGTCCGTCGCCCCTGCATCGCGCGGGGTCGCGACACCGGCCACAGTGACCTCCGCCGCCGTGGTGATCGTGTCCGCACCGATCCCGCCGAGTACCAGCGCATCGCCGACATCGGTGGCGATCACGTCGTCGCCGCCTGCTTCAAGGATCGTGCCGTCCACGTCGCGTGCGCTCGTCACGGTCCGCAGCAGGCCGTCGGTGAAGCTGAGCTCCCCGGTATCGCCCAGCAGCACGTCTCGCCCGGTGCCGGTGAGGATCCGGTCCGCACCGCCGCCGCCGATCACGTATTTCGTGCCGCTCTCGGCCCGGATGGTGTCGGCACCTGTATCCGTCGTCTCGGTATCGAGCGAGGTGATGGAGACCAGCGTGCCGAAGGCGAGCATGTCGGTCGCCGTCACCGGGATCTCGGTCCAGCCTGTCGGCTGGGCGAAGCGGACTTCGCCATAGTCGCCGATCGCAATGGCACGGCCCGAGGTGGTGCCCGCCGGATCGCCGCCTTGCAGGTTCAGCGTGTCGCCGCCGCCTCCGCCGATGACCACGACATCTGCCGCAGCACTGTCGACCACGTCGTCGCCGCCTGGAATGCCGAGGCTCTCATCCGTGAGCCGGATCACCGGCTCTGCGCCGGAGGTGTCGAGCGCGGTCATCAGGATCTGGTCGCCGAAGATCGCGGCACGGCCTGCGCCGGTCGTGATCCGGTCGTCGCCGAGGCCACCGGCCACGACGATGCGGCCACCGCCCGTGGTGATGGTGTCGGCGAAGCCCGGCCCGTTCGGATCCGCCTCACGCTCGGCGATGATGACGGGATCGTTCTCGCCCGCGACCATGTGGACGAGCGTACGCTCGGCCACGCCGGTTCGCGGATCGAAGAAGATCGTCGTCGCGTCACCGCTCACGATCTGGGTGAAGTCGTCCGTGCCCGCGCCCAGCGACAGGGTGTCGTCGCCCGCGCCGCCGATCACGACATGGTTGCCCGCGCCGATCGTGACGCTGTCATCGCCTCCGCGATAGAGCTGCGGATCGCCGTCGGCGCTGGTCAGTGGCACACCCACCCGCGTGTCGGCGGGCGAGTAGTCGACCCGCACCAGCCGGTCATCGCTGCGCAGGCGATCGATGGCGCCGGTATCGGCGATGACCGCAAGGCCACGCTCCGCATCGGTGCCCACGGCGCCTTCGGCCACGAGCCGGTCGTCGCCCTCGCCGAGGACCACGTCCGCGATTGCCTGGTTGAGGGCCACGTCATCGGCCCCGCCATCGCCCTTGAGCTGCGTGGAGGAGAAGATGGCCGCGTAATCCTCATCCGGGATCTGGCTGCGCAGGGTGTAGACCTCGAGCCCGTCCGCCGGGTCGAAGCCCGCGAGGGCCGGGACGGAGGGCAGGTTGACCGGCGCGTCGCGGCGCAGGTCGCCGTAGTCGGCCACAAGCCGGACCCGCAGCCCGCCGCGCGACGTCACCGCCGCCGGCAGTGGCGCGAGGCCGAGCAGCACGTTCCAGCCTGCCCCGGCGACATAGCCCGCCAGCGCGTCGAAGGTCACGGAGCCGAGCAGCGGCAGCGGCTCGGTCACGTCGCCATCGCCGTCGCGATCCGCCGCATCCGGCTGCGCCTCGTGGACGTAGCCCACGCGGATCACGTCGTCGCCGCCACCGGCGATCACATCGGTATCGGAGGCGCTGACGACGATCACGTCGTCCCCGCCCGCGAGGCTCTGATCCGTCTGCATCAGCTCGACCAGCCCGGCATCGGAGCCGGTGAGCGAGGCCTCCAGCAGCACCACCTGGCCCGCGTCGGAGAGGACGCGCTGCACGTCCGTGCCCTCGGGCAGCAGGCCGGCTTCGGTCCAGTCGTGGCCGCCGATGACCACGTCATGGCCCTGCCCGGCCAGCACCGTGGCCGGACCGAAGCCGTACTGGATCCAGTCATGCCCGATCGGCCGGTTGTCCTGCGTCACGTCCAGATCGACCACGTCGATCATGTGGAAGCGCCGCGCGTCGGCATCCGCGTCGTAGAGCGTGATGCGCACCGTGTCGCCCGCCAGCAGGTGGCCGTGGATATGCGCGTCGTCGGTGTTGCCCGCGAGGATGCGGTCCGAGCCCGCGCCGCCGATCATCACGGCGGTGCCGGTCAGCCATTCGTGCGTCGTGGCCGTCTCGGTGCCCGCTGCGTCGCCGATGGCGCGCTGCCAGCTGATCGTCGTGGGCGTCAGCGCGTCGAGGCGCGGCGTCGCGATGCCGGAGAAGAGCGCGTCGTCGCCCCCTTCGGAGAGCAGCTCCTCCTCCGTCTCGATGGAGAACCACTGCGCCAGCGGACCGGCACCGCGGTATTCCTCCAGCAGACGCCCGTCCGCATCCACCGCGTTCGCGAGCGGCGTGAGGTCGAGCGTGTCGGCGGACAGGTCGAGCAGGCTGCCCGGATCGTCCGCGCGGTCGAAGAAGTAGGTGCCGCCCGCCTCCATCCAGCGCGCGTCGTAGGCGTCGGAGGACGGATCGATGAAGAGGCCGATCTCGTCGCCCGCGATCACTTCGAGTTGCTGACCCCAGAGGGTGTCCTCCGCCGGGGCGCCGATCACGGCAGCGCCGTAGCCCTCGATCGTATCGTCGCCGAGGCCGCCGACCAGGATGTCGAAGCCGGTCGAGCCCTTGATGTGGTCGTCGCCCGCACCGCCATAGGCGCGCACGTTGGCGAGGGCCGCGCTCAGGTCGATCGTGTCGCCGCCGTCGCCGCCGAAGACCTGCAGGATGTCGTGCGCCAGCTCACCGGCAACGTTGGAGAGGCCGAGATTGGCGTCGCCGACCACGACCACCCGGTCGGGCGTCGTCGGATCGCCGTCATGATCCTCCAGCACCGTGCGCTCGGCCGCGGTGGAGAGCACCTGCGCCTCGTCGTCGCCGTCGCCCAGGTAGATCCGCGTCGGGCTGTCGTTGCGCACCGACTTGATCGTCACCTGCTTGTCCGCGCCGTCGCCGGTATAGACCACGATGCCACGGTCGTAGCCGGAGATCACGCTGTCGCTCTCCTCCGCCGAGGACAGCGTCGCCTCGTACTTGATGGAGGTCGCGATGGTGTCCGCACCCTGATCGTGGCGCATCGTGATGGAATTTGAGGCGAGCTCCACCACCTGCGTGTCATCCGTATCGCCGGCACGAGAGACCACGAGGCGCGAGGAGCCGGAGCCGCCGTCGAGCCGCACGGTCGTGTTGATTCCGTCGAGGTCCGAGCCCAGCACATCCGTCGGACGCGAGCCGACGAAGAACTCGTCGTCGCCCGCGCCAGCATGGATCGAGAGCGGCTGCGCCACCGAGATCAGCTCGATCGCGTCGTTGCCGCCGCCCAGATAGAGCTCGGTCGTGTCGAACGCGTTGATCGCGATGGAGGAGGTGATGCCCTCGCCGTCCTCGTCCGCGCGGTTGCGGATGTCGACCTGGGTGAAGGTGATGCGCGCCTTGAGCGGATCGGTGGACACCTCGTCCGGCGAGGAGGTCGTCGGATCCGCCGGGTTGAAAGGCTTGTACTCCTGCGCCGTCGTCTGGACGTGACGGTCCACGGACTGCGCGTTGTTGTAGAGCGTCAGCGCATTGGTGCCGTCACCCCCGATCAGCAGCACGCGGGAGGTGATGAAGGAGGTGTCGCCCACCTCGCCCTCCCGCGCCGCGGCGAGGAAGCCGCTGCCGCGCGCATCGAGGTCGAGCGCATCGAACCAGTTCACCACCTCGGGCGTGTTGCCGCTGAGCGTGACCTGATCGAGGGCCGCCAGCGTCATCACATCGAGCGCGTCGAGGCCCGCCGCCGCAAGCCGCGCCGCCCAGGCGCCATTGACCAGCGCCAGCACGTCGCTGTCGAGGCGGGAGACGTCGAGCGCCTCGCGCTCCGCATCGGTCAGAACCCGGCCGACCTTGACCACGTCATCACCGCCGCCGAGCGAGATCACGGCGTATTCGATGTCGCTGTCGAGGCCCGACTGGATGAAGTTGTTGTTGGCGTCGCCGAGCTGGATGCGCACCAGCTCCGCATTATCGAGCAGGATGCCCTGGCTCGACCCGCCGAAGCCGCGCAGCCAGCCGTAGGAGGTGTTCTCCGGGCTGTCCTCGGCCACCAGTTCGCTCTCGTCCGGCACGTAGCTCTGACCATAGACCGCCTTAAGCGCGCGGATCGTCACGTCGCGCTGGGTGGTCACGCCGAACTCGCCATCCGCGCGGGAGCCGTCGCGGTCGCCGTAGAGCTTGAAGTCGATGACGTCGGAGCCCGACGCGCCGTCGAGCTGCACGAGGTTGTCGAAGGTGGAGAGGTCGTTGACCGCCCCGATCCGCACCGCATCGAGCGACAGCGCCTTCTTCTCGGACTGCGTGGCACCGGAGACCGGGCGCAGCACGACCGTCGCCACCCGCTTCGTCACCGTGTAGCCGGGCACGAAGACCGCGACGGACAGGGTCGTTCCGTCGGGCTGCGGCACGAGGTCGATGCGGGTGTAGCCCGGCACCTGCTCCTCGACCTCGACATATTCGATGACCGGCACAAGCGCGTCCGGGCTCGACGTGTCGAGCTGGATGGACTGGTCCACCGGGTCGAAGAAGCGCGCGGGACCGCCGACCTCGATCGTGTCGGAGCCGCGGCCGGTGTTCACCGTCAGACGCGTATCGGAGGTGACGCCGTAGACATAGATCGTGTCGTCACCGTCGATCGCGTTGATCTGGATGGATTCCACGCCCTTGATCGAGGCGAGGTTGAGGCCCGCGCCCTTGATCTGCTGCACGCCCGCATCGTCCACGAAGACGATGAAGCGGTCGCCGATCTCGGTGCCTTCCAGGATCACCGTATCGAAGCCCGAGCCGCCGTCGATGTGCAGCGGCGCGTTCTTGTTGTAGCCGACCTTGTTCTTGCCCTTGCCGGAGCCGAGGTTCGTGACCCCCAGCGTCGCCTTCACGAAGAACGTGTCGTCGCCCGCATCACCGAAGAGGAAGCTCTCCGCCTTGTTGCGGTAAACTTGGAAGTAGTCGTTGCCCGAACCGCCATAGAGGCGCGTCGTGTCGCTGGCACCCGCCGTGGTCTCCACCACCGTGACGGAGCCGGTGCCCTCCGGGTTCGGGGCCTGCCGCGTCGAAACGACGGAGCCGAGGAAGAAGCTGTCCTTCCCGCCATGGCCGTAGGCGTAGCTGAGCGCCCCGGTGTTGTCGAAGGTGAAGCTATCCTGCCCCTCGGTCCCGTGCAGGAAGAGCTGCTCGGCGCCGGAATAGGAGATGAAGCGCTGATCCACGAGATCCGGGATCGAGACGAGCGTCGCGCCCTCCAGCCGCTGCTTGTCGCCCGCATCCTGCGAGATCTGGAGCTGGGACTTGTCGACGCGGAAGTCGTGCTTGCGCTCGTCGGTGACGCCCGGGCGGAACTCCCGCTGCTCGTCGAAGGTGCCGCCATCGGGGATGCGGTCGATGCCGACGATGACGCTGTCCGCATTCTCGAACCGGGTACCCGTGTAGGTGAACGTGTCGGTCCAGAGGCTCGGATCGAGCGAGGTGACGATCACGCCCTGCCCCGCGCCGTCATAGTCGAGCGACAGGTCCTGCAGGCTGAGTTCCCCACCCGACAGCGCATCCGCCGCGGTGGAGCCCGTGGCCGGGTAGCGGACCGAGCCGAAGCGCAGGTCCACGACCTCGTAGGCCAGCGTGCCCGCGGCGTTGTTCACGCGCAGGTCGGAGCCGAACCAGACGTCGCCCAGATGCCCGGCATCCAGATGCACCGTCGCCTCGCGCTTGTCGGGGTCCCAGACCGCAATCTCGCCGATCACGTTTCCGGACGCATCGGTGAGGGCATCGCCGCTCTCCGGCGCCGCCTCGGGCTGGATCTCGATGTAGACACGGACGAGGGCCGTCGCGCCGGAGACGGAGACGGTCTTCACCTCCTGCACCCGGTAATCGCCGAGGCCGTCGGTGCGCGCGATGGTCAGAAGGTCGTCGCGGCCCAGCGTCTCGATATCCGTCGTGGCCACGGTCATGAAGAGCGCGCCCTCTTCGGCATCCCAGCTCGTGACCGTCCCGATGGTGGAGCCTTCGAGGCGGACCGTGTCGCCGCTCACCGGCTGCAGCGCGGTGTCGCGCAGCGTGATGCCGATCACCGCGTCGTTCGCGATCGCGCCGATCGTCGTCGTGGGCTCGGTACCCGCGGAGGTCGACCAGCTCACCGACTGGCCCGCTTGGAGCAGCGCCGCACCCGTGCCGCCCGCAAGCGCCTCGCGGGTGATGACGAGCGTCACCGTGTCGCCGTCGACGGTCGCGATCCGCCCGATCTCGATACCACCGGCCCGCAGCATGGTGCCCGTCACCGGCAGGTCCGCCAGCGCCGGGGCGCCGATGGTGAAGATGCCGTCCACGGCCGTCAGCTCCGCGCCCAGCGTCACGCTGTAGCCGTTGCCGTCCGCGCCGGTCCACGCCACCACGGTGCCCGCGGCGAGCGTGTTCGACGTGCCGCGCACCTGAAGCACGCCGCTGTCGAGCGCCGCGACGGTGCCGATGGAGCCGCCATCGCCCGTGACGGTCGCGCCAAGCACGGGAGCTGCGCCCAGCGTGTCGAGCGTCAGCTCCACGCCGTTGCCGACCATAACCGCACCTGAGGTGTCGATGTCCGACGAGATCGTCTCACCGTCCCCGATCAGGTCGAAGAAGGACTGGTCGAAGTCCGGCGTCGTGTCGCGCAGCTCCGTCAGCGTGATGACCCGCGTGTCGCCGTTCCAGTCGGAGACGGTGCCGACCAGCGTCGAGCCGTCAGGCGCCGTCGCCGTGAAGGGCTGACCAGCGTAGAAGTCGCGCGCACGCGCATCGATCAGCGTCTGCGCGCTCAGGCTGTCGAACGTCGCCGCGTCGATGACGCGGTCGGTCTCGCTCACGTCGCTCGCCACCGTCACGGTGCGCCCGCTGACGACATCGCCCGCGTTGAAGGCCGGGTCGGCGAGGTCCTGATAGGTGACCTCGACAATGCCGAAATAGCGTCCGTCCACGTCCACCACGTCGAGCACGGTGGCCTGGTCCATGCCGTTCGCGCCGTCGCGCAGCGTCAGCCGGTCATTGACCAGCGGACGGAACGGGGTGAGCAGCGTCTCGGCAAAGAGCGCCTGCTCCGCCGTCAGCGTCGTCCCGTTCTCCTGCGCGTCGAGGATCACCTGCTCCTCGGCCGTCGGGGTGTAGGTGAGTTCGACCGCGTAGACGCGGGTCAGCGCATCGCTCACGTCCTGCACGGCGACGGTCTTGCCGCCCAGCGTCAGGCTCGTCTGGTTGGCGGTCGTCACCAGCGTCGCGGTGCCCACGGCCCACTTGTTGAGGCCCACGGGATCATCCTCACGCACCAGCTCGGCCGTGCTGACGCCGCTGAAGACATCGGCGCCGCGGCTGAGCGTGATGGTCACGTCGTTGCCCGCGATGGCGGTGATCTCGCCGGTCACGGTGCCATCGGCGTCGAGCGCGATGGTCCCGCCGACCGACAGGCCGGAGGCATCGTCGAGCGTCACGGTCTGGACATGCTCCACCAGGTCCCAGTCGAGCTGGTCGAGGCTGATCCGCGCGGTGTAATCCACCACCATGCCAGTAAGATCGGTGCCTGTCGGCATGATGTAGGCCGGCATCCGCTCCGCCGAGGTCAGGCGCAGCGCATCGCCCGCGACCGGCAGCGTCGCCGTCGCACCCTTCGTCACGGTCAGCACGTAGGCACCACCGGTGAACTCCACCCCGGTGATCCGGCCCGCCGCGGTGGGCGAGCTTTCAAGGCCGTAGACCTGAAGCAGATCGGCCACGCCCTCTGTCGTGACGATGTCGAGCGCCGCATCGGCCGCCAGCGTGATCTCCACGGTTCCATCGGCCTGCGTGACGACGGAGGCGACAGTCGCCGCGATGTCGATCCCGCCGCGGAAGGCCCACTGGTCCCCGAGGGCCGAGAAGTCGCTCGTCGTGCCCGCCACCACATGGGCGATCACGTCGAAACCGCCAGCGGCGAAGGACGCCTCGGTCGCCGTGCGGTCGATGAGGGCGACGCCGATCACATTCCCATCGGCGTCCTGCCGGTAGAGATGCGTCAGCTCTTCGTCGATGTCGAAGTCCGGGAAGGTGTTCCCGTCGAGCGTGACGGTCACCGTGTCACCCGCCCGCACCACGTTCGTCGGCGTGAAGATCACGCCCTTCGGGGCGACCACCGGCACATCGCGGAAGTGCAGCGCCGTGCCCGGCTCGCGCACCAGGTTCGCCTCGGCCCGGTCGACGTCGAGCACCTCGACCTCGATGATCGCGGTGGAGGTGTCGAGCGACACGATCCGCCCGGTGTCGAGGCCCTGCGTCTCACCCGTCCCGAAGGCGGACGAGATGTAGAGCTCCGTCACCGTCAGATCGATGTTGTTGTCGGAGATGTACTGGGCAAGCGCCGCCGAGGAGCCCGGCTCCAGCTTGATCTCCCAGTAATCCGAGCCGAGATCGACGTCGAAGGCCGCGTTGCCGATGACCAGCGTCGGGACGGTGGTGGAGGTGAAGCCGGAGCCCGTCTTCTCGATCACCGTGAGCTGCTGCGTCGGCTGGAACGGCTGGGTGCCGTTGCGCAGGCGGTTGAAGGTCAGGTCCTGACCCGCGCCGCCGATCAGGGTGCCGTTCTCGTCCACCGCGGGACCGGCATAGCCGACCTCGACCAGCTCGCGGCCGTCCGCCGTGATCAGGCTGTCGCCGGTGTTGAAGCCCATCTCGCCCAGCGTGGTGGAGTTGGTGAACACCACCCGCTTGTTCGACAGCTCCGGCCGGACATCGTCTGTGACGACGAAGGAGCCGCCCTGCGTCGTGGCGAACTCGCTGTAGAGCATCGTGCCGAAGCCGATGGGTGCTGCACCGTCCGCCATGCGGATATGCAGCTCGCCTGCCCCGGCCTTGTAGACCTCGACGGTGCCGATGGCAGTGCGCCAGCCGGTCGGATCCGCGGTCTTGTCGATGCTCGGATCCACCGCCCAGACGGTCTGCCCCTCGATGAAGAGCCCCTCGAAGCCCGCGGGCACCTTCACCACGGCGATATCGAGGCCGAGGACCATGGCATCCGCCGGCGGGACGTAGCCCGCCGCGGGGCCGGTATAGGCAAAGCCCTCCAGCACCGTGGTCGCATCCGCGCCGCTGTCCACGACGGTGATGTTGAGCGCGCTCACGTCGCGCTTCTGCTCCACGACCTCCGCCCGCGTTCCGTCCGAAGAGCCGTCGAGGATCACGACGCTCTGACCCGCGTAGAACGTGTCGGCGATGCCCGCGACGCGGACATCCGCGGAACCCGTGACGATCTCGCTGCCGAAGTCGCGCGCGATGGTCCGCGCGGCACTCAGCGAGATCGGCTCACCGGTCACCGACGCTTCGCCGAGGCGCAGGATCGGGCGGGTGTCGATGGCCGCATCGCTGGCGCTCTCGTAGAGCGCCATGTCGGAGAAGGCGACGCGCGCCCGCTGATCGCCCGTCCCCGCCGGATCGGCGAAGGCGAAGGTGACGGAGCCCGAGGCGGTGTCGAGAGCCGAGATCTCCACCGCGTGACCTTGCGCGGTGTAGAGCGTGACCGTGTTGCCCTGCGCAATCTCGGAGGAGATGCGGGCAAAAGCGCGGGTTTCGGCGCCGCCGCCCAGCAGGTTCTGCTCGATATAGGTGAGCGTGCCATCGGCCTGATCGGCGCCGAGGACCAGCACCGGCTGCGCACCCGTCGCCGTCGTCACATCGACATCGGTCGGCGGGGTCAGCGAAGTGCCACCTGGCACCAGATCGTAGAGCGCGGTGCCCGGCGCAAGCGTCGCGCCGGTCGACAGCGTGATCCCGGTCGAACTGATCGCCGTGACCTCGACCGCCTGCACGTTCTGCACGCCCGCGATCTCGCTGACGGCGAACAGGATGACGCGCTCGCCGTCCTTGAGCCGCTGCTCGATCTGCGCGGCGGGTCCCTCAGAGAGGTCGGCGGCGAAGTCCGCCTCGACGCCCACCTGGTAGGTGTAGTCGGTGAGCAGCGCTGTGGTGACATCGCCCGACACGGCCGAATCGCCCGCCAGTGCGGTCAGCGTCTGGCCGCCCGCGGTCATGCCGGTCACCCAGCGGCCGCCGATGAGCTCCAGTACCGTCTGGGCGGACTCCACCTGTGACACGCGGAAGAGGGAGCCGTCGGCGGCCTCCAGCAGCTCACCGACCGACACGCTCGAGAGGGCCGCGACTGTGACCTCGACCGGCACCTCGGCGGTGCGGGAGGACGCGGTGGTGGCGTTCACCTGCCCGCCGCCGGAGGCGCCGAGGAAGGTCTCCGCCGTCTCGATCTCACCCGACAGGAGCTCGCCGGTGAAGGTGCCGAGCTGGGTGTCGATGCTGAGCACACGCAGGATCGCCTCCCGCTCCCCACCCGTGGGCAGGGTCAGGATGTCGCCCTCGGCCAGCGCCGACAGGTTGTCGCCGGCAAAGCTGATCGGGGTCGTGGTGGTCGCGGCAAGGCCCACGACCTCGAAGGTCTCGCCATGCTCCGGCACGCCGGTCGCATCCGACAGGGTCAGTTTGCCGGTGGTGTGGGAGTAGGTCTGCACCGTCCCGATCACGCCCGACTGCGTGCCGCGCACGACCGTGACCTTCGGCACGATGGAGGCAACGGCGGCGGAGGCCTGGGCCAGCGTCAGCTCGATGAGGTCGAGCCCGACGATCAGCGCGCCGTCGCCCGGATCGGTGACGGTCTCGTCCAACGTCACGGCATTGGTCGAGTTCACCTCGATCCCGAACCGCTCCACGCCTGCGCTCGCGCGCGTGAGCACGGTGTCGGAGCCGTCACGCCCGTCGATCACCAGACGGCGCGTGAATTCTGTGACGGAGAACGTGTCGTCCGCCGAGGTGCCCGACAGCAGGAGCGTGTCGATGCCGCGGATCAGCTCGCGCTCGCTGAGCGTGACCGTGCCGGAGGCGTTCACATGGCGCAGCTCCAGCGCCTCGCCTTCCACGTCGAAGCGCACGCTCTCGCCGCTCGCGATATGCGCGGCGCCGTCATGGACCAGCGTGTCGGTGCCTGAGAGGTCGAGGAACACGTCCGCGCCCAGCCCCGCGTCGTAGTAATCGTCACCCGCGCCGCCATCGAGCAGGTCGGTAAGCTCCGAGCCGATCAGCCGGTCGTTGCCCTCACCCGCCTGCACATGCCGGATCAGCCCGTCGGAGGAGGCCGGGACGCGGAAGGCGGACAGATCGATGACGTCGTCGCCGCCGCCGGTCTCCACCCGCACGCCGTCCTGGGCATCCGCGGTCTGGTAGTGGCCGCGCAGCTCGATGTCCTGCCGGGCTGTGCCGCTCGACAGACGGGTGGCGAGGTCTTCGTCCGCGCCGAAGCCCTGGTAGATCGTCCAGGTCGAGGAGGTCCCGACCGAGGCCTGCGCCCCGATCACGTCGTCGGCGTCGTCGCGGCCGACGATGCGCACGAGGTCCGTGTCGCCGTCGTCGCCCTGCCCGGTGCCAAGCTCCAGCACGAGGCTGGTCGCGTCCACCGCAACCTCGGGCGCGTGGACGATCACGTTGTCCTCGCCCTCACCCAGCGTCAGGTCGATGGTCTCGACGCCCGCGAGCTCCAGGATCTCCTGGATCGCGGCCTGCCAGCGGATGCGGGTCGCCGCGTCCTCGCTGTCGATCTCCACCGTGTCGGCGGTCGTGCCGGTGGCGGTGCCGACGAAGAGGTCGGCGCCTGCGCCGCCCGTCATCTGGTCCTCGCCCTCGCCCACGGTCCACTCGATACGGTCCGCGCCGGTGCCGCCGGTGACCTTGTCGTCGCCCTTGCCGCCGATCAGCGTGTTGTCGCCCGAGATGCCGCGCAGGTCGTCCGCGCCTTCCGCACCCATCAGCGTGTCGTTGTCCGCACCGCCCTGCAGCGCGTCGTCGCCAATCTGGCCGAAGAGCGCGTCGTCGCCCGCATCACCGAACAGGAAGTCGCCCTCGTACTGGCCGTAGAGCGCATCGCGGCCCGCGCCGCCGTAGATGTAGTCCTTGCCGCCATAGCCGCGGCCGTTGGAGGTGCCGAAGGCCGCCACCTGCTCGTCACCGTAGATGACATCGTCGCCATCATCGCCGAAGAGCTGGTCGTCGCCCTCGCCGCCCGTGAGCGTGTCGCTGCCCGCGCCGCCGCGGAACGTGACCTTGTGCGCGCCGGTCTGGAGCAGCGTGTCGTCGCCCGCGCCGCCATCGACGAAGATCTCGGTATCGGCCTCGGAGATGAAGCTGTCATTGCCGTCGCCGAGCCGCACCCGGATCTTCCGGTCCTGAACCGTGTCTGCGATGAAGATCCGGTCGTCGCCGCCCTGGCCGTTTATCGAGATCTCCTTGACGTTCTCGAAGCGCTGCGTGGCGCCCGCCGCGTCGATCAGGATGCGGCCGTCGTTGGTCTGGTGCACCGTGATGCGATCCGCCGCATCGGTGGTGAAAACCGTCAGCACGCCGTTGCCGTCGACCTCGCCCAGAGGCGCAAGCTGGAAGTGCTTGTGGTAGTCGAAGCGCCAGATCAGCACGTCCACCAGCGTCTTCTGGATGTCCACGATGGTGATCGTGGTGAAGAGCAGGTTGAGCTTGATCGAGACGAAGGCGTCGACCTTCGCCCGGAACTCTGCCGAGACATCGAAGAGGCCGAGCGGATCGCGCTCGAGGATATAGGCGAGCTCGTCGACATAGACCTTGCCGTCGTAGACGCCCTCGCGGTTCGCCACATCGTTCAGGTCGAAGTCGATGTCGCCGTAGATGCCGCCGCGGATCCCGGCCGCCACGCGCATGACGAGGTAGTTGCCGCCGATCTGCGCGGCTGCCGAGATCTCCAGATCGATCTCGAGCTCGGTGTTCTCCGACCCGTCATCGTTCCAGTCGCGGGCGTGGAGGCCGTAGGCAAGGTATTCCGGGCTCGACCAGCCGCTGTCGCGATAAAGGTTGAGGCCGCGGGTGTCGTAGCCGAACGACAGGTTCGCCCGTGCCGTCACGGCCGCAGTGAAGTTGGCGCTGAGGAACGGCGCCCAGATCCAGATATCCTTCGAGACGCGGGCCTCGATCTCCAGCGTCGGCACGTCGAAGACGACGAGGTCCACGTTGGACGCACCGGTGAAGATGCCGATGGCGGTCATCGGATCCTCGAGCACCGGGAAGCGCAGGCCCTCGACGCCCTTCAGCTTCGACAGGAAGCCCTGGGTCTGGCCCGACGCCTTCTTGCCGCCGGTGTTGGAGCTCGGGCGGTTGGTGGTCGCCGCGGCCTGCCCGGTCTTCGCCTGCGCCTGCGGATCGACCGCGTTGGTCTGGGTCTGCTGGCGCTGCTTGTTGTTGTCGTAGGTGACCTGCTGGCGCACATCGCCCGCATCGCCGAACTTGTAGGAGCCGAAGTTGATCATGACCCCGTCCGCGTCGGTCGGGATCGAGTTCACGATGTCAATGATGGCCTTCACGACCTTGAAGAACTTGACATATTTCGCCACGCCCTTGCCGCCGAACATCTCGATCATGTCGAGGACGGAGGTCGGCGCACCGAGAAGGTCGGAGACCATGGGCAGCGGATCCACGACCGGCGACAGCGCGTCGGCAACCGGCTTCGTGATCTTCTGCACTTCCTTCAGGATCGGGGCCGCGAAGTCGGAGATGAACGCGCCCAGATCGAGCCGCATGTCGGCGAGCTCGACCTCCGGCGCGTCGCCGAACACCGCCTGATCCATCGGCTTCGACAGGTCCACCTTGGCGAAGACCTGGCTGTAGTGGATGTCCGTCAGGAACCGCGGGAAGTCCGCGGAGCCGCCGAAGCTGGAGACGGCCGACAGACTCACTTCCGCGCCCGCATCGAAGGTCGCGTTGAAGATGTCGGAGAACTTGATGCCCTTCAGCTCCTTGAGGAGCGACAGGCGATCGTCGTCCGCGACCTTGCCGGAGTCGAGGATGTCGGCGGCGAGCTTCGCGGTCAGCTCCTTGTGGCCGTTCTTCCGCAGGTTCTCCATCTCGAACTGCAGGAAGCCGAGCTGGGCCGTCAGGCGCGCATCGTCATCGAGGTCCGCATAGGCCTCGATCACCAGTTCCTCGGGCCGGTTCGGGTTGGCGTTGGTGTCGACATAGAAGTCGAGCGCGCCGTCGATGAAGCTGACCCCGAAGCCGAGCGCGATGTCGTACTGCATCCCGAAGGTGATGCCGACATCGCTGTCGAAGCTCAGCGGCAGGCCGGGCACGGAGCCCGCGAGATCCAGATCCACATCGATCGGCGGGAAGATGTCGCCCATCGCCCGCATCTTGATGAGCAGATCGTCGTAGTTGTCGGTCAGGCTGACATCGACCTGATTGTAATGGGTGATCGCGTTCCCGTCGGCATCGACGAAGTTGATGCCGGTCGCGTCGTTCACTTCCTCGAACAGTTCGAAGAGCGCGAATTGCAGCAGGTCTACGGTGGTGAACTCGCCGCCGTTCTTCGCCTTCTCCGCCTTGATGAGCGAGGACAGATCGCCGAGCGCCCCGTTCACCGGATCGATCAGGGTGGAGGAGATGAAGTCCGCCCCCTTCGACAGGGCGTCGCCCACGAAGGGCAGGTCGAGCTGGAAGATCGGCGCGCGGCGCATCTGCGCATCGAGCGCGGTCAGCAGCTTCTCCAGCCCTTCGACCAGCAGCAGCGGGTCCTCGATGAACATGCCGAGGCCCATCTGGGGCATCGGGTTCGGGATGTAGTAGGTGATGTAGTCGGCCGGGTTGTCGGCCGTGAGCAGGTTCGACAGGTCGTAGCCGAGGAAGATCGCGTTGCGCTGCACGAAGTCCGGCAGGTCGCCGTCCTGGTACTTTGCATAGCGGTTGGCTTCTTCGGCCAGCCACTCGTCCGTCACCAGCGCATCGGAGCCGGTCAGCGGGTTGGAACGGACCGGGAAGTAGGTCGGCACCATCAGGGCAGCCTGCCCCGCGATCTTGGCGCTTGCGGTGGCGAGGTTGCTCGCCGCGGCGCCGGTCAGCACCACGTCCTGATCGAGGCTGTATTCGAGCCGTGCCGCACCGTCGTCCTTGATCGATCCGTCGGCGTTCAGCTCCACATCGCCGTCCGCATCGATGGCGAGCGTGGCATCGAGCACGGTGGCCGCGATCTCCGCCCCCGGGATGAAGGTGAGGCCAGCACTCAGCTCGGCCTCCGCCACGTGCGCGCGGGCGCCCATGTCGACGAAGACGCCGGTGCCTTCCTTGACCGTCACGGTCGGGTTCGGGTTGCCGAAGGTGTCGAACGCGACGCCGAAACCGCCCTTCAGGCCGAGATCGAAGTCGAGTTGCAGGTCGATCGGCGCGATCTCCAGCTCGATATCGACGCCGAGCGCGCGGAGCGCGTTGAGCTCCGCATTCGGCAGGTAGTCCTGCGGCTTGATCCGCTTGGTGAAGCTGTTCTGAACGTTGAGCCCATGCGCGAGGCCGAGCGCGATCAGCCCGATATCGAAGTCGAGCGCGAGGCCGTTGGCAACCGGCGTGCCGCCATCGTCGGTGAAGGTCAGCCGCGCTTCGAGCAGCAGCGACTTCTTCAGCTCCTCCTGCTCCGCCACGCTGAGCCCGTTGTCGGCGCCGAAGTTGGCGAAGAGCGCATCGGCGAGCGCATCGTTCAGTGCCGCGAGGTTCCCGTCGCCGGCAGCGGCCGCGATGATATCGTCCGCCGCCGCGTCCAACAGGTCGAGGATGTCGTTGACCCGCATCATTTCGTCGATGGAGCGTTCGACCAACGGGATGTCCGCCGTCAGCACCTGCTGCGCGATGTCGGTCTTGGTGACCGACACGAAGGTCTTGATGGCTTTCGCCACGGCAGCAAAGTCGAAGGTCGTCGCACCCAGGTTCTGGATGTCGCGCAGGATGCTCTCGTCGAGCGAGGCTATGCCGTCGGCCAGCGTGAACTGCAGGTAGACGAAGTTGTCCGCCGCCCCGGTCTCGAAATCGCCCGAGGTCGCCGCGGTGAAGGCCGGTGCCGCCAGCCCGTTCGTCGGCAGCGGGTTGAAGGAGATGTCGAGGTCGAAGAGCTTGGTGGAGAACGCATCCACACCGATGCCCGCGAAGTCGAGCTCGCCGAAGACCGGCGCACGCACCTCGAACCGCTCTTCCGACGTGATCTCGACCGCCGTGCCGTCAACGCCGAAGACCTTGCCATCGACGCCGAGGCCGGTCGCGACCAGCTTGTCGGCGGCGTTGCGGAAGATCCGCTCATCCGTGCCGTCGGTCGTGTTGCCGAGGCCCACCTTCAGCGTGTTGGTCGTGTCGTCCCCGGTCATGCCGAGGCGCAGCTTCTCCACGTTCGTGGTGTTGGTCGTGACCGCCACCGCACCGCTGAAGAGCGAGGCCTCGAGCGCTGCGACCAGCAGCTCGGTATCGAGATCGACATAGGCCGCCGTGCCGGAGCCGAGGAAGACCAGCGGCGTCGCGATGTTTTCGAGGTTCACGCCGATGTCGATGCGCAGCCCCGCAGTGAGGCCGAGATCGACCTCGATCTCGCCCGCCAGCTCCACGAGGTTCTGCAGCTCGGTCGGCAAGCCCGCCTGCGCGAGCAGCGCGGCGAGGGAGACGTCGAGATCCAGCGTCTCGGTAAAGCCCTTCGCGATGTCGATGCCGATGACGAGGTCGTTGCGATCGCCGTCGCCGCCATAGTCCACCCGCGCGATCTTGGCGCGCGCATCCGCGCCCTCGCCCGCGTCGAAGCCGAGCTTCGCGAGTTCCTTGTCGAGAATGTCCTGCAGCTCCAGGAACGAGCCGTCGAGATTGGCGACCGCGTTCTCGATCGTGCGGAACACGTCGACCAGACCCAGCTTCGAATCGATAGAGAAGCCGAGCACCGGCAGTTCCGCCGTCAGCGCCGTGTTGCCGAGCTGACCCGGCGTGGTGAAGTTGGAGCTGACCTCTTCGATCAGTTCCAGAAGCTCCGTCAGCGACAGCGCGCCGTCGAAGTCCATCGCGCCAAGCAGCGCGCCCTTGAGATCGATATCGGGCAGCGTGAAGTCGAAGCTTGGCAGGCCGATCGCGGGCAGGCCCGGCAGATCGGGCAGGTCCGGCAGGCTCAGCGGCAGGTCGGGCAGCGTGATGCCCGGCAGGCTGGGCAGGCTCGGCAGCGTGATCGACGGCAGGTCCGGCAGATCCGGCAGGTCGAAATCGGGCAGCCCCGGGAGGTTCGGCAGATCGAGGCCGGGCAGCGAGAAGAGCCCCGGCAGCGCGAAGTTCGGCAGGTCCGGCAGCGTCGGGATGCCGATGCCGAAATTGATCGACGGCAGGTCGAAATCGATATCGAAGGTCGGGATCTCGATCGGCGGCAGCTCGATATCCGCCACCGCGCCGGAGACTTCGAGCGGCAGGGCAAAGCGAATCCGCAGCCCGCTGAACGTGGTCGACACGGTCGGCGGCACCGCGGCCGCGTCCGTGTTCGCGGTCCCCTCGACATTCCAGAAGCGCGTGACGTTGTTCAGGCCGGTCTCATCCGTGCCGAAGCTGTTGTCGCCGTCCGCGTCCTGCCCCGCATAGAGCAGGTAGTCGGCGCTGTCCTGCCCCACCGGGCGCAGCGAGAAGTAGATCGGGTCGTCGACCAGAGTGAGGCCCGCCCCCTCGAACAGGTCGGAGAGCGCGCCGATGCTCGCGGGCGTCGATACAGTCCACTGGGCGGACTCCCCCATCGAGACGGCAGCACTCTCGATGGCGAGCGTGCGGCGGTCCTTCTTGAAGGAGATGTCGTCGGTGTCGACGGTCACGCCGCCGATGTCGATCGTGGCCCCGCTCAGCGCGGTTTCGAGCGTGGTGAGGTCATCGCCGGTGGCGAAGCGGAAGGTGATGCCCTCCGCCGTCACGATCACCTGCGCCGGGGTCAGCGTGCTGCCGCCGAAATCCATCGCGTCGAGCGTCGGCACCGCGGCTGCCGTGTAGGCCGCGGAGACCTCGACGGCACCGGTGTCGAGCATCAGAAGCTCGACGGTGCCCGCCTGTCGGTCGAGCGCGGTCACGCGGTACGCCGTGGAACCGTCGGTCCAGACCTGCCCCGGCCCGAGCGTCTCCAACAGGCTCTTCGCCGTGGCCGCCGTCTGGACCCCGCCGCTGCCATCGCTGATCGCGAAGGAGGCGGTGAAGCGGCTGCCATCGGCATTGACGCCGAGGTTGGAGAGGATCGCGTGGCCGCCCGGCAGCGTCAGCTCATCGCCGTTCTGCAGCGTCAGCGGCAGGTCGTAGGACACGAGCTGCACCTGCGGGACCACGTCGCCGGTGAAGGCGACGACCAGCACGTCGTTCGCGAGCGGATCGACATCGGCGACGATCACGGCGGTCAGCCCGTCGCCCAGATTGATGATCGTGCCGCGCGCCAGCGCCGCGATACTGGACACGTCGCGGTCCATCTTCAGCGCCGCGATGCCGCCATCCGCGTTCAGCGTCAGCCCCTGGATCACCGCACCGCCCGCGAGCGCCAGCCCGTCGAGCACGCGAACCGTCCCGTCCGACAGCTTCAGCGTGGAGGTCGACGCAAGCTCCGGCGTTCCGGCCCAGTCGTCGAGGCCGCCGGTCCAGTTCTCCGCCGGGTCCTCCACATGGACGCGTAGCTTCTCGGTGCCCGCATCCGTCACGATCTCGGAGGCGATGATGCTGCCCGCGCGATCCGAATAGGTGATGGCCGTGCCGAGCTCCGGCTTGCCGTCGGTCACCCGTAGCTTCATCCAGCCGTCGGTATTGCCCGCCGTGCCGGGGAAGTAGCTCTCCACCGTGAAGTAGGCGCTGCCCTGCTGGAGTTGCTTGCCCACCAGACCGCTGTAATCGGTGTCGCCGGACAGGTTGCTCAACGTCATGGTGCCAGCGTCGAGTGCGATCTCCGCCCCGTCCGCGATGGCAACCTTGCCGGAGGCGACGCCGAGGTCGAGGGAGGTCTCGCCCTTCGGGATCAGCTTCAGCGCCTCGACGGCGACCGAAAGCCCCGTCATCTCGCCGATGAAGACCTGCGCGGGCGGACGCTCGCCCACCGGCACACTGAGGTCGAGTCCGAAGATCACGTCGAAGCGCATCTCGGCCTTCGCCTTCGCCTTGACCGTCGCCCCGGCGGAGAAGGCCAGCGGGCCGAGATCGGCGCCGCCCAGCAGCTCCTCGGACAGGTCGTCCTGATCGACATCCATGCTGACTTCGCGGTCGAAGCCGTAATCCGTGACCGCCATGGTCAGGCGCAGCTTGTCCGTGGTGCCGCCTTGGGTCTCGTAGGGCTCCAGTGCGACGGCCACCGTCGGCGCGGTGCCGTCGGAGGGCAGGATCGCCTCCAGCGCATCGGTCAGCAGGCTTTCGAGCTTGGTGAGCGAGGCCGCAGGCGCATCGCGCAGGGCCGCGATCTCGTCCCGGATGCCGCCGATGCCGGTGAGGTCCGCGAGGCTCTTGTTGAGGAACGGCAGCTCCGCGTCGATCAGGCCGCCCTGCCCATCGGTGCCCATCATGACGTCGAGCGCCATCAGGATGCCGTCGATCACCTGCGCGTAGCTCAGCCCCTCCTTGAGGGAGGCGATGTTGCCCGCGACCTCGCGGTAGCGATCGGTGAGGTAGGTGGAGAGCGCGTCGGGCACCGTGACCTCGGGCAGCGCGACGTTCGCGCCCTCGAAGTTCGCGCGGGCCGACACGATACCGGTGGCGAAATCGCTCGCAGACAGGCGGATCGTCATGGGCAGGAAGAGCCCGATCTCGCCGCTCGCCTGCGCGCTGAGGCTGATGGCGTCGGCCTCGCGGGCCAGCGTGTCGCCCGCAACTTCGTTGGCGCCGGAGCCGGAGGTCGCGCGGAACGCACCTGTCTGGTCGAAGGCGACCGTGATCTCGCCGGTGCCGACGGACAGAACCCGCCCGGTGCGCCCGTCCGCGGTGGTGAAGGCGTCACCTGCGGTCAGGCCCGCCGTGTCGGTCTCGATGGTCTCGGCCACGTAGAGCGCGATCGTCGCGGACCCGTCGGAGAGGCCCACGACCGTGCCCTGCTGGCCCGTCACGCTGCCGGTCACCATGTCGCCGAGGCGCAGGCCCGCGCCATCGGTCGCCACGATCTGATAGCGCGCGGCACTCAGGGTCGCAGCGTCCGCCGTCACGGCGGCTCCGGTGGTAACACGGCGCAGCACGGCCTCGTCGCCATCGGATGCACCGTCGATCGCAGCACCCGCATCGGCATCCACATCGGCGGAGAAACCAGAGGCGTCGGCCGCGGTGACCGTCAGCAGGACGCCCGCGAACTGAACCTTGTCGCCGACTTGGGCATCGCCGAAGGCGGTGCTGGCGATGGTGACTTCGGCCCCGGCCGCGCCGGTGACGTCCAGCTCCTCGTACTGGGCCGGCGCGCTCTCATCGACCGTGGTCGTCGCGGGATCGTCGGCGACCGCCGCCGCCGTCTGGCGCCGCAGCACCCAGCCGTCGGTCGGATCGAACCCGGCGCGGTCGAAATCGGCCTCGCTCCAGGTGAGCGTCCCGCCATCGACGCTCAGGCTGGAGGAGACAAGGTTCAGCGTCGACCCGTCGTTCCAGTAGAGCTCGTAGTCGGAGATGTCCGCGGTCAGCGTCACGCCGCTGATGTCGAGGCTGAGCGTTCGCGTGATATCGCCGCTCTCCACCGTGTCGGTGGCCAGCGTGGCCCGGGTGACGGGAACGAACTGCCCGGCCCCGGCAAAGCCCGCAGCGCCCTCGCCGAGCAGCAGCATGCCGTTCTCGGTGCCAAGGATCCGCGCCTCGACACTGCCGCCTCCGACGGTCTGGCGCACATGGGTGGCACCCGCGAAGTCCGCCGGATCGACGTCGAGCAGCCAGCCGCCCGTGATTTCGGAGGCCGTGATCGCGCTCGTCTCCGACGCGGAGCCGAGGCCCACATAGCCGCGCCCGTCCGCATCCACGATGCCGACGCTGATGCTCGCCTGACCCGCCTGGTCGGCCACGTTGGTGAGCGGTCCGAGCTCCGTCGCGAGGCTCGCGACATGAAGCGTGCCGGACGGAATCCCCCCGTCGAGTGCGCGCAGCTCAACCGTGCCGCGCCCGCGATCGTGGGACGTCACCTCGAACCAGTGCGCCCCGTCCGTGAGCAGCCGCACCTGATCGAGCCAATCACCGATGCGGTCGGCATCCGCGCCGACATTGACCGTGATCCGCTCCACGCCCGGCACCAGCGCGCCGACCGCGGCCGAGCCGACCGTCAGCGAGGGTGCGGCCAGCGTGTCACCCGCCACCGGCAGGCCATCATGGCCGACCGCGCGCAGCCAGAGGCCCGTCGCCGTGGCGTCCGTCACCTCGAAGATCCGGCCGGTGCCGTCGATCAGGTAGGTCCCCTCCAGCGTCGACAGCGCGACGCCGGCGGTCGCCTCGACCAGCGTGCGCGTGGTGCCGTCCGTGCCCAAGCGGCTGCCTTCGATGGCGCCCAGCGTGACGTCGCCGGTGAGCGCTGAGACGGCACCGCCGAACGTGCCCTGCGCAACCTCCTGCCCGTCGCTGAACGCGATCACCCGGTCCGGGCTGCCCGACAGCGTCTCGTCCGGGGTCTCGGCCCGCAGCGCCACCGTGCCGTCCGAGGCCGCGAGGCTCTCGATCGTGCCGGTCCATGCGCCGGAGACGAGCTTGTCGCCCACCTGCACGTAGCGCTGGCCACCGGCCGCAAGCTCCGCCGTCAGCCGGTCGGTGGCCGCGGGGCTCGCCTCGGTCACGGTATAGCCACCCGTGGCGGGCACCGTGCCGTTGTCGTTGAGCGCGAACAACTCCTCCGCCGTGCCGAAGGCGCCGACGGGGCCGAGCACGACCAGCGTGCCCGTCTCGTGATCCCAGCTCTGCACGACGCCATAGGTGCCGTCCTGCACCACCGCATCGCCGACCGCGAAGTCGTCGGCCGTCATCGGTGTGTTGCCGCGGTTTATGGTGAGCGTGACCTCGCGCGCCTCGGCACCCGTATCGATCCAGAGCGCCCCACCCTCCAGCGAGAACTGCGGGTCGAAGGCGTTGCCGAGCAGCGCGCGCACCTTGTCGGAGAGACCCACGCCGGAGCCCGCACCGGTCTGCACGTCCATCCCGACCCCGACCGTGAGGCCGGAGCTCGTGAGCAGCCGCGCATCCGCACCGGTCAGCCCGGTCCCGACGATGGCTAGGTCGAGCGCCGCACGCGCCGTCCCGAACACCGAGCCTGCCAGCGAGAAGGCACCCGACAGCGCCTCACCCGCGATCGGGCCGATATCGCCCAGATCGGCGAGGTCGAGGGAGAGCGTCAGCGCCTCCTCGAAGAACTGGTCGAGCGAGAGGCCGACGCGCACCGCCCAGTTGCGGTTGGTCAGATCGCCGAGCTCCGCCGCGAGATCGGCGCGGTTCGCGTCGTCGATCTCCACATAATCGAGGGTGAGCGTGCCTTCGGGCAGCCCCGCCTCCGCCGCCGCCTGCGCGGCCCAGGCCGCGAGGTCATCCGGTTGGCCCGCCGTGTCGAGCGCGTCGATCAGCGCGGTGAGCTTGGCGCGCAGGCCCGTGGCCTCGTCCAGCGTCTGGCCCGCGAAAGGCAGTTCGGTGTCGAGGAACGCGCCCGCCGCGTCGCCATCGACCATCATCTCCAGCGCGCTCTTCAGATGCGCGACCAGCTCGGCCGGGGTCATCACCTTCAGCCGCTCCAGCGCCTCGTCCACCTGCGTCTCGACGGAGGAGAGCGTGATCGTCGGCTTCACCGTGACGAGGGAGGCGAGATCGAAGCTCGGCAGGCTCGCACCCGCGACGAGATCCGCCAGCGTCTCGGTCACGTCGAGCTCTGCGACCTTGAGGCCGCCAGTCGTCGTCCGAACCTCCAGATCGAGGTCGATGGCCGCATCCAGCGTCGGCACCAGGTCGCTGCGGTCGAAGACCGGCAGATCGCCGAGCGTGACGGTGCTCGCCGCCAGTGCCGCGGCCATGGCGGAGGCGTCGCCGCCTTCCACCAGCGCCTGCCCGTCCGCGTCGAGGCCGAAGAGCACGGCGACAACCTCACCGGTCGTTCCATCGACGGACAGGACGCGACCCGCAATCCCGGCCTCGGCAAAGAAGAGGTCCGACGTGGTCGCGCCGGAGGCCTCGCTCAGCGGTTCCAGCCCGGCGAGCACGTCCGCCGCCGCCGTGGTGTCGAGCGTCAGCGTATAGGCGATGCCGGTGGAATCGCCCACCTGCACATCGGTCGCGGTGGCGGCATCGGCAGAGCGGGTGCCGTCATTGTCAACGGCCTCCACCACCACGTCTGTCCACGCGCCAGTCCACTCGCCCGCCGGAACGGCGACGGAGAGGACCGCGCCGTCCGTGCCGAGGATCGGCAGCGCCATGGATTTCGCCACGCTGCCTTCGGTGAAGCTCACCAGCACGTGGGAGTAGTTCGCGAACCGGTCCGCGTCGCCCGCGGTCAGCGTCAGATCCATCTGGGTACTGCCGGCGCGCACCGCGCCGCTGACATCCAGGGCGGAGTTCGCGATCACCCGACGCAGCGCCTCACCCGCCTCGATCTGGGAGGAGACGTCGCCGTCGAGCAGCATCTGCGAGCCCGCCGCGGTGATGACGCCGAAGGCGCCGGTCGCGGCCGCATCCCAATCCGCGCCAGTCGTCCGGCTCAGCCGGTCGAAGAGATCCGCATTGACCACCCGCACCGAGCCACCAAGGGCCGCAGGCTGGCTGAGCGTGACCAGCGTCAGCGCCTCGACCGCACCGGTCGCTGCCGTCACCGCGCCCGCATCGGCAACGGTGCCGGAGATCAGGTGCCGCCCGGCCGCCGTATCGGGCACCGCGAAGCTCAGCGTTGCTGGTCCGTCGCCCGCTGCATTGGTCAGCGCCGCGCGACCGCCCTCGACATAGAGGCCGACGCCGGAGGCACCGCCGAGCGTGAGGCTCGCCGACACGTCCTCCGCCGCGGCACTCAGCGTGAAATCGAGACCCGTCGCGTCACCGATATAGAGCCGCGGCTCGATCAGGTCGGCATCAGTCGCCAGATCGCCCAGCCGCCGCTGCGACAGGTCCACCGGCAGCTCCGCGCCCATGACAAGCGTGCCGGTCACGCCAGCCTCGATACTCGCCTGTGCCGAGAGACCCCCGGCCACGAAATCATCGGAGCCCACGTCGAAGAGATCGGCGAGCGTGAGGTCGAGATTGGCACCCTCGGTCCGCGTATCCTCGAAGGTCAGGCGCATCTCCAGCGCCTGCACCGGCGCGCCTTGCGTCCAGATCGAGCCCGGCTGCGCCGCGAGGCTCAGCACGAAGACCGGCGGGTTGGTCCAGCCGGTGAGCTTCGCGATCTGCTCGTTGACCAGTTCCTCGACGGCGAGGAGCTGGTTGGCATAACCGCCCGTCACGGCCTTCACCGCGTTCAGGCCCGTCTCGATCGCGGTGAAGAGCTGCGCGACCGGCAGCAGGTCCCCGATGGAGCGGCCGGCGATGGGCAGGTCCATCTCGAGGAAGCTGTCGCCGCCGCCGTTCTCCAGCCAGTCGCTCATCCCGTCGGCGAGGCCGATCAGGTCGTCGATGGTCAGCGCCGAGAACTCGTCGAGCTGCGGCATCAGCACCGCGCGCAGGTCGGGCGTGAAGCCGGTGGGCAGGCCCGTGATCTCGAGCGCCGTCTCCACGCTGGAGCCGCCCCAGGCTAAGGAGCCTTCCAGAACCGCGTTCTCGAACGGCGTGATCTGGGTGCCGTTGTCGTCGAACTCGATACGGGTGAGCTCGTCGTTGTAGTCGCGGTAGAGGTCGAGCCCCGCGCGCACCGCGCCCTCGGCCTCGATGGTCAGCGCACCGCCGGAGGCGCGCGTCACCGTGAACCCAGCCCCCGAGGTGTCGAGCTGGTCGGCAAGCGCGTCGTCGGTGAGCGTCGCACCGTCCTTCGACAACAGGATCTCGGAATCGAGCGCCCGCAGGCCGTAGGTGCCGAGGCTGCCCGCGTCGATGGCGAAGCTCACATCGGCGGGGCCGACCCGACCGAGGGTCTTCACATCGAGCAGGGTCTGCTCGCCGGTGCCCCAATCGATGGAGCCGTCAGCCGCTATCTCAACATCGATGTCGAGCGCCAGCGACAGCGCATATTCGAACTGCGCGCCATCGGCGGAGATCTTCAGGAGCGACGGATCCGTAAGGCCGAGGCCCGCCAGTCCTGCCCCCGCAAGGTCGAGCGAGGATAGATCAAGGCCGAGATCCACCAGACCGGCCACGAGCCGGTCGCCGTCGATCGTCAGCGCGAGGGTGCCGGGCGTCGCACCCTCCTCCACCGTGACGAGCAGCTCGTCGGGCGCGAAGAACAGCGGGTTGCCCGCCTCGGTCATCGCGTCGTGAATGATGGCGGCGGCGAATTCCGGCGCGCGGTCGCGGCCTGCCGCCAGCGCATCCTGCGCGGCGGTCAGTGCGACGCGCAGGCCGGTCAGCTCCTCGATGCTCTGCCCGATGCCTGGGAGAACCGTGTCGAGCAGATCATGCGCCCCCGCAGGATCGCCGAGCACCTGTGCCACGATCTCGTCGAAGGCCGTGACGAGGCCCGAGAGGTCGGTCCAGCCCGCGACGCCTGCACCGAACGCATTGCGCGCGGCCTCGACCAGATCGCCGGAGGCGAGCGTGAGGCTCGGCGCCGTAAGCGTTCCGTCTTCGAGCGAGGCTGTCAGCGTCGCGGTGCCCAGATCGGCGGTTGTGCCGCCAAGCTCTGCCTCGACCTCCAGCTCCGTGTCGGAGGTCAGCGAGACGGCCATGGTCGGCTGCACCGCGGTGCCGCCGAGCGTCGGCAGGACGGCGGTCCAGATCGGGTTCTCGCCGCCGAAGCCCACGGAGATGTCCGCCGTCGCCAGCGTCGTGCCAGAGGCTGAGCCCAGCGTCACCGCCGCCCCCGCCGTGCCGAGCAGCGGCAGGTCGAAGGACAGCAGGTCGGCACCCGCCGCAAGCTCCAGCCGCGCTTCCGCATCGATCCGGCTGCCGAAGGTGTCGAGCAGCACCAGCGGGATCGCTTGCGCCGTGTCGATCACCATCGTGGCGACCTCAGAGCCCTGACGGTCCGCGCCATAGACCCGGATCGTGTCGCCGCTCTCCACCGCGCCGGTGGCGAGGACCAGACCGACGGAGCCGGAGCTCACGGCCGGTGAAGCGAGCGTACCGGTGCCGACGACGTCGCCACCGCGCACGACCTCGAACCACGCGCCAGCGGCCGCGCTGCCCACGCCGCCCGTGACGGTGGCGGCGATAGTGCGCAGGTCGATGTCGAGGCGCACCTGCCCCAGCAGCCCCTCCGCATCGCCAAGGGCGGTGCCCGCGGACACCGCGGTGACGGTCGCACTCGTCCCGTCGATCGCGAAGGTCCAGCCGGTGCGATCCGCGTCGTCCCAGGTCGTCCACGTGATGTCGAGATCGGTGCCGGAGATGCCGGTGATCTCACCCATCGCGCGCACGCCGCCCGCATCGGAATACGTGACCGTGTCGCCCACCGATCCCGCGGCGGCGTCCAGCGTCACGGTGTTCTGCCGCTCCTGCGCCACCCGGATCTCGGAGGTCACTGGCAGCTCTAGCGTGTTCAGCCCGGCATCGAGCACCACGCGGTTGAGCACCCAGCCTGTGCGATCAGCGCTGTCGTCCCAGCTCTGCCATTCGACGCGCAGCACGGTGCGGTCGGCCTGCATCTCGACCGCGCGGATCACGCCCTGCGCGCGCAGCACGCCATCGGCATCGCGCCATTCCAGCGGATCGCCCTCGCCCAGCGTGTAGCCGGTGCCGAGGTCCTGCGGCGCGGGATCGATGATCGAGAGCACCCGCTCGTAGCGCCCGACAGCACCTTCGAGCGCCACGGTCACGCCATCCACCGTGGCGTCCGGCAGCGGGATGCCCAAGAGTTCGGAGAACGTCTCCAACCCGATATCGTCGATCGCCGGTGCCGTCGCAGGCGCGCGCAGCTCCAGGATCACGCTCATCATATTGCGCGTGAGGGCATCCACCGTCTCGGGCGCATCGACCACAGCCGTCAGCGTGCCGCCCGACACGCCGGAGAGTGCGTCGTTCAGGATGTCCTGGAGCTGCGCCGCAGCCGTCGACGGCGCGGAGGCGATGGCCGCCTGGATCGCGTCGAGTCCGGCATCGAGATTCAGGAGCTCCGCCAGGGACTTGCCGATCAGCGGCAGCTCCTGGTGCAGCACGTCGGTGCCGGTCGCGCTGAAATCGGCATTGGTGAGGGCAGACAGCGCCGCGTCGAGCTGCGTGGCGAGGTCGGCGAGGTCGAAATCCTCCAGCCCGACCAGCGCCGGGCTCGTCACCGGGGCCAGCGACGGCGGCGTGACCGTGACCTCGGGCGTGGCATCCGCCGCGGCGGTGATCGGATCGGCGGGCAGCGTGCTCTTCTGCCCGAACGTGACGGAGACGGCCGCCGCACTCGGCACCGTCGCATCCGCGGTGGCGGACAGGTCGGCCGACAGCCCGGAGGCGTTCAGCGCGGCATTGGTGGTGACGCTGCCGAGATCCGACCAGCTGTCGCCGAGGTCGAGCGTGACGCTCGCCTGATCCTCAGCCTGCGCCAGCGTGACCGTTGCGGCAGAGAAGTCGAAGCTGACGGCCGTGCCGTCGACGCTCACCTGCGCCGCGCCGCCGGAGCCCGCGCGGTCCAGCGTGATTACACCGGCCGTCCCGTCCGCATCGCGCACGTCGAAGCCGAATCCGGTGCCCGAGCCGATCTGTGTCGTCGCCGGATCGCCGTTCATCGCCAGCACAAAGCGCGGCGCGAGGCGGAGCAGCGCATCGCCCTCCCGCGTCACGCCGCCGCCGATGGCGCTGCCTGCGGGCAGGCCCAGCATCGCCTCGATCGCGGTAGCATCCAGATCCGCCTCCGCCGTGAAGGCCACGTCGAAGATCGGGTTGAGCTCCAGGATGAGCCGCGGCGTCTGCACGCCGCCCACATCCGTCGGCATCACGTCATAGCGCAGCGACACCGCATCCGGCAGGCTCGCATCGTGGCCGGGCTGCGCGTTGACCGCGCCCGCGTCGGCGAACACGCCCTCCAGCGCTGTGACCAGCGCCGAAAGCGCGACGCTGTCCTGATCGGCACCGTTCACCGCGATCCAGTCGGAGAGCGCCTGCAGGCCGAGCCGCTCGAAGAGGGTCACGCCGCCCTGCTCGATGATCCCGGCCAGCGTCAGACCGCCCGCATATGGGACCTCGACGGCGAGCACGTCGCCGAAGAGGTCGCCGGCGAGCCGCGTCTCCAGCGCATCGAGCGCGCCGCCGATGTCGCGCACCACGTTGAAGGAGGTGCCGGGGCGCAAGTCGATCGCGCTCGCGGTCTGCCCGCCGAAATCGCCGACGATGCCGGTCGCGTTGATCGTGCCGTCGGTGAACCGGGCGATGTTCTCGAGCCGCGGCAGCGTGTCGTCGATCAGATCGACGATGATCGCAGACTCCGTACCGCCCGCCCCGTCGCGGGTGTCGATGGCGATGGTCAGGTTCGCGTCGCCGTCCATCTGCGGCAGGATCTCGCCGCTCAGATCAGCGGCGGCGGCGGCAAAGGTCCAGCGCGGCGCGAAGATGAGGCGCGACGTGGCGGATTCCAGCATCTGGAAGGTCTGATCACCGATGGTCACGGTGCTCGTCGAGGCACCGCCATCACCCACCGTGGAGCGGAGCGGGACACCGAGCAGCGGGTTGCCCGCGCTGCCGTCGTTCGGCGTGAGGGCCAGACCGCCCTCGACATGCGAGATCTCCACGAAGCTTTCGAACTGCGCGCCCGTGCGCTTCAGCCCTATATCCACCGTTATGTCGA
This sequence comes from Pontivivens ytuae, assembly GCF_015679265.1. Taxonomy (NCBI): domain Bacteria; kingdom Pseudomonadati; phylum Pseudomonadota; class Alphaproteobacteria; order Rhodobacterales; family Paracoccaceae; genus Pontivivens; species Pontivivens ytuae. Next base: position 57,722 of record NZ_CP064942.1, read on the forward strand.
GATCGGCGACAAGGCGCAGCGCGTCGGGCAGCGCTATGTTCTCGAGGTCGAGGCCCGTGCCCTCCAGATCGAAGAGGTCGGCCACGCCGCTCTCGATCACGGTGCTCAGCACATCCTCCAGCGCCACCGAGTAGCGCAGCTCGTCGAGGAGCCCGTCATTGACCGTCTGCGCGCCGGTCATGCCGGCGATGCTGTCGAGCGCTGCGATCAGCGCGGCCGTGTCGCGCGCATCCTCGACGCCCGCATGGGCCGCGGCACTGACGGCGGCGGCGAGGCGCGTCGCGACCTCCGAGCCCAGCGTGTCGAGCGTGGCCCCGTCCGTGTCGAGGATATCAAGGAAGCTTCGCCCGCCCAGGAGCGGGATCGGAGCCGACATGAAGTCGCTGTCGGAAGCCCCTGTATCCACGGCAGATTTCAGGAGTGCCGTCAGCGGATCATCCGCCGTGCCCGCACCCGTGAGCCAGCCATCGGTGATCCGGTCCGCGGTCTCGTTCAGCGCGGCAGTCAGCTCCGCCTCCGCATCGTTGACGAGGAAGCGCTCCACCCCGTCGATGCCGAGCGCCGCGAAGCCGTCCGCGGTGAAGTCGAGCACCGTTGCCTCACCGCCGATGGTCGTGGGCAGGCGCATCAGCCAGCCCGCCGATGCACTGTCGTCCAACGTCATCAGCGGCACCGCCCCGCCGGGCAGGTCGCTGCCGGGGGCCGCCGTCTCGACCACCGCGCTCAGCGCGAAGGCGCCGCCGGTCGTCGTGACCGGCCCAATCCCGCCGAGGTCCAGGGTCAGCGCCGCGCTGCCGCTGAGCCCCGCGCTGCCATCTGCCAGCGCATCGGGGGAGAAGGTGCCGAGCGCCTGATCGCCCATGACGACGTCGAGGCTCAGCGCCTCGTCCAGATCGGCGAAAGTGGTACGGAAGGTGAGCTTGCCATCCTCGGTCACCAGCTCGACCTTGGCCTGCGCCTTGGCGCTCAGCCGGGTCTTCGCGGTCCGGGACGAGAGGGCCCCGCCGACGGCGAAGGACAGCGCCGAGATGGCGGAGAAGTCGAGCACCCGGTCGGGCAGCGCCACGTTCGAGCGCGAGAAATCGACCGTGTAGCCCGAGGCCGCGTCGCCGCTGATCCCGAAGCCGGTCAGCGCGTTCAGATCGGCGAGGAAGTCGGAGAGCGTGTCACTGCCGGCCCCCGCCTCGATCGCGTCGGTCAGCGCCGTCCGCATCCACTCATCGAGGTCGTCGGCCCCGGCGGCCCCCGTTGCGAGGTCATAAAGGGAAACGCCCAGCGGCGGAACGGTGGCGGCGAGGTCCGGGATCGCCCCCAGCGCATCGAGCCATGCGCCCGCGAAATCCGCATCCACGGTGGACAGCTTGAGCTGGTAGAGCGCCGCGATATCGTCCGCCGCATCCAGGAAGCCCGCCGTCCCGGTGTCGAGCGCGCGCAGGTCGCGCAGCGCATCGGCGCCGGAGAAGCTGAGCGTGTAGACGCCGTTGAGCTCCGCCAGCGCCGCCGTCAGCCCGCCCGCATTGCGCGGATCGGCGAAGGACAGCTCGAAGGTCGCTGTGGCGGTGGTGTCCGTCTCCGGCTGCCAGATACCGCCCGTCAGCTCCAGCCCCTGCCGGATCTCGACGGTCAGGATCGTGCCGGTACCTCCCTCGGCCTGCGCCAGAAGCACCGACGGTTCGCCCGGCAGGTCGCTGTCGAGGCGCGCCCAGATCGGGTCGCCATCGCTCGCAATCTCCAGCGCAGGGCGCATCTTCAGCCCAATACTGAGGTCGGTGTCAGGGGTAAGGTCCCCGGCCGCGAAGCTCATGGTCAGATCGAGGCCGACCGTCGCTTCTGTCGTGCGCTCCCCGACGCCGCGCAACATCGCGATCTCGTCATAGAGTCCGCGGGCCGCCGCGATGTCGCGCAGCTCGAACTCGTCGAAGGCCAGCGTCAGCGCGCGGGTGGCGGTGTCGTAGCTGAGGAACGTGCCGCTGCCCGGCGTCCAGCCGAGGGCCGCGTCGTCCACCGTGCTCTCGCCACGGAACTGCGACTGGGTGATACCCGCGATGATGGATTGCAGCGCGGCTCCGGTGCGGCTGGCCGGGTCGAGCGTCGCCCAGGCATCCGCAATTTCCGTTCCGACGCGCGCGATGAGCGCGGGCAGCGCGCCGTCCGCCTGCCCCACTCCGGCGAGGTCGGCGAGGCTGACGATGTCGTCGGTCCCGGTGCCGTCGGTCTCGCCCACGCGCAGGATCGGAACCTGCGTCTGGGGCACCGCCTCGGGACGCAAGCCGGGCGTGACCACGGTCTTGTCGTTGCCGCCGACGGGCGCTTCGGCAAGCTGCCGCTCCAGCGCCAGCAGACCCATCGCGGCCATGCCATCGGCGGCCACCGGGTGGTTCGCCGGGAGCCGGTCGAGCACGTCGCCCGCCCAGGTCGCATCGACCCAGGCGCCCGCATCGCCGTCGCGCGCCGCCTGAAGCACGGCGCGGGCCGAAGGCTCGGTCGTGCCGAGGAGCTGGCTGTCGCTCAGCAGGAAGCTGGGCGCCCCCGTGCCGCTGCTGCCGATCACGTAGTCGCCGGTGAACATGTCCGCGAGGTCGCCCTCGCCGAAGTCGAGCGGCAGGCGCATCATCCATGCGTTGTTCGTGGTGCCGTCGGTGGTGTCCTGTGTGACCGAAAGGCGGATGCGATCGAGCCCGGCCTCAGGCGCCACGGCGAACGGCCCGTCGGTGAAGCTCGCGCGGGAGGGGGTGAGGGTCGCGAGCGCCGCGACCGCCTGCGGATCGGCCCAGGTCAGGCGCAGCGCGCCACCATCCGTGTCGATGGTGAAGAGGCTCTCGTCATAGCCCTCCGCCGCGCGCAGCGCCTCGGCGAGCGCATCAATGGTGGCGTCGGCGAGCCGTTCGGTTTCGAGTGTCAGCCCGCCCGCATTGAGGCTGTAGCCGGTGCCCGCGCGCGGCGTGGCGGCGAGGCGCTGGACCTCAACGACAGCGTCCTGTCCCGCGGTCAGGGTCGGCGTCACGGCGCCGGACGGTCCGGCAAGCGTGGCGCTTTCGGACTGCACGCCGTCTTCCTCCCAGACCAGCGTCAGCAGGCCGTCGACGGCGGTCAGCTTGGCGGGCAGGTCATCGTAGCCCGTCTCGGCGCGCAGGCCGGAGATCAGCTCGGCCAGCGTCGGGGCGGAGGTAAAGCTCGCCGTCACGCTCGTCGCGCCGATGGTCAGAGTGTAGTCGCCAGCCTCAAGTGCCGGATCGAAGCTCACCGTCTGCGCGGAGGCCGCCTGCCCGGTTGCATCGCGCGTCGCCTCGACGCTCAGCGACGTCGCAGGCGACAGGTCTAGCATCGCCGCGTGCGACATCACCTGCGTGGTCGACGCCGCCGCGTAGGTCAGCGCAACCCGGCTCGCGAGACGCGCCTGCCCCTCGGCCGCGGCTCCGTCGAGAGCGGAGAGGCCGAGCGCGGTCCAGTCGGCCGTCTCCGGCAGCATATCCGCCGGCAGATCGGCCATGGTCCCGTCGAGGATCAGCTCCGCCGTCAGCTCACCCGTCCCGTCGAAGGACAGCGCAAGGCCGCTGAAGAGGGACAGCACGCGATCGGTCAGGACGCCCTGCGCCGTGGTCTGTTCCGCCGTGGTCAGCGTGGAGAAGGTACCGGAGGTCACGGCCGCCGCAAGGCGCGTCTCGATCCCCGCGCGCACAGCGTCGAGGTCCTGTGCCGAGCCGAGGAAGGCGGCGACGAGGCTCGCCCGCTCCGCGCTGCTCAGATCGGTGACGAAATTCGCAATGACGTCACTGCGCTCCGCCTCGAGTTCGGCCACACGCGCAGCAAAAGCGGCGTGGCCAGCATCGAGCGCGGCCGCCGAAATCGCATCGGTCACGTCGGCAAGCCCGTTCGCCAGCCAATCGAACGGATCCGTCTCTCCGCCCAGCTTCGCCACCAGCGAGCTTTCGATTGCGGACAGAGCCCAGTTCGCGTCGGTGGGCACAGTGATGCCATCGAACGCGCCGCTGGCCTCGAAGACGTCGGTCAGCGCGGCAAGGGCCGCGTCGATGGCGGGCCGGTCGGCCACGTCCGTCGCCGCCCGGTCCTTCAGCAGATCCTCGATCAGGCGCAGGTTGGACGTCGCCACATCGTCGAGGCGCAGGCCCGCGACCTCCTCCAGCGACAGGGCGGAGGCCTGGATGTCGCCCCAGTGGCTCTCCAGCACCCAGTCGCCGCCGAGGGTCGCATGACCCGTCGCATCGTCGGACGCGGCCACATCGGCGCCGGTCAGCGAGGCCAGCCGCTTCGGCAGCAGCCCGTCAGCCAGGTCGCAGGCATAGAGCATCAGGTCACCGCCCGGTGCCAGCGCATCGCCAAGCGCCTGCACCACCGGATCGTCGCCGGTCACCTCGGCCGACATCAGCTCCGTGCCGAGCGTCAAACCCGCCGCGTTGCCGTGGGTGAGCCAGTGGATCGCGTCGCGCTCCCCACCCTCACCCAGCGCCGCCACGATCTCCTCCGCCGAGGAGACGATGGCAAAGCTCTTCTCAGCCGACGGATCGGCGCTGAAGCCCGCGGCCTCCAGCGCATCCACGATGTCGTCGAGACTGCCGGCGCGCGTGTCGATCAGGGCCAGCTCGCGTGGGGCGGCGGTCTCCTGCTCGGTCGAGGCGGCGGTGGTCTCGGGCGACGGCGCGGGGGCATCGATCTCACGCTCGAACGCCGGAGGCTCGTCAGGGAGCTCCGGCGCAAGTGGGATCAGATCGACGGACAGAAGGACCCGTTGTTCGAGGCTTTCGACGTGCAGCTTCCGACGGGTCCGGCCGGCACGCGGCCCTCTGAGCATTCTGTTCATTCTGTCCGCTCCCTGTTCATTGCCCCACGCAATCAGGCGGTTAGTTGGGTCTTCAGTTGTTCAGCATCGCCACCGCGTCTTCGGCGGGCGCTCCGTTGGTGGCGAGCCCCGCGACGAGCTCGACCATCTCCAGGTCGAGCTCCCCCGTGGCCCGCTTCCGGGCGATCATGGCGAGAAGGAAATTCCGGCGTGCGGTCTGCTGCGCGACCATGGCGTCGATCATCGCGTAGCGGGTCTGTGCGGTGAGCACGGCATTGGCGAGGCCCGCGTCGAACTCCTGCCGGGCGAGGCGCAGCGCGACGGCGCGGGCGTCGATGACGCGATCGAGGCGGCGGTCATTGTCCCAGAGCGTCGCCTGCGCGTCTGTTGCAGTGTCGAGCGTGCGCAGGATGTCGCGCAGGTCCGCCTCGCGCAGGTGGCGCAGTTCGGAGGCCTCGGCCCGCTCCCGCCGCGCAGCCGCCCCGCGGCGACCACCCTGATAGAGCGCCCAGTTGGCGTTGAGCGCGATGGTCTGCGTCTCGGTCTCGCTCGCCCCGTCGAAGAGCGAGCCGCCGCGGTCCACATTCTCCTGCGCGATGTCCAGCGTGATGCGCGGGTAGTACTGACCGCGGGCGCTGTCGATCTCCCGCACGGCGGCGGCGATGGAGCGTTCGAGGGCGCGGATGTCAGGGTTCTCCCGCACCTTCTGCCGCTCTTCTTCGGTCAGAGGGCCGGGCTCGGGCAGCGCGCCGTCGCGGCTGAGACCGAGGATGCGGGGGCACGCCGTCTCGATCGCGGCGCGGCAGAACGCATCGGTGCGGCTGGCGTAATCCCGCGCCGCGACCTCGCGATCCGTCTCGGCCTGGGCGAGGTCCGCCACGGTGTCGGCGCGCTCGGAGGCGCGCAGGCGGCCGGCTTCGACCTCGCGCTGCTGGACGATGTTGAGCGCGCGGAAATAGTCGTAGGCGGCATCGGCGAGCTGGAACCGCTCCAGCGCCTCCACCCCATCGAGATAGAGCGTCAGCACCTGGTCGAGCTCGTCCTGCACGGCCGCCTCGGCGAGGGCGGCAGCCGCCTCACGCTCCTCCTTCGCCACGTCGATATCGGCGCTGGCCGACGCGTCGTAGATCGTCTGGGAGAGGTTGAGGCTCTGCGTGTCGACCTCGAAATCACTCTGGTTGCCGCTGAACGACGGCTGAGAGGAGAAGAGGATGTCCTGGTTCACCTGCTCCCGCTCGAAGTTGAGTGCGAGCGACGGCAGGAAGGCGGCGCGCTGCTCGCGGATCCGGGCCTGCGCGCCGTCCACCGCGAACTGGGCCGCGACGACCCGCGGGCTCTGATCGACAGCCTGCTGCGCGAAGAGGAGCAGGTTGGTCCCACCCTCGGGCACGGTCGACCCCAGGGGAACAGGCTCGACGACCGGCTGGCTTTCGGCCGCAGCCTCGGCGCGCAGCACCGGCGGCACGATCAGCTCGGGCGATGATGCCTGCGTCGCCGTGAAAGAGTTCTGGCAAGAGCAGAGTGCAGCTACGAGCACCCCGCAGGCCGCGAAACGCGCCTGTCCCTTCATTCCAATTTCCGTCCCCACGAACAGCCGCGGTCGGCGGCCTCTATCTCTGGTCATTATATCGATCGTTTCCAATTTATTTGTGCGAATTACTACACACTTGCAAATAGTTAAATCGCACAACCTATGGTTGTTCTATGCCTATAACTGGTATCGACATTAGATCCGGCGGAAATGAGGCAGCTCTACGGCCGTGATCGCCATGTGGCAGAGGCGGCACAGGCTGATGGACCTGTTGTATTTGCGAGAAAAGATCCGGCTCGAAGCGCGACGAAGATGACGACTGAAACGGCGGATCGGCGCCACGACGTCGCATTAGCAGAAACGCGGTAGCCTCTGCCGCCAGGCCACGTCATAGGGCGCTCGCGGCAGGGTTGTGAAAAGCGGTCCCGGAGAAAGGTTAACGTCTACGATCCGGACGAATCGTAGGTCCACCGGTAACCCGGCGGCGTCGGCCCCTTGTTGCGGCCGCCCTGCTGCGTCTGCTCCCACGCGTGAGCAAGGATCCCCACCGAGCGGGAGAGCACGAAGATCCCGCGCGCTAGCGGCGCGTCGAAGCCGAGCTCGGCGAAGATGACGGCCGTCGCGCCGTCGATGTTCATCGGGATGGGCTTGCCGGCGGCACGGCTGAGCGCCGCCTCGATTCCTTCTGCAATCTCAACGAACCGGCCGTCGCAATGGCCCCCGTCACGCGCCTCGCGGACGAGCTGCATCAGGCGTGGTGCCCGCGGATCGGTGGGTTTGTGGAAGCGATGGCCGAAGCCCGGCACGTACTTCCCATGCTCCGCCCGCCAGTCCTGCAAGGTGGCGTCCAGATCACCTCGCGCCGCCACGCACTGGTAGAGCGCCACGGCCTGTTCCCCTGCCCCGCCATGCACGTCGCCCAGCATGTTGATGCCGGTGGCCATGGCGGATTGCAGCCCGACGCCACAGGTCGCGGCCATCCGCGCCGCGGCGATGGAGGGTGCCTGCGGACCATGGTCGACCGCGGCCACCAACGCGGCCTCCAGCAGCCGCGCCTGGCCGTCGCTCGGCACGTCGCCCCGCAGCATGAGCCAGATCATCTGCGGGAAGGTCAGCGTGCCGATCAGCTCCTCGATGGGACGGCCGCGAAACGCGATGCGGCCCGGCTCCATGTCGATGATCGCCGTGCGCCACCAGTCCGAAACGTCGCTCATAGGATGCCCTTCCCGGCGAGTGCCGCGATCTCGTCGGGGCTGAGCCCCAGCGCGCCGAACACCGCTTCGTTGTCCTGTCCCAGCGCGGGCGGTGCGGAGCCTGCCACCGGCCGCACGCCGTCGCTGACCACCGGCGAGGCGAGGAGCGGCAGGCCCTCCACTTCGGCGACGAGGCCCCGGCCGCGGACCTGCTCGGTCTCCAGCACCTGCGGCACGCTCAGCACCGGCCCCGTCGGCACGCCGAGTGCGTTGAGCGGGTCGATCCAGTGCTCCGCGGGCTTCGTCGTCAGCACCGCCTCCAGTTCCGCCCGCAGCGCGTGGCGGTTGGCCTTGCGATGCTCCCGCGTCGCGTAGTCCGGCCGCTCGATCAGCTCCGGCAGACCCAGATGCCGGGCCAGCGCCTCCCACTGCTCATCGCGGTTGGCGGCGATGTTGATCGGCATGTCGGCGGTCGCGAAGCAGCCCGACGGCGCGGAGGTCGGGTTCTCGTTGCCCACGGGCTGCGGATCGGTGCCGGCGAGCAGATGGTTCGACACCACCCAACCCATAGAGGAGATCACCGCCTCGGTCATCGAGATGTCGAGCACGCCGCCCCGCGGTTCCTCCGCCAGCTTCGCCGCGATGGCGAAGGCGGCGGTCATGCCGCCCATCGTGTCGGCCAGCGGATAGCCGACGCGCAGCGGAGCGCTGTCGGCGTCGCCGGTGACCGACATCACGCCCGAGACGCCCTGCACGATCTGGTCATAGGCGGGTTTGCCGCGCCACGGCCCATCCTGACCGAAGCCGGAGATGGCGCAGTAGATCAGCCGGGGGTTCTCGGCGCGCAGCGTCTCGGGCCCGAGGCCAAGGCGCTCCATCACGCCGGGGCGGAAGTTTTCCACCAGCACGTCGGCGGTGCGCACGAGGCGGCGGAGCAGCTCCTTGCCCTCCTCCGCCTTCAGATCGAGGGTGACCGAGCGTTTCCCGGCGTTCTGCGCGAGGAAGCTCACGCCCATGCCCGCCGCGTTCCGCTCCGGATCCGCGCCGAGTTGCCGGGCGAGGTCACCGCCTCCCGGCCGCTCGACCTTGATGACCTCCGCCCCCATCAGCCCGAGCTGGTAGCAGCAATAGGGCCCCGCGAGCACGTTGGTCAGGTCGAGGACGCGGATCCCCGCAAGCGGCTCAGTCCCCATCCGCCACGCCCGCGGCCCGCGCCTTGGCCCGCCGCGCGCGGAAGCCCGGCAGCAGCACCAGCCCGACCGCGAGCACCAGAAGGCCCAAGGTCATCGGCCGCTCCCAGATGAAGTCGATGCCGCCATAGAGCTGCATGGACCGCGCGAAGTTGTCCTCCAGCATCCGCCCAAGGATGAAGCCGATCAGCAGCGGCGCCAGCGGATAGTCGGCAAAGCGCAGGATCGTCGCACAGACGCCGAGACCTACGAGCAGCAGCAGCTCCGTCGCGTTGTTCTGCCCGATATAGGCTCCCATCAGGGTGAAGAAGAGGATGAACGGGATCAGGTAATTCCGTGGAACCGCGAGGATTTTCGCAATGTAGGGGATCAGCGGCAGGTTCAGGACAAGGAGCACCAGATTGCCCAGATACATCGAGATGATGACCGACCAGAAGATCTGCGGCTCGTCGATCATCAACCGCGGCCCGGGCGTCACGTTGAGCGCGATCAGCGCGCCGAGCAGGATCGCCGTGGTGCCCGAGCCCGGAATGCCGAGCGTGAGCAGCGGCACGAAGGAGCCGGTGCAGGCGGCGTTGTTCGCCGTCTCGGGGGCCGCGAGGCCCTTGACCGAGCCCTTACCGAATTCCTCCTGCTCCTTCTTCGGCGCGAGGTTCCGCTCCACCGCGTAGCCGAGGAAGGAGGCGATGGTCGCACCCGCCCCCGGCAGCACGCCGATGAAGAAACCCTGGACCGACTGGCGCCCGACCACCGGTGCGATGGCCTTTGCCTCGGCCCGGGTGATGCGCAGGTTGTCGATCTTGCCGCCGCCGCCCTCCGTCTTGGACCGCGCGGGGTTGAGGACGAGGAACAGCGCCTCGGGCAGCGCGAACATCGCCATGGCCAGCGTGATGAAGGAAAGGCCCGATTGCAGGTCCATCAGCCCCATCGTGAAGCGCGGCATATTGAAGAGCGCCCCCTCGCCCACGGTGGCGAGGATCAGGCCGACCAGCGTCATCAGGATCGCCTTGCCCACCTGCCCCGACCCCGCGAAGGCCGCGATGGCAGAGAGCCCCAGCACCATCAGCGCGAAGTACTCGGCGGAGTGGAAGAGCAGTGCCACCGAGCTCAGCGCCGGTGCGAAGATCATCAGGTAGATGGCGCCGAGCGACCCGCCGGCGAAGGAGGCGATGGCGGCGATCGTCAGCGCCTTGCCCGCCTTGCCCTGCCGCGCCATCGGGTAGCCGTCGAAGCTGGTGGCGACGGTGCCCGCGACCCCCGGCGCGTTGAGCAGGATGGAGGAGGTGGAGCCGCCGAAGATCGCACCGTAATAGACGCCCGCCAGCAGGATCAGCGCGGCGGACGGATCGCCGATGGAAATGGCGACCGGGATCATGATCGCGATGATCGACATCGGGCCGAGGCCCGGCAGCATCCCGATGAACGTGCCGATCAGGCAGCCGCCGATCACCATCAGGATGTTCTGGATGGAAAAGGCCGTCGAAAGGCCGAGCATAAGTCCTTCGATCATGGCCCTACCCCAGGAAGAACGGCAACGGCCGTAGGAAGATGCCCAGCACGCCCTGCACCAGCCACCAGACGATGCCGGTGGCGAGCGCCGCGATGGGCACGAGGAAGTGGAACTTGCGCTCGCCCAGCGTGACGGCGCTCAGCGTGATGAAGAGGATCGTGGCGATGATGAAACCCGCGGGCCGCAGCATCAGCGCATAAAGCACCATCAGCCCCAGCAGGATCAGCGCCTGCCCGATCTTGTAGTCGCCCAGCCGCCGGTAATCGATGTCGGGCGTTCCCTTGTCCTTCGGCGCAGGCTCCAGCCCCAGCAGCACCACGAGAGCGGTCAGCGAGGCGAGCACGGCGAGGACCTTGGGGAACGTCGATGGCCAGATCGGATTGCGCTGCATGAACGGCGGCAGCAGGTGGTCCATCGTGAAGAAGGCGGCATAGCCGTAGGCGAGACAGATGAGGAGGATCACCAGCGCGATCCAGCGGTCGAGGGTCATGGTATCCTCCGGTCGGCCCGCCCGGACGTGCCGGGCGGGCGAAGGGTCAGATCAGAGGAAGCCGAGCTCGCGCATCAGATCGCCGATCTCCTGCTCCTGGGCCTCCAGGAAGCTGCGGAAATCGTCGCCCGAGTTGTGGATGTTGACCCAGCCGTTGCGGGCGCGGACCTCTTCCCAGGCCTCGGTCTCGTACATCTCGGTGAGTGCGGCCTGGTAGGCAGCCAGCGTCTCGTCCGGCAGGCCGGGTGCGGCGAAGAAGCCGCGCCAATTCACGAACTCCATGTCGATGCCCTGCTCGGCCATGGTCGGCGCATCCTCGAAGGTCGAGACCCGCTCGTCCGACGTCACGCCGAGGATGCGGACCTCACCGGCCTCGGCCATCGCGACAGCTTCGGAGAAGCCGGTGGACAGCGCCTGGATCTCGCCGGACAGCAGAGCAGCCATCGCAGGCCCGCCGGTGTCATAGGCGATGTAGTTGAAGCCGGTCGGATCCTCGCCCGCCGCCTTCATCACCATGGCCGCCACGATGTGGTCCATGCCGCCGGGCACCGAGCCGCCGCCGATCGCGAAGCGGTTAGGGTTCTCCTGATACGCGGCGACCAGCTCTTCCATGCTCTCGATATCGCTGTCGGAGTTCACGACGAGCGTGGCGTAGTCACCGATCGTGCCGGCCACCAGCGTCAGGTCGCGGAAGCTCTGCGGGAACACGCCCGTCAGCGAGCGGATCACGATGGGGGTGGAGTTCACCATCAGCGTGTTCTCGAGGCTCTCGGCGTTCTCGATCATGTAGCCGATGGCCCGGCCGCCGCCGCCGCCCGACATGTTCTCATAGGACGCGGAGCCCACGAGCCCGCTCTCCGTCAGCGCCTCGCCGGTGCCGCGCGCGGTGCCGTCCCAACCGCCCCCGGCGCCGCCCGGGATCAGGAAGTGGATCTCGTCGACCATCTGGTGGTCATCCGCAAAGGCAGGCGCGCCGAAGCTCAGCGTGGCGGCTGCAGCCAGAACGAGAGCACGGCGGCTCAGTGAAAGTGTCATAGGTAGGTCCTCCCTGTGGGTGCACACCGTCTGTCGCGGTTCGCGCACTGGTAGTTAGCGCCAGAAAGCTTGCATGAACCTAACGTCAGTTAAAGGGGAAAGCGCTCACGCGATCCGGCGCCGCCAGCGGGAGGCGCGCTGTTCGGCCGGCTGGATCAGGGCGTATTCGATCAGCAGCATCACCCCGATGAACGAGAGCGCGTAGGCGAGCACATAGCCCACCTCGAAGAGCTGGAAGTAGAGGTGGATCTGAAAGCCGATGCCGTTCGGGCGGCCGAGAAGCTCCACCACCAGCACCAGTTTCCAGATGATCGAAAGCCCGCCGCGTGCCGCCGCCGCGAAGAAGGGGGCCAGCTGCGGCAGAATCACGTGGCGCAGGCGGGTGAGCGGGCTCATGCGGTAGACCCGCGCCATCTCGGCCACGGCCGGATCGAGGGCGCGCGCGCCTTCCCGCACCGTGACGAGCACCGCCGCCGCCTTGTTCGCGGCCACGGCCACGATCGCCGCCGTCTCGTTCAATCCGATCCAGAGGTAGCAGAGCACGATCACGACGAGCGCGGGCATGTTGAGGAAGACCACGACCCACGGATCGGCCCAGCGGTTCATCCGCGGCATCAAACCGAGGACAAGGCCCAGCGCGCTGCCCAGCACCATGGCGAGCGTGAAGGCCGCGGCGACCCGCAGCAGCGTCGGGACCATGTGCCGCCAGAGCGTGCCCGACACCGCCTCGCCCCACAGGATCTCGGCGACGCGCAGCGGGCTCGGCAGCACCAGCGGGTCCGCGGTCAGCACGGCAGCGACCTGCCAGACGAGCACCAGCGCCAGCAGCGATGCGGCGAAGATCAGCGGGTTGCGGGCGTCGGTCATGGGCGCTGTCCGGGTCTCATCCCACCACGATCCGCGCCCCTTCCGCCCTGTCAACCGGTGCGGCACCCTGCCCCGACCTTGGTCTAATGGGAGCGCGCGTCGGCTCGCATGTAGGCTCGGGCGCATGGCTGCCTTTGTCCGGGTCCTGCTCTGCCTGATGCTGCTGACCGCACCGCTGCGGGCGGAGCCCCTGACGCGCGAGGCCGTGGCGGAGATGATCGTGCCGCCCATGTCGCTTGGCGAGCCGCTCGGCGAGAACGGGGTGTGGGAGCTTCTGAACTCCGGCGGCGCGCATTCGGGTTACGTCTTCGAGACCGGGCCGCTCGCGCCCCTGCCCGGCTTTTCGGGCGCCATCATCAATCTGCTCGTCGTGCTGGATCTCGAAGGCACGTTCATCGACGTGAAGCTGATCGAGCATAACGAGCCAATCTTCGTCTCGGGTCTTGGCGAGGCCCCGTTCCACCAGTTCTTCGAACAGTATCGCGGGCTCTCGATCTCCCAGTCGCTGGTGGTGGGCACGCCCTATGGCGAGGGCGACGACGGCTCGGCGCTGGTCTATCTCGACGGCGTGACCAAGGCGACGGCGAGCGTGCGGATCGCACACGAGTCCATCCTCGCCGCCACCCGTGCTGTCGCGCGGGAGCGGATGCAGGGTCTCGCCAGCGGGCCGCCGGCGCATCCCGACCTCGACTACGTGGAGGAGCTGACCTGGAACGACCTCGTCGAACAGGGCCTCGCCACCCACCACGTCGTCACCAATGCGGAGGTGCAGGAGCAGTTCGCCGGCACGCGGTGGGAGCGGGACGATCCCAAGGCGCTCTCCGATCCCGACGCGCCCTACCTCGACCTCTGGATCGTCGATCTGGGTCCGCCGTCCATTGCACGGGCAGCGCTGTCCCCGTCGACCTATCGCGAGCTGCAGGCCTTCCAGACCATCGCCACGGCCGACGAGATGATCCTCGTCATCGAGAGCGGACGGCATGGACTCACGGGTCCCGACTTCGTGCGCAACACCGCGCCCGACCTGATCTCCGCCGAGCAGGACGGCCTGCCCGTGGCGCTGCGCGATGCGGACCTGCTGGTCGATGTCGTGCCGGATGCGCCGATGGGCACCGCGATGATCCTGCGCACCGATCGGCGGCTCGGTTTCGATCCGTCGCGGGAATGGACGCTCAACGTGCTTGCCACCCGGACCCATGGAATGCTCGCCGCCGAGGTCGGCACGGTCACACTGCCGGTCAGCCATGCGACGCCGGAACGGTTCTTCACCCGACCCGAAGTCATCGAGCCCGTACCACCGTGGCTGGAGGCGCTTCGCAATCGGCAAACCGATCTCGTCGTGGCGGGCGTGTTCCTGACCGGCCTCGTCGGAGTGCTGCTCGCCGGACAATCGTGGCTGGCGAGCCAGCGCTTCTTCACACCCGTGCGCCTCGGCATCCTCTCCTTCGTCACCGGTTTCATCGGCTGGTGGGGTCAGGGGCAGCTGTCCATCGTCACGGTGCTCGGCGCACTGCGCACCGCCATCGAAGGCGCGTCCTTCGCCTTCCTGCTCTACGATCCGTTCTCGCTGCTGATCTGGGGCGCGGCGATCCTGGGCTTCGTACTGTGGGGCCGCGGGCTCTTCTGCGGCTGGCTCTGCCCCTTCGGCGCATTACAGGAGTTCGCGCACCACCTCGGCCGACTCCTGCGCCTGCCGCGGATCGAGCCGTCGGCGGCGTGGGACAGGCGGCTAAAGGGGGTGAAGTACGTGCTGCTCGCGGGCCTCGTCGCAACCGTCTTCATCGCCCCCGCCCAGATCGACACGGTGGCGGAGGTCGAACCGTTCAAGACCGCCATCACCGTCTACTTCGTGCGGGAGTGGTACTACGTTCTCTACGCGGCGGTCTGGCTGGTGCTCGGCACGATGCTCTTCAAGGGCTTCTGCCGCTATGTCTGCCCGCTGGGCGCCGTCATGGCGATCGGGGGCATGCTGCGGGGCCGCGACTGGATCGCGCGGCGGGCCGAATGCGGCTCGCCCTGCCAGCTCTGCAAGGTCCAGTGCGCCTATGGTGCGATCAAGAAATCCGGTGAGATCCAGTATTCGGAGTGTTTCCAGTGCCTCGACTGCGTCAGCATCCACGACGACGCGAAGCAATGCGTGCCGCTGGTCCTGGAGGCGCGCAAGGGCGTCCGGCGCCCGCCGAAGCTGATGGAGGAGATGCCCGCATGAAGCGGCGGCGCTTCCTCGCCATCTCGGCCTGCGCGCTGGCCGCCCCAGCGGCTCAGGCCGGTGCACGGTGGGACGGCATGGCGCTGGGGGCCGAGGCGTCGATCCGGCTCGACGGCCCTGCACCCGACGCGAAGCTGGTGCTGGCCGAGTGTCGGGCGGAGCTCGCACGGGCCGAGGCGCTGTTCTCGCTCTACCGCCTGTCGGCGCTGACCCAGTTGAACGCGACCGGCGAGCTCTTCGCCCCGCCGCGGGAGATGGTGGAGCTCCTGCATGAGTGTGACGCGCTGTGGCGGGCGACGGACGGCCTCTTCGACCCGACGGTGCAGGCGCTCTGGACCGGCGGCGGTCGCGGTCTGGTGGGCTGGGATCGGGTGGAGGTGAGTGCGGCGCGGATCCGACTCGGGCCGGGTCAGGCGCTGACGCTCAACGGGATCGCGCAGGGCTGGGCCACGGACCGGATCGTCGCCTGCCTGCGCCGCGCGGGCTACGGTCAGGCGCTGGTGCATATCGGCGAGCACTCGGCTTTGGGCGGGCCGTATCGCCTGGGCCTTGCCGATCCGGTGCACGGGACGCTCGGCCACCTGACGCTGGAGAATGCCGCCCTCGCCACCTCGAGCCCGATGGTGGACGAGATGCAGCACATCCTTGCGCCGACCCCGGGCAGCCCGCGCTGGTCCACGGTCAGCGTCGAGGCCGACCGCGCCGTCCTCGCCGACGGGCTTTCAACAGCGCTGACGCTGGCGGAGGATCCCTTCGCGATGGCCGGCCGGCAAGCAGGCGTGCGGCGCGTCGCCGTCGTGGATGCGACCGGGGCGCTAAGAACCCAACGATTCGATTAGCGGCCAAGGTCCCGGACCTCGCCATTTTTTACGAGTGGACAGGCACTGTCGACTACGAAGTTGAGCCTGAGGTTGAGTGAATATTGCATTCGAATTCCGCTTAGGTCATGGCGAGAAAAGTCCCTTCCAAGCCTTCTTTTCCAGATGCCGCAGGATGAACGAATGCCGACTTCGGTTAACATGCGTTGCGTGCATAGCGGCATTACGTATGAGCCGTCTCCCGAACGCTCCGAAGCTCTGCTAGAGCGCTGCGCCCGGTCGTCCCGCCAGGTGACCCGCTGAACGTCGGGTTATTGGTTATCGATCCTTTTCTGAGAGTTCGCACCCCTTTGCTGGGGCGAGGCACCGAGCCACGTATCGGAGGAGCCATACAAACCTAAGTGGCGACCAGCGAAGGCTCCGCCTTGGTCTGAGCTGCCATCGCGTCAAGGAAGACGCGGAGCTTTGCGGGGCGGAAGGGGCCGGGCAGGAAGACGCCGTGCAGCGGGAAGGCCGGGCTTTGCCAGTCCTCCAGGACCCGCACGACCCGGCCGTCCGCCAGGGCGTCCTCGCAGGCCCAGAGCGGCGAGAGCGCCATGCCCTGCCCCGAGAACATCAGCTCCCGGACGGCCGCCATGCTGTTCACCGTGATCCGCGTCCGATCGACGGCGACCGAGACGCGTTCATCGCCCCGGACGAGGCGCAGCTTCATCTCCGGCCTTGGGCGGTAGAAGATGAAGTCGTGCTTCGGCAGGTCTTCGGGCCGGTCGGGCAGCCCGTGGCGCGCGACATAGGACGGTGCCGCGACGATGGCCCGGGGTACGTCGCCGAACCGGCGGGCGATCAGCGCGCTGTCGGAGAGGGTTCCAATCCGGACGGCCACGTCCACGTTCGCCTCGCGCAGATCGGCGAATTCGCTGCCCAGCTTCAACTCGACTGACAAATCAGGATGCTCTGACAGCAGCCGGTCCACCACCGGGGTCACGAACCGGGCGCCGAAATCGACGGGTGCCGCGACGCGCAGCAGGCCCTTCGGCGTGTCGGACAGTCCCGCGATCTCCGCTTCCAGGGCCGCCTGTTCCTCCACCAGGCGACGGACGCCCTCGTAGTAGGCCTGGCCCGCTTCCGTCGGCCGCGAACGACGGGTCGAACGGATCAACAGCTTGGCGCCCAGCCGCGCCTCCAGGCTGGCGATCTTCCGTGTCACGGAGGACGGATCCGTCTTGGCCTCCGCCGCGGCGGCCTTCAGGCTGCCGGTCTCCACCACGCGGATGAACAGCTCGACATTCGGGTCCGGCATTGATTGCACTTTCCGCAATTAATGAATGCAGAATTACAGCCTACACGGAGAAATGCGCAAACGCCATCTGTCGCTCATCGCAGACGGAAGACCCGGATCACACGCAGGAGCCAGACATGCTGAAAGCCGCGACCCACACTCTCGCCATTGCAGTCGGCGCGACCCGGCCCAGCGATATGCTGCTGTTCTTCCCGGAAAACACGATCGCCGCGCCCGCGATCCCGACGGCCTTCGAAGCGGTATTCGCGGCGCAGTGACGTCCACCCGTGCCTTCGGCCACTGCCGCTTAGCACGACCACCAACCAGTTCAGGAGATGAGATCATGACGACCGACATCCAGACCCCCGCGCCCCGCACCGCCGACCAGCCGGCCGATCTCGGCCGCCGCCGGGTCCTTGGCGGCAGCTTCGGCGCCGCCGCGGCCGCCTTCATGGGCGCCGGCGCAGCCTCGGCTCAGACCGCGACGTCGGGGGAGGTCCCGAAGGAGCTTGCGGGCAAGACCGCCTTCATCACCGGTGGGGCCCGGGGCATCGGCCTCGCCTCCGCCGAGGAGCTGGCGCGGGCGGGTGCCAACATCGTCCTCTTCGATATCGCTACGCCGAACCTGCCCAATGTGCAGTACCCGCTGTCCACACCGGACGATCTGGCCGCCGCACAGGCCGCCGTCGAAGCCCACGGCGTGAGCTGCATGACCTATCGCGGCGACGTGCGCAGCCTCGAGGACCAGCAGGCGGCGATGCAACAGGCCGTGGATCGCTTCGGCAGCCTCGACATCGTTCTGGCGAATGCCGGCGTGAGCCAGGTCGGACCGATCGAGAGCTTTTCCCCCGAGGACATCGCGACCGTCTACGACATCAACGTCGCCGGCCTGATCAAGACGACACAGGCCGCGGTGCCCCATCTGCGCGATGCCGGGGGCGGGCGTCTGATCTACGTCTCCTCGGGCCTCGGCCGCGTGGGCAACGATCTCTTCCCGGTCTACACGTCCACGAAATGGGCCGTCATCGGCTTCGCCAAGAGCGCCGCCGTCTCCTATGGCCGCGACAACATCATGTGCAACGTCGTGGCGCCCGGTCTCGTGAGGACGCCGCTGGCCGACAATGAGGTCGTTCTGCGCGCGATGATGCCGGATGCGGCGAACCCCACCTTCGACGACGTCTCCGCTTTCCTGGAGCCGTTCAACCCGATCCCCGTCGGGCACCTCGAAGTCGAGGACGTCGCGAAGTCGGTGATGTTCTTCGCGGGGGATGCGACCAGGAACATGACGGGCGAGGTCCTCGACGTCAGCTACGGCTCGGCGGCCCGTAACATCGGCTGATCGCCACGCCAAGCCCTCCTGCGCGCCGGCTTGCCGACCAAGCCGGCGCGCGTCCCTTGCGCGGTCCCGACCCGCGCCGCCCATACAAGGAGCACTCCCCATGCGCTATCGCCGTCTCGGCCACTCCGGCCTTTTCGTCTCGGAACTCTGCCTCGGCACCATGACCTTCGGCGGGTCCGAAGGGATGTGGGGCCAGATCGGCCAGTTGGGACAGGAGGAGGCCGACGCCATCGTCGGCGTCGCCATCGATGCCGGGATCACCTTCATCGACACCGCCAACGTCTATGCCGAGGGCCGCAGCGAGGAGATCCTGGGCCAGTCGCTCCGGAACCTGAACGTCGCCCGCGATGACGTGGTGATCGCCACCAAGGTTCACGGCACCATGGGCGATGGCCCGAACGCGCGCGGCGCCTCGCGAGGGCACATCATGACCCAGGTCGAGGCGAGCCTGCGGCGCCTGCAAACGGGCCATATCGACCTCTACCAGATCCACGGTTTCGACCCGGCGACGCCGATCCTCGAGACGCTGGAGGCGCTCGATACACTCGTCCGCCGGGGCGATGTCCGCTATCTCGGCCTCTCGAATTGGGCGGCGTGGCAGGTGGTCAAGGCGGTCGGGATCGTTGAGGCGCGCCGCCTCGCACCCATCGTCTCACTGCAGGCCTACTACAGCCTCGCCGGCCGCGACCTGGAGCGGGAGATCCTGCCGATGCTCCGTGCCGAGGGGATCGGCCTGATGGCGTGGAGCCCGCTGGCCGGCGGCTTCCTGTCGGGCAAGTTCCGGCGCGACGGCGAGGCGGCCGAGGGGCGCCGCGCGAGTTTCGACTTCCCACCCGTCGACAAGGACCGCGCCTTCGACATCATCGACGTCCTGGACGCCGTGGCCCGCCGCCGCGACTGCACCGTCGCCCAGGCGGCCCTGGCCTGGCTGCTCCACCAGAAAATCGTGACGAGCGTGCTCGTCGGCGCGAAGCGTGTCGATCAACTCCGGGACAACATCGGCGCGACAACAGTGATCCTCGAACAGGACGATCTAGACGCCCTGAACGCCGCCAGCGCGCTGAAGCCCGAATACCCCGGTTGGATGATCGAGATGCAAGGCGAGAGCCGTCAGGCCATGATCGACGCTGAGTAACGAACGGCCTTCCCAAAGCTTTGGGTCTTGTAGGTCACGAGATGGATGATCGGTGCCGACCCAACTCGTCTCGCCTGATGTAGGGGACACACGCACCTGACGCTCCACTTCGGTTGACACGGAGGTGTATGCTTTTGGAAACCGACACTGTTTCACGTCGAAGTAAGACCCCGAAGGTCCAGTTTGTCCCGCTTAGCCGACTTTGGCACATCGGTTCTAGCTGCTGACGCCCCAACGCCTGTCTTCAGCGATGACGACATCGAACTGACAGGTCCGGCAGTGTCGAGATGGTGTGAGTAAGCCCGTGTCGTCTCGGATCACATGCGCCGGGCAAGCCAAGGCAGAATGCTTTTCCCGAGGGCTTCGTCGGTGGCTTTCGCGACGAATGGTTGAGCATGACTTTGTTTGCAGCGCTCATCGAGGCGAACGCAGGCATTCCGTCTATGACCGGAGCGGCTCGCCCCCGCCCAAGACATCGCTGCCCGATGTCTGCCACGCGGCGGGCCAAGGCTAAGGAACTGGTCGGCTTCGACCCCGCTTTTAAGCGCGCCGTCCATACGGTCGACCCGCAGCTAGCGTTCTGACCCATCCCCGGGCCGCGCTTCCTTTTCGCCTCGCGGTATTGCGGGGCGACGCCCCTTTCTACATAGCCCCAACCTGAGATCCGTGCACCGCCCGGCCCGGACCGTCAGTCGCCCTGCAATGCCTCGGACGCGCCTTCGACGAGCAGGTCGATGAAGACGCGGACGGCCGGGACGCTGGCGCGTTTCGGCGGGAACGATGCGTAGATCTCCACGTCGGGGCCGGCATAGACGGGCAGCGCGCGGACGAGGTCGCCTCCGTCGCGCTGGGCCTCGATGTAGAGCTTCGGCAGTAGCGCCATCGCGTATCCGCTGCGCACGATCTCCAGTTCCACCGACGGATCGCCGACGATGCAGGCGGGCGGGCTGTCGATCTCGATCCGGGTGCCCCCATCATCCGTCAGGGTCCATGTGAACGGCGAGCCGGGAACGCCGCTCTGGATCCTGGGGATCTGCGCCACTGCCTTGGGATCGTCGAGGTCCACGCGCGTCGCCACCTGGCGGGAGACGTAGAGCGCCCGCTCCGTCTTGAGGATGCGACGCGCGATCAGGTAGGGCTCCGGCGGCCGCCCGAGGCGCAGCACCACGTCGAGATCCTCGGCGAGCGGATCGGGGCCCAATGCCGTGATCTGCACCGTGGTCTGAACCTCCGGATAGCGCTCGGCCATGCGCGCGAGGACCGGGCCGAGCACCTGGCGGGCGGAGAGCGCGCTCGCCGCGATCCGCAACTCGCCGTTCGGGGTGCCCTGCGCGCGGCGCAGGAGATCCTCCGCCCGGCTGCCGGCGCGGGTGGCTTCCTCGGCCGCCGGTAGCAGCATCTCCGCGGTCTGGGTCGGCTTCAGCCCGCTGCTGAGACGGTCGAAGAGCGGCATACCCACCTCCTCTTCCAACCGGGCGAGAGCGCGCGACAGGGTCGCCTTCGAGACGCCGAAGCGCCGCGCGGCGCCGCTGATGCTGCCCGCCTCGTGGATCATGAAGAACAGGCGGAGATCGTCGAGGCTGCTGACGCCGCTCAGGGGCATGATGTGGATCTCCTCGGTTCAGGAGCAGTCCGTTCCGAATGCGGAACGAAGCGTTCGGATTCGGCGCATTCCGCAACGATAGTGCGCGCCCATCTGAAGTACAGGCGGCCCCAAAGGGCGGATGCATCTGGTGTTCGGCACGATCGCGATCTCCGAACCCGTTCGATGCACTCCTTGTTCTTCGACCGCCTGTCGAGGGCGGAACGCGCCTCCGCGGCCGTTCCGCAGACCTGACCAGAAAGGAGTAAAGGTTATGAGCGACGTCAACTGGACCATGAACGAGGACACCATCGTGCGCCGCGTGGACGATACCGCCGCGCAGAGCACGCTGCCCGATCCGTCCCTCGAAAAGGTGAAGCAGGGCGAACGGATGCGCTTCGACGCCCATGTGAATGTCGAGATGATGCCGCAGGGCAAGCACCTGAAGAAGGTCACGATCTTCTCCAACGTGCCCGATGGCGGCACCTGGGAGGTGATCAGCGACGAGGGCACCGCCGTGGGCGGCCGCGGCACCGCGCCGTCGCCGCTGATGTACTTCGCGGCGGGGCTGGGCCTCTGCCTGATGAGCCACGTGGAGATGCTGGCCAAGGGGCGCGGCTTCAGGATCGATGGCGCGCGCCTGGAGCAGCGCTCGACCTGGACCACGACGCTCGATCTGGGCGCGGTGTCGCCGCAGGACGTGTTCGGCAAGGCCGAAGGGATGGAGATGAACCTCCTCATCGACAGCCCCGAGAGCCCGGCGAGGATCGCAGAGTTCGTGGGCTATTGCCGGCAGGCCTGCATGGCGCTGCAGGCCATCGCCGCCGAAACACCGGTCGTCACGGGTCTCTACCTGAATGGCCAGGAGGTCGGTGAGGTCGGCGGCACGGGGGCCTTCAAGGCCGCCTGAGCTTCGCGTCGCATCAGAAGCCACCGCCGGGCAACGGTCCGGCGGCGGCGACAATTAGGATCGGCGAGCGGTCGCCCTTCAGCTAGACGCTTGGCCCCGTTTTCGCTGCTCCACCGCAAAGCCGTCGCCAAAGCAGGACGCGACAATCTCTATATCGTCCAAGCTGCCCGTATGCAGCTCTTCCGAGGACTCTGCACACTCATCCTCAGGTAGTTTCGCGGGCTCATTATCAATCCAGTATAGAAATCTTGTTATTAAGTTGCTGGCCATGTAACCGTCCTTAAAGATTCCCCATAAGACGATTACAATATTTTATTTAATGATGCACTAAATTGAACATTCTTGCGTCACCTTGTCGCCCAGCGTATTTTCAGTGCCACGACGGAAATGCGTGGCACAGGTTGGTGCTGATGCGACCCGGGTGCATCGTCTCGCAGCACACCGCGCGCCACCGAACTTCAGACTGCGATCCCGGGCACAGCGGGGCCGCGCAGAGGCGCAGCCCCCATTTGAGGCCTCGTCAGCCCATCCACCAACCGGCGTCGTCCTCCGTGCCGGTGAAGCCCTCGACCACCCCTGCGACCAATCCCGAGTGGCCGGCGTTGTAGTTGATCGCCACCTCGTTGTGGACCCAGTCGTTGCGGGCATCGTTGAAACTGCCATCCGCGTCGAGGCCGCCGACCAGCGCCCCGCTGATGACGTGCTCGTTCGGATCGGGGTCGAGCATGTTGTAGGTGCCGGACGCCGCCCGGTGATGCGGATACTCCGGGTAGTCGTCGCCCCAGCCCACGATGAAGCTCTGCCCGTTCGGGTTGTCGCCCATCACGTAGTCGAGCTGATCGGTCGCGAACGCCCCGAGCTCGGCGATCCGGCCCTCGTCGCCGCCGGTCTCCGAGAGATGCTTCGCCTCGAGCGATGCCATGAAACCGGCCGTCGTCGCGTAGCTGTTGGAGCCCCAAAGATCGAGATAGCCGAGACCGTCATTCGTCGACGTGCCGGGCGTCGTCTGGATGTTGTACATCCAGTGGTTCAGGTGGTTGTTGACGTCGTTGACATAACGCGCGTCACCGGTCTGATGCGCGAGCAGCATGGCGGTGCCGTTCGACTTATCGTCCCACTGCTGCGCGCCGGCCGCCCAGTTGCCGTTGTAGTAGCTCTTGGACTTCTCCAGATAGCTCTCGTCGCCCGTCGCCTGGTAGAGCCAGTTCGCGCCCCAGGCGAGCTCGTCCTGAAAGCCGCTGAAGGAGTTGTAGAACTTCTGCGCGTCGGTCACGGAGTCGGAATATTTGCCCTGATAGGTCTCCGCGAAGTCGTAGAGCTTGATGGCCTTCTCCAAGAGCGTATCGGCATAGGCCGTGTCGCCCTGCTCCCGGAAGAAGATCGAGGCCGAGGCCATGGCCGCCGCCGTCTCCGCCGCGACGTCCGAGCCGGGGTTCTGCGCGTCGATGGAATAGGTGGGGCGCCACATGTCCATCTCCTCGGGCGGCCCCCACCAGGCATGGTCCACGTCGCCGTCGCCGACCTGGGCATGGAACACGTCGTCGGAGATGTCCGCCGTGCCCTTGTCGTCATAGGCATTGAGGAAATAGTCGTTCACGAAGCGCAGGTGGGTGGAGAGGTCGTCGTAAGCCCCTGCGGTCTGGTAACCCTCCTCGAACTCGAGCCCGCCCCAGGAGAGCATCGTGGCGGTCGCGGCCATCGGGAAGCCGAACTTCACGTGGTCGCCCGCGTCGAACCAACCGCCCGACAGGTCGCGGCCCACGTCCTGACCGTCGTTCAGCGCGGAGTCGCCGCGCCAGTCCACCGGATGATCGTCGGGCAGGTCGCCCGCGTATTGCGCGTAGTAGAACTCCATCGACATGTTCAGGACCTGCGCATAGTCGGCCGCGTCGAACGGTCCGCCCGGCCCGTCGATGATGACGTCGCCCGGTGGCGTTGCGGGCGGCGGATCGCCGCCATCCGCAGGCGGCGTGGTTGGAGGCTGCTCGGTCACCGGCTCCTCCAGCGCGCCGTCGAAGCTGGGGATCAGCGTGGCGCCCGAAAGCTGCATCGGCACCGGCCCGTCGGCCACGAAGCCGAAGGTCATCTCCCCGCCCGCGGGGATGCTCGTCGCCCAGTCCTGCCCGTCGATGCGCAGCGTGTCACCCTGCTGGCTGACGCTGCCGCCCCAGATGTTGCGGATGTCGAAGCCCTGGTCGGCGAAGGTGATCGCCCAATCCTCGATGTCGCGCCCGGTGTCGTTGACGATCACGAGCTCCGCCTTGAAGCCGCCGTTCCAGGTCTCCACCACCTCGAAGCGGATCTCGCCGTCACCCTCCGGCTCCGGCGGGGTGACGGGCGGCGTAGGGTCCGTTGGCGGCGGCGAGGAGCCGTCGCTCACATCGGCGAGCCCCACATCGGCCGGGTTCGTCGAGACGATGAAATCGTCGAAATAGGCGTCCACCGGCCGGTCCGGCCACCAGTCCGGCCCCGATCCGCCGAAGAAGGAGGAGAGGTAGAAGGAGTCGATCCCCGACCCGTCATTGACCATCCTCAGCCCGTCGAGCTGCAGCACCTGCTGCCCGTCCATCCAGACGTCGATCTCGCCGTCGCGGTTGTTGTCGGAGTTGATCTTCACCCGCTGGACGAGCTGGTGCCACTCGCCGTCCTGGAACTTCACCGGGTTGCCGTTCTCGCCGCGGAACTTGTAGCTGTCGCCCCAGGGCGAGGCCTTGTCCATGTGATAGAGGTAGAGCTCCGCCTCGCCGTCCTCGCGCCACATGTAGCGTGCGGTGAAGCCGTTGGTGCCGTCCACGGTCGCGCCCCCGCTGGCCCAACCCTCGGAGGCAAGGCCGGGTAGCTTGCCGCCGCTGTGCACATCGCCGTCGAAGTCGAAGCCCTCCTCGAACTTCACCCAGTAGGACAGGTAGTACTCGTCCTCCTCCGGCAGCTCATAGGCCGAGCCGAGCCCCTGGGAGGCGTTGGTCGGATAGGTCACCTTGAGCGCGTTGTTGCCGGAGACGGCGTCTTCGCTGCTCACCACCGCATGTTGCCCGGTCTGCCCGGCGAACTGAATGTCCCAGTCCGCATCCTGCGTCGCGCGGTCGTAGCGCGTGCCGTTCGCGTGGTTCTCGAAATCCACGATGATGGCGTCCGCGCCGGGTGCGGAGGGTGCCGGCGTCTCGCCGCCCGGCGCGTCGGGCGGCGTCGGCTCGGCCGGGGTTCCGGTGCCGAGATCCGGCCCGCCGACGCGGATGCTGCCCGCCTCGATGCCGGTGGTGTCGCCCCGCGCGACGAAGGTGAAGGGGATTGTCTCCCCGGCGGAGACGTCCTCGTTCGAGCCCGTCCCCTCAACGATGTAGCGGTTCCCGTCGCGGGAGACGATGCGCGCGCCCCAGATCTCGTCATCTGCGATGGTCCCGTCGCCCTCCAGCACGAACTCGGCGCGCCAGTCCGCGATGGACGCATTGCTCTCCAGGGTCGCGTCCGCGACGAAGCCGCCGTTCCAGCTTTCCCTGACGGCGATGTCGAGATCTGCGTCCGCGGTGCCGGCGTCCGAGACATCGGCGAGCGTGATGCTCGCCGGCTCGATCCGGTCCGTGTCGCCGCGCGCGACGAAGGTGAACCGGACCTCGTCCGCCGGCGTCTCCCCATCCCCCTCGATCCGGTAGCGTCCGCCACCGAGATCGGTGAGCTGCGCGCCCCAGATCTCGTCCGGCGCGATGGCGCCATTGCCCGCCAGCGTGAACTCGACCGCCCAGGCGTCCGTCGCGACGGGCAGGGTCAACACGGAGTCTGCGACGAAGCCACCGTTCCACGTGTCCCGTATGGTGATCTCGAACCGGCCCTCCGCGGTCTCGAAAACGCCTGTGCCGTTGCTGTCGAAGTCGGAAATCATGTCCGGTCTCCCATGTTCCCCGCAATTCTCGGGGGTCTGCTCTGAAGAATGCGCGCCCTGCTCGTGGGCGCCGATGTCAATGGGTTCGACGGCTCCGGCTGGTGCCATCGAGATCGACCGCGTCCGTCCATTGCGCTGTTTCAAGCGGCGATGACGCGCACGGTCCGTTCAAAGGAGGTGCTGTGCGAGCCCCGGTGGCGTCGGATCAGCGCCCGGCCGGTTGCCCTGCACGCCCTAAGGCGCCCCGGACAGCTCAACGTGCCCGGGTTCGGTCAGCCAGCCTGGTTCGTGATCTTCGACCGGATGTCAGGGAGCCGTCTCACCCCGCCTGAATGCGAACCCCTGGAGGGCGATGCTATGTCGGAAAGTGTCAAGCTGAGCGCGTGGACGCGCCGTATGGAAAGACGTGATCGCCATATTCAATCCCCCAAAATGGCCAAGGTCCGCCCGCTCCTTGCCCAAGAAGCGACGAAACTCACAATGAAATGATGCCAGTATCTGCGTCGAAGTCTATAAGAGTTATTTCGCCGACGTGCGAACATCGTGTAAACAAACCTGTACACTGCGCCGCTGTGCGACTTATGCAAAAATATTAAGTTTGCATTTGTTTCCTGATCTCGACTGCCGACCCGTTCGCCCGCCCGACGACGGATCGGCCTGCAAAGGACGGCCCTCATCACGCTGTGCCGAAGGATCGCTCGTAGGTTGCTTGGTTCTGCAGCGGCTGAGCCGGGACCGGAAGACCCGCCTGCGATCGAGATAATCGTCGCCGACAGATCGCGTCAGGCAGCCTCCCGCCGGGATCCGGCAAGAGAACGGCGACTAAGCGGCCGCATGTCGTCCTCCCCCAGATAGACAGTCTGCGACGGGAAGGCGAACCCGGCGCCGGCTACGTCGACGACGTGCATCGTGCGCATCAGCAACTCCTCCTGGATTTCGAGGAATTCGGTCCACTCCCTCGCTTCGACATAGGCGAAGATTTCAAGGTCGAGGGAATAGGCGCCGTAGCCCACGAAGCGGACACGCGCTGTGTCGTCGACGACGCGGGGATGCTCCGCCAGCATCTCCCGCAACGCGGTCAGGACGATGCCCAGCTGGCCCGGGCGCGTTTCGTAGCGCAGGCCGATGTTGTGTCGCAGCAGGAACTGATCCCGCTTGCTGAAGTTTTCGAGATGCAGCGAGGAGAACTCGCCGTTGGGCACCGTGACGACGGTCCGATCGAGGGTCCGGATGCGGGTGGAGCGGATCCCGATCTCCTCGACCGTCCCCAGGGTCTGGCCGAAGCGGCAGAAATCCCCCACGCGCACGGGTCTGTCCGCAATCAGCGACACGGATCCGATCAGGTTTTCGATGAGCTTTTGCGCGCCCAGGGCAAGGGCGATACCGCCCACCCCCAGCGCGGCCAGGCCCGCCGTGATATCGACGCCCAGGGCGCGCAGCGCGAAAGCCGCGAAGACTATGATCAGGACCGCCTTAAGGATGCGCGTAAAGAAGGACATGGCCGAATAAGCGGAGATGGCCCCGCGGCGCGACATGCCGCTCAGGGTCGCTTCGGCGATCGTGTCGATCAGGCGCCAGAGGAACCAGATCCCGGCAAGCCAGGCCGCGAGCTCCACGATCCACACCACCTGAAACCGCGCCACCATGGACACGCCGAGAGACGCGATGCCGGCGGAGAAGATCAGCGAGGCGAGCAGCAGGCGAAGCGGCGGCTCGGACACCTCGACGAAGCGCGAGAAGCGGACTTCCGCAGTCCTTCGGCGCACCACATGCGACACGAACCGGCGAAACCTCAGAACCAGCCAGGCCAGCCCGTAGCTGACGATGGCAAACCCGACCAGGATCAGGGCGTCGCGTGCCGTGATCCCGAAGACGTCCGGCCCTGCTGGCAAACCGGCGAGGATATCCCGCGCCCGGGTCAGGCCCGATGTCTCCGTGGCGCGCCACTCCAGCAGTGCTGCGACGCTCTCGGCCTCGATGCGCCAGATTTCGGTTCCGTTCACCTCGCTGCGATGCGCATAGAGCGGCCGCTGACCGGTTTCATGCGCAAGGCTGCCAATAGTCTCCCGGAACGGATCCAATCCATCCTCGAGCACGCCTTGCGGTGCGAGGCTGAGTTCGGTCGGCGTATCCAGACGCGCGGCCGCGTTGAGAGCCGCTTCGATCCGCAAGACGTGGAACGTCCGGAAGCCGCGCTCCTGCAACTCTTCCGGCGTTTCGAGATAGAGCGCGACACGGTTATGGTCCTCGCTCGACAGGGCCTGGATGAGACCCGTCACGAGCCCCCGCGGCGTCTCCCGCCCCGCAATGTCCGGGGCCGGTTCCGGTGTCCCCGCCTCTGCCTGATCTGATGCGGGCGCGGGTATCTGAGCCACGGCACCGGGCGCCGTTGCAAGCGAGAGGGTCAAAAGAAAGAGCGCAATGAATGTTCGAAAGGTCATGTGAAGAAATCCCTGCTTAGAATGAGCCGAAGGCCGATCCCAGAAGCACGACGGCAACGAGAGCGGTCAGCGGGAGCGCGACGGCCACCCTGGCGATGTCGCCGTAGCTGTCGCGGTGGGTCGGGCCGCCGATCGTCTGCCGATTGACGGTCGGCGCGGGAGGGGCAGACGCCATTCAGTTTGCCAAGGCACCACGGCATCACGCAGCTTTCACCTCCGCGACGGCTTGCGTCTCGCCACCCTTGAAGAGCAGCGAGTAGAGCACCGGGACGAAGCCCAGCGTGAGCACCGTGCCCACGGCCAGACCGCCTGCCATCACCACGGCCATGCCGTAGAACAGCGGGTCGTTGGACAGGATCAGGGGCAACAGGCCGAGGATCGTCGTGACCGTCGTCATCAGGATTGGGCGAAGGCGGCGCTTCGCGGCCTCGACGATGGCGTCATTGCCTTCGCGTCCTTCCGCCCGTTCGATGTCGATCCGGTCGATCAAAACGATGGCGTTGTTGAGGATGATCCCGGCGAGGCTCAGCAGCCCGAGGATCGGCATGAAGCCGAACGGCGCATCGAACAGCCGCAGCCCGAGGCCGGCGCCGACCACCACCAGCGGCACGGTGGCCAGGATGATGAGCGGACGGCGGAACGAGTTGAACTGCGCGATCAGCAGCACCACGACGATGGCCAGACACAGCGGCATGTTCACCATCAGCGCCGCACGGCCTTCGCCCGATTGCACGAGGATGCCGTCGAACTCGATGGAGTGGCCCGGCGGAAGGTCGGCGCGCGATTCATCGAGCTGGTCTGCGATCATCGGGGCCATGTCCTCCGCTCCCATCAGGGTCGAACGGCCTTCGACCGTGACCGTGCGGGTCAGCCCTTCACGTTCGATCCGGGCGTAGCCGTTCTGCAGCGAGACCTCCGCCACCTGCATCAGCGGCACCACGGTCCCGTCGGCGCCGAAGATCGAGAGGCTGCGCACGCGGTCCATGTCCATGCGCTCTTCATCGACGGCACGGGCCACGATCGGGATCGTCTCGTCACCCTCCCGGTACTCCGACACGTTGCGGCCCGAGAAGTAGGCGGACATGGATTGCGCCACATCGGCCGAGGTCACACCGGCGCGGCGGGCGCGGGTCTGATCGACCTCGACGACGACGCGCGGGATGCGGTTCTCCCAATCCTGGCGGATGTCGCGGGCGCCGGGCACGGTCGCGATGATCTCTTCGATCCGGCTCGCGGTCTCGTAGACGAAGGCGCGGTCGGGCCCCTTCACCTGGACCTCGAGGATCGCGCTGTCGGTCGGCCCGAGGAACATGCGCGTCACATGCGCCTGGAGGTGGCTGAAGTCCGTTGCCAGATGGTCCCTCAGTTCGGACATGGCCCGGTCGAGATTCTCGGACCTGTCCACGTTCATCACCATCACGGCACGATTGGGCGCCGGGTCGACCGGCGTCAGAGACAGCACGAAGCGCGGGCCGCCGGTGCCGACATAGGCGACGTGGTCCTCCAGCCAATCGAAGCGGTCCTGCGTCAGGGTGGGAAGCAGCGCCTCGACCTCGGCCTCGGTCGCCTCGGTGGTCACGTCCGCGGGCAGATAGATGTAGGTAATGAGCTGGGCCCGGTCGCTGTCCGGAAAGAAGCTCTGCGGAGACGTCGCGACCAGCGCGACCCCGCCGGCCAGACCGGCAAGCATGACGCCGACGAAGAGCGCACGCACCTTCAGCGCACCCTCGATCAGGCGGCCGTAACCGCGGATCAGCGGGTCGAACATGCGCTCGTAATAGGGGCGCTTTCCGCCGCGATCCGCTTCGGCGAAACGGTGGGACAGGACCGGCGTCACGGTCATGGCGAGCAGCCACGAAATGGACAGGGTGATCGCGATCACGATGGAGATCGATCGCGTGTACTCCCCGGCCACATGTTCGGCCAGCATGAGCGGCAGGAACACCAGGATCGTCGTCGCGGTCGACGAGAGCAGCGGCAGCGAGAGCTCGCCGCCGGTCTGTTCCAACGCCGCGTCGCGGTCCGTCCCTTCGCCGAGCCGCGTCTTGTAATCCTCGGCCACGACCACGCCCGCATCGACCAGAAGGCCGAGCGCGATCACGAGGGTCGCGAGGCTCATGCGCTCCAACGGCAGGCCCAGAAAGCCCATGACGGCGAGCGTCGACAGCATCACGATCGGCACGATGGCGCCCACGATCAGCCCGGTGCGCAGACCCAGCAGAAGAACCACGACAGCCAGCACGATGCCAAGCGTCTGCAGCACGTTGATCGTGACGCCGTAGACGGCCTGCTCGACCTGCTCGGGCTGGAAGGTGATGACGTCGAGCGTCATGCCCACGGGCAATCCGGCTTGAATCCCCTCCAGCCGCTCCGCAATCCGCGGACCGAAATCGAGAACGTTGTTCCCGTCCTGCATGGCAACGGCGAAGACGATCGCCGGATCACCCTGGTAGAAGGCCGATTGCGATGCGGGATCGACCAGTTCCCGTTCGATCCGCGCGATGTCGCGCAGCGGGATCGACGTGCCGTCGGGCAACGCGATCAGCGTCTCCCCGATCTGGTCGAGACTGCGGTAATCGCCCGTAGGCTCGATGATGAGGGCACGCGGACCGATATCGATCTGACCGCCCGGCCGGATGATGTTCTGGTTTGCGAGCGTGGCGACGATGGCATCCGTGCTGACGCCCAGTTCGGCCAGCCGGGCGTTTCGGGTTTCGATATAGATGCGCTCGGGCTGCTCGCCGACGATGTCGATGCTCTTGACCCCGTCTTCACCGTAGAGCTGGTCCCGAATGTGGTTGGTCATATCGCCCAACTCGTCGAGCGTATGGTCGCTGGAGCGCAGCGCAGCCGTCACGACCGCCACGTCACCTACATCGTCGGCGACGATGGGGCGGCGCGCGCCCTCTGGCAGATCGGCCCGGGCAAGGTCCACTTCGGCGCGCAGATCGTCCCAGATCTGGTCCAGTTCGAAGTAACGGTCGAACACTTCGACATGGATGATCGATGTGCCCGGCAGGGACGAGGAGCGGATCTCCTCGACCTCCGGAATGCGGCGGATCGCGCGCTCGAGCGGTTTCGTCACCAACTGCTCAACCCGCTCGGGCGACAGGCCCGGATAGGAGGTCGTGACGATCGCCTCGCGGATGGTGATCTGCGGATCTTCCTGCGCTGGCAGCGTGAAGTAGCTGTAGGCGCCGAAGCCCATCAGGACAGCCACGATGAAGAACACAAGGCGTTGGTAGGTATGTGCAAATCGCGTCAACATGCGTACTCTCCTCAGTCGTCGTAGCGGGCCACGCCCGTTCCGCGCAGGTGCACCGCCATGCCGTCGTCCAGGAACGGGATGCCTCGGGTCGCGACGATGTCGCCTTCGCTCAGGCCATCGGCGACAAGGGCGAGACCGGCTTCCGTTCCGGCCAGTGTGATCTCGTTGCCGACCAGCGTGCTGGTCTCCGGATCGATGCGAAACACGCTGAAGCCGCCGTCGTCATTGGACCAGATCGCGTTGACCGGCACCGCGAGGAAGGACGCTCCGGTTTCGTTCGACGACAGGCGAAACGCGATCTCGACGCTCATGCCGGCGCGCAAGGCGTCGTTCGGAGACGGAATGCGCAGCGTGACCGGAAAGCCCGAGGTGCTCGTGGCGCGGCTTCCGATATCGCGCAACTCGGCAGAGAAGGTAATGTCGGAGCCGTCGAGCAGCGTCACCTCATGCGAGGTCCCGACCTGCAACTGCGACACGAGCGTGTCCGGAATCGTCGCGGTGATCTCGAAACCGCCGCCATTGCTCTGGATTTCGAGGGCCGGAGCACCGGCCGAAATCGTCTGCGCCGGCTCGATCAGGCGCGTCGCAACGGAGCCGTCATAAGGCGCGCGGAGCGTCGCATCCTCCAACCGGTCCTCGGCCGTTTCGATGCCGCGCAGGGCGATCTCATAGCGGCTGCGCGCCGCATCGAGGCTTGCCAGCGCCGTTTCCGCGATCGTCTCGGCGACGACATCCCGCTCGAACAGGGCGCTCTGACGCTCGTATTCCTGTTGAGCTTCCTCGAAGCGGGCCTCGGCCTCGATCAGTGCGGCGCGGCGCTCCTGCAGCGCGATTTCGAGCTGGTACGTATCCAGTTGCGCGAGGGTATCCCCCTCCTCGAAATGCTCGCCGATATCGACATTGACCTCGGTGACCCGGCCCTCGACTTCGAAGGCCAGCGGCGTGCGGTCGATCGCCCGGATTTCACCGGGGAGCGCTCGGATCGCGTCGTCGTTGAAGGGCCGAACGTCTGCCCAATCGATTGTGGGCACGGGCGTCTCGTTTGCCAACTCCACATCATCGACCGGCGTTGGAAACGCGAGTGCTACCGATTGTTCCTCCGGCGCAACACGACTTCCGAGAGCCGCGACGGGCGCGTAGAGCGTCGCAAGACGCAGTTTTTCAGCAGCGGCCGGAGTTTCGCGATAAACAGTCCCAAGCAGAAGGCCCGCGAGAAGCACAACCGCCACAACACCTTGCACGAGGCCAAGGCCCAGCATTCCGAAGCGTACGGTCAAACGCTGATCCGCTGATCCGAGAGCGAGGGTCAGGACGGCGAAGAGAGCGAGCCATGCTCCCAGGCCTGCAAGCGCCAGCCACGCGTGTGCAGCGATGCCGGCAATCGCAGCCAGAGAAAGCACACCCGCTGCGACGAGTGTCGGCAGCACTCCACCGCGAAGTCCAAGTAAAGCGGCGATGGTGACAATGAATGCGAAGGCCAGATCAAAGAGCATGGGATACTCCTTCGATCGCTAACACCGAAATCATAGCGCTGCATTCCAGCGATGAATCCACACGCTCCCGCATGAATAATACTCCTCGTGAATACCTGTTGGCTGAGAAGGTGGCTGAGAAAGCTTCCCGGAAAAGAGGACAGGCGTAGACATGGCGTTCCGCAATCGGAACGCCTGAAATGTGAACCATATTCTGGTGCAGATTTTTGACGCCGGCCTGAACGACCTTCGGCGAGTCCTTCTGCTGCGAGAAGCGGACTGCCGCTCGTACGCATCTTGTGTTCGGCCGATACCTCACTCTGGGGACGGCGTCCGAACCAGTTCGCAAGAAGAGAAGCAATGCGCGGCTGATCAATCAGGCGCTACTCAGAGGATCGAGCCGCTCACGATGTCAGATTGTGCTGCTGATGGACTGCTTTGAATTTCCGAGTTTCGAACCAGACGGAGTAATTGCCCCGACTAGCTGATGATCAGTCAGTGAGCGAGCAGCGCGCCTCGAGATAGCCCAAGAGATCACGGCAATAGGCTCCCGTCACAACAGGTTTTCGACCTGCTCGTAGTTTGTCCATTTCTCGCAAGCGCGACGAAGATGCTCATGGCAAGACTTGAATTGTGAAAGCAAGTGAAACTCGAAAATAGCAGTCACACTTATTGCCCTCCACGGCACGGCTTGGGCGCTCCGAAAGCTAGTGTCGGGCGGCTTTGGGCTCGGACGAGTTGAGGCCCAAATCAGCGTTTCGTTGGGAAATGCTGGTTAATGCCGAACTGCCGTTTTCTATCTGGAATTGTGACACCAGCTGGTCCAGCCGGCTGGCTTCCTGAGAAAGCGTTGCGCTGGCTCGTGCGGCATCGTTTGAGATGATGGCGCCCTCTCGGATCGTGCCTTCGATCTCGACCATGGCGCTGTCGATGCTCGCCACGTCTTCCGACTGGGCCGAGACCGTTGTCGACAGCGACTGCGTACCTTCGGAGAGGCTGACGACATCGTTTCCGATCCGTTCGAGCGCGGTATCCGCCTCGCGAATGTAGGTGAGACCGTCCGTCACGATGGTCGAGCGCCGCTCCACCGAGCCCTCGATCTCTTCAGCGGCGCGCGCTGTCTGGCTCGCCAGGTCGCGCACGGATTCAGCGACCACGGCGAAGCCGGCGCCGGATGGTCCAGCGCGGGCGGCCTCGATACTCGCGTTGATCGACAGGATGGAGATCTGCGACGCGATTTTGCTGATGATCAGCGTGATCTTTCCGATCTCGGTGGACGACATTTCGACGTCGTCCATGGCACCGACGGCGTTGCGCACGACGTCTCGTTTCTCCGCCGTGATCTGCCGCACTTGTTCGGATACTTTCGCAAAGCTCTCCGTATCTCTCGCGGCATCGGAGGCGGTCTTTGCGAGCGACGTTGTGGCGGATCGGGTCTGGCGAAGGGCGGCCGCGGCGGTTTCGGAGCGTTGCGAGAGATCGTGCGCAAAGGACGACATGGTCTTCGCCTGAGCGCTCAGCGTCCCTGCACTCTCGGTGATCTTCGCCACGACATCCGACAGGCGATGAATTGCGGCGTTGTAGTCGTGCCGGAGGGGCTCGTAGATGCTGTCGAAGGGCTCGGTCAGGGTGCATCGCAGATCGCCTGCCGCGACCCGTTGCAGGGCAGCCGCCAGGGTGGTCACGACCCGCTCCTGCTCCTGCATCCGTGCGGTTCGTTCCGCTTCGGCCCGTGCATTCTCTTCGTTTCGCTTGATCGCAAGGCGCGCCTCTTCAGCGTCGCGATGCTGCTTCTCGCGTTCGAGTTCCTGCTTTTCGAGGAGTGCTCGCCGAAGCACATCGAGTGCGCGGCCGACCTGCCCGACCTCGTCACGGCGCGCCGCGCTCTCGATACGGTCTTCGGTGCGGCCGTCCCGCAGCCCTTCGATCTCGACGACGGCCGCGCGAATGGGCTGTACGATCGAGATCGAGAGCGCGGCGACGATGAGGCCCGCAAGCAGGAAAACAGTGACGCCAAAGAGGATCGTCCTGATCCGGACGAATGCAACGCGGTCCTGGATCGGGCCCGCGTCGAATGTCAGC
The DNA here is from genome assembly GCF_015679265.1 of Pontivivens ytuae. Taxonomy (NCBI): domain Bacteria; kingdom Pseudomonadati; phylum Pseudomonadota; class Alphaproteobacteria; order Rhodobacterales; family Paracoccaceae; genus Pontivivens; species Pontivivens ytuae. Next base: position 92,748 of record NZ_CP064942.1, read on the forward strand.
TCCAGCATACCTATGACGGCCTCGTCCGGTGACAGCAATGGCACGCGGCTGACCACCGCCTCTTCCGGCACCGCCGCGGTTGCGGCAAGGGAGGCGAAGACTTCGTCCTCGGCAATGACCTTTGCCGCGGCGAAATGGGTCATCGCGCTGAGACCGCGCAGTCCGTTCTCAGCGCCGCCGGGATCCAGTTGCCAAAGCGCTGCGCTCACCGGCTGGGCGACGAGCGTTTCCGCGAGGGCGATTTCCGTCCGGATCGCCTCCTCCAGCGCACCGGAGAGCTGCGCCGTGCTGACGGCCGTCATCACGACGTTCAAGACGGCCAGTCCCGCGAGCAGCGTCAGCAGCAGCCTTCGGCCGATCCCGTGGCGCGGGAACAGCGCGAGCAGTCCTGACAGTCGTGAACGGACGGCCTCCAATGATGCTACTCGCTTGCCGTCTGCAGAGCCGCGGCGCCACCGAAATACGATGCTCTGAGCGCGTCATAGGTGCCATCCGCCTGCAATTCCGCCAACGCGGTGGCGAGCCTTCGCGTGATCTCCGGATCGGCGTCCTTCGGCCCGGCGAGCCACAGCGTGGAGCGCTTGACGGCATCGCCAATGACGAGGCGATCCGGTTCGAAGCCGAAGTCGCGCCACATGAACACCGCACGCTCCCGCAGGGTGAAGACGGCGTCGATACGGCCGGCTTCCAGCATCCGGAGGGCATTGTCGGTCTCGACATGTTGGACGTTGTCGAATGCGGCGCCCTGCAGGATCCGTTCATAGTTTCCCCGCGCGGCAATGCTGCCGACGTCTCGCGCCGCCTCGAGCGAGTCGAGCTGCGGCCCGGTGCTCAGGAAGGCCTGCTCCACTTCCAGAATGGGAACGATCCAGGCGTAGAGTTCTTCGCGCCGGGCATTGCGCGTGGGTGCGAGGAGATAGGCATCGGCGCCGTTCTGGACCTCCTGCTGAGCCCGCTCCCAAGGCTGGTAGACGAGGTCCAGCGTCAGCCCGGCCCGATCGGCGAGAAGATGGATGAGTTCATGACTGAAACCGGGCGGGTCCATATCGGTACCGCGCGCCATCGGATCGAGATCCGTACTGGTGAAAACGCGGATCGTCTGTGCGCCAGCGACGGATCCGAACAGGAGCAAGGTCGCCAGGGTCAGGGCAATTCTCAGCATAGCGTATCTCCGAACCAGGGTCAGAAGACTGAAGCGCTAGCAAAGCGATCCTAAAACTCCCTTAAGTCCGAGCGCGGGCCAGCGGTGATTTGCTCTTCGAGGCTTGGCGCCGGACGCTGCCTCCTGTCAGCTTGACGACCTGACCCCTCGGGCCGCGCCGGACGCTGACGCAAGGCGACGGAGCTTGCGGATGCTGCAACCGGATCGGGGCAGCGGTGTTCCAGGGCTCAGGCTTTGGCCTCGAAGCCCAAGCTCTCGCTGCCCGTACGGGCAAACGGCAGCGAGTCGAGGACAACACAGCGCGCTTCATTTCCTGCTTTTCTGTGGAAGCACCCGCCACACCCTGCGCTGCAGCAGCGCCCACGCGAACGCGGCGATCACGAGCAGGCAGAGGACGCTCTTCGAGAGGATCTCCATCGCCCCCTCGATGAGCATCGCATGCGCCACCGTGCCGATCACAATGACGGTCGTGGCCGCGGTATGGGCCATGCGCCAGACGCGCAGACCGATCCGCTTTCGAACCAGGGCGAGCAGCGCGGCGGCGAACGCCGCCCACATCGCAAGTGCGCCCCAGATAGCGAAGGGTGTGGGCGACCGGAACAGCAGCACGTCTATGACGTCCGGTGGGCTCGTGATCCAGAGACCCGCCACGTGGACGAGCACCATGAGGACGAGTGCCGCGCCGATCCATGGATGCACACGGCGGCCACGGATGCCCGGCAACGTGTCGGCAACCAACAGGGGTTGAAGCAGCAGAAGTGCGAGACCGATGATCCCGGCGAAGCCCGCGGCGATATACACAGGCTGCCGCCATGCGAGGAGGGGGCTTGCGGCCGCCGCGATCAGGGGGACCGTGATGACCAGCACCACGGTCAACCAGATCAGGGCCGGACGCATGCCTTCAGACGGGGCGCAGCACGAACTCGACGTCGAGGCTGGTATCGGACGCACTTCCCATGATCGGACGCAGGAAGACGGTCTCGAACCCGCCGTCGTCATACTCGGCGTCGTAGGCCAGGTGCCCGTGCGGTTGCCCGAAGGCCGGTACGATCTGCGGCATCTCGATGCGGAAGACCCCGTTGGCGTCCGTCAGGGTGGCGCCGTGCGAACGCTCGTCGCGCTCATGTCCCTCGGTCGTGTGCGCCCAGACTTGGATCCGCCGCCCGGCCAGCGGCGCACCGTCGCCTGCGCGCCGCACGGTCCCCGTCGTCCAGAAGCCCCCGCCTCCGATCCGGTCCACGATGGGCGCGCCGGGACGATAGTTGTTTGCCCCGCCCCGCATCGTGGGCGTTGGTGCGAGCGACTGGGCCCTGGCCGGGACCATCAACCCCGACGTGCCGGTGACGAGGGCCGCGCCGGCGGTCGCAAGCAGGACGCGACGCGTTGCGTTCGTGATCGTCATCTCGGTCTCTCCTCTTCAAGGGGCATCGAATGATCACCTGGGATATGGTGGCTGTGCTCCTCAAGGGCCACCGGGACGGCTTCACGAAGCGGAAGGGTGACATCTCCTCAACCTGCATTGCAGTCGGATTTGCCCCCGTTCTGTTGACGGTTACGTCGGAAAGCGCGGTGACTTTTCGCGGGCGGTCCCTTCGCAGTCGATGGGCGAGAGATATCCCTAAGCCGGGTGATGGCGGTCAAGATTGTACTAGTTCTAGACGATCTCGAAGATGGCCATGAGAACCTCCGCGTTGGTTCGAAACCTGCGCCGGTCGAGGAACTCGCATTGCAGGATGGCGAAGAAGTTCTCGCAAATGGCGCCGTCACAGGCACCTTCGACCGATCCCAGCGACGACTTGGCGCCGGTCTCTGCACACCTCAGACTGAACGTCACGGACGTGTATTGCGCCCCCCGGTCTCTATCGTGGATCACGTCCGACGGCTTGTGCTGGCCGATCACCATGTTCATCGCGTCGAGCACGAATTGCGCCTCCAAGTTCATCCCCATAGCCCAGCGGACGGCGAATCATGGATGCACCATTTGCTCAAGCACAGTGACGACCGCAGGAGGACGACATCGAGATACAGGAACCCGGCCCAGGTCGTTGCGGATCTGATCGAGGTGCCGGAGCACCACACGCATTTCAGTCCAAGTGAATGGCGCAAGGCTCAGGAAACGAACCTCATGAGACGGGATCAAGCGGTCACCCGAAAAGAGGAGGCTGTGTCCCGACGCACCAGAGATCTGGACGCGAGAGAAAGGATTGCCGAAACCCAAAAGCGGCGGGCGGACACTGTTCTGAGAACCGCCAAGCAGATCGCCAACGGCGAGATCACGAGCGACGGTCTCAGTCGGATTGCGAGAGACACCGAAGATAGTATGTCATCCGACGCAGAGACTGATCACGGCGCCACAATTACGACCTTCGCGCGCGCAATGCGCGTTCTGAATGCTCGCACCGAAAAAACGGCTCCCGCGGCTCTAAAGGACGAGTTCGAGGCGATCCGGTAGGCTAACAACGCCATCGTCTCCATTGCGCGTTGTCTTCCGAGCGACCTCCTCAGAAAGATCGACTTCGACCAGCTCTCCACGGCACAGATGAAGCAGATCGAGCGGATCGCCAATGTCGGCGCGAAGATCGGTGCCGATCAAGAGAAGGAGCGTGCCGCGACCCTGGATGCCATGCGCGACACCCTCGATGCCGTGTTCGAAGATGAAGAGAACGCGAAACGACCTCTTCGCCGCCTTCGCGCACAGCCACCGCCGCCCGCGCCCGCCGCATCGCAAAGCGCCCGGCCTGCCCGCTCACCGTCGCAAGCGCAATCGAAAGACGGCTATCCTGAGTAACAGTATTCTGCCCGGTGATCCGCTTCCGGTCCCTAAGCCGGTGGCTTATCGCGGGGCTCACTCGACACTCCAAAGAACGATGAGAGAGGGCACGAACCATCCGTTCGCGCCCTTTACCGTGTGACGCAAAGCTCGTAGAAAGCTACCTGGGTCTGCAAAAGACTGAGCAAACGGCCCTCCGAATGACCGACCCATCCAATCTGGTGAACAACGGTGGGGCCTCCCCCAAACCCCGGGATACTTTTGGACAGATGAAGGTCAGTCGCGCGCGGGGAGCAGCAGCGAGCTGTCGCCGTAGGAAAAGAAGCGGTAGCGCGCCGCGATGGCGTGGGCGTAGACCCCGCGCATCTCCTCCATGCCCATCAGGGCGGAGACGAGCATCATCAGCGTCGACTTCGGCAGGTGGAAATTGGTCATCAGCCCGTCCGTGACGCGGAAGCGGAAGCCCGGCGTGATGAAGATGTCGGTCTCGCCCCGCCACGGTGCGATGGTGCCGGAGGCGGCTGCGCTCTCGATCAGGCGCAGGGCCGTGGTGCCGACCGGAATTACGCGGCGGCCCTCGGCCTTTGCCCGGGCGATGGTCGCGGCGGCGGTCTCCGTCACCTCGCCCCATTCGGCGTGCATCTTGTGGTCGGAGACGTCGTCCACGGTGACCGGCAGAAAGGTGCCGGCGCCGACATGGAGCGTCACCCGCGTGCTCTCGACACCGCGCGCGGTCAGGCGCTCCAGCAGATCCGCGTCGAAGTGGAGGGAGGCGGTGGGCGCGGCCACGGCGCCCGGCTTCTCGGCGAAGACGGTCTGGTAGTCCTCCCGATCCGCCTCGTCCGCGGCGCGTTTGGAGGCGATGTAGGGCGGCAGCGGCATCTCGCCGGCCAGCGCGATGGCGGCGTCGAGATCGGGGCCTGAGCGGTCGAAACGCAGGGTGACGCGGCCACCCTCGCCCTTTTCCACCAGTTCGGCGGAGAGGTCGCGGAAGGCGATCACGTCGCCCTCCCGCAGCTTCCGTCCGGGCTTTGCCAGCGCCGACCAGCTCTCGGGCGACAGGCGTTCGAGCAGCGTCGCTTCGATCTTCGCCGTGCCGGGGCCGTCCGTCGTCTCCCGCGTGCGGGTGCCGAAGAGGCGCGCCGGGATCACCTTGGTGTCGTTGAAGACCAGGAGGTCGCCGGGGCGCAGGATCTCCGGCAGGTCGTGCACATGGCGATCGGAGAGCCGCGGCCCCTCCGCCAACAGGAGGCGCGAGGCCGGGCGCGGCTTCACGGGGCGGAGCGCGATCAGCTCCTCGGGCAGGTCGAAATCGAAATCGGAGAGCTTCATGGCGACGGGCCTTGCCACCGCCCGCAGCGGGACGCAAGGCCGCACTTGATCGAGGTCAAGGCGACCCGCCGCAGGTCCGTGATCGGTGCACGCATTAACAATACGTCCAGAAGGATTTTCCCGATGCGTCTCGCCATCCTCGTCGCATGCCTCCTCCCCACCCTCGCCATCGCCGACACGCCGCCTCGCATCGAGGCGCCGCTGACCGAGACGCGCGGCGATGGCTGGCGGGGCGTGAACCTCTATGCGGGCGACGCGGGCTGCACAGACTGCCACACGAACCCGGATGTCGCCGCGATGGGTCCGGGCGGCGATCTGGGACCGGAGGTCGGCCTGCTCGGCGCGCTCTACGACCGGGCGGAGCTGCGCGCGATCCTCGTCGATGCCCGCAGCGTCTTCGGCGATGAGACCGCGATGCCCGCCTTCGGGGCTGACGGTCTGCTCAGCCCGCAGGACATTGAGGACCTGGTTGCCTATCTGTCCGAATTGCAGCCGCGCTGAACCGGGCGCGCGCCCGCGCCGTATCCGCATCGGACAGACCAGAAGGAGACCCCCATGACCGACCTGACCGGCCAAGCCGCCCCCGATTTCAGCCTGCCCGCCTCGGGTGGTCAGACCGTCAGCCTCGCCGACTATGCGGGCAAACCGGTCGTGCTGTTCTTCTACCCCAAGGCCGACACCTCCGGCTGCACGAAAGAGGCCGTGGGCTTCACCGAAGCGAAGGCCGAGTTCGAGGCGGCGGGCGCCGCGCTCATCGGCATCTCAAAGGATCCGGTGAAGAAGCAGGACAAGTTCGCCGACAAGCACTCCCTCGGCATGCCGCTGATGTCCGACGAGGAGGGCGACGTATCCGAGCGTTACGGCGTCTGGAAGGAAAAGCAGATGTACGGCAAGACCTACATGGGCATCGAGCGCTCCACGTTCCTGATCGGGCCGGACGGCAAGGTCTTGCAGGAATGGCGCAAGGTGAAGGTGCCGGGCCATGTCGAGGACGTGCTGACGGCGGTGAAGGGCCTCTGAGGGCCGAACGTATCCACTGAGAGAAGAAGCGTTGCGGCGGCCGCGCCGCAGCGCGATAAGGCGGGCGCGTATCGATTGCGGAGCCTCGCCATGCTGATCCCCGACACCCTCGCCCAATGTGCGGAGGCCGTGCTGCGCACTCCGGACCCGCGGGAGAAGACGGCTCTGTCACGCGCCTGTGCCGCCGAATGGCAGCGGCGTTGGGACGGCGATCGGATGCCGGTCGGGACCGCGAGCCCGCCCGACCGCCCTGCCCGGCCGGACCAGCCGGAACTGCTCGACCCGCGCCAGGTGCCGCGGCGGCGGCCCGGCACGCCGGAGGGGCGGATCGCGATCCTGCATGCCATCGCGCATATCGAGCTCAACGCGGTGGACCTGCACTGGGACATCGTCGCGCGCTTCACCCATATCCCGATGCCCTCGGGCTTCTACGACGACTGGGTCCGCGCGGCGGACGAGGAATCGAAGCATTTCAATCTGCTCGCCGACCGGCTGGAGGCGATGGGCAGCCATTACGGCGCGCTCGCCGCCCATGCCGGCATGTGGCGCGCGGCGGAGGATACGGCGCACGACATCGAGGCGCGCCTCGCCGTCGTGCCCATGGTGCTGGAGGCGCGCGGACTCGACGTGACGCCCGGCATGATCGCCCTCTTCGAGAAGGCGGACGATGCGGAGACGGTCGCGGCCCTCCAGACCATCTATGCGGAGGAGGTCGGCCACGTCGCCTATGGCTCGAAGTGGTTCCACTTCCTCTGCGGTCGGCACGAGCGCGATCCGCGGGACGCGTTCCACGACCTGGTGACCCGCTACTTCCACGGTCCGCTCAAGCCGCCCTTCAATGACGAGAAGCGGGCGGAGGCCGGACTGCCGCTCGACTTCTACTGGCCGCTCGCCGACGCGTGACCGGCGCAGAATCGCGCAAGTTTAGAGACAGGACAACAATTCGCCTTTTGCGACAGTATCGGCAAATTCTCGCCGATCTTGCGTCGTGTTCCTCGGATGATCGCAATCCTTGGTGGTACACGGCCCTGTGAGAGCCCTTGAACGGTTGAACCTGCCTTTTCCGTCGTCTAGCCGTGAATCACCGCAAACCGAGGGGACCTCGTCGCGAGACGGGGGCGGAGAGCGGGCCATCGCAAGAACACGCCTGCGGTGGTGGGGCAAAACGAGGGGCTAGGGATGGGATCTCAAGGGCTGTTGGACCGGCTTCTGCCGGAGAAACGTGTCTATCTGAAATCTGGTGACGATGTAGCGCATGTGCGCCTGACGCCACTGACCCAGGCGGCGGCCTGCGCGGGCGGGGTTCTGCTCGCGGGCTGGACGCTGACGGCGACCGCCCTGTCGGTCGCCGCACTGAGCGGACCGGAGGGCGGAACCTCCACCACGGTCGTCCGCGGCATGCACGAAAGCCGCATTGCCGAACTGACTGAACAGCGCGCCGCCTATGCCGCGGCCGCGGAGGAAGCGCGGGTCCGGGCCGAGCAGGCCACCGCCCTTCTCGCCGCACAGCAGGCCGATCTGATCGCCCTGACCGAGACGGCGACCGAGGCGCAGACGGCGGGCGAGGACATGCACGCCAAGCTCGACGCCCGGGCGCGGGAGCTGGCGGAGCGCGAGGCGGATCTTGCGGCCAGCGTTGAGCGGCTCGCCGCCGTGGAGCGCAGCGCCGTCGCGCGGGAGATGGAGGCCGAGGATCTGGTGCGCACCGTCTCGCTGCTCCTCGACAATCTCGACCGCACCGCGGCCGATCGTGACATGATGGCGGCCGAGGTTGCGGCCTTCGACGAAGTGAAGACCGCGCTGGAGACCCGCGCGATCCTCGCCGAGCAACAGCAGGAGCGGGTCTTCACCCGGCTTGAGCAGGCGGTCGAAGGCGGCATCGCCGAGCTCGACGGCGTCTTCCAGCGGGCGGGCACCGATGTCGACGCGCTGATGGACCAGCTCCAGGGCAGCTATGTCGGCCAGGGTGGTCCCGAGGTCATGTCCGAGGATGAGGAAGCACACCTCATCATGCAGAACCCGCAGGCCGCGCGCCTGATGCTGCTGCTGGGCCAGATCGACCAGCTCAACATGCGCCGGATCGCGATGGAGCGGATGCCCTTCGACCACCCGGTCGCGGGCCCGCACCGCACATCGAGCCGGTTCGGCAACCGCCGCGACCCGATCAACGGGCGCATCCGGCGGCACGAGGGGCTGGACTTCGCCGGGCCCGTCGGCACCGCGATCACCGCGGCCGCCGAGGGCACCGTGACCTATGCGAACCGTCAGGGCGCCTATGGCAACGTTGTCAAGATCAGGCATGCTTTCGGTTTCGAAACCGTCTATGCTCACCTGCATCGGATTCACGTCGCGGTGGGTGATGAAGTGACGCGCGGCGACCGTATCGGGGACATGGGCTCCACCGGTCGGTCCACCGGCTCCCATCTACACTACGAGATCCGCCTGGGCGGTGAGCCCGTTGACCCGATGACCTATTTGAAGGCTGCTGAAGATGTTCTCTAAAAGCAAGATCAACGACCCGATCGAGACGCCGAAGGCCGACGACAAGGCCGCGCCCGCAGCGTCCGGGTCCGCCGCGCCGAAGACGCCGCCGACCGGCAGCCCGGCGCCCGCCGCACCGAAGCCGAAGGCATCCCCGTCGGTCCTGTCCTCGGACCTCAACATCAAGGGCAATGTCGAGACCTCGGGCGATATCCAGATCGAGGGCAACGTGGAGGGTGACATCCGCGCCCACCTGCTGACCGTCGGCGAGGGCGCCACGGTGAAGGGCGAAGTGATCGCCGATGACCTCGTCGTGAACGGCCGCGTGGTGGGCCGGGTGCGGGGCCTGAAGGTCCGCCTCACCTCCACCGCCCGCGTTGAGGGCGACATCATCCACAAGACGATCGCCATCGAGAGCGGCGCGCATTTCGAGGGCTCCGTCCAGCGCTCGGACGATCCGCTCTCCCAGGGCGCTGCCGCCCCGGCGAAGAAGGAAGCGGCGTCCGCCTGACGCACTGAGCTTCTACTGATCGAGCCCGGCCCGTCGCGGCCGGGCTTTTGCTTTGCAGGCTGGCTTTCGCATCACGGCCCCGCCCCTTTGACCTCCCCCGGTCGGATCGTTATCTAACCGTCACTCAAGCAGCCCCGGGATCCCACGACCATGCGCGCCGAAATCGCCAACATCGTCACCGACATCGAGAAGAGCCTGTCGTTGCTGGAGCAGCGCCTGGGCGAGACGGCGGCGTTCCGGCTCGAGGAGCTCAACGCGATGAGCGAGGATCCGGAGCTGTGGAACGATCCGGCCCGCGCGCAGAAGCTGATGCGCGAGCGGCAGACGCTGTCGGACGCCATCGACACCCATGCGGGGCTGAAACAGGACCTCTCCGACAATATCGAGCTCATCGAGATGGGCGAGGCCGAGGAAGATGCGGATGTGGTGGCCGAAGCCGAGGGCGCGATCCGCGCGCTGAAGGAGCGCGCCGCGCAGAAGGAGCTGGAGGCTCTGCTCGACGGCGAGGCCGACGGCAACGACACCTTCCTCGAGATCAACGCGGGCGCAGGCGGCACCGAGAGCTGCGACTGGGCCGCGATGCTCGCCCGCATGTATGTCCGCTGGGCCGAGCAGCACGGCTACAAGGTCGAGCTCCAGTCCGAGAGCGCGGGCGAAGAGGCGGGCATCAAGTCCGCCGCCTACAAGATCTCCGGCGAGAACGCCTATGGCTGGCTGAAGGGCGAAAGCGGCGTGCACCGGCTCGTGCGCATCTCGCCCTATGACAGCGCGGCGCGGCGGCACACCTCCTTCAGCTCCGTCTGGGTCTATCCGGTGGTGGACGACGATATCGAGATCGAGGTGAATCCCGCCGACATCCGCATCGACACCTATCGCTCCTCCGGCGCCGGTGGTCAGCACGTCAACACCACCGACTCCGCCGTGCGGATCACGCACATCCCGACGAACATCGTGGTGACGAGCTCCGAGAAGTCGCAGCACCAGAACCGCGATATCGCGATGAAGGCGCTGAAATCGCGGCTCTACCAGATGGAGCTCGACAAGCGGAACGCGGCGATCACCGAGGCGCACGAGGCCAAGGGCGACGCGGGCTGGGGCAACCAGATCCGCTCCTACGTCCTGCAGCCCTACCAGATGGTGAAGGATCTGCGCACGGGGGTGGAGACCTCCGACACGCAAGGGGTACTCGACGGTGATCTCGACGGCTTCATGGCCGCCACGCTGGCACAGGGTGCCACCGGCAAGAGCCGCGCGGAAGCGAACGCCGAGGCGTGAGGCCGACCGACCGAGGCGTTGCCCCGGTCGTGGGCTCCGCCCGCTCCGGCCTGAAACGCTCCGCCGAAGCGTTTCCGAGACAGCCTTCGGCCCCGGGATATATTCGGACAGATGAAGGTGGGAGCGGCTCTCTCGCCGCTCCCGGTCCGGTATCAGCTCATCGCCTGGACGGCGCGTTTGGTCATGACGCCGACGAGGTGGGCGCGGTAGGCCTTCGTCCCGTGGATGTCGCCGATCATGTCCTCCTCCGGGTAGCTGAGGCCCGACAGGGCGTCGGCGGAGAAGTTGGAGGAGAGCGCCTGCTCGGCTTCCGTCCAGCGGAAGACGCCGTTCTCGCTCGCGCCCGTCACGCCGACGCGCACGCCGTCCGCGTACTTGGCGACGAAGGCCGCGACCAGCGGGAAGCGGCTCGCGGGCTGGGGCATCTTGGCGTAGTGCGCCTTCTCCGGGATCGGGAACCGCACACCGGTGATGATCTCGCCCTCGTCGAGCGCGGTCGCGAACATGCCCTCGAAATAGTCGTCCGCCGCGATCTCCCGCTTGTCGGTGATGATCGTGGCCCCCGACGCCAAGGCGACCGCCGGGTAGCACGCCGAGGGATCGTTGTTGGCGAGGCTGCCGCCGATCGTCCCGCGGTGGCGCACCGCGGGATCGCCGATGCGGCCCGCGAGATCGGCGAGGCCCGGATAGATGTCGGCGACCGCACGTGCGACCATGGCGTGGGTCGTGCCGCCGCCGATCACGACGGCGTCGCCCTCCTGCCGGACATATTTCATCTCGTCGATATGGGCGAGGCTCACCAGCGTGCCCGGATCGGCGAGGCGCTGCTTGAGCGTCGGGATCAGCGTCTGTCCGCCGCCGAGCGCCTGTGCCTCACCGCCCGCGAGGGCCTGCACGGCCTCCGCAACGGTCGAAGGTTTCACGAAGTCAAAGCTGTACATGTTCAGTCTCCCTAGCCGAGGCTTAAGAGGAATTTGAAGATGGCCGGCACCACGAAGCCGACGAAGATGAATACTCCAAAGGCGATCTCCGCCTCCATGAAGATCCACACGCCGATGCCGATGCCGGCCGACAGGACGAGCCAGATCAGGAACGGGAAGGTGAGGAAAAGCTCGAGCCAGAACGAATTCTTCGAGCCCGACCAGAACCCACCCCCCTGTTTCCGGTTGTCCGTCATGCGGAGTTCATCGCGGCCCAGACGCGCTGGGGCGAGAGCGGCATGTCGATATGCTCGACCCCGTGCTCGCTGAGCGCGTCGATCACCGCGTTGACGATCGCGGGCGGAGAGCCGATGGCCCCGGCCTCACCGCAGCCCTTCACCCCCAGCGGGTTGTGGGTGCACGGCGTCTGGCAGGAATGGTCGACGGTGAACATCGGTACATCGTAGGCCCGCGGCATGGCGTAGTCCATGTAGGAGCCGGTCAGAAGCTGCCCGTCCGCGTCGTAGACGCAGTTCTCCAGCACCGCCTGGCCGATGCCCTGGGCGACGCCGCCATGGACCTGGCCCTCGACGATCATCGGGTTGATGACGTTGCCGAAATCGTCCGCGGCCGAGAAGGCGACGACGTCGACCTTGCCGGTCTCGGGATCGACCTCCACTTCGCAGGCATATCCGCCCGAGGGATAGGTGAAGTTCGCCGGATCGTAGAAGGCACTCTCCTCCAGCCCCGGCTCGATATCCTCCAGCGGGTAGTTGTGGGGGACGTAGGCCGCGAGGCAGACATCGCCCCAGGCGACCGACTTGTCGGTGCCCGCGACGGTGAACTGGCCGTTGGCGAACTCGACGTCGCTCTCGGATGCCTCCATCAGGTGGGACGCGATCTTCTTCGCCTTCGTGATGATCTTTTCGGTGGCGCGGACCATGGCCGATCCGCCGACCGCGATGGAGCGGGAGCCGTAGGTGCCCATGCCCATCGGGGTGCGCGCGGTGTCACCGTGCACGATATCCACCTGCCCCTCGTCGATGCCGAGCATGTCGGCGACGACCTGGGCAAAGGACGTCTCATGCCCCTGCCCGTGGCTGTGCGAGCCAGTCATGACGCTGATCGAGCCGGTGGCGTTCACCCGCACGGTCGCACTCTCGTAGAGACCGGCGCGGGCACCGAGCTGACCCACGAGGTTCGACGGCGCGATGCCGCAGGCCTCGATATAGTGGGCGATGCCGTAGCCGCGCAGCTTGCCGCGGGCCTTGGACTCCGCCTTGCGCGCCTCGAACCCGTCGCGGTCGGAGATCTCCAGCAGCTTGTCGAGCGTCGCATGGTAGTCGCCGGTGTCGTACTCCACCGCCACCGGGGTGGCGTAGGGGAACTGCGACTTGTCGATGAAGTTGCGCCGGCGCAGCTCCACCGGGTCGATCCCCATCTCGCGCGCGGCCTTGTCGATGACCCGCTCGAGCTGGAAGGTCGCCTCGGGGCGCCCCGCCCCACGATAGGCGTCGACCGGCACGGTGTTGGTAAAGACCGCCTTCACATTCACATAGATCAGCGGCGTGGTGTAGTTGCCCGCCATCAGCGTGCCGTGCAGCCAGGTCGGGACCGAGGGCGCGAAGGTCGACAGATACGCGCCCATATTGGCGTAGGTGTCAGTGCGCAGGGCGAGGAACTTGCCCTCTTCGTCCATCGCGAGCTCGATCTTGGTGACGTGATCGCGGCCATGGGCGTCGGACATGAACGCCTCGGACCGGGACGCGGTCCACTTCACCGGCCGCTTCAGCGCCTTGGCCGCGAAGGTGCAGAACGCCTCCTCGGCATAGTGGAAGATCTTGGTGCCGAAGCCGCCGCCCACATCCGGGGCCACGACGCGCAGCTTGTGCTCGGGAATGCCGAGCACGAAGGCGCCCATCAGCAGCCGGATCACATGCGGGTTCTGGGAGGTGGTGTAGAGCGTGTGCTCATCCTTCCAGGCATCGTACTCGCCGATGGCCACGCGGGGCTCCATCGGGTTGGCGACGAGGCGGTTGTTGGTGAGCTCCAGCGTCGTGACGTGGTGCGCGCCCTTGATGGCCTCGTCCACGGCGTCGCGGTTCTCCTCAACGAAGCCCCAGTCGTAGCAGAGGTTCGAGGTCAGATCGTCGTGGACCTTCGGCGCGCCATCGGCGACCGCGGCCTTCATGTCGATGACGGCCGGCAGCTCCTCGATATCCGCCTCGATCAGTTCGGCGGCGTCGCGCGCCTGCTCCAGCGTCTCGGCCACGACCACGGCATAGGGGTCGCCCACATGGCGCACCTTGCCCTCGGCCAGCACGGGGTGCTTGGGCTCCTGCATCGGCTGGCCGTGGCGGTCGGTGACCTGCCAGCCGCAGGGGATGCCGCCCACCTCGGCGAAGTCGGCGGCGGTGAAGACCTTGAGCACGCCCTCCGCAGCCTCGGCCGCACTCACGTCGAGCGCATTGATCTTGCCATGCGCCATGTCTGAGCGGACGAAGAAGGCGTGCGCCTGGCCCGTCACGTTGATGTCGTCGGTGTATTTGCCATTGCCCGTGAGGAAGCGCAGGTCCTCCCGGCGCTTCGAGCTGGCCCCGATCCCGGTATCCTTCGGCATGTGAAATCCTCCCTTGCCGGGGGCGGGCGTCTTGGCGCGTCCCTGCCCCGTTGTTGCTGAGTGTGTGTGTCTGTCGTTACTCCGCCGCGACGGGCTGGACCTGTTGGCCCGCGGCCGCCTGAATGGCCTTCACGATGTTGTGGTAGCCGGTGCAGCGGCAGATATTGCCTTCGAGGTAGTCGCGGATCTCGTGCTCGGTCGGGCTGGGGTTCTTGGCGAGCAGGTCGGCGGCGATCATGACCATGCCCGGCGTGCAGAACCCGCACTGCAGCCCGTGGTAATCCTGGAAGGCCTGCTGGATCGTGCCCAGCGAGCCGTCGGCATTGGCCATGCCCTCGATCGTCTTGACCTCGGCCCCTTCCGCGTCCGCGGCGAACATGGTGCAGGCCTTCACGGCGTGGCCGTCCACATGTACGACGCAGGCGCCGCACTGGGACGTGTCGCAGCCCACATGGGTGCCGGTGAGACCCAGCCCCTCACGCAGGAATTCCACCAGCAGGGTGCGGCCTTCGATCTCGCCCGAGACCTCCTTGCCGTTCACCGTCATCGTCACGTTGGACATCGATTCCTCCATCTTGGTGTTTGTTATTGTTATGAGTTTTTTCAGGCGGTGCGACCCTTGAAGAGCCGTCCGAACATTCCCTTGCGCGGGGCCTCCTCACCGGCCTCGACGAGTTCCGGCTCCGGCTCCTCCGCGGGTGCCGCCGGTCCCTCGATCTCCGCCTTGAAGCGCTCGAAGAACTGGTCGGCCATCTTCTTGGCGAACCCGTCCACGATGCGGGAGCCGAGCTGCGCGAGCTTGCCGCCCACCTTCGCGGTCACGTCGTAGTGGAGCATCGTGCCGCCGGGCACCTCCTCCAGCCGGATGTCGGCGCCGCCCTTGGCGAACCCCGCGGCGCCCCCCTTGCCCTCACCGGTCAGCGTCGCGGCCTCGGGCGCGGTCATGTTCTCGAGCGACACGGCGCCCTTGAAGGTCGCCTTCACGGGGCCGACCTTCTGGACGACGACGGCTTCGAAGCCCTCCTCGGGCGAGCCCGTCATCTCCTGACAGCCGGGGATGCAGGCCTTGAGCACCTCGGGGTCCATCAGGGCCGCCCAGACGTTTTCGCGCGGGGCGGCGATCTCGCGGCTGTCCTTCAGCTCCATGGGTCTCTCCTGTTCTGGGGTTCGAGTGTATCGGGCCGCCCCCGCCGCGCCATTCGACCAAGGGAGGGTGCCGCGACGAAACTCATCGTTCCGGCGCGTCGAAACTGAGGCCGTGGCGGGCGAAGATCTCCTCGATCGCACCGCTGGTCAGCCCCTCGCGGATCGCATCGTCCACCGTGTAGCCCAGCGCGCGGTAGGCGTGGTGGACGGCGACGCCCAGCGTCCACTCACCGCGCGCGAGGCCCGGGATCGGCGGCTGGTGCAGCGCCAGAGCATCGGTCAGGCCCGCCTCCAGCTCCGCCTTCGGCCCCATCGCCGCCGTGACCTCGCCCGCGGCCAGCGCCGCCATGGCATCCGCATGGGTGCGGAAGCGGCGGACATTACCGCGCATCTGCCCGCCGAACGCGCCGGAAAGGAAGAAGTCGGACAGCGTGTCGTTCTCCACCGCCACCGTCTCGTACCGGAAATAGGGCACCGTCGGCGCATCGTCGGGATAGACGGCCGGGTCGTAGGCGATGGCGAGGCTCTCGGTCGCGTACTGCCCGGTGAAGACCACCTGCTCCACCCGACAGGCGAACTCGCTGTCATAGGGCACGTGCAGCATGACGTTGGAGACGGCGCCGCCGATCAGCGGCCCCTTCCAGACCTGGTTGCGCAGGTCCTCCTCCAGGTTCTCGCCCGCCGCGACGAGATTGTAGCGCGGCTCGACGCCGATGTACTCGGCGATGAGCGCGCCGATCTCGATATCGACGCCCGCGGGCCGCCCGCCCTCCTCATAGGACCAGGGTGGATAATCCTCGTAGGCGGCGAAGGTGATGAAGCCCCGCTCCATGATGGTGTCGAGGTCGGTCCCCACGATGTCGCGCGCCGTGTTCTGCGGGCGCGCCTGCGGGGTCCAGTTCTCGCACCGGGCCAGCGCCTCGCCCGCCGGGGCGAGGGCCGCGATGAGCGGAAGCGCGAAGGCCAGCCGCATCCGGGTCAGTTCGCCGCCGACAGGCCGATCGTCAGCGTCTCGGCCGCCTTGGCATAGGACGCCTCGGTCCCGTCGATCTGCTGGGCGGCGCGCAGGGCGACGCTGTCGGCGAGATCGGCGCCCGACAGGGTCTCGATCTCGTCCGCGATCGCCATCAGCTCGGCCTTCGCGGCCTCGGGATCGGCCTCGCCCCCGTCGGACCACTCCACGAGCTGGTCGCGGATCGTGCGCAGCTCCGGCGTCTTCTCGGTGATCTGCTGGTCGTCGGGCCGCGTCTCGATATAGGAGCGGATGGCCCACGCGGCCTCCTGCCCCAGAAGCTCGCCGAAGGCCGGCATCCGCGTGATACCGTTCTGGGTGTAGCCGTTGCGGTAGCGCTCCACGTACCACTCGTCGCCGAACTCGTCGGCCTCCAGGAACCGCAGGTCGGGCGCGAGCCCGCCCGACACGCCGCCGAGGCCGTGGCACCGCGCGCAGTTCTGGTTGTAGCCCGACGCGCCGATATCGATCGCGGTGGCATAGACCTCCGGATCGCCGCGATAGGGGTTCTCGAAGGCCCAGTCCTCGCCGACCTCCGGCAGACCGCTGGTGTCCACCGCCTGGGGGGCCACGTCGCCGTGGGCAAAGGCGAGACCGGTCGAGGTGATCAGCGCGAGCGCGCCGAGGCGGATGATGCGGGCCATGGGTGTCCTCCAAGTATTGTTGCCCAAAGCATAGGCACGCGCCCCGGCGGCGCGGAATTAGACCTTCGGCCAAGGCGGCGGGCCGTTTGCCTAGACATTGGTCGTATTCGGCTGCGTGGCGGCGCTTGCTAGCGTTCTCAAAACGAAAAAAGGGGAGGACGATGCGCAACGCCGCGATCTTCGCAGCATCGATGCTGTGCGCGACTGCCGTCTCGGCACAAGTCACGGTGGACGTGGTCTACCTGCGGCAGGAGGTCGAGGCCCCGCCGGTCCTGTCCAATCTCGACCCGATCCCGGAGGATGAGGGCATCGCGGGCGCGGAAGTCGGCCTCGCCGACAACGCCACCACGGGCCGCTTCATGGGCCAGGACTGGGCGCTGGAGGTCGTGAGCGTCGCGCCCGGCGGCGACTTCGCCGCGGCGGCGGTCCAGGCCCTCGGCACCAGCTCCCTCCTCATCGTGGACGCCCCCGCCGACGCCCTGCTGACGGTCGCCGATCTGCCGGAGGCCGCGGGCGCGATCCTCTTCAACGCCACCGCCGGGGACGACCGGCTGCGCGGCACCGATTGCCGGGCGAACGTGCTGCACGCCCTGCCCTCCAACGCTATGCGCACCGACGCGCTTGCCCAGTTCCTGGTCTTCCGCCGGTGGGACGAGACGGCGCTGGTCTACGGCACCCACCCCGACGACATCGCCTATGCCGAAGCCCTGCGCGGCTCGCTTGAGAAGTTCGGACTGGAGCTCAGCGACGAAGCCGAATGGGCCTTCGACGCCGACATGCGCCGGAACGCGAGCCAGGAGGTGCCGCTCTTCACCCAAGAGCTACGGGATCACGACATCCTGCTGATCGCCGACGAGATCCACGATTTCGGCCGCTACATCGCCTACAACACCTGGGAGCCGCGGCCCGTCGCGGGCTCCGAAGGGCTCACCGCCGTCGCCTGGGCGCCGGTGGTCGAGCAATGGGGTGCGGCGCAGCTCCAGAACAGGTTCGAGGAGCACGCGAGCCGCCCCATGCGCCCCGACGATTACGGCGCCTGGGCCGCGATGCGCACCATCGGCGAGGCCGTGACGCGCGCGGGCTCCGCCGAGGCGCCTGCCTTGCGCGAGTACATCCTGTCGGAATCCTTCGAGCTTGCGGGCTTCAAGGGCCGTCCCATGAGCTTCCGACCGTGGAACGGCCAGCTCCGCCAGCCGATCCCCCTCGTCACCGAACGCGCCGTCGTCGCCATGGCCCCGTTGGAGGGGTTCCTGCACCCGACCTCCGAGCTCGACACGCTGGGCTCGGACGCGCCCGAAACCACCTGCACCGCCTTCACGGAGTGAGAGATGCGCTACATCCTGCCCCTGCTGCTCGCTGCCTCCCCGGCCCTCGCCGACGAGATCTGGGTGACGAACGAGAAGGACGACACGATCAGCGTCATCGATGTGGAGACACAGGAGGTCGTGCGCACGATCGAAACCGGTGAGCGCCCCCGCGGCATCACCTTCGCCCACGACTATTCCGTGGTCTACATCTGCGCCTCCGACAGCGACGCGGTGCAGGTGATGGATCCCGAGACCGGCGAGATCCTGCACGATCTACCCTCCGGCGAGGATCCCGAGCAGTTCGTGCTGCACCCCAACAACCGCCACCTCTACATCGCCAACGAGGACGACGCGATCACCACCGTCGTGGATACCGAGAGCCGGACGGTGATCGCCCAGATCGACGTCGGCATCGAGCCGGAGGGCATGGCCGTGAGCCCCGACGGGGCCATCGCCATCACCACCTCCGAGACCACCAACATGGCGCATTGGATCGACACCGAGACGCAGGAGCTCTTCGCCAACACCCTCGTCGACTCGCGTCCGCGCCACGCGGAATTCGTGAAGGACGGGACGGAGCTCTGGGTCTCGGCCGAGATCGGCGGGACCATCAGCGTCTTCGACGTGGAAAGCCAGGCGGAGCTCGCCAAGATCGAGTTCGAGGTGCAGGGCATCCACCCCGACCGGGTGCAGCCCGTGGGCTTCGAGCTGACCGAGGACGAGGCCTTCGCCTTCGTCGCCCTCGGACCCTCCAACCATGTCGCCGTCGTCAATGCCGAGACCTATGAGGTCGAGGACTATATCCTCGTCGGCCGCCGGGTCTGGCACATGGCCTTCAACGGCGACAAGTCGCTGCTCTTCACCACCAACGGCGTCTCGGGCGATGTGAGCGTCATCGATGTGGAGAACCGCGAGGCGACGAACACGATCAAGGTCGGCCGCTTCCCATGGGGGGCCGCCTACCGGCCCACCGAATAACCAAAGACCCAAAACAACGACCATCGGGAGGATACTTCATGCTTCGCACGCTTCTCTTGGGCTGCGCACTGCTCGCCGCACTGCCGGCGCTGGCCGACGATGACGACGACAACCGCTTCGGCCTCGCGGGCCTGCTGTCGGCGGGCAACAAGGAGGACCTGCCGCCGATCACGCTGAGCGCGGGCATGCCGCTGGCCGACGCGCCGCTGGAGCTGCAATCGGGCACCTATTACGAGATCGAGATCGAGGCGGACGGGAGCCAGGAACTCGCCCTCGTCGGGCCCGAGTTCTTCCGCGCCATCTGGATCGACGAGATCGTCATCGAGGGGCTTGAGATCCGCCCGCTCGGGCTCGACTCCGTCGAGTTCGACGAGGCGGGCACGATGGAGGTCGGCTTCATCGCCATCAAGCCCGGCAGCTACCACCTGATGGTGCCGGGCTCGACCGGGGAGACCCAGCGGCTGGAGATCTCCATCCGTTGACCCTGTCGGTCCAGGGCGTCGGGTTCTCCTACGGTGCGAACCGGGCGCTCGACGCCTTCTCGTTCAACGTGGAGCGCGGGTCGTTCTGCGCGCTGCTCGGGCCGAACGGGGCGGGGAAATCCACGCTCTTCGCCCTGCTCACCCGGCTCTTCACCACGACCGAGGGGCGGATCGCGGTGGCCGGGCACGACATCGCCACCGCCCCGCGCAAGGCGCTGGCGGAGATCGGCGTGGTCTTCCAGCAGCCGACCCTCGACATGGACCTGAGCGTCCGGCGCAACCTGACCTATTTCGCGGCCCTGCACGGCCTCTCGGGCCGTGACGCGGCCGAACGGTCCGAGGCGGCGCTGGACCGCGCGGGCCTCACGGATCGCGCCGAAACCAAGGCCCGCGAACTCAGCGGCGGACAGCGGCGCCGGGTGGAGATCGCCCGCGCCCTGATCCACCGCCCCTCGGTCCTCCTGCTCGACGAGCCGACCGTGGGCCTCGACGCCGCCTCCCGCGCCGCGATCACGGAGCATGTGCACCGCCTCTGCGCCGAGGAGGGCCTCACGGTGCTCTGGGCCACGCATCTCACAGACGAGGTGCGCCCCGACGACCGCCTCGTCATCGTGCATCGCGGCCGGGTGCTGGCCGACGGCATCGCGGGCGAGATCGCCCCAGCCAGCGTGGCCGACACCTTCCTCGCGCTGACCGGAGCTCCGGCATGAGCTGGCTCACCGCCCTCCGGGCCATCGCGCTGCGCGAATTCCTGCGCTTCCTCGGCCAGCGCGGCCGGTTCATCGCGGCCCTCGTGCGCCCGCTCGTCTGGCTGCTGGTCTTCGCCGCCGGCTTCCGCGCCGCGCTCGGCCTCTCGATCATTCCGCCCTACAAGACCTACATCACCTACGAGACCTACATCGTGCCGGGGCTCTGCGGCATGATCCTGCTCTTCAACGGGATGCAGTCGTCGCTGAGCCTCGTCTACGACCGGGAGATGGGGTCGATGCGGCTGCTGCTCACCTCGCCCCTGCCCCGCTGGTGGCTCCTCTTCTGCAAGCTCTTGGCGGGCACCACGATCTCGATCCTGCAGGCCTACGCCTTCCTCGCCATCGCCGCGGCCTTCGGCATCACCATGCCATGGCCTGGCTACCTGCTGGCGCTCCCCGCCCTGCTGCTCGCCGGGCTGATGCTGGGGGCGCTGGGACTGGCGCTCTCGTCATTCATCAAGCAGCTGGAGAACTTCGCGGGCGTGATGAATTTCGTCATCTTCCCGATGTTCTTCCTCTCCTCCGCGCTCTACCCGCTGTGGAAGATGGCGGAAAGCTCGGAGCTGCTGCGCGACATCTGCGCGGTGAACCCCTTCACCCACGCAGTCGAGCTCATCCGCTTCGCGCTCTATGCCGAGGTGAAACCGGACGCGCTCGGCTGGACCGTGCTCGCCGCCGCCGCCTTCATGGCGCTCGCGCTCTGGGGCTACGATCCGGCCCGCGGCATGGTTCGACGAAAGCGGTAGCACCTTCGTCGCCTGCGGGCCGCGCCGAATTCGTGCTATATGTCCCGCAAAAGGAGAACCGTCATGCTCAGAACCGTGCTTGCCTGCCTGCTCCTCGCCACGCCCGCCTTCGCTCAGGAGGATCCGGGCGGCACCCTCAATCCCGACGAGATGTCGCTGGACCGGGTGATCGACAACATCCGCAACGGCCAGACCTCGATGATGGACTGCGCGTCGGGCTACGGCATGACGAAGAGCGGCGATCATGATCCGGCGCGCGAGACGTTCCAGGCCTGCGCCGACGCGGGCTACACCGCCTCGATGGCCTGGATGAGCTACATGGATCAGAACGGCTACGGCGGCGAATTCGACCCCGACGCCTCCGCCGAATGGAACCGCCGCGCGGCAGAGGCGGGCGATCCGCTGGGCATGTTCAACCACGGCGTCGACCTGATGCGCGGCTTCGGCACCCCGCAGGACGAGGCCGCGGGCCGCGCCATGGTCGACCGCGCGGCGGATGCAGGCATCGAGTTCGCTCAGCGCCTGCGCGCCGCCGACTACGACCTCGATGTCGTCACGCCCGACGCGGACAACTGGCGCTACGCCCCCGTCTTCTGATCCCGGCTTCTGATCCCGGCTTTCGAGTTCGCCCAAATACTCACGACACCGCCGGTGGCCAGGTGCGCCTCCGGCGGGCGTATTTTCCGGAAAGATGAAAGCGTCAGGCGAGGGTCGCCGGGCGGCCCGAGAGGGTGAGGATGCGGGTCGCCAGCCGCTCCGCCTCCGCCGCCACATGCGTGACCAGGAGCGTGCCGAGGTGGCGGCGCGCGCGCAGCTCCTCGAAAAGTCCCATCATCTCGTCGGCGAGCCGCGCGTCGAGCGACACGAAGGGCTCGTCCATCAGCATCAGGTCGGGCTCGGAGGCGAAGGCGCGGGCCAGAGCCAGCCGCCGCTGCTGGCCGAGGGAGAGCTGGTCGGGGAAGCGGTCGCCCAGACCGTCGAGCCCCACCTCCGCCAGCGCCGCATCGGCGCGCGCGCCATCGATCCCGTCGGCGAGCCGCAGGTTGTCGCGGGCCGAGCGCCAGCGCAGCAGGGTCGGCTCCTGAAAGACCATGGCGATGCGCCCCGGCACCTCCCGCCGCCCGTCGAAGCCGGGCTCCAGCCCCGCCACGATGCGCAGCAGCGTCGACTTGCCGATGCCCGACGGACCGGTGATCGCCACCGTCTCCCCCCGCTCAACGGTCAGGTCGAGCGGCCCCAGCACGGCCTCGGCTCCGTAGGCCATGCCCCGCAGCTGCAGGGCGAGGACCGGGCCGGGGCCGCCTGTGTCGAACATGCTCAGAGGCCGGGCTGCACGAAGAGGCCGTCGGGCAGCTCAGTCGCGGTGCCCATCAGCTCCTCCCCGCCGAGCTCCGCCATCAGGCGCAGCATGCGGTCGGCGGCGGCCTCGTCCACGGGACCCGGGGCCGGGATGCCGGCGCGGAAACCGGCTTTCAGGGCCTCGAACTGCGCCTCGTCATTGGCGCGCATCCGCTCGCGCAGCGGCTCCCACGCCGCATCGTCGCTGGCCAGCAGGTCCTTTGCGGCACGGGAGGCGGCGGCGAGGCCCGCGACGAGCTCCGGGTTCTCCTCCAGCATCTCGCCGCGCACGACATAGCCGAGGAGCGGCGTGTCCGGATCGAGGCCCAACGCCTCGGCCGCCTCGACGGTGGAGATGATCTGGCGCATGCCGCCCGCCTCCATCTTCGCCATGAAGTGCCAGAAGTTGACCGCCCCACCCAGCTCGCCCTGCATCGCGGTCTGGAAGATCAGGGGCGGCGCGCCGAAGACCTGCTCGGTCTCGGCCACGAGGTCCATCCCGTGCTCCTGCTGGGCATAGGCGCGCAGGATCAGCCAGCTCTTGTCGAGGGGCCCGCCCGCGATGCCCACGGTCTGCCCGGCGAGATCGGCGAGGCTCTCGACGCCGCTGTCCGCCGGCACCATCACGCCGCCCACCGCGCGGGAATAGGGGATGAAGACGTAGTCGCGACCCGCCGCGCGCTGCCGCGCGACCCACAGCCAGTCGGAGACGATGACATCCGTCTCGCCGCCCTGGAAGGCCACTTGCGCGGCCGCACTGCCGCCCACGCCCTGCACCTGCAGGTCGAAGCCGTTGGCGGTGTCGAAGCCCTCGCGCTCGATCGTGTCGAGCTCCCAGTTCACCGTGCCGTATTCGAGCACCGCGGCGCGGAGCACCGGCTGTTCCTCCGCCGCGACCGGTGTCACGAGCAGGGATGCGAAGATCGCGGCCTTCACGAATTTCATTGGATCGGTCCTCCCCAAAGTTTTCCTTGAGAGTAGCGATCGCCCACCGAAGCTGAATACGACCAAAGGCGAGCGCCTATTCGATGCGCAGCACCGGCAGCCAGTGATCGGCGGGCTCGGCCGCGTGAAGGTCCCGCTCGCGGATCGGCCGCATCTCGCCCGCGGGCGGCGGCACGGCGAGGGGGCGCAGGTCGACCTCGTGCAGCGTGCCGGTCAGCCCGTCGCCATCCGCCTCCAGCCGGTAATAGGCGCCGTTCCACATGTCGATGCCGTACTCCCCCGCCCCCTTCGAGACGAAGAGGAGGTCGTATTCGAGGTCCGTCAGCTCCGCCCCGAGGTCCCGCGCATTGGCGTAAGGGTACTCCAGATGACAGAGCTGCCGCTGACCCGCCGTGATGCAGCGGAACGGCCGCATCGAGAGGAAATGATCGGCGAAACCGGCGCCGTCGAGGGCGAGCTCGTAGCCGTCCCCCTCGAACCGGATCCGCCCGATGCGCAGCCGCTCGCCCTGCCCGTCGATCAGGAAGATCTCGCGCGCGCCGCTCAGCGGTCCGGCCTCCGCCGCCGGCGGTACAAGCGACAGGGCGAGGATGAGGATCAACGTCGAACGCATTGTATCGTCCTCCTTTTTCCGGGCCTCCAGTCTACTCCGAACCGGCAAAGCTTCCCCTACGACCAATGGCCAATTCCGCGCTCATGGGGGTCACGGAATACTTCCATCAGCCGGAAACGCACCGTGATCTGCGATTCGGCCAACGACAAGAGAACGCAAACGGGAGGAATGATATGAACCGGTTCGCATCCATTGCGGCGACGTTGGCCGCGACGACGGCGATGCTCACCGTCGCCGCTCAGGCGCAGGTCACGGAGGAGGATCTCGCCAACGACCAGACCATCACGACGCAGGTCGTGACGAACGGCATGGGCCGGCACCTCCAGCGTTACAGCCCGCTCGACACGCTCAACCGCGACAACGTGGCGAACCTGGTTCCGGCCTGGGCCTTCTCGCTGGGCGGGGAGAAGCAGCGCGGACAGGAAACCCAGCCGCTGGTCTATGACGGCATCATGTACATCACCGGCTCCTACAGCCGCCTCTACGCGATCGACGTGGAGACAGGCGAGGAGATCTGGCAATACGACGCCCGCCTGCCCGAGGGCATCCTGCCCTGCTGCGACGTGGTCAACCGCGGGGCGGCGATCTACGGCGACAAGATCATCTTCGGCACGCTGGACGCGACCATCGTAGCACTCGACTACAAGACCGGCGACGTGGTCTGGCGCGACCGGATCGCCGACTACCGCGCCGGCTATTCCTACACCGCGGCCCCGCTGATCGTGGACGGCCTCGTGATCACCGGCAACTCCGGCGGCGAGTTCGGGATCGTCGGCGAGGTTCAGGCCCGCAACGTGGAGAACGGCGACCTCGTCTGGACCCGCCCCGTGATCGAGGGCCACATGGGCACCCTCAACGGGGAGGAGAGCACCATGACCGGTGAGCTCAATGCGAGCTGGCCCGGCGACATGTGGCAGACGGGCGGCGGCGCGACCTGGCTCGGCGGCTCCTATGACGCGGACACCGACACGCTGGTCTTCGGCACCGGCAACCCGGCACCCTGGAACTCCTGGCTGCGCGCCGGCGGGACCGAGAGCGACGACCTGATGGGCGACGCGCTCTACGCCGCCTCCCGCCTCGGCATCGATCCTGCGACGGGCGAGATCAAGTGGCACTTCCAGACCACCCCGCGCGAGGGCTGGGACTATGACGGCGTGAACGAGGTGATCCCGTTCGTGGATGCGGACGGCAACCAGCGCTACGCCACCGCCGACCGCAACGGCTTCTTCTACGTGCTGAACCGCGAGGACGGCGCGTTCGTCGACGCCTGGCCCTTCGTGAAGGACATCTCCTGGGCCGAAGGCATCGACGAGAACGGCCGCCCGATCTTCGTCGAGGAGAACCGGCCCGGCGATCCCTCCGCCTCCGCCGACGGGGCGCGCGGCGAGACGATCTTCGCCTCGCCCTCCTTCCTCGGCGGCAAGAACTGGATGCCGATGTCCTATTCCCAGCGCACCGGCCTCTTCTACGTCCCGTCCAACGAGTGGGGCATGGATATCTGGAACGAGCCGGTGACCTACCGCCGCGGCGCGGCCTATCTCGGCTCCGGCTTCACGATCAAGCCGAACTACGAGGACCATATCGGCTCGCTCAAGGCCATCGACCCACTGACCGGCGAGTGGGTGTGGGAGGTGCAGAACGGCGCCCCGCTCTGGGGTGGCGTGATGACCACCGCGGGCGGCCTCGTCTTCACCGGCACGCCCGAGGGGCACCTCGTCGCCTATGACGACGAGACCGGTGAGGAGCTGTGGTCCTTCCAGACCGGCTCCGGCATCGTCGGCCAGCCGATCACGTGGGAGCAGAACGGGACGCAATACGTCTCCGTCATCTCCGGCTGGGGCGGCGCGGTTCCGCTCTGGGGTGGCGAAGTGGCCGCGACCGTGAACTACCTGAACCAGGGTGGCCTGCTCTGGACCTTCCGCCTGCCGGAAGAGCTGGCCGCCAGCGAGTAAGACGATCTCCCTGTCAGACTGCGGCGCCCCCCGGGGCGCCGCTTTTTTGTTCATGTGGCGACGAGGGCGCCGCCGCAGGACGGGAGGACGTTTCTGAGTGTTACCACCCCGGACCTGATCCGGGGTCTTTCGCTCGAGGGCGCTTCGTTCTGAAAGGTCCCGGCGCTTCGGCCGGGACGGTTTCGGGGGTGGGCGCGGGTCACTACTCAATCGGGCTGCGGCGGCCCCCAGCGCAGGGTGGTGAAGGCGAGCGCGCTCGACAGCGCCGACAGGGCGGCCGTCACCCAGGCAATGGCGGCGAAGCCCGCGCTCGTGGGATCGGCGCCTGCATCCGGGTCGCCGAAGCCGATGGTCACATCTCCCCCCGCCCCGGCAAAGGCCGCCGCCGCGACGCCGCCCATAGCCGCCACGGCCACCAGCCCTGCCATCCGGCTGATCGCGTTGTTGATGCCGGAGGCGGCGCCGCTGTCCTCATCCTCGACCGATCCCATGACGGCCGCCGACAGCGGCGAGACCACAAGGCCCATGCCGAAGCCCATCAGCGCCATCGACGGCAGGACGTGGGCCCAGAAGCTCTGCCACCCGATCCCGTAGGCGAGGCTCGCATAGGCGAGCGCCACGCAAGCCGAACCGGCCCCGATCAGCGGCGCGGGGCCGACCTTGTCCGCGAGCTTCCCGATGGGTGCCGACATCGGCGCGATGAAGAGCGTGAGCGGCAGGAAGAGCAACGTCACCTGCACCTCGCTGATCCCCCACCCCGAAATCAGCGTCATCGGCAGGTAGAAGAGCACGGCACCCAGCGCGAAGTAGAGCGTGAAGGTCACCGCATTGGCCGAGGCGAAACCGGGCATGGCAAAGAGCCTGAGCGGCATCATCGGATGCTTCGCCCGCCCCTCCCACACCACGAAGGCGACGAGTGCGGCGAGGCCCGCGATACCGAAGGTCGCGATATGGCCTGTATCCGGCACGCCGTTCTCGCCCTCCGGCCCGGTCATCGCCCAGGCGATCAGGCCGAGCGCCAGGGTCGCGAGGGCCGCCCCGGTCCAGTCGAGCGGGTCGTCGTGCTCGGCCTCGTCGCGCGGCACCTTCACGATCAGCAGCCACAGCGCGATCGCGCCGATCGGCAAGTTGATGAGGAAGATCACGCGCCAGAACTCGGCATTGCCCGCGCTCAGGATCGCGCCGCCCAGGATCGGGCCGATGGCGGTGGTGACGGCGGAGGCGGCGGCCCAGATGCCGATCGCCTGCCCCCGCTCGCCCTTCGGATAGCTCTTGGAGATGATGGCGAGGCTGCCGGGCACCATGATCGCCGCCCCGATCCCCTTGAGCGCGCGGGCGGGGATCAGCGTCTCCACCGTCGGGGCCAGCGCGCAGAGGACGGAGGCGACGACGAAAAGACCAATCCCCCAGACGAAGACGCGCGCCACGCCGTAGCGGTCGCCTGCCGCGCCGCCCACCAGGATGAAGGCCGAGAGGGTGAGCATGTAGGCATTGTTCACCCACTGGATGTCGGCGAGCGAGGCGTTCAGGCTTTCGCGCATGGCCGGAACCGCGACCGAGACCACCGAGCCGTCGATGAACCCCATGGCTGAGGCGAGGATGGCGGCGATCAGGACGAAGCGGCGGCGCTTCTTGGGGCAGAAGGTTTCCTGACCGCCGGGCGCGGCTGTGGCGGTGGTCATGGCGGACTCCATCCTCGGGTGCTGGATGGCAACCTAGTGCGGCAGCGCGTCGCGGCATGTGTTTTCGCGTGCGGCGGGCGGAGATGCCTCCGGCGGGGATATCTCGGCAAGCTGGAAGGCCGGGCGCTCAGCGGGCCTGCCACTCCATCATCAGGTGATAGGGCGCGTTGTCGTAGGCTTCCGCCTTGGGGTGCGCAGGATCGGTGCACGCGGGCTCGTCGAAATGGGTGAGCGTGAAGCCGCGGGAGAGGAAGGCCTGCATGTAGAACGATAGCGGCCGATGCCAGTTCTCGATGGAGACGCCGTTCCACTCGACCATCTCACCACGGCATTCGAGATAGCGCCGCACGGTCATGTCGCGGCTGCCATCAGGTCGGCTGGACCACGTACCGCACGTACCGTTCGCCGCCGTCGCGAAGCCGGTGAGGTTGGCGATCAGCACCCGGCCACCGGGGCGCAGCACGCGGCGGACCTCATCCAGGGCCGCGTCGATCTCGCCGATATCGAGCAGGGTCAAGTAGCTCACGACCATGTCGAAGCTGTCATCGGCGAAGGGCATGCGCTCGGCACGGCCCTCCACGAAGCGCGCGCCGCCGAGGGCGCGGGCCCGGGCGATGAGGGTGGTGGTGGGATCGAGGCCGGTCAGCTCCTCGACATCGCCCGCGAGCCTGCGGCAGAAGCGGCCCTCGCCGCAGCCGAGATCGAGCAGGCGGCGCGGCGCGAAGGCGCGCACACGGGCCAGCATAGGGGTGTCGAGGACATATTGTCGGGCGAAGTCGCCATGCGCGCCCTGGCTCGCGATCCAGGCGTCGGCGGACTGATCCCAACTCACTGCACCCCTCCCGCCATCCAGTCTTTGCAAGGACCTAGCGGGCCGAACACTCCGCGTCCATGGCGGAGTGGCTGGCGGGCCTAGTAGAGCCCGCCGCCGCCTAGTGCGTCGTCGCTGATCGAGGGCGGCGCCGGTACGGGGACGGAGCCCCCGGTGCCTGCGTCGCTACCCGGCAGCGTCTCGACAAAGACATCGCCGCCCGTGGTCTCCGGCAGGTCGGAGAGGTCGTAGGCCTCGCCGATCACGGCGGCCGCCTGACCCACGGACGGGGCCGCGCCATTCGGGAAGACCTCCCACACCCAGTCGCCGGTCGCGGCATCGGGCAGGCGCACGCCGGACCCGCGGGCGATCTTGACCGCTTCGACGCCGGTGGGCGGCTGGAAGCGGCCGGGATCGGCCGGACGCAGCTCCAGGTAATCCTCCATGAAAGCACGGAAGACCGGGCCGCACATGCCGCCGCCGGTGCCGCCCTCGCCCATGTTGCGGGGCGTGTCGAAGCCGATATAGCAGCCCGCCACGATGTCCGGCGTGAAGCCGATGAACCACGCGTCCCGGCTCTCGTTCGTCGTGCCGGTCTTGCCTGCGAGCGGCACCGGCAGGGAGGCGAGCCGTGCCGCCGTGCCCCGGTCCACGACGCCCTCCAGCATCGAGATCAGGCGGAAGGCCGTGATCCGGCTCATCGTCCGCTCGGCAGTGGAGTAGATGAAGGGCTCCGGCTGGTCGGAGAAGGCCGTGACCTCGCACCCCTCGCACACCCGCTGATCGTGGCGGTAGATCGTGTTGCCACGCCGATCCTGAATGCGGTCTACCATCGTGGGCTCGACCTCCTGCCCGCCATTCGCGAACATCGCGTAGGCCGAGATCAGGCGGTAGAGCGTGGTTTCCTGCGCGCCGAGGGAGATCGGCAGGTAGGGCTGCATCTCGTCATAGATGCCGAAATCCTCCGCATAGCCCGCGATCACGTCCATCCCGACCGTATCGGCGATCCGCACGGTCATGAGGTTGAGCGAGCGCTCCAGCCCCGTGCGCATCAGCGTTGGCCCGTTGAAGGAAGTGGAGCCGGAATAGTTCTTCGGCCGCCAGTCCTCCTGCCCCGGCACCTCCATGGTGAAGGGCGCATCGAGGATCATGGAGTTCGGCGTGAACCCGCTGTCGAGGGCGGCGGCGTAGACGAAGGGCTTGAAGGCCGAGCCTGGCTGCCGCGTCGCCTGCGTCGCGCGGTTGAAGCTGGTCGCGTCGTAGGAGAACCCACCCTGCATCGCGAGCACGCGGCCCGTGCGGTGATCCATCACCATGAACGCGCCCTGAAGCTCCGGCACCTGCCGCAGGTTCCAGTTGCGGAAGGTGCCGTCCTCGTTGAGGCCCGCGGTCACGAGGATCACATCGCCGACCGCGAGGATATCGTCGGGGCTGTCGGGGGCGGAGCCGACACGCGTGCCCTCCAGCCGCGGCCGGGCCCATTGGAAATCGCGGACATAGAGGCGGTGGCCGCCCTCCTCGGGCTCGTCCACGCCCTCGATGCCGATGCGGGCACTTTCGGCGTCCATGTCGAGGACGACCGCCATGTGCCAATCGGGCACGTCGCGCACGCCGCGGGTGGCGGCGAGGGCGAGGCGCCACTGCTCCTCGTTCTCCGGGTCGAGCTCCTGCTCGATATGGGCGAGCGGGCCGCGATAGCCGCTGCGCTCCCGATCGTACTCCACGAGGCGCTGGCGCAGGGCCGAGGCCGCGGCCTCCTGCACCTCGGGCTCAATCGTTGCGCGGATGGTGAGACCGCCGGTCAGCAGCCGGTCCTCGCCGAGCTGGCGGGTGAGCTGGCGGCGGATCTCCTCGGTGAAGTAGTTGCGGTCGGTCGCCACCTGCTCCGCAGGCTGGTAGTCACCGCCCTGGACGGAGAGGAGCGGGGCCGCGCGGGCCGTCTCGAACTCCTCCTGCGTGAGGTAGCCGTTCTCCTGCATCTCGCGCAGCACGTAGTTGCGGCGGGCGATAGCGCGGCTCTCCTGCCGGACGGGGTGATAGGTCGAGGGCGCCTTCGGCAGGACGGCGAGGTAGGCCGCCTCCTCCGCCGTCAGCTCCTCCAGCGTCTTGCCGAAGTAGTTGTTGGCGGCGGCCACGATGCCGTAGCTGTTCTGGCCCAGGAAGATCTCGTTGAGATAGAGCTCCAGGATCTGATCCTTGCTCAGCACGTTCTCCAGCCGCACGGCGAGGATGACCTCGCGGATCTTGCGCTCGATCTCCCGCTCACCGGACAGCAGGAAGTTCTTTACCACCTGCTGCGTGATGGTGGAGGCGCCGCGGGTGTTGCCCTGCAGCGTGTCGATGGCGGCCGAGACCATGCCGCGCGCGTCGAAGCCCGGGTGGGTGTAGAAGTTCTTGTCCTCGGCGGAGATGAAGGCCTGCTTCACCAGGTCCGGCACCTCGTCGATCGGCACGAAGACGCGCCGCTCGCGCAGGTACTCGTCCATCAGAATGCCGTCCTCGGAATAGACGCGGCTGAGCGTCTGGGGCTCGTAGCTCGCCAGTTCCTCTGGATCCGGTAGCCCCTCGGAATAGGCCCAGATCACGAAGCCGACGGTGAGGGCCGCCATGGGAATGGCGAGGACGAGGGCCGAGAACACCCAGCCGATGAAACGAGTCAGATACCGCATAAGTCTACTCTGGCGTCGCGGGCCCGGCCCGCAGTTCGGGTCTATCTATCATCCGGCCCGCCGACTGTCAGTCCCGGAGCGGCACGGACGTCGCTGCGAGTTGCGGCGCGAGGACACGATCGCGCGAGGCCCACGCGTCGACTGCCGCAATCACCCCATCGGCGGCATGGCCCCGCCAGATAGGTGAAGTCATGTTCGCAAGATCTTCTGAATCCGACAGAAAACCCAGTTCGACCAGCACTGAAGGCACGTCCGGCGCTTTCAGCACGCGGAAGCCGGCCGCGCGATGCGGATTGGAGCGGATCACACCGACGGAGCTGCCCAACCCCTCCACCAACGCCTCGGCCAGGTGGACGGAGCGCAGATTCGTCTCCCGCTGTGCCATATCTGTCAGGAGGGCGGCGAGGTCGTCGTCCTCCACGGCGAGTTGCGCGCCACCCACCGCATCGGCACGGTTCTCGAGTGCGGCGAGGGCCGCGGCCTCCCGGTCGCTGGCGCGGGCGGAGAGGGTGTAGACGGCAGCGCCGGAGGCATTGCCCTCCGTCACCGTATTGGCGTGGAGCGAAAGGAACAGCGCCGCGCCGTGGCTGCGCGCGGTCCGCACCCGCTCGCGCAGGGTGAGAAAGGTGTCGGTCTCGCGGGTGAGGTACACCTCGTAGCGGCCCGTGGCGCGCAGGGCTTCGGCGAGCTCCAGCCCGAAGGTGAGCGCGATCTCCTTCTCCGCCACGCCGTCGCGAATGGCGCCGGGATCGACGCCGCCATGACCCGGGTCGAGCACGATGACCGGCAGCGCATCCGCCGCGGCGACTTGGGGGGCGGCACCGGGCGTCACGGTGCTGCGGGCGAGCGCGAGGGTCAGCACCAGCGCGGGCGCGGCGCCACTGCGGTCGATCCGTGCCTGCTCCAGCTCGGCGGCGCGGTTGATGCCGATATCGAGGCGCAGCGTCTCGTCATCTGGGGCGCTGGCGCGGTAGCGCTGCAGATAGGCGTCGGGCTCCAGCCGCAGGTCGGGCGCGGCCTCGGCCCCGTCGAACTCGACGCGCACGGTGCCATCCTCCGGCAACGCCACGCGGAACGGCGCGACCTCGCTCAGCGCGATGCGCAGGGTCATGGTCTTGCTCAGCCAGCCTTCGGTATCCGCCGAAATGCCGGTGACGCGCGGCTCGGCCAGAACCGGTCCGCATAACGCAAGGGCAAGCGCACCGGTGGCGAGCCCCTTCAGGATCTGTCGCATGTCATGCACCTGCTCGTGCCTGTCGCGGCCCGTTCAGGAGGCCGTCGTTTCTGCCTTCTCGATACCATGTCCGGCAAAGGCGGCGCAAAAACAAATTGTAATTGCTGCTTTCGTGGTCATATACCGGAACCAAGGCGCGATCCGTCGCACCTTCGTAGAGAATTCGTCGCGGACCCGTCCGCCCACCGTGCCCGAACCGGCCAAGCCGTGCGGGACGAAGAGCGGGGAACCGGGTCGCGACCGGCCGGAAGGCCAGTATCGAGGAAAGCCGGGTGCGCCCGGCCCCAACGCCGGGGGCGCATAGTCCGCCCCCCAGGATCAGAAAACGCGATGAAACGCGACCGGGCAGGACAGGCAGGCATGGGAAGCGGAAAGACCGCCCCTCCTGCATGCCGTCCGAAGCGCATCGCCCCTACCGAAAGCACGTCGAGGATGCAGAGCGGAGCAATCCGCGCCGCCCGAAGGCGTGTCGAAGAGATTGCATGCCCAAAAAGATGCTTATCGATGCCACCCACAGCGAGGAAACGCGGGTGGTCGTCGTCGACGGCCAGAAGGTCGAAGAGTTTGATTTCGAGAGCCTGAACAAGCGACAGCTCTCCGGCAACATCTATCTGGCGAAGGTCACGCGGGTCGAACCCTCGCTCCAGGCCGCCTTTGTCGATTATGGCGGGAACCGGCACGGCTTCCTCGCCTTCTCCGAAATCCATCCGGACTACTACCAGATCCCCGTCGCGGACCGTGAGGCGCTGATCGCCGAGCAGGAGGCCGAGGAACAGGCCCGCCGCGCCGAGGAGGAGGAAGAGGAAAAGCCGAAGCCGCGCCGCGGCCGCTCGCGGTCCCGCTCCCGCTCGGCGGCGGCGAAGGATGGCGCACCGGCCGACGAGACCGTCAGTGCCGAGGTTCCGGTTGATGCGAACGAGGACGCGGCCCCCGTCGCGGACGATCCGGCGGAAGCGCCGATCCGCACCGACAGCGACGAGGCCATCGCCGAGGCGGTAACCGATCCCGCCGCGGACGTCACGCCGCCGGTCGATGTCGTGGTGGATGAGGCGACGCCCGCCGCCGCGACCGAACAGTCCCTGCCCGAGGAGGCCGTGCGCGGCGTGCTCGAAGAGCCAATGCTCGAAGGGGACGGCCCGGACGCGACCAGCGGCCTCGACGAAGCCTCCGACCTCGTGGACACGCCCGAGGGCGAACCGCTGCCCGAAGGCGAGACCCCGACCGATGCCGAGGCCGACGATGCCTCCGTCCCCGCGGCGGAGGAGATCGAGAGCGACGACGACGATGTCGAGGAGGTCCGCCGCGACACCCGCCGTCGTCCCAAGATGCGCCGCTACAAGATCCAGGAGGTCATCAAGGTCCGCCAGATCATGCTGATCCAGGTGGTCAAGGAGGAGCGCGGCAACAAGGGCGCCGCCCTCACAACCTATCTGAGCCTCGCGGGCCGCTACTGCGTCCTGATGCCCAACACCGCCCGCGGCGGCGGCATCTCCCGCAAGATCACCAATGCGGCCGACCGCAAGAAGCTCAAGGAGATCGCGGGCGAGATCGAGGTGCCGAAGGGCGCCGGTCTCATCATCCGCACGGCGGGCGCCAAGCGCACCCGGACCGAGATCAAGCGCGACTACGAATACCTCATCCGCCAGTGGGAGCAGATCCGCGACCTGACGATGAAGTCGATCGCACCGCAGCTGATCTACGAGGAAGGCAGCCTCATCAAGCGCTCGATCCGCGACCTCTACTCCCGCGACATCGACGAGGTGTTCGTGGAGGGACCGGAAGGCTACCGCGAGGCCAAGGACTACATGCGGATGCTGATGCCGAGCCACGCGAAGAACGTGAAGCTCTACCAGGATCAGGTCAGCCTCTTCGGCCGCCACCAGGTGGAGAGCTATCTCGGCCAGATGTTCAACCCGACCGTCCAGCTCAAGTCCGGCGGCTACATCGTCATCGGCGTGACCGAGGCGCTGGTCGCCATCGACGTGAACTCCGGCAGGTCGACCAAGGAAGGCTCGATCGAGGAGACGGCGCTCAAGACCAACCTTGAGGCCGCGGACGAGGTGGCGCGCCAGCTCCGCCTTCGTGACCTCGCGGGCCTCATCGTCATCGACTTCATCGACATGGATGAGCGCAAGAACAACGCCGCCGTCGAGAAGCGGATGAAGGATGCGCTGAAGAACGATCGCGCCCGGATCCAGGTGGGTCGCATCTCCTCCTTCGGTCTCTTGGAGATGAGCCGCCAGCGGCTGCGGCCCGGCATGCTCGAGGCCTCGACCCAACCCTGCCCGCATTGCCACGGCACGGGCCTCGTCCGGTCGAACGACAGCCTCGGCCTCTCGATCATCCGGGAGTTGGAAGAAGAGGGCGTGCGCCAGCGCTGCAAGGAAATCGTCCTGACCGCGCCGGTGGGCGTGGCGAACTACCTCCTGAACGTGAAGCGCGAGCATATCGCGATGATCGAGACGCGCTATGGCATCGCGATCCAGATCAACGGCGACCCGCATCTCGTAAGCCCAGAGCACAAGATGGAGCGGTTCAAGACCGCGAGCCGCGTCGTGGTGCAGGACGCCACGGTCGGCGCGATCCAGGTGGACGGCCTCGACCTCGACGAGATCCACGACCAGGAGGTCGAGGAAGACGTCGCCGAGGTGGTGGAGACCCGCGAAGACGACGAGGACCAGCCGAAGAAGAAGCGCCGCCGGCGGCGCCGGCGCGGCGGTCGCAATCGCGGCGAGAACGGCGAGGGCAAGACGCAGGACGACGCGAACGGCGAGGGCTCCGAGGAGGAGACCTCGACGGAGGAGTCGGCAGAGGAACCGACGGATGCTGCGCCCGAACAGGCCGCCGATGCTGAAACCGAGGTTGAGACCGAGGAGAAGCCCGCGAAGCCGAAGCGGTCCCGCTCCCGCTCGCGCGGCCGGAAGAAGGCGGAGCAGCCCGAGGACACGTCCGCCGAGGCCGAGGCCCGCGAGGACACCGGCCCCGCCGCCGAGGACGTGACGCCGCCGGATGCAGGCGAGGAACCCGCGCTCGCGACCGAGGACACGAAGCCCGAGGCCGAGACGGTGGACGCCGAAACCGTAGCTGCGCCCATCAGCGAGGAGGCTCCGGTCGACGCCGTGGTCCGCGAGGAAACGCCCGCCGCCGCAGCCGACGAGATCGCCGATGCGCAACCCGTCGACGAAAGCGGCCCGGCGCCGGAGGTGATGCCCGAGGCGGAGCAGCCGGAGGAGGTCGCGACGGCCCCCGAAGAGCCCGTCCCGGCCGAGACCGCGCCCGATCCGACGACCGAAGATGCGGACCGGCCCAAGCGCAAGGGCTGGTGGGCGCGCACCATCGGAAGCTGACACACAAGGGGCCCTGCGGGGCCTCTTCCTTTATCCGGCGAGCGTCCGAGGCGGCCGGACCGCATGGCGCAGCATCTGCGCCCATCCCAGCCGGGACCGCTCCACCCCGCCGCTCTCCAGCCAGGCCAGCAGGTCCTCCGGCCCGCAGGCCCGCCCGGTGCGCGGATCGAGATAGAGCGGGTAGTCGATCAGTGCCGCATGAACGAGCCCGTCAAGATCGGGGCGCGCGCGGCGCCGCTCCGGCCGGCTCTCGCCCAGATCCTCCGTCAGCCCCCAGCCCGCGTAGAACGGCCAGCCGAGGCAGGTGACCGGGACGCCTCGCAGAAGCGCCTCGAACCCGGCGAGGGAAGTCAGCGTCCAGAGCCGATCGACCTTCGGGATCAGTTCGGCGATGTCACCCTGCGCGACCGTCACGTCGGCTTCGGGTGCGTCGATGACACCCGCCCGCAGCCCTGCCACGACATCCGGATGCGGCTTCCAGATCAGGCATGCTTCGGGATGAGCCGCCCGCGCGGCCGCCAAGAGGTCTCGGTCGGTGCGCCCCCCTGCCCCGCATTGCACCGAGGCGTCGTCGGCGACCTGCCCTGTGACAAGGACCTTTGGCCCCGGCGGCAGGTCGGGCAACGCACCGCCGAGGTTGTACTTGCTAGCGCCCGCCGCGACGATCCGGGCACGCAGCCGCGCGGCGCGCATCTTTGCGGCGTCCGGCAGGTCGGAGCTCGCCGCGATCAGCGCCTCCAGCCGCGAGGGGCGCGCCGGGTCGTAGTGGATCCCCAGATCATCGAACGCCAGCGAGAGAGGCGGTACGAGCGCCGCTCCGAGCCCGCGGGAGCGCAGAAAACCATCCTCGATCCGCAGATCTCCGTCAGCGCGGGAGGCCCAGGCGACAGCCGTTTCGCCGGGCCGCGGCGCGCCTTCGCCAAACCGCACCGGCGCGCCGCCAGTGGACAAGAGTGCGCGGACCCGCCGCCGCTTCCACCGGCTGACACCGCGGGCCAGCATCGGGCGCCCGGTGCGCCGGGCCGCGCCGGTGATCGAGGCGAGGTAGGTCACAGTCTCCAGCAGATCTCGCCGCGCACCGGTCGCCGGATCAATCCAGAGGGGCGCGCGTTCGAAGAGCGCTGCGAACAGGCTCTCGACGGTGGCGCTGCCGCGCGGAGCCGCGCACGCATCCTCCGTCAGGCCCCAGCCTGCATAGACCGGGTGCCCGTGCACATGCGGCCTGTGACCGTGCAGTACAGCATCCAGCCCGAACTGCGAGCTCATGACATGCACCGCCTCCGCCCGCTCGATCAGCGCGGCGGGGCTGTGGCCGGCGGACAGCCAGCGAGCACCTCCAACCACCTCGGCGTTCAGCATGCCCCGCTTGCGCCCCGCGGCGACCTCCGGGTGCGGGACCAGCAGAAGCGGCAGGTCGGGATGGGCCGCCGCGGCCTCCCGCATCATCCGAGCGAAGGCGGCGCGGTCCGCGCCCATCAACGAGGCATCGCCCTCGGTCTGGTCGACCACCAGCACGTAGCGGCGCGGCAGGTCCGCTGGTGGCTCGGCGCGACCCATGTACTTGCTGAGACGGTGGTGACGCAGCAACTCCAACGCCTCCGCCCCGCGGTTCGACAACACCGGTGCCGAAGAAATCTCCGCCACCACATCGCTCGGCCCGTCCGGGTCGTAATGCACCCCCGCCTCGTCGATCAGCAGGCCGAGCGGCGGGCCGTCGCCGGGGCGGAGTGAACGAAGGAAGGCGTCCTCCACCGTGACGACCGGCAGCCCCCGCCGCGCCGCGAGCGCCCGCCCGCGCGCCGACACCGGACGGCGGCCCCAGACGCCGATCGCGTCACAGGACGACCAGCCCGGCACGACCTCCCACCCCGCGCTCCAGAGCGCATGTCGCAGCCAGGGCTGCCGCAGGAAGCCGAGGGAGACGACGCCGAGCTTGCGCCGCGCCGCCATCGCCTCAGAACGCGTTGCCGGACAGGAGCTGCGCCGTCGAGTTCGCCTGGTTCAGCGTCGGCGCGATCGAGCCGATGATCTTGAGGAACTGGACGTAGGGCGCCTCAGACACGAAGACGATGTCGCCGTCGCGGACCGAGAAGTTCGATGCCGTGAAGAACGCCGCCGGACGCGTCAGGTCCATAGCGTAGGCCACCCGCACCGGTGCGGTTGCAGTGCGCTGGTTGAAGCGGTTGTAGACCTCGGGCCGCTCGGAACGCAGGACGAAGACGCCGCGCGGGTTCGCGGTGCTGCCGTTCAGGCCGCCGAGCCGGGCAATCGCCTCCATCAGCGAGATGTCGCGGCCCGGGAAATCGACCTGCGTCTGGGTGCCGAACTCGCCCAGGGCGGAGAAGGAGCGCGGGTCGCGCTCGATATTGATCACGTCGCCGCCGCGCAGGGCGATGTCGGCGCTGGGGCTAGTGTAGATGTCCTGCAGCCAGACCCGCTCCACCCGGCTGCCGCGGCGCACGCTCACTTGCGCGACCTCGGGATCGACGCCGGCCGCGCCCGCATTGGCGATCAGGCCCGCGAGCGTCCGGGTGCCAGCCTCGATGGGGAAGTCGCCGAGCGCACCCTCGCTGCCGAAGACACGCACCGTGTTGTTCTGCGCGTTCTGGAGGCGCACCTCCACCTGAGGCTCCGGCGTCATGGGCGCAAGGCGCCGGGTCAGGGTCTGGCGCAACTGCTCGATGGTGAGCCCCGCAACCTGCAGCCGCCCGACCTGCGGCATGAAGATGAAGCCGTTGAGATCGACCCGCATGTCGAGGAGCAGCGTCGGCCCGCCGACCGTGCCGTAGAGCGGAAACTCCCCGTTCTCCCACACGGTGATGTCGAGGATGTCGAGCGGGCGGATCAGCTCGATGTTTTCCACCGACCCGCCGATGAAATCGGGGGAGAAGGCCAGAACCTCCTCGAACTGCGTCAGCCGAGCCACCGCGTCGTTGATCGCGATGATCTCGACGGCGGCGCTGCCGTCAGCGGGCTGGGCGGTGATCTCCTGGATCGTGGGACCCGAGCGCGGCAGCGTGTTGCAGCCTGCGATGAGAAGAAGCGACACGATCGCCGCCGCCCGGCGGAGCACTGCTGGGGTCATGGGTCTGTCCTGTCCTCAGGGCCGCCGAGTTCTGTGCCCGGTCTGCCACACATCTACCGCGGCGGCCCGGACGAACCCAAACGTTTTATCGCCCGCGCCCCGTCGCAAGCTGCAAAAACGGGCGATCTGTGACTCCCGCGCCGCGTTCCGTCGCCTCGTAAGGGTCGCTTTCCGCAAGAATTGCATCCACGAGGCGACGCAGAACGGCCTCGCGCCCGCCGCGCGTGTAGAAGCTGCCCTTGATCTGCGACGTGGCGAGCAGGTAGCGGCGGAATGCAAGGTACGCCGCATGGTCCGGCGGCTCGGGTGCTGCGAAGAACGCGGTCAGCGGCTGGTCGGAGACGAGGCCCGGTTTGGCATAGACCGCGCGGCCGAAGGTGCGGACGGGCAGCCCCCGCCACAGCGCCTGTTGTGCGGCGGTGGAGTTCACCGTGACGGCACTCTGCGCACCATCGAGTAGTCGGGCGAGCGGCTCACCCTCGAGGAAGTGCACGCGATCAGACAGGGCGTGGCGGCGCGCGGCGGCGCGGATCTCACGCGGCAGGTTCTCCCGCCCGTCCTCGAACGGGTGCGCCTTGAAGACGAGGTGATGGTGCGCGGGCGCGCTCTCGGCAAAGGCGCGGGCGACGTCGGCGACGAAGGGCGCCATCCCGGAATAGGGGCTGTGCGCCTGCACCGACGCATCGTGGCCGAGCTGGAGCAGGACGACGTGATAAGGCGCGCCGGTGCGCATCAGCGCCCGTTCCCGGAACCGTCGGCGGAGGCGGCGCGCGGGCAGATCGGCGAGGGCGGTCAGAACGGTGCGCCGCTCCCGCGCGGCGCCGATCTCCCGATGCTCCGGCGCTTCAGGCCAGGCACGGGCCGCGAGGGCGATACGGGCGTGATAGGTCAGCCCGTGCCGCATATGGCCGAGCATCGCGCCCCACTGGTCCGGCGCGGCCCGGTCGGGCCGGGTGAGGCGGGCGGCGCGCGCCACGATCTCCTCCAGCGACAGGTCCATCAGGGGGGAGTTGCCGTTTACCCCGCTACGCTCGTATGTGATCCAATGAGGGCGGAGGTAGCCCTCCTCTAGAAAGTGCAGACGACATCCGGCGGCGCGGGCAGCCTCCGCCGCTACGCGGTGCACCGGACGGTAGTCGCCGTAGAGCACCACATCCGTCACGTCGGGCAGCAGGCGGTCGAGGAGTTCCGGCAGCTCGGCCACCCCGCCGCGGCAGGCATGGAAGCCCTCGCCCCGCCACTCCGCCGCGTCGCCGCCATTGAAGCCGATCCGCGCGCAGCGGTGCCCCGCCGCCTGAAGACGCGCGGCCAGGGCGGCAATGAAGGGACCGTGGGGCCCCTGGAGGAACAGGAAGCTGCGACGCATCCCCCCTCATAGCGCGCCGCGCTTGCCAACGGAACGGGCAGGCCATAGCTCTCGCCTCACGAAAGAGCGGGAGCGACCATCATGTTCACGGGCATCATCACCGATATCGGCCGCGTCGTGCGGGCGGAGATGAAGGGCGATCTGCATGTGCGCATCGCGACGGACTACGCGCCCGAGGGGATCGATCTCGGCGCCTCCATCGCCTGCGACGGGGTCTGCCTGACCGTGACCGATCGGGGCCGCGACGTGGGCCAGGCCTGGTTTGACGTGACGATCAGTGCCGAGAGCATCGACAAGACGACCGCCGGGACATGGACGCCGGGCAAGCGGCTCAACCTCGAACGCGCACTGCGCGTGGGCGATGAGCTCGGCGGGCACATCGTCTCGGGCCACGTGGACGGGCTCGCCGAGGTGATCGACGTGCGCGACGAGGGGGAGAGCACCCGCGTCACCCTGCGCGCGCCCGAGGGCCTTGCGAAGTTCATCGCGCCCAAGGGCTCGGTCGCGCTCAACGGCACCTCGCTCACCGTCAACGATGTTGACGGTCGCGATTTCGGCATCAATTTCATTCCGCACACCAAGGCCGAGACGACCTGGGGCGATGTCTCTACCGGCGATGCCGTGAATCTGGAGATCGACACCCTCGCCCGCTACGTCGCCCGGCTGGCGGACGCGCAGGGCTGAGCGTCACGGTTCCGACATTCGGGCGTGCCACTCTCCTGCCGGTTGCGATGGAGGGGGCATGCAACGGATTTTCACGGCCTTTACGGGCCTTCTTTTGGCGAGCGCCGCCGCGGGACAGGTGCCGCTCGTCGTCGAGGCGGACGGCGCCGCGGAGCTGGCGCTGGAGGTCCGGCTGGACGGGGCCGAGATCTGCACGCTCACCGGACCCGACGCGACCTGCGTGATCTCCGACTGGCCCGATCTGGGGGACCTCAGCATCTCAGGCGCGGTCGATGGGGCGGAGGTGACGCGAAGCTGGCGGCTGCTCGACATCTCCGAATGGACCGCGCCGCTGCATGACGGCGCGCTGGACCTGGGGGCGAAGCTCGACGCCTTTGCCGCGAACAGCACGGCGCTGCATGCCGCCGTCTCGCCCCGACCGGAGGGTCGGTTCTTCCCCGCCCCGGTCTTCGAGGTGGAGACGGTGGAGGAGGCTGTGCCGCCCGCCGAAACCCTGCCTGCGCCCCTCACAGCCTTCGCCACCCGTGCGGTCAGCTTCGACGAGATGACGTGGTACGCAGGCGCTCATCCCAACGTGCGCGGCTGGCCCAGCGTCACCGAGTTCTATGCGAGCGAGGGAGCGGCGGACGAGGACATCCCCAGCGGCCTGCGCGACTGGTCCGATGCGGCCACGGTCGTCTATATCGACCAGCGCCGGGACTGGTCGCTGCTCATCTGGCATCCGGAGCCCGCGCCGCACGGAACGTGGTCCTGGCTTCTCAGCGAATATGACGAGCCGTTCGAGATCGGACCGCGCGAAACCGACGAGGCCGTCGAGCGCCTACTCCTCGCCCCCCTCGGCCTGCGCCACAACGCGAACTGGGTGACGATGGCCGCCCTTGCCGCGGGACTGGAGCTTGCCGAGATCGAGGAGGCACCGCCGCTGGTCGTCGACCGCCTCGCGCCCGACACGACCTTCCGCCTCGCCGTGGGCGAGGAGCTGCAGCTCAGCTTCGAATAGACGCGGCGCAAGGTCCGCGCGATGACGGTACGGCCCCCTAGCCAAGGGGCCGTGGCTGGATTATCTGGGGCGCCTGCAAGGAAAGGTTTGCCCGTGCCAAGCGACACCGACTTCAAGGACGCGATCTCCTCGGTCGAGGACATCATCGAGGACGCGCGCAACGGGCGCATGTTCATCCTGGTGGACCACGAGGATCGGGAGAACGAGGGCGATCTCGTGATCCCCGCGCAGATGTGCACGCCGGATGCGATCAACTTCATGGCCACCCATGGCCGCGGCCTCATCTGCCTGACGCTGACCGGCGACCGGCTCGACCAGCTTGGCCTGCCGATGATGGCGCAGAGCAACTCCTCGCGGCACGAAACCGCCTTCACCGTCTCGATCGAGGCGCGGGAGGGGGTGACGACGGGCATTTCCGCCGCCGACCGGGCGCGCACCGTCTCCGTCGCCATCGACCCGACCTCCGGGCCGCAGGACATCGCGACGCCGGGCCACGTCTTCCCGCTGCGCGCGAAGGAAGGCGGCGTGCTGGTCCGCGCAGGCCATACGGAGGCGGCGGTCGATATCTCCCGCCTCGCAGGCCTGAACCCCTCCGGCGTGATCTGCGAGATCATGAAGGAGGACGGGACCATGGCCCGCCTGCCCGACCTGATCGCGTTTGCCCAGCGGCACGGGCTGAAGATCGGCACGATCTCCGACCTGATCGCCTATCGCCGCCGCCACGACAACCTCGTGCGGGAGGCCGCGACGAGGGAGGTCGTTAGCGAGTACGGCGGCGAGTGGACCCTGCGCGTCTTCTCCGACGTCACCGGCGGGGCGGAGCATCTGGCGCTGACCAAGGGCGATGTGAGCAACGGACCGGTCATGGTCCGCATGCACCCCGCCAACCCGCTGGAGGACATGCTGGCGCTCGTCCCCGGCCGCTCCCACCAACTTGAGACCGCGATGCGGCTGATCGGCGAGGAGGGACGCGGGGTCGTCGTCCTGCTCCGCGACATGAGCGCAAAGATGGCGATGGACGGCGAGGTCTCGCCGCAGACCCTGCGCAACTACGGCATCGGGGCACAGATCCTCGGTGCGCTCGGCGTGCACGAGATGATCCTGCTCACCAACTCCGCCGCGCCGAAGGTCGTGGGGCTGGAGGGCTACGGCCTTTCCATCGCGGGCACGCGGCCCATTCCGGACAGGGAGCACTGAGTCATGGCGAGCACCGAAGAGCATTTCGCGATGGATGCGCCCCGGCTCGACCCGGCGCCGCACCTCCTGCTGGTCACGGCCCCCTTCTACCGCCGCATCGCCGACTGGCTAATCGAGGGCGCTTCGTCTGCAATCGAAAGCGCCGGCGGTACGGTCGAGGCGATCGAGGTGCCCGGCGCGCTGGAACTGCCCACCGCCATCCGCCTCGCCTCGCGCACCGGACGCTATGACGGCTTCGTCGCACTCGGCTGTGTCATTCGGGGCGCGACCACCCATTACGAGACGGTCTGCAACGACAGCTCGCGCGGGATCACGCTGCTGGGCCTCGACGGGCTCTGCATCGGAAACGGGATCCTCACGGTGGAGAACATGGATCAGGCCGTCGAGCGGGCCGACCCCGCGCAGATGAACAAGGGCGGCGGCGCGGCCATCGCGGCGCTGCACCTGATCGCGCTCGACCGCCGGTTCCGCGCCCCTGCCCCGGTTGCCGACCCGCAATCCGAAATTCTCATGGCCGGAACCGCCGGTCCGAAGGATACTGCCTGACATGCCACGTCCCGTTCCCAAACCGAGCCGCGAGGAAAAGCGGCAGATGCGCTCGGCCTCCCGGCTCTTCGCGGTGCAGGCGCTCTTCCAGATGGAGCAGTCGGGCCAGCCGATGCCGGAGGTGCGCGAGCAGTTCGAGACGCACCGCTTCGGGGCGGAGCTCGATGGCGAGACCTATAGCGAGGGCGACGTCGACCTCTTTCGCGCGACGCTGAGCGAGGCGCTGGACCGTCAGGCCACCATCGACCAGGCGACCGACCGCGCCCTGGTCGAGCGTTGGCCGCTGGGCAAGATCGACCCGACACTGCGCGCCCTCTTCCGCGCCGCGGGGGC
The DNA here is from genome assembly GCF_015679265.1 of Pontivivens ytuae. Taxonomy (NCBI): domain Bacteria; kingdom Pseudomonadati; phylum Pseudomonadota; class Alphaproteobacteria; order Rhodobacterales; family Paracoccaceae; genus Pontivivens; species Pontivivens ytuae. The sequence goes on from NZ_CP064942.1 coordinate 136,705, forward strand.
GGAGATCGCGGGGCTCGACACCCCGCCCAAGGTCGTCATCACGGAATATGTGGACGTGGCCAAGGCCTTCTTCCCCGACGGGAAGGAGCCCCGCTTCGTCAACGCCGTCCTCGATCACATGGCGCGGGAGATCAAACCCGACGCCTTTTCGTGAGGCTCACCATGACCGTTGGCGACCTGGTCCGCGGCACCGTCCGCCTCGTGGTGGACCACTTCCTTCTGCTTTTCACCATCGCCTTCGTCGGCACGCTGGCGACGACCGCGGTCCAGTACATGCTGGGCGCCGCTGTGGGCGAGGAGATGAGCGTGCTGGTCATCGTGATCGGCCTGTTCCTCTCCGCCGTGATCAACGGCCTTCTGTGCCTCTCCGCCTGGGACGCGCGGGAGGGGGCGGCCCCTGATCCGATGGAGGATCTGAACACCGCCTTCCGCATGGCCTTCCCCCTGCTCGGCGTCACGCTCGCCGTCGTGCTGATGATCGCGTTTGGCTTCGTGCTCCTGATCATCCCGGGCCTCTTCGCCATGACGGTGTTCAGCGTCTCGGTGCCCGCACTGCTGCTGGAGCGGCCGATCAGCATGATGGACGCCATGATCCGCTCGACGGAGCTGACGCGGGGCTATCGCTGGCAGGCCTTTGGCGGGCTGATCGTGATCGCCGCGCTGGGATTGTTCCTCATGATCGCACTGGCGCCCGCGGCCAGCGCGACGGGTGCCGTCATCATGTATTCGGTGGTCGTGAACACGGTGCTTCTGCTGCTCTCCACCGCCTATCTGGTGGAGCTCTACGGTCAGTTGCGCGACGCGCCGCGGATCACGGCAGACTGACTGTTTCCTCGCAAACGTCGCGCAGTGCTTGCCACTGGGCGGGCGTGAGTATGGGCCGCGCATCCGCGCCCGCCTGATCCGCCGCCTCGGCCGCCGCTGCGCGCGAGGCGAGGTCGGGGTGGGAGGCGAGGTGCGACATCAGCTCGCTCGTCTCGCCGATCTCCTCGTGCAGGCGAGCGAAGAACTCCGCGATGCCGCTGGTCGACACGTCGGCCTCCGTCAGCATCGCGAAGGCGAAGTCGTCGGCGGCCTCCTCCGCCTCCCGCTGGTAGGAGGAGGTGAGGAGCTGCTCGGCCACCGCAACCGCAACCACACCGCCCGCGAAGTCCCCGATGACCATGCTGAGCAGACCGGCGGAGCCCGCGGCGCGCAATGACAGGCGCAGGCCGTCGCGGCGGCTCACATGCCCGATCTCGTGGGCGAGGACACCTGCGACCTCCTCGGCACTCTCCGCCTCATCGATCAGCTCACGGAAGAAGATGACGTGGCCGCCGGGCAGTGCCACGGCGTTCACCATGTCGACGTCCCAGATCTCGGGCATCACGCCATAGGCGCCCTCGGGATCGAGCCGGGCGAGCATGATCTCCAGCGCGTCGATCCCCTTGGGCGCCACGCAACGCCGGGGCGTCTCTCCAAGGAAGGGTTCGGCAACGCGCACGAGGTTGCGGCGCACCTGCGCGCCCATCTGCGCCTCGGTCTCCGCCGTGATGAAGGGCGTCAGCCGCTCCGCCGTCAGAGGCACCAAGACGAAAACGATCAACACGAAGGACGCCGCCGCGGCCGCGCACCAGGCCAAAAGCTTGCCCGCACCGGGTCCGCGCCGCAGGGGCCGGGCGGCGGCAGGCACCCGCGCCCGGATCTCCTTGACCAGCGCGGGGTCGGAGACGCGCAGCCGCGCCTCCCCTTCCGCGATGTTGCCAAAGGCCGCCCCCCGCGCCGTCGCAGGGCCGGCCAAGCGCATGTCGAGCAGCGACCAACGCGCCAGCGTCCGCCCGCCGTCCTCGTCCGCGATGACCAGCGAGTGGCTGCCGAGCGCGATACGCACCGGGCGCCCGCGGGCGATCTCGCCGTCGAAATAGGTGCCGGTGCCGTTCATGCTCAGAACGCCGCCCCGACATCGAGCGCATCGGCGAAGCCGTCAGCCTCCATGAAGTCGTCCTCGGCCCGCTGGCGCACATCGGCGAGCGCCTCCGCGTTCTCGATCCGCAGCGTCTCGACATAGTGCTGGACCAGCGGCATGGAGACGAAGATCTCCGAAAACGCGCCGCCCAGCACGATAAGCAGGAGGTAGATCGCAACGAACCCGAGCAGCGCGGCCCCGCCGGCCAGCGCGGTCGTAATCGCCTCGGGATCGGTGAAGTCGATCGTCGATCCGACGAGCAGGTTCATCACCGCGAAAAGCACCGCGCCGATGACGCTGAGGATGACCGAGACGAGGAAGGTGCCGAGCAGCACGATCCCGATAACGCGGCCCGTGCGCACGCCGGACTGGAGGCGGATCGGCCCCGCCTCCTTCTGCCCAGTCAGGATGCGGAACGACACGATCTGGTAGCGGACGTAGAAGAGGATCAGCGCGAGATAGCCGATCACGCCGAACGCCACCGCAGCGATCGGAGAGTCCGCGCCCGTCGCCCCGATGATCAGCACGGTCGTGGCCACGACGCTCAGGATCACGCCGAGCCAGGGCCGCATCAGCGCCTGCCAGCGCCCGCCCTGCCGGAGCCTCAGATCACCGTAATAGGTCCGGTCACTCCGGAACTTCTCCAGCTTCCAGTGCTGGCGCGGGGCGAGCACACCCAGCGTCAGCACCGTGATCAGCGTCTGCACCAGCGCCACGCCGACATAGCGCCAAGCCGCAGGCTCCGCCCCGAAGCGGATGCCGCGAAAACGGGTACGCGACAGCACATAGCGGCGCGCGCGGTACTGGGCGTAGTAGGTGAGCGGGATCAGCGGCAGCAGCGTCAGCGTCCCCGCGAACTGGTTCCCGTCGAAGACCGACAGACCGACGACGTAGAGCCCGAGGTTGAAGATCGCGAGGATGATGGCGAGCACCACGATGGCGACGAGAAAGCCCAACAGCTTCTCGAGCCCCGTGCCGGTGTATTCAAAGCCCTCGCCCTCGACCTCCACAGCACCCCAGTAGTATTGGCGCATCTTCGTGCGCATCCAGAAGCGATAGATGCCCAGCGTCAGCACCGTGAACAGTAGCGTGCGCGCGGCCAGCCAGAACAGCGGCGTCGATTCGCCCACGAAACGGGGCGCGACAGGCGCTTGCGAGGATTGGGTCGTCATGAATTCTGTCCTTGGTGCCGTCCTTGTCGACACACTAGCGGGGGCAGTTGCGATCTGAACGAGAATTCAGACCGCACCGCACTTCAGAATTTATTGTTGCGCGGAAACCCGCGCGGCGCCATGCGGCCCGAGCCCGCACGCTTGCCGAGATAGTCGCCGAGCTCCGTCTCCGTCCGGGTGCGGCCTGCCGGATCCTTCCAGCTCAACCCCTCGGCGAGGGTGAAGGTCATGGCGTCGCTCAGCCCGCCATCCTTGTACTTCTGCAGGCGCACGCCCTTGCCGCGTGCCATCTCCGGCAGCTCGTCGAGGGGGAAGATCAGCACCTTGCGGTTCTCGCCCACCACGGCGACGTGATCGCCGCCGACAGGGCGACAGACCGCGGCCTTCGCATCGCGCACGTTGAGCGCCTGCTTGCCGGAGCGGGTCTGGGCCACGATATCGGCCTCCGGCACCACGAAGCCATCACCTGCGGTCGAGGCGACGAGCAGCTTGCGGGTGGCGTCATGGGCGAACAGCGCCACGATCTCCGCCTCGTTGGGCAGGTCGATCATCAGGCGCACCGGCTCGCCCATCCCCCGCCCGCCGGGCAGGTTGGAGGCGGCGAGCGTGTAGAACCGCCCGTTCGTCCCGAACAGCACCAGCTTGTCCGTGGTCTCCGCATGGAAGATGAAGCGAGGTCCGTCGCCGTCCTTGAACTTCATCTCGGTGTCGAGCGCGATGTGCCCCTTCATCGCGCGGATCCAGCCCATCTGGGAGCAGACGACGGTGATCGGCTCGCGCTCGATCATCGCCTCCAGCGGCACTTCAGCCGCCTCTGGCGCATCGGCGAAACCGGAGCGGCGGGCGGTGGTGGGATAGTCGGCGCCGTCGGTGCGCTTGAGATCGGCGAGGCTCTCGGCCGCGGTGATCCCCTTGTATTTCGCGGGCGCGCCGAACTCCTTGCGCGTCTCGCGCAGCTGATCGGCGATGCGGGACCATTGCAGCTCCTCGCTCCCGAGCAGGTCTTCGAGCTCCGCGCGCTCCGCGATCAGGTCGTCGCGTTCCTTGCGCAGCTCCATCTCCTCCAGCTTGCGCAGGGAGCGCAGGCGCATGTTGAGGATCGCCTCGGCCTGCACGTCGGTCAGCTCGAACTCGGCCATCAGGACCGGTTTCGGCTCGTCCTCGGTCCGGATGATCTCGATCACGCGGTCGAGGTTGAGGAAGGCGACGATGTACCCCTCCAGCACCTCCAGCCGCCGGTCGATCTTCTCCATCCGGTGGCGGGAGCGGCGGACCAGCACGTCGCGCCGATGGTCGAGAAACGCACGCAGCACGTCGCGAAGCGAGCAGACCTGCGGCGTGCGCCCGTCGATCAGCACGTTCATGTTGAGCGAGAAGCGCGTCTCCAGGTCCGTCTGACGGAACAGCGCCTCCATTAGCGTGGCCGGGTCCACGGTGCGGGCCTTGGGCTCCAGCACGATGCGGATGTCCTCGGCACTCTCATCGCGGATATCGGCGAGGATCGGCAGTTTCTTGGAGTTGATCAGCTCCGCGATCCGCTCGATCAGCTTCGATTTCTGGACCTGGTAGGGGATCTCGGTGACGACGATCTGCCATTGGCCGCGGCCCAGTTCCTCCCGCTGCCAGACGGAGCGCAGGCGGAACGCACCACGTCCCGTCGCATAAGCTTCGCGGATCGCGGCGGGTGGCTCGACGATGGTGCCCCCCGTGGGGAAATCCGGGCCGGGAATGAACTCGGTGAGCTTGTCGATGCCCGCATTGGGCGTCTTGATCAGGTAGAGGGCGGCGTCAATCACCTCGCCCACATTGTGCGGCGGAATGTTCGTCGCCATACCAACGGCGATGCCGGACGAGCCGTTGGCGAGGAGGTTGGGAAAGGCCGCCGGCAGCACCTCCGGCTCCTCCTCCGACCCGTCGTAGTTGGGGCGGAAATCGACCGCGTTCTCGGCCAGCCCCTCCATCATCGCGGCGGCGACGGCGGCCAGCCGCGCCTCGGTGTAGCGCTGGGCCGCGGGGTTGTCCCCATCGACATTGCCGAAGTTCCCCTGCCCGTCCACCAGCGGATAGCGGACGTTGAAATCCTGCGCGAGGCGGGCCAGCGCGTCGTAAATGGCCTGGTCGCCATGGGGGTGATAGTTACCCATGACCTCACCGACGATCTTCGCGCATTTGCGGAAGGCGCCGTTGGGGTCGAGCCGCAGCCCCCGCATCGCGAACAGGATCCGCCGGTGCACCGGCTTCAGCCCGTCGCGCGCATCCGGCAGCGCGCGGTGCATGATCGTGCTGAGCGCGTATTGCAGGTAGCGGTCGCCGATCGCGCGGGAGAGCGGCTCACGGCTGATATTGCCGTCCATGTCGGGGGTATCGGTGATCTCGGCCATAGATATGGTGTAGGATGGCGGCGAAAGCGCGTAAAGCCGGAAACGGCGGCACCGCTTGCCGCCGTGGCATTTGCGTATTTGGACAAAGAAGAAGCCCGCGACCGACTGGCCTCTTTGCCCTAGGCGCGCGACAGGCTAGGTCGAACGACATGGTACAGGGACCCCTACTCTATCTCATCGCCTTCGCCTGCCTTGCGGTGCTGGTGGTGCTTCTCATCGGCGTCGGCGGCTTTGCCAAGGGCGGCGATTTCAATCGGAAATATGCCAACAAGATCATGCGCCTGCGGATCCTGCTGCAGTTCATCGCGGTGATCATCATCGTGGCGGCGGTCTGGATCGCGCGGCAGACGGGAGGCTGAGCCATGGTGGTGCTCAACAAGATCTACACCAAGACCGGCGATCACGGAGAGACCGCGCTCGGCAACGGGGCGCGGGTGGCCAAGCACTCGATCCGGGTGAACGCCTACGGCACGGTGGACGAGGTGAACGCGACGGTGGGCCTCGCCCGGCAGGTGGCCGAGGGTGAGATGGACGATCGGCTGGCGGCAATCCAGAACGACCTCTTCGACCTTGGGGCGGATCTGTGCACGCCGGATATGGAGAAGGACGGGGAGCGCGAATACCCGCCCCTGCGCGTCGCCGACAGCCAGGTCGAGCGGCTGGAGGCGGAGATCGACGCGATGAATGCGAAGCTGGAGCCGCTCAGGAGCTTCATCCTGCCGGGCGGTACGCCGCTCGCCGCCCAGATGCACCTCTGCCGAACCGTGGCGCGGCGCGCGGAGCGGCTGGTGGTGGAGCTTGCCACGATGGAAAGCGTGAACCCCGCCTCGGTGAAATACCTCAATCGCCTGTCCGACTGGTTCTTCGTCGCCGGCCGCATCGCCAACGACGACGGCAAGAACGATGTGTTGTGGGTTCCGGGTGCGAACCGCTGACCGAAGGCCAGCGGCGGGCCGTCCAGTGGACGGACCGGCACCCGGAAGGGCGGAGCCCCGGAGTCTCAACTCCTTGATCTGACGCCACGCCTACCCCGCCCTCTCTGACGCGACGTTGGAATTGACGTGCACGTCACTTCTCGCGAGATCGTCGTGTCGAGGCAATAAGCCGCCGTATTCGCTCTAGGCGCGGCCCGCGTGGCCCGTTAGGACGGAGCGCAGAAAACAGGTCGGGCGTCGTTCCGGCCAAACGCAGTGGAGAGACGCAGATGAAGGTGCTGGTGCCGGTCAAACGCGTGATCGACTACAACGTGAAGGTTCGCGTGAAGGCGGACGGGAGCGGCGTCGATCTCGCCAATGTCAAGATGAGCATGAACCCGTTCGACGAGATCGCCGTCGAGGAGGCGATCCGGCTCAAGGAAAAGGGCGCGGCCGAGGAAATCGTCGTGGTCTCGATCGGCGTTAAGCAGGCGCAGGAGACGATCCGCACCGCGCTCGCCATGGGGGCCGACCGCGGCATCCTGATCGTCGCCGCCGACGACGTGCACCAGGATATAGAGCCGCTCGCCGTCGCCAAGATCCTCGCCAAGGTGATCGAGGAGGAACAGCCGGGCCTCGTGCTCGCCGGCAAGCAGGCGATCGACAACGACATGAACGCGACGGGGCAGATGCTCTCCGCGCTTCTGGGCTGGAGCCAGGCGACCTTCGCCTCCGAGGTGAACATCGACGGCGACCACGCCGCGGTGACCCGCGAGGTGGATGGCGGGCTGCAGACGATCAACGTGAAGATGCCCGCAATCGTGACCGTAGACCTGCGTCTGAACGAGCCGCGCTACGCCTCGCTGCCCAACATCATGAAGGCGAAGAAGAAGCCGCTCGACGAGAAGACCGCCGCCGATTACGGCGTGGACACAGCACCACGGCTGGAGATCGTGAAGACCTCCGAACCGCCGGAGCGCGCCGCGGGCGTTATGGTCGCTTCCGTCGAGGAGCTGGTGTCGAAACTGAAGAACGAAGCGGGGGTGATCTGATGGCCGTTCTCCTTCTGGCAGAAATGACCGGCGGCGCGTTCCAGCAGGACGCGACCGCGAAGGCGCTGAGCGCGGCAAAGCAGCTCGGCGACGTGACCGTTCTGGTCGCAGGTGAAGACGTGGGCGATGCCGCTTCGGCGGCCGCAAAGCTCGACGGCGTGGCGAAGGTGCTGGCCGTCTCCGACGCCTCACTGGCGCACTACCTTGCAGAGCCGGTGGCGGCCCTCGTCGCCTCCCTGGCGGGTGACTACGAGCACATCGTGGCCCCCTCCACCGCGAATGCGAAGAACGTGATGCCGCGCGTCGCGGCCCTGCTCGACGTCATGGTGCTCTCCGACGTGATGGGGATCGTCGATGGCGAGACGTTCGAGCGGCCGATCTACGCCGGCAACGCGATCCAGACCGTGAAGTCGGGTGACGCGAAGAAGGTGATGACGATCCGCACCGCCTCCTTCGACGCGGCGGGCGAAGGCGGCTCGGCGTCGGTCGAGGACGGCGCTGCCGCCGCCGATCCGGGCCTGTCGTCCTGGGTCGAGGACAAGGTGGAGGAGACCGACCGGCCCGAGCTCACCTCGGCCAAGGTCGTGGTCTCCGGCGGCCGCGGCGTCGGCTCCGAAGAGAACTTCGCGATGATCGAGAAGCTGGCCGATGCGATGGGTGCGGCCGTGGGTGCTTCCCGCGCGGCAGTCGACTCCGGCTACGCGCCGAACGACTGGCAGGTCGGGCAGACCGGCAAGGTCGTCGCACCCGATCTCTACGTCGCCGTCGGCATCTCCGGTGCGATCCAGCACCTCGCAGGGATGAAGGACAGCAAGGTGATCGTCGCGATCAACAAGGACGAGGAGGCGCCGATCTTCCAGGTCGCTGATTACGGCCTCGTCGCGGACCTCTTCGACGCGGTGCCGGAGCTGGAAAAGCAACTCGGCTGATCCGCTCCGATCGACTGCATATGGAAGGCCCCGCCAGTGCGGGGCCTTTTTCATTTCTCGATATGCGGGACGTAAACATCATCGGAGGAATGCTCGGCCGACGCGTCGGCCGGCGCATCATCCGGCTCACGCAAGAGCTGGCGGACCACCGGCCAGGCGATGGCCGTTGCGGCGACAGCAGCCAGGGCGAGCACGACGGTGTCGAATGTGCTCGGTGTCCCAAGCAGATCGCCGGCGAGCCACACCGGCAGGAGCAGCAGCACCGCGATCGCGATGCTGACGAGCAGGGCCGTCATCGGCCCCATCAGGCGATTGAGCAGAAGCATGTCGGAACGGGTCCGGGCGCGCGCCACGTTTCCCGTCCGCCGGATCGGTCCGGCAGCGTCAGGCGCGGCCCAAAAGAAAGATGCGCTCATCCGCGGCGGCCGGGAAGACCCGTCACAAAACGTGATCGTCAGTCCTTGCGGCGCACGGTCCAGCGGTTACCCTCGTCCTTGTTCAGATCGAAGGCACCGGTCTTTCGGACGAGGGTCGAGAGGTTCTGGCAGCCATAAGTCCGCGCGTCGAAATCGGGGTTGGCATTGGCGATCCGCTGGCCGAGGACGCCGAGCGGCACCCAGTCGTCCTCGCCCTCCAGCTCCGACATCGCGCGGCGGATGAGGGGAACGGCGGCCGAGGGCGGCTGTGTCCGGCGCTGAACCGGCGCCTCGCCGTCCGGGTCGCCGCGCAGGAGGTTCTCGTTGTAGATGAAGCGGGTGCAGGCGGCGCGGAACGCCTCGGGCGTCTTCTGCTCGCCGAAGCCGTAGACCACCGCCCCCTCTTCCTTGATCCGCTGGGCGAGCCGTGTGAAGTCGCTGTCGGAGGAGACGAGGCAGAACCCATCCACCGTCCCCTTGTGCAGGAGGTCCATCGCGTCGATCACCATGGTGATGTCGGAGGCGTTCTTGCCCTTCACATAGGCCGGCTGGTGGGTCGGGATCAGCGCGTGTGTGGCGAGCTTCTTCTCCCACCCCGCGAGTTCGGAGCGGGTGTAGTCACCGTAGATCCGGCGGACATTCGCCTCGCCCAACGCCGCGATCTCGTCGAACAGCGCCTTCGCGACGTTGTGGTTGGTGTTGTCGGCGTCGATGAGGACGGCGAGCTTGAGGCTTCGATCGGCCATGCGCGGCTCCCGGCGTTTGGGCTGGCGAGATGGTAAACCGCTCACGGGTCAGGTCCAGTCAGAGAAACCGCAGCCCCAGCACCTTGCTCACCGGGTCGGAGAGGAGCTCCGCCGCCTCCGCATGCATCATGTCGGAGGGGCAGCGGCGCGCGATCTCCGGTCGTTGACGTCCCGGGATCCGGGGGCCGAGTGCTGCCTCCTCCGACGCGACATACTCGACGTAGTAGTCCACATGCGGCTTCACCTCCTCGATCATCGAACGATCGACGAAGCTCGGCGGGTTCTCGCGGGCGTTGAACGGCTCCATCCGGTCGGCCATTTCCGGCGAGCTATCGGACAGCCAGCACAGGATCGTCGGCGTCTCGATATCCTCGATCAGTTCCTTCATCCGCGCGACCCAGGCCTGGCGCAGCTCGATCTCGACCACCTTGAACCGCTCGGGGCTCGCCTCCCAACAGGCGATCAGCATGTTGGCGACGAAGCGGAACTCGGAGAAGTCGATCTCCGGGTAAAGCGCGCGCATGGTCTCGCTCACCTCGCGCAGGCGCATGTTCCGGCGCACGAAGACGGAGAAGAGGCGGTTGGACGTCACATGCGCGCCCATCACCGTGATGACGCAGGCGCGCGCGTTCGAACACGCCTCCAGCACCACGGGATCCTTGAGAAAGAAGGTCGGCCCCGCACCCGGCGAGCCCCAGTTCGCGCACGGATACTCGATCAGTTTTTCAAGCTGCGTGGGCCACGGCGACATCGCGAAGCGGCCATATGTCTCCGATCCGCCGATGCAGGCGACATAGGGCTGGCTGAGATCCGGTTTCGGGCCCCTGAACACCTGGCGAGAACGGCCCCACCTATACTCGTCATAGTTGAGTCCTGTAGTGAGGACCGACTGGAAACTCATATTCTCTTCTCCGAATAGCGGGGCGAAGACTTCCCATGGCGTGTTCTTGACCCAACTACCAGCAAGGCATTTCGGTTTCCTAAACAGCGGTTGCACCCGCTCCGACGCGGCGCATAGTGTGGCTCCGCGATCATAGGAGGCGTGCAATGGCGATCGAGACGGTGGGCGTGGTGGGGGCTGGCCAGATGGGCAACGGCATCGCGCATGTGTTTGCGGTCGCCGGCTACGACGTTCTTCTCAATGACATTTCCGCCGACGCGCTGGAGGCCGCCCTCGACAAGATCGGCGGCAATCTCGACCGGCAGGTGTCGCGGGAGAAGATCTCCGCCACCGACCGTGATGCGGCGCTGAAGCGCATTCGCACCACGACCACCCTCGCCGATCTCGGCCCCACGGACCTCATCATCGAGGCCGCGACCGAGAACGAGCGGGTGAAGGAGAAGATCTTCGACGGGCTCGCCCCGCATCTGGGTGCGGGCACGATCCTGACCTCCAACACCTCCTCGATCTCCATCACGCGGCTGGCGAGCCGGACGGACCGGCCCGAGCGGTTCATGGGTTTCCACTTCATGAACCCGGTGCCGGTGATGAGCCTCGTGGAGCTCATTCGCGGGATCGCCACGGATCAGGCGACCTACGACACCCTGTCGGACGTGGTGAAGAAGCTCGGCAAGACCGCGGCGAGCGCCGAGGATTTCCCCGCCTTCATCGTCAACCGCATCCTGATGCCGATGATCAACGAGGCGATCTACACGCTCTATGAGGGGGTCGGTTCGGTACAGAGCATCGACACCTCGCTGAAGCTCGGCGCCAACCACCCGATGGGGCCGCTGCAACTGGCCGACTTCATCGGGCTCGACACGTGCCTCGCCATCATGAACGTGCTCCATGACGGCCTCGCGGACACCAAGTACCGGCCCTGCCCGCTCCTCGTGAAATATGTCGAGGCGGGATGGCTGGGCCGCAAGACCGGCCGCGGCTTCTACGACTATCGCGGCGAGGAGCCGGTGCCGACGCGCTGAGCGTCACAGATCGGTCATCGCAGCTTAACAGTGGCGAGGCCGTACCGTCGCAGCTCTGCGCAACCCTGAGGGGGCGCCCCGGACCGGGGCCGTCCAGCCAGGGAGTGTAGTATGCCAAGCATCAAGTTGACCCGCCGCCAGACCCTCGCCGCCGGGGCCGCCTTCGTCGGCACCCTCGCCATGCCGGGCCTCAGCCGCGCGCAGACGCGGCCCGTCATCACCCACGGCCTGCAGTCCGGCGACATCGCGCACGACGGCGCCATGATCTGGGCGCGTGCGGACCGCGAGGCGAAGATGCTCGTCGAGTGGTCCACGACCGAGGGCTTCGACATCGTTCATGCGGTCCAGCCCCTCGACATCGGCGCGCCGACGGACTTCACGGGCAAGCTGGCGCTCAGCGGACTGCCCTCGGATCAGGACATCTTTTACCGCGTGCGCATGATGGACCTTGCGGACAGCAACGCGATCTCCCCCCCGCAGATCGGCCATTTCCGCACCGCGCCCGCGGGCCTGCGCGACATCTCCTTCGTCTGGTCCGGGGACACCGCCGGTCAGGGCTGGGGCATCGACGAGGATCGCGGCGGGATGCGGACCTATGCCACGATGCTGACGCACGAGCCCGACTTCTTCATCCATTCCGGCGACACGATCTACGCCGACAACCCGATGGAGACGGAGGTCGCCCTCGCCGACGGCACCACCTGGCGCAACGTGGTGATCGAGCAGAAGGCAAAGGTGGCCGAGACGCTGGACGAGTTTCGCAAGCAGTACCTCTACAACATGCTCGACGACAACGTGCGCGCCTTCAACGCGCAGGTGCCGATGATGGCCCAGTGGGACGACCACGAGGTCACCAACAACTGGTATCCGAACGAGGTCCTCTCCGCCGACGACCGCTACACGGAGAAGTCGGCCCGCCTCCTCGCCTCCCGCGCCGCACGGGCCTTCCACGAGATGATGCCGACCCGGCAGGTGGCCGAGGAGCCGCATCGCATCTACCGCAAGATCGCCTACGGGCCGCTCCTCGACATCTTCTTCCTCGACCTGCGCACCTATCGCGGCGACAACACCCCGAACGACGAGGCGGAGGGCGCGCCCTTCCTCGGGCGGGAGCAGCTCGCCTGGCTGAAGCGGGAGCTCGCGGCGAGCGAGGCGACGTGGAAGGTCATCGCCTCCGACATGCCGATCGGGATGATCGTGCGCGACGGGGACGAGAACTTCGAGAACGGCGCGAACGGCGACGGCCCGGCGCTGGGGCGCGAGCAGGACATCGCGGAGATCCTGTCCTTCATCAAGCACGGCCGCGTGACCAATACGGTCTGGCTCACGGCGGACGTACACTACACCGCCGCCCACCACTACAGCCCCGACCGCGCGCAGTTCCAGGACTTCGAGCCGTTCTGGGAGTTCGTCTCGGGCCCGCTGCACGCCGGCACCTTCGGCCCCAACGACTACGACAACACCTTCGGACCGGAGGTCCGGTTCTCCAAGGCCCCGACCGAGGAGCAGGGCGTGAACCTGCCCCCTTCGGACGGGCTCCAGTTCTTCGGCAAGGTCGACATCGCCGCCGACACCCGCGTCATGACGGTCAGCCTGCTCGACATGGCCGACGAGGTGCTGTGGTCGACGGAACTTCAGCCGGTTCTGGGCTGAGCTGACGGGGCGGCCTCGGCGGGCCGCCCTACACCGCCAGGATCACGCTGACGCGTCGGTTCTGGCGGCCTTTCTTCTCGAACTTGCCGAGGGTGACGGGGCCGATCTCCGCCGTCGAGCGGACATGGGTGCCGCCGCAGGGCTGCAGGTCGATCTCCCCGATGCGCACCAGCCGGATGCGGCCCGCGCCGCGCGGGGGCTGGACGGACATCGTCTTCACGAGACCTGGATTGGCGTCGAGCTCGGCCTCGGTGATCCATTCGGAGCTGACGTCATGATCCTCCGCGATAAGGGCGTTGAGCCGATCCTCCAGCGCCTGCTTGTCCTCCGGCGCGTCCGGCATGTCGAAGTCGAGCCGGCCTTTCTGGGCACCGATGGAGCCGCCGGTGACGGGCAGCGGAATCACGACGGACAGCAGATGCAGCGCCGTGTGCACCCGCATGTGCCGGTGGCGAAGGTCCCAGTCGAGATACTGCGTGACCTGCGCCCCGACCGGCGGCAGCGGGGCGCCCTCAGCAGGCTTCAGCACGATCGCATCGCCCTCGCCCTTCACCGCCGTGGCCACCGCCATCTCGCCACCTTCCCAGGTGAGCCGCCCGGCATCCCCCGGCTGCCCGCCGCCCGTGGCATAGAAGAGCGATGCGTCGAGCACCACGCCATCCGCATGGGCCACGACCCGGCCCGGCGCCTCCCGCAGATAGGCGTCGTCGCGAAAGAGCGGCGTGGTCATGCGTCCTCGAACACGGCCGGGATGTCGTCGCGCTCAGTCACGAGCCACTCAGGCACCGGCAGGTTCTTCGATCGCAAGAAGTCGGGGTTGTAGAGCTTCGAGGCATAACGTGTGCCGTAGTCGCAGAGGATCGTGACGACCGTGCTGCCCGGGCCGAGTTCCTTCGCCAGCCGCATCGCGCCGGCAACGTTGACACCCGACGAGCCGCCGAGGCAGAGCCCCTCCTGCTCCAGCAGATCAAACGTGATCTGCACGGCCTCGTCATCGTGGATGTTCCAGGAGAAATCGGGGGTGAAGCCCTCCAGGTTCTTCGTGATCCGCCCCTGCCCGATCCCTTCGGTGATCGAGCTGCCCTCGGATTTCAGCTCCCCGGTCGTGTAGAAGCTGTGGAGCGCCGCGCCGTCGGGATCGGCGAGCCCGATCTTCACGCCGCGGTGCTGCAGCGCCTCCGCCACGCCCGCGAGCGTCCCGCCGGAGCCCACCGCGCAGATGAAACCGTCGACCTTGCCGCCCGTCTGCTCCCAGATCTCGGGGCCGGTGGTCTCGGCATGGGCGCGGCGGTTGGCGACGTTGTCGAACTGGTTGGCCCAGATCGCACCGTTCGGCTCGGTCTCCGCCAGCTTGTGCGCCAGCCGCTCGGAGTAGCGGACATAGTTGTTGGGGTTGCGGTAGGGGGCGGCCGGGACCTGCACGAGCTCCGCACCCGCGAGCCGCAGCATGTCCTTCTTCTCCTGGCTCTGCGTCTCGGGGATCACGATCACCGACTTGAACCCCATGGAGGAGCCGACGAGCGAGAGCCCGATGCCCGTGTTGCCGGCGGTGCCCTCCACGATCGTGCCACCGGGGCGCAGGTCGCCCCGCTCCACCGCGTCGCGGATCATGTAGAGGGCTGCCCGGTCCTTGACCGACTGGCCGGGGTTGAGGAACTCCGCCTTGCCCCAGATCTCGCAGCCCGTGGCCTCCGACGGTCCGTTGAGCCGGATCAGCGGCGTGTTCCCGATGGCCTCGGGCAGGTCCCTGTACACGTTCGCCATCGCGGCCTCCCTATCTGGTTGTCCGGGCAACCTATGCGGTGGGGTCGGAGGCGGCAAGGCGGGTCCGCGCCGGGGGGACCGCCGAGCCGGGCGCGCGCCTGCCCGTGGGATGGCGCCCCAGCCCTGCGAACGAAGCACTTTATCTCAGCAAGGTCGTTGCTCCGCCCGAAACTCTCCACTCCATCGCAAAGCGCCAGCCCGTCACGCTGGAAGCGTGCCTCCGGCACGACGACGGGCAGGCGCGCGCCCGGCGCCTTCGGCTTGATTCCGGGCGGGCATCGCGAAGACCATCGCGCAGAAGTTCCCCGAAGCCTACGCTGCCGATCAGGCGACGGAGAAGGGCGACCGCGGCAAGCTGGGAACGGTCACGACGGCCGAGATCGTTCGCGAGACGGCCCGGTTCACCGTCGTGAACGCCTACACCCAGTACCAGTGGCGCGGGCGCGGGCCGCATGCCGACTACGACGCCATCCGTTCCTGCTTCGACGCCGTGCGGGGTCGCTACACGGGCGCCCGGATCGGCTATCCCCTGATCGGCGCGGGCCTCGCGGGCGGCGACTGGGAGGAGATTGCCCCGATCATCGACGCGGCCCTCGAAGGCCTCGATCACACGCTGGTCCTGCTGCCACCGCGTTGAGGCAGGTCAGAGCGGCTCCCCTGCGGCTCCGCCCATGCTTTCGGGCCGGTCGGACAGCCGAACGAACGGCGCCCGCCACGGTGGCGCGTCGAAGGGATCGGGCCAGTATTCGAGTTGATGCACGATCTCCCCGCGCTCCACACGGTGAAACGTCACTACGGTCGCCTGCATCACGCCATCCGTGACATCTACCTCCGTCACCACATCGGGATCGCCGGCGACGAGCTGCCGAAGCGTGAAGCGCCAGCGCCCCTCCGCGGGATAATCGGCGTTGACCCTGATGAAATTCTCACGCCCTTCGATCAGCTCACGCGACTGCGGCCAGTAGCCACGGTAGTCGGGGCTCAGCAGGCGGCTCGCCGCCGCGAAGTCGTTCGTCGCCATCGTTTGCCAGAACCGTCGAACGACATCGCTTGGCGTCATTCTACCCCCACTCCGCGCGCAGGCGGTCGTGGTGCATGAAGAGGTAGAGGAGGTTGAGGAGAAGCGGTCCGTTCTCGATCTCGCCGGACTCCCAGGCGGCCTTCGCCTCCTCGACGGTGAGAATGAGGGTGCGGATGTCCTCGTCCTCCTCCTCCGCGCCGTGCAGCCCGCCGCCGCCCGACAGGTCCGCCTCGCCGATGAAGCAGGTCATCTTCTCGGCCAGGGTACCGGGGCTGGTGTAGTGAGAGGGGAGTTGGACGACCCGCCCGATCTCCAGCCCCGCTTCCTCCCGCGCCTCGCGGCGGGCGGTTTCCTCGGCGCTTTCGATGGTGTCGATGCGGCCCGCCACGGTCTCGATCGTCCAGGGCACCTTCGCACCACGGGCCAGCGCGCCGACGCGGAACTGTTCGAGCATGAGCACCGTGTCGCTCTTCGGGTCGTAGGGGAGCAGGCAGACCGCATCGCCGGTGCAGAAGATCGCGCGGTCGAGCGGACCCATGGTTTTGCCCGAAAAGGTAGGGTGCGTGACCTTGTGGAACTCCACGGCGTAGTAGTCCACGTAAGGCCGCTCCACCGGCTCCATCTGCACATCATCGCGGGTGAGCTTCGAACGGAGCTTCACCACGTCAGTCTCCGCGTGGGCACGGGCGCGGGCATAGGCGCGGAAGCGGATGCCGGGCCAGATCTTATCCACTTGCTCGGGCGGCACCTGCCCGTAGAGGTCCATCAGCTCCACGGCCGCCTCGGCAAAGGCGCGCTGCTGCGTGGCCTGCCAGGCGCCGAAATCCCAGGCGCCGTCGGTCTTCAGATGCGCGCCGCGGACATAGAACAGCTCGACCGGCATCGGACCCGCATCGGTCCGCGCCTCGGCCTCCACCAGCTCGTAATCGAACTCGTCCTCGAAGAAGTTGAGACGTGCGACCGCCTCCTCCGGCAGACCGTCGAGCACGATGCCCGTGGCCTCCGCCCCCGCCTCGCGCAGGATGACGGGATAGTCCTCGCCCTTCACGGCGCGCACGGCGTGATCCGGCAGCACAGCCTCGCGCACGGTCACGGCGTCGCGGTAGGGGCCGAGCACGATATCGCGGGTTTCCGCATCGCGCAGCGTGCCGTAGAAGAACAGTCGTCGCGCCATCATCCCCTCCGCCGCAGTGCAGCATCCCCATAACGCGGCGCGTTTTTTTTGTCGAAACCTATTTCGGAGTTGATCCGACCTGACCCTTTGCGCGTACTGTTAAGTGACGAATTGAAACTGACCCGACTTGAGTAAGAGATGACCCGTTTCGCCCCTTCCGACGCCCTGCTCGCGGCCTATGCCAGCGGCACCGCCAGCCCGGGTATGAGTCTGCTTGTCGAGACGCACCTCGCCATGGCCCCTGCCGCGCGCCCGCGCCTGGCGGAGATGGAAAGCGTGGGTGGCGTGCTGCTCGAAGGCACCGCCCCCGCCCCGATGCGGGAGGGCGCGCTCGATGCGACGCTCGCCCTGCTCGATGCAGCCCCCAGCGCGCCCGAGGAAGTGCCCGCCGCCAACGGCGTCCTGCCCGCCCCGCTCGCGGCTGCGGTCGGTGGTCGCGGGGTGGATGATCTGCGCTGGCAGTTCCGTCTGCCGGGTCTACATGAAGTCGTGCTCGACGGGTTCGGCGAGGGGGAGGAAGTGTCTCTTCTGCGCGCGAAGCCCGGCGCGGGGATCATGAAGCACACTCACCGCGGTGAGGAAGCGACGCTGATCCTCGCGGGCGAAATGACGGATGGAGATACGGTGCTGCGCGCCGGTGACGTGTCGGAAGCCGATGGCGACCACGATCACCAGCCGCGGATCACGGGGGACGAGACATGCTACTGCCTGATCGTGATGAGCGGCGGAATGCGCTTCACGGGTCCGTTCGGGCGGGCGCTAAACCTCTTCACCTGACACGACGCACGGCGCTGGCGGCCGGGGCCGCCGCGCTTTTCGCGCCCTCCATCGCACTGGCATCGACCGCGACGCGCCGCTACCGGCTTGAGCGGGGCAGTTCCGATATCGGCCACCACGACATCTCCGTCTCCCGCACCGGGGACGAGATCGCGGTGGAGATCGATATCGAGATTCTTGTGCGCGTGCTCGGCATCGCCGCCTACCGCTACACCATGACCAATTCGGAGCGCTGGCGCGGGGGCGAGGTCGTCTCGATCCGCTCGCGGACCAACAATGACGGTGAGGATGCGTTCGTGACCGCGACCCGCACCGGCGATGTGCTGGAGGTCGAGGGCTCGACCTTCTCCGGCGCCGTGCCGGGGCTGATCGGGACAACGACCTACTGGACACCCGCCTTCCTGCAGCGCGACGTCTGGGTCAGCACGCAAGGCGGTGCGCCGCTCGACATTGCGGCCCGACGCGCCGGCACCGCGCAGTATCCGACCCCCGCCGGTGCCGTACCCACGACCGCGTGGGAGCTCGGGCCGGAGCTGGAGGCGACGCTCCACTATTCCAATGCGGGCGAATGGGTGGGCTCCACCTTCGATGCCCGCGGCCAGCAGGTGCGCTATATCCCGCAGGACCTCAACCCGGCCCTCGCCCCGCTCTGGAGCACCTGAATGAGCATATTTTCCAAGGTCATGCGGCCCCGCAACGGCGCCGCCTGGGTCACCGGTGCGTCCGGCGGCATCGGCCGCGCAGTGGTCAAGCGCCTCGCACAGAAGGGCTGGACCGTCCACGCCACCGCCCGCAGCGAGGATGAGCTGAAGGCGCTCGCCGCCGAGGCGCCGGACGGCAAGGTGATCCCCACCCCCGGCGACGTCACCGACCTCGCCCGGATGAAGGAGATCGTGAGCGAGATCACGGCCCAGGGCCCGCTCGCCCTCGCGCTGCTCAATGCCGGGATCTACACGCCGATGCGCGCCAACGATTTCGATGCGGAGACGGCGGCGAAGATGTGGCGCGTGAACCTCGAGGGCGTGTCAAACTGCACCGATCCGGTGCTGAAGGCGATGATCACGCAAGGCGACGGTCACCTCGCCATCACCGCCTCCGTCGCCGGCTATCGCGGGCTGCCCGACGCCGCAGTCTATTCCGGCACCAAGGCGGCCCTCATCGCCTATTGCGAAGCGCTGGCGATGGATTGCGTCGACCTCGGCATCCGCGTCTCGGTCGTCAATCCCGGCTTCGTGGAGACGGAAGCGACCTCGGTCAACGAGTTCGAGATGCCGTTCCTGATGAAGCCCGACGAGGCCGCGAAGCGTATCGTCGACGGCCTCGCGAGCCCCGGTTTCGAGGTCGCCTTCCCCACCCGGTTCGAGCTGATCCTCAAGACCATCGGCCTCCTGCCCAACCGCGCCTATATCACTGCGGTGCGCAAGGCGACCGGCTGGGACGGAAAAGCCGGACGCTCGACCTCCTGACGGCCACGCATTCCCCGCCCGCGATGTCGCAGGCGACGCTTCCATGCCGGAACCCGGCTTTCCCTCCCACGTGAAACCCGTATGGTGCGGCGCAGTATCGGAGAGCAGGCCATGAGCGACCCCTTTGTCATCTTCACCCCCTCGGGCAAGCGCGGCCACGTGGCGGCAGGCACCACGGTTCTGGACGCAGCGCGGCAGCTTGGCGTCGATCTCGACTCGGTCTGCGGGGGCCGCGGTATCTGCTCCAAATGCCAGGTGAGCCCGGCCTTCGGCGATTTCCCCAAGCACGGCATCACCTCCGCGCCCGACGCACTGTCCGAGTGGAACGCCGTCGAGGCGCGGTACGACGAGAAGCGCGGGCTGAAGGAAGGCCGCCGCCTCGGCTGCCAGGCCTGCATCACCGGCGACGTGGTGCTCGACGTCCCGCCCGAAAGCCAGGTCCACCGCCAGGTCGTGCGCAAGTCCGCCGATACGCGGGAGGTCGTTATGGACCCCGCCACCCGCCTCTTCTACGTCGAGGTGGAGGAGCCGGACATGCACGAGCCCTCCGGCGATTTCGAGCGGCTGCGCGTGGCGCTGAAGGACCAGTGGGAGATCGAAGGGCTCACCGCCTCCCCCGCCCTTCTGATGCGCCTGCAACCCGTGCTGCGCAAGGGCGCCTGGGCCGTCACCTGCGCCGTCCATCGCGACGGCAGCGGCACCGCGCGCCTGCTCGACATCTGGCCGGGCTATTACGAGGCGCCGCTCTATGGTCTGGCCATCGACCTCGGCTCCACGACCATCGCCGCGCACCTCTGCAATCTCGGCACCGGGGCGGTCGTCGCCTCGGCCGGCGTGATGAACCCGCAGATCCGCTTCGGCGAGGATCTGATGAGCCGCGTGAGCTACGCGATGATGAACGAGGGCGGTGCGGCGGAGATGACCCGCGCCGTGCGCGATGGGCTCAACACCCTGGTCGCGGGCGTGGCGGAGGAGGTGGGGATCACCCCCGCCGACATCGTCGAGGCGACCTTCGTCGCCAACCCGGTCATGCACCACCTCCTGCTCGGCATCGACCCGGTGGAGCTCGGCCAGGCGCCCTTCGCCCTCGCGGTGTCGGAGGCGCTGGACATGGCCGCCGCCGATCTCGAGCTCGCGCTGCACGACGAGGCGCGGATCTACGTCCTGCCCTGCATCGCTGGCCATGTGGGCGCCGATGCCGCCGCTGTGGCGCTGAGCGAAGCGCCCGACCGCTCCGACGACCTCGTCCTGATCGTGGACGTGGGCACCAACGCGGAACTGCTGCTCGGCGACAAGGACGGCGTGCTCGCCTGCTCCTCCCCCACCGGCCCGGCCTTCGAGGGCGCGCAGATCAGCGCGGGCCAGCGCGCCGCCCCCGGCGCCATCGAGCGGGTGGAGATCGACCCCGCCACCAAGGAGCCCCGCTTCCGCGTCATCGGCTGCGACCTCTGGTCCGACGACCCCGGCTTTGCCGAGGCCGCGGGTCCCATCACCGGCATCTGCGGCTCCGGCATCATCGAGGCGATCGCCGAGATGCGCATGGCCGGGATCGTGGACGCGGGCGGCCTGATCGGCTCGGCGGAGCAGACGGGCACGGTGCGCTCGGTGCCCGAGGGCCGCACCCACTCCTACGTGCTGCACGAGGGCGACGGCTCCTCGCCGCGCATCACGGTCACCAACGGCGACGTCCGCGCGATCCAGCTCGCCAAGGCCGCGCTCTATGCCGGCGCGCGCCTGCTGATGGACCAGCGCGGCGTCGATACGGTGGACCGCGTGGTGCTGGCCGGAGCCTTCGGCGCTCATATCTCGCCCAAGCACGCCATGGTCCTCGGCATGATCCCCGATTGCGAGGTGGACCAGGTGACGAGCGCCGGGAACGCCGCCGGCACCGGCGCCCGGATCGCGCTCCTGAACGTCGCGGCCCGCCGCGGCATCGAACAGACCGTGCGCCGCATTCACAAGGTCGAGACCGCGATCGAGCCCCGTTTCCAGGAGCACTTCGTCGCTGCATCCAACATCCCGCACGCGACCGATCCCTATCCCCGGCTGACCGCGACCACGCCACTGCCCCAAGTCAGCTTCAACACCGGATCCGAAGGCGAAGGACGCCGCCGCCGGCGTCGGGCGTAGGTCTCGGAACGGACACGCAACGCGCTGCGACTACCGTCCGCGACCTCCTTCATCTGTCTCGAAGTATCCCGGGGGGTTCGGGCCGTCCCGGAAACGCATCGCGTTTCAGGCCCGAACGGGGCGGAGCCCCAGAACAGGGGCAGCGCCCCGGTCCGGCCGCTCGCACAAAAAAAGAGGCCCTCAAGAGCCGTGGGGAGCTCAAGAGGGCCTTGGAAGAGCGGGATGGAGGGGATTGGGTGGGGCGGTCTCGCGTGGGGTCGAGACCGCCCTGCCCCCCAAATACCGGTGTCGGGTTAAGGACCCATAGGCACCAGCACCCTGTCGATGACGTGGATCACGCCATTGGTAGCGAGGATGTCGGCCTCCACTACCTCCGCGTCATCGACCATCACCCCTGCCGTGCCATCAACCGACAGGGGAGATCCGTTTACCGTGGCGACCGCGACGGTCGTCCCGGAGAAATCGAACGATTCAAGCTGACCGGGCACGACGTGGTAGGTCAGCAGGGCGACAAGCTCGTCGCGGTTCGCCGGATCAAGCAGCTCTTCGACCGCTCCATCCGGAAGTCCTTCAAATGCGGCATCCGTTGGTGCAAAGATGGTGAACGGACCGCCCGCACTCAAGGTGTCCTCCAGACCGGCTGCCTGAATGGCCTCGACCAGCGTCTCGAAGCTGCCGGCACTCTGCGCTGTCGCAACGATATCCGCCGTCTGGGCAGACATCGCCGTCGGGGCGATCAGGGCCAACGCTGCAAGCGTGGTACGAAACATTCAGAGTTCTCCGGTCAGGCGGAAACCGCATCTCTTGAGCAACAGAATGCCGGAAAAGCTCAACCTGCGCGTGTGTAATCGACTGAAACATAGCGTTATCACGCTCTCGTGATCGTGTGATTTTCGGCTCGGCGGACATCCGCCGAAATGCCCCTGAACGAAAAGGACCCGCCTGCGGAACAGGCGGGTCCTGAGCGGAAATCCGCGGATGGCGCGGGATCAGCCCTCGGGCAGAAGCACCGAATCGATCACGTGGATCACGCCGTTGGACGCCTCCACATCGGCCTGCACCACGTTCGCACCGCTGTTCACGGTCACGCCGGAGCCAAGGCCGCTCACGCTGATCGCCTCGCCCTGCACGGTGACGGCGGCCACATCGGTGCCCGCGATATCGGAGGACATCACTTCACCCGGGATCACGTGGTAGGTCAGGATCTCGACGAGCTGGTCGCGGTTCTCCTCGAGCAGCAGGCTCTCCACCGTGCCCTCGGGCAGTGCTGCGAAGGCCGCGTCGGTCGGGGCGAAGACGGTGAACGGGCCATCACCCTTCAGCACGTCGACGAGGCCCGCGGCCTGAACGGCGGCGACCAGCGTCTCGAAGGAGCCCGCGGCGACGGCGGTGTCGACGATATCGGCTTCCTGCGCGGCGGCCGGAGCGGCGAAGGCGAGGGCGGCGGCGGCCACGAGGCCCTTGGTGAAGTTGGTCATGATCCATCTCCCGTGTTGGTTGCGTGATGCTGTCTTGCATCGGACCTGTTACGGGGCGCTCACGGGGGCGGATCAGAATTTGTGGAATTTTTTTACACGTAGCGCTGTCACGAGGCCGTGAGCGGCGGCTATGGAAAGCTGCACCCAAAACGGGCCGCCCGAAGGCGACCCGTCATCATGCACCCTGAAATTATTCGCCCGGCTCGCCCGGGATGATCACGGCATCGACCACGTGGATCACGCCGTTGGAGGCCTGAACGTCGGCCTGCACCACCGAGGCGGTATTCACGGTCACGCCGTCGGTCGCGTCGATCTCCAGCGGGTTGCCACCCAGCGCGGTGATCTCCGTCTCCTGACCGGCGATGTCGGCGGACATGATCATGCCCGGCACCACGTGGTTCGACAGCACCTGGACCAGATCCTCGCGGTTCTCCGGCATCAGCAGCGTCTCGACCGTGCCCTCGGGCAGCGCGGCGAAGGCCGCGTCGGTCGGGGCAAAGACGGTGAACGGACCCTCGCCCTGCAGCGTCTCGACGAGGCCGGCGGCGGAGGCCGCGGCGAGCAGCGTCTCGAACGTGCCCGCGGCCTCCGCCGTGGCCACGATGTCGGCTTCCTGAGCGAAGGCCGGCGTCGCGAGGGCCAGTGCGGTGGCAGCGGTGAGCGTCTTGAACATCTTGGTCATCAAAAACTCCATCACTTCGTCGTGCCGTCATGGCATCGACAAAAAGTTAACGCGCATGGGGCGTCGGAGTTTCGGGCTGCGGCAGGATGTACCGCCCCGTACCTGCGGGACGGCGAACGGCCCGCCCCGGGAAGCCGGAGCGGGCCGTTCGCGTGTTTCCAGAAGGGCTTACTCGGTCTCGACGCTGTCGATCAGGACCCAGCCGCCGTCCTGGATCTGCGAGATGAAGATCTCCGTCGCCCCCGCATGGTCGCCCGGCCCCATCTCCATCCGGTTGCCCGCGATGGCGTCGTCGTAGTTCAGCGTCTCCATCGCCGCGGTGAAGCTTTCAAGCGTCAGGTCGGGCCCCGCTTCCTCAAGCGCGCGGATCAGCGCCTCCGCCGCAGAACGCCCGAGCAGGGCGCCGGTGCCGGGGAACTCACCGGTCCGCTCCTGCATCGCGGCGACCCATTCGGCGACCTCGGGCGTGTCCATCCGCGCCTCCAGATCCTGCCAGCCGGCGCCAGCATAGAGCCCTTCAGTCACGCCGCCCGGCACCTTGGCCACGGCGGTGTGGAACCCGGCGGAGGAGACGAGGAAGCGCGCGTCGTCCCAGCCCATCTGCTTCGCCGTCGCCACCACGGTGATGGTCGGGCGAATGGTGAGCGCCACGGTGATGAGCTCGCAACCCTCCTCCCGCAGCCGGGCGAGCGCGCCGGTGAAGTCGCTCTCATCGGGGCGGTGCGTCGTCTCGGTCAGGTACTCGACCCCGTCCGTGTCGCCGGCCTCATCGACCGTGGCCATGTGGATCTCCTCCCCGAAATCGGAGGGGATGTACATCGAGCAGACCCGCTCGATCCCCTCGCTCTCGATCAGGAAGCCGGTCGCGGCCCGCACCGCGTCGTAATAGGAGGCGGTCGCGACATAGCGCAGCTCCTCCGGCCCCTCCAGCATCTGCCGTGCGGCGGTCAGCGGGAAGACGGAGGGCACGTTGTTCGGATCCATCACCCGGAAGGCCGCGAGGTTGTGCGGCGTGCCGAGGCTCAGCAGCATCGCGAACACCTCGTCACGGTTCACGAGCTTGTTGGCCGCCTGCGCCGCGCGCGGCACCTGGTAGCCGTGATCCTCGACGATGTAGCGGATCTGGCGGCCGTGGATGCCGCCCGCCGCGTTCACCTCCTCGAAGAGCTGGTTCGCCGCCTCGACCGCCGGGACCGAGAACGCCGCGAAGCCGCCCGACAGGTCGTGAAAGCCGCCGATGACGATCTCGTCATCGGTCACGCCGCGGGTCTGGGCGCTGGCGCCCCCGGCGATGGCGAGCGCGGCAAGCGCCGCGAGGGTCTTTCTCATGATCTTTCCTCCTTGCACCGGCGGGATGGCGTCCCGCTCTGTCCTCCGGGGCGGTTCGCCCGCCCTCCACCTTGTCGAAATATCCCGGGGAGTTCGGGCCGTCCCGGAAATGCACCGCATTTCAGGCCCGAGCGGGGCGGAGCCCCCAACCCCGCTCTCAATACATCTCCTCGATCAGCCCGGCGTGCTTCTTCTCCACGAAGGAGCGTTTCAGCTTCATCGTCGGCGTCAGCTCGTCGTCCTCCGCCGTCAGCAGGATGTCGATCAGCCGGAAATACTTGATCTGCTCGACCTGGGCGAAGTCCCTGTTCACCTCGCGCACCACCCCGTCGATCAGCTCCACAACCTCCTCGGCCCGCGTGAGCGAGGCGAAGTCGGAGAAGGGGATCTGGTTGTCCTGCGCGAACTTCTCCACGTTCTCCTGGTCGATCATGATGAGCACGGTCAGGTACTTGCGCCGGTCCCCGATCACCACGGCGTCCGAGATGAAGGGGGAGAACTTCAGCCGGCTCTCGATCTCGGCCGGGGTGACGTTCTTGCCACCGGCGGTGATGATGATGTCCTTCACCCGGCCGGTGATGGTCAGCGCGCCGTCATTGCCGATGCGGCCCACATCGCCCGTGTGCAGCCAGCCGTCGCGGATGTCCTCGGCGGTCTTCTCCGGCTTCTTCCAGTAGCCCTTGAAGACGTTCGGCCCCTTCACGCAGATCTCACCGTTCTCCGCGATCCGCACATCGGAGCCGGGCAGCGGCAGCCCCACCGTCCCGATCCGGTTGTCGCCCACCTGGTTGACTGAGATCACGCCCGCACTCTCCGTCATGCCGTAGCCCTCCAGCAGCGTGACGCCGAGGGCACCATACCACTTGATCAGATCAGGCGAGATCGGGGCGGCGCCGGTCGTGGAGCGCCGGTTCCGGTCCATGCCGATGAGCTGGCGGATGTTGCGCAGCACGGCGAGGTCCCAGAACCAGTGGAACGGCGCGCTCTCCCCCGCCAGCTTCGCCGCGCCCGATGCCATCGCCTTGTCGAAGGCCCAGCGGCCGAAGGGCGTCGCCTCCGAGCGCAGGATCTGCACGCGCGAATAGATCTTCTCCCACAGCCGCGGCACGGCGGTGAAGATGTGGGGCGAGACTTCGCGCAGGTTGTCGAAGACGGTGTCCGGGCTCTCCGCGAAGTTCACGGTGGAGCCCACGGCGATCGGGTATTCCACGCTCACGATCCGCTCCAGCACATGGCAGAGCGGCAGGAAGCAGAGTTGTTCGTCATCGGGGTCCACCCGCAGCACCTGCTCGCCCGCCCACATCTGGAAGAGCATGTTGCGGTGGCTGATCATCGCCCCCTTGGGCGGCCCGGTGGTGCCGGAGGTGTAGATCAGCATCCGCGTCTCGTCCGGCGTGCTCTTTTCGATCTCCTCCACGAACCGCGTCGGCCCGTCGGGCGCGTCGTCGCCGATCTCGTAGAGGTCGTCGAGGAACATGACCTTAGGATGAGAAAACGTGCGCAAGCCCTTGCGATCGAACACGATCACCTTGATCAGGCTCGGCACGCGGTCCTGGATTTCGAGATACTTGTCGAGCTGCTCGTCATTCTCCACGAACAGGAACGCCGAGCCGCTGTCATTGATCAGGTATTCGAGCTGCGCTGCCGAATCCGTCGTGTAGACCCCGCTCGGAATGCCCCCCACAGCCGCGACCCCGAGGTCGCAATAGAGCCACTCCTTGCAATCCTCGCTGAGGATCGAGACCGGGGTGCCGCGGGTCAGCCCCAGCTTCAGAAGCCCGATGCCGATGGCGCGCGATCGCTCGTACCAGTCGGTCCAGGAGAACGCCTGCCAGATCCCCAGATCCTTCTCACGATGCGCGGTCCGGCCACCCCGCTCCGCGCATTTCGCGGCCCAAAGCTTCACGACGGTGTCGTGGCCCTCGAAGGTGATCGGATCCTCCATAGCGTTTCGGGGCATCTCGGTCACCGCCACGTCTTTCTTCGCTTCCAGCGTTTCTGCTCGCGGGGGCCGCCCGCGTGGCCGCCGCCGAGGTAGAATTCCTGGATGTCCTCGCTGCCGAGCAGCTTGGAGGCCTCGCCCGCCATCACGATCCGCCCGATCTCCAGCACGTAGCCGAAGTCGGCGGTGTTCAGTGCCACCTGCGCGTTCTGCTCCACCAGCAGCATCGTCACGCCCTGCTCCTCGTTCAGGCGGCGGATGATGGCGAAGATCTCCTGCACCAGAAGCGGCGAGAGGCCGAGCGACGGTTCGTCGAGCAGCATCAGGCGGGGCCGGGCCATGAGCCCGCGGCCGATGGCGAGCATCTGCTGCTGTCCGCCCGAGAGCGTGCCCGCCTGTTGCGCGCGCCGTTCCTTCAGGATCGGGAAGTAGGAGAACACCATCTCCATGTCGTCGCCGATGCCGCCGTCGCGGCGGGTATAGGCGCCGAGGCGCAGATTCTCCTCCACGGTCAGGAACGGGAAGACCTCGCGGCCCTCGGGCACATGCGCCATGCCGCGGCGGACCATCCGGTCGGGCTCGTCGCCGTCCACCCGCTCGCCGAGGAAGGAGACGGTGCCCTTCTCCGGATCGAGCGCGCCGGAGACGGTCTTCATCAGCGTGGTCTTGCCGGCGCCGTTGGCGCCGAGAATCGTGACGATCTGGCCTTCGGGCACGTCGATGGAGACCCCGCGCAGCGCCATGATCGGGCCGTAGAAGGTCTCGACATTCCGGACCTCGAGAACGTTGTGATTGAGGTCTTTCATGGGGTCTCTCCCCCTATGGTCGGATGCGACCAGCATCCGGCTAGCGCCCGACCTCCCCCCGGGAGGGCGCTTTGTTGGGTCATGCGCAGAAAGACCGACCTACGGGCTTGAGAAGTAAAGCGACGCCACAGAGCCGTTCTAAACGCCCCCCCGAGGTCGGGCGCTGGCCTTCTGTTGCGCCACCCCATCATGCCGCCGTCCCCAGATAGGCCTCGATCACCTTCGGATCGGACTGCACCTCGGCGCTGGTGCCCATGGCGAGCGGCTTGCCCTCGGCCACGGCCAGCACCCGGTCGGACACGGCGGACACAAGGCTCATGTCGTGCTCCACCATGAGCACCGTGAGGCCCAGATCCTTCTGCATGTCCTCGATCCAGAAGGCCATGTCGGAGGTCTCCTCGACCGACAGGCCCGAGGCAGGCTCGTCGAGCAGGATCAGGCGCGGGTTGCAGGCGAGCGCGCGGGCGATCTCGACCACCTTGCGCACGCCATAGGGCAGGCCCGCGATCATCTTGTCGCGGTAGGCCGCGAGGTCGAGGAAGTCGATCACCTCCTCCACGGCGCGCCGCGCCTCCCGCTCATTCGAACGGGAGCGCGGCAGGTGCAGCACATCCTCCAGCCACGTCGCCCGCCGCTTCGTATGCCGCCCGACCAGCAGGTTCTGGAGCACCGTCGAATGGTCGAAGAGCTCGATGTTCTGGAACGTCCGCGCGATGCCGAGTTCCGCGATATGGTGCGCGGGCGTGTTCGTGATGTCCTCCCCGTCGAAGACGATCCGCCCGTGCGTCGGCTGGTAGAAGCGCGAGATCAGGTTGAAGATCGTCGACTTCCCAGCCCCGTTCGGCCCCACGATGGTGAAGACTTCGCCCGGCTCGACCTCGAAACTCACGCCGTCCACGGCCTTCACTCCGCCGAAATGGATCGCGAGATCGGTGACGCTGAGCAGGCTCATCGCATCCGCTCCGTCTTCAGGTAGGACTTCGAGCGGCGGAACATGTCGCGGCGGGCAAGCGGGAAGAGCTGCCACTGCGCCTTGAGCTTCATGTAGAAACCATAGAGGCCCAATGGTTCGTAGATCACGATCGCGACGATGATCGCGGCGAAGACCGCCGTGTCGATGCCCGGATAGGCGGAGATGTCGATGCCGACCGAGCCTTGCAGGAAGTCGCGCAGGATCGCGATGCCTTGCGGCAGGAGCCCCACGACGATGGCACCGAAGAACGCCCCGTGGATCGAGCCGAGGCCCCCGATCACCACCTGCAGCACCAAGGTGATTGAGATCAGGATCAGGAAGCTCTCGTAGTTCACGATCTGGATGAAATGGGCGTAGAGCGCGCCCGCCAGCCCCGTCACCGCGCAGGAGAGGCCGAAGGCCAGCGCCTTGGTCCGCGTCACGTTCACGCCCAGCGCGCGGGCCGAAACCTCGCTGTCGCGCACGGCGAGGAACGACCGGCCAGTCGCCGAGCGCAGCAGGTTCGCGTAGCCCAGCGTGACCACGACGACGCAGATCAGGCACATCCAATAGAAGGCCTTGGGCGAACCGTAGCGATCGATGGTCAGGCCGAACATCTCGATCGGCGGGGCGAAGACGCCCGCGACGCCGCCGGTATAGGGCTCTGCGACGATGGCGATGTCCTCCACGATGATGGAGAGCGCCAGCGTCGCGATGGCGAGGTAGATGCCGGAGAGGCGGAGGATCGGCAGCGCGATTACCGCTCCGATCACGCCTGTGAAGATCGCGGCGAGCGGCAGGGCGATCAGGAAATGCATGCCCTGCGACATGAACCAGAGGTTTGAAAACGCCCCGATCGCCATGAAGGCCGCATGGCCGAGGCTCACCTGCCCCGTGTGCCCGGCGAGGATCATCAGGCCCATCCCCGCGATGCACCAGACCAGCACCAGCGTGACCTCGCCGAGGATGTAGTCGCTGATGAGGAACGGCAGCGCGGTCATGAGGGCGATCAGCACGCCGTATTTCGCCGCGCGCCGCCAGTCCTCGAAGAGGCGGATATCCTCGTCATAGCTCTTCTTGAAGTGGACCCGCATGGCCTAGACCTTCTTCTGCGCGATCTGCGCGAACAGCCCGCCGGGGCGCAGGATCAGAACCAGCAGCATCAGCGCGTAGGGCGCGATCTGCGCGGTGCCGGAGGGCGCGTAGCGGGCGGCGAACTGCTCGACCACGCCGATCAGTAGGCCGCCCATCAGCGCCCCGGGCAGCGAGCCGAAGCCGCCGATCACAGCGGCCGCGAACGCCTTGATGCCGAAGAGCAACCCGACCGCAGGTTCAATCGCCCCCTTCGCGGCGAAGAGCACGCCTGCAATGGCCGAGACCACGCCCGACAGCGCCCAGACGATGGAGTTCACCCGCTTCACCGGTATGCCCATGTAATAGGCCGCCATCTGGTTCTGCGAGCTCGCCTGCATCGCCACGCCCAGCCGCGTCTTCGCGAAGAACAGCCACAGCACCATGGTCAGCGCGCAGGTCGCCACGATGATGATCAGGTCCGCCACCGCCAGCGTCAGCCCACCGAAGCGCAGGATCTCGCCCGCGAACGGCGTCTCCAGCGAGACCGGGTCGTAGCCCCAGATGGAGCCTGCCGCGAACCGCAGGATGAAGCCCAGGGCGATCGTCAGGATCACCATGGCGAAATGCGGCTGTCCGAAGATCGCGCGCAACACGAAGCGGTCGAGCGCATAGGCGAAGGCGCCAAGGCAGATCGCCGCCGCCGTGATCCCCACGACGAAGGGCAGGTCCGCCCGGTCCGAATTGATGAAGGTGAGGCCCAGGAACGCGCCGAGCATCAGCATGTCGCCCTGCGCGAAGTTCACCGCCTCGCTCGCCTTGTAGATCAGCACGAAGCCGAGGGCGACGAGTCCGTAGATGCAGCCGTTGGCGATGCCGCCGATCAGCAGTTGCGCCACGTCCATGCGCAGCTCCCCTCCCATGGGCGGGGGCGGTCTGACGCCGCTCCTCCGTGACACCAGCATGACGGCGACCGGTGTCATTGCAAGGCTTTATCGCGCCACAAATGTGACCTTACGTTGCGGAAAGCGCGCAAGAATGCTGCCGGTCCGCGCGGGATTTCGCAGGCTTCGAACCCGGGCTCCCGCCTTGTTCGCATGGGACCGCAACCTTATACGTAACGTCAAAAGCGGCAGGCCGCCGGGTTGCCCGCCGCCATGCCTCACCGGAGGAACTCCCATGACCGTCCGCGCCGAGCTTCAGGCCGTCACCGACCGCATCATCGAGCGATCCAAACCGCTTCGGGAACCCTATCTCGACCGGATCCGCCGGGCCGCGGATGACGGCCCGCACCGC
Source organism: Pontivivens ytuae (assembly GCF_015679265.1). NCBI lineage: Bacteria > Pseudomonadati > Pseudomonadota > Alphaproteobacteria > Rhodobacterales > Paracoccaceae > Pontivivens > Pontivivens ytuae. Next base: position 167,724 of record NZ_CP064942.1, read on the forward strand.
AAGGCGCTGTCCTGCGGAAACATGGCGCATGTGACGGCGGGCTGCGGAACGGCGGACAAGGAGGCGATCTCCTTCACCGATGCCGGGAATATCGGGATCATCACCGCCTACAACGACATGCTCTCGGCGCATAAGCCCTACGAGACCTTCCCCGAGATGATCCGGGCCGAGGCACGCGCCGCAGGCGGGGCCGCGCAGGTCGCAGGCGGCGTTCCGGCCATGTGCGACGGCGTCACCCAAGGGCAGCCGGGCATGGAGCTGTCACTCTTCTCCCGCGACGTGATCGCGCTCGCCGCCGGGGTGGGCCTCAGCCATAACGCCTATGATGCCGCCATGTATCTTGGCATCTGCGACAAGATCGTGCCGGGCCTCGTGATCGCGGCGGCGACCTTCGGGCATATCCCAGCGGTCTTCGTCCCCGCGGGCCCCATGCCCTCCGGCCTGCCAAACGACGAGAAGGCCCGCGTGCGCCAGCAATTCGCCAAGGGCGAGATCGGGCGCGACGAGCTCTTGAAGGCGGAGATGGCGAGCTACCATAGCCCCGGCACCTGCACCTTCTACGGCACCGCCAACACCAACCAGATGCTGATGGAGTTCATGGGCCTGCACCTGCCCGGCGCAAGCTTCGTAAACCCCGGCACCGAGCTGCGCGACGCGCTGACGAAAGCCGCCACTCGCCGCGCGCTCCAGATCACCGCCGCCGGCAACGAATTCACACCCTGCGGCGAGGTCCTCGACGAGCGCGCCTTCGTCAATGGCATGGTCGGCCTGCACGCCACGGGGGGCTCCACCAACCTGATCCTGCACCTCGTCGCCATGGCGCGGGCCGCCGGCATCGCCATCACGTGGGAGGATATGAGCGACCTCTCCTCCCTCACCCCGCTGATGGCCAAGGTCTATCCCAACGGCCTCGCCGACGTGAACCAATTCCACGCCGCGGGCGGGCTGCAATACATGATCCGCGAGCTCCTGTCCGAAGGCCTGCTGCACGAGGACGTGCGCACCGTCGCGGGCGAGGGCCTGACCCACTACACCAAGGAGCCGACCATCGAGAATGGGGAGATCACGTGGAAGGACGGCCCGGCGGACAGCGGCAATGACATGATCCTGCGCCCCGCGGCCTCTCCCTTCCAGGCGACCGGCGGCCTGACGCTGCTGACCGGCAATCTCGGCACCGCGGTCATCAAGACCTCCGCCGTGAAGCCCGAGCGCCGGGTGATCGAGGCGCCCGCCCGCATCTTCCACGACCAGGCCGATGTGAAGGCCGCGTTCAACGCCGGTGAGCTGGAGCAGGACGTGGTCTGCGTCGTCCGCTTCCAGGGTCCGCAGGCGAACGGCATGCCGGAACTGCACTCGCTCACCCCGCTGCTCGGTGTGTTACAGGATAAGGGCTTCAAGGTCGCTCTTGTAACAGATGGCCGGATGTCCGGAGCTTCCGGCAAGGTGCCCGCCGCGATCCACCTCTCCCCCGAAGCGGCGGATGGCGGCCCGATCGCGAAGCTGCGCGACGGCGACCTGATCCGGGTCGATGGCGAGGCCGGAACGCTGGAGGTCCTCGCCGAGGATTTCGAGGCGCGCGAGGCCGTGACCGCCGATCTTTCCGCCAACCAGTTCGGCATCGGGCGCGAGCTCTTCACCGCCTTCCGCCAGAATGTGGGTCCGGCCGAGGGGGGCGCGAGCGTCCTGTTTGCCGCGGAGTGATCCCGCTTCATCTGTCTTGAAATATCCCCGCCGGAGGCTCCCGCCCCCGGCCAAGCGGCCGCACGGCCGGATAACAGGAGGACCCCATGACCCTCTCGACCCTGGAGCTTGCCCGCTCCGCCCCAATGATCCCCGTGATCGTGATCGAGGATCCCGACCACGCCGTTCCGCTCGCCACGGCGCTGGTCGCGGGCGGGATCACGACGCTGGAGATCACGCTGCGCAGCGATGCGGCGCTGGAGGCGATCCGCCGGATCAAGGCGGGGGTCGAAGGCGCCATCGTGGGCGCAGGCACGCTGAAGACACCGCGCGACGTGGACGATTGCCTCGAGGCGGGCTGCGCATTCGGCGTCTCGCCGGGCGCCCCGGCCGCGCTGATCGAGCGGGTGATCGACGCGGGCATGCCCTTCCTGCCCGGCTGTGCGACGCCGACCGAGGCGATGGACCTCGCCGATAGCGGCTTCGAGGTGGTGAAGTTCTTCCCCGCCTCCGCCGCCGGCGGCGCGCCGATGCTCAAGGCGCTGTCCTCGCCCTTGCCCCACATCAAGTTCTGCCCCACGGGCGGCGTCAGCCTGAAGAACGCGAAGGAGTATCTCGACCTGCCCAACGTGGTCACGGTCGGCGGCTCCTGGGTCGCGCCCAAGAGCATGATGGTCGAAGGCGACTGGGCCGGCATCGAGAAGCTCGCCCGCGAAACCGCCCTCGCCCTCTGCAACCGGTGACACGGCGGGCCCTCGTTACCGGCGGCGCAAAGGGGATCGGGCTGGGCACGGCGCAGCACCTCGCGGCGCAGGGCTGGCAGGTCGACGTGCTGGATACGGACGCGGAGGCGCTTGCGGCCCTCGATGGGATCACCGGGCATCTCTGCGATGTGAGCAACGAGGCGGCGGTGGCCGGTGTGTTGGAGACGCTTGCGCTCGATCGGCTCGACCTCCTGGTGAACAATGCCGGGCGCGCGAACCCGGTGACCGGGCAGATCGAGGAGCTGGCGCTCGCCGACTGGCGCGCGATGCTCGACAGTCACCTCACGGGCGCCTTCCTCGTCACCCGCGCCTGCGTCCCCGCCCTGCGCGCCGCCAAGGGCTCCATTGTCAATATCGCCTCGACCCGGGCGCTGATGTCCGAACCGGACACGGAGGCCTATGCCGCTGCCAAAGGCGCGCTGACCGCTTTCACCCATGCGCTCGCCGTGAGCCTCGGCCCAGACATTCGGGCGAACGCGATCCTGCCGGGCTGGATCGAGGTCGGCGCGTTGCGGCCGGGCGGTGCAGCCGCGGAACTCACCGAGACCGACCATGCGCAGCATCCCGCCGGGCGGGTAGGCACGGCGCGGGATGTGGCGGAGACCGTGGCCTGGCTCGCCGATGCGGGCTTCGTGACCGGCACGCAGGTAGTTGTGGATGGCGGGATGACGCGGAAGATGATCTACGCCGATTGACGCGCGGCCCGCCCCGGCAATCCACCGCCGATCCGCTCCTCGCTTCGTGACGTGAAGGGCATTTGGCCGGCGGAAAGACCCGACACATGCAGAGTGAGCCTTAACAGTCGGCTGATCCGCCGCTATCTCTTTGCGACGACACAGGAACGGAACTCCCATGGCCCGCTCGCCGAAAAATCGCCGTCCGCGCGCGCCGCGCCCCTCGATGCTGCAACGCTGGCGCGGCTACTTCCTGACGGGCCTCGTCATCGTGGCGCCGGTGGGGCTCACGCTGTGGCTGACCTGGACCGTGATCACCGCGATCGACGCGCGCGTCGTGCCGCTGGTGCCCGCGGTCTACAACCCCGCGACCTATCTGGGCCGCGGCGTTCCGGGCTTCGGCGTCATCATCTTCCTCCTCTTCACTGCGATGGTCGGCTATATCACGCGCGGCCTCGTCGGGCGGTCGATCCTGCGGTGGTACGAGGGGATCTTCGAGCGGACGCCGGTCGTGGGCTCTATCTACAACGGCATCAAGCAGATCGCCGAGACGATCCTGAGCCAGAACGGCAGCTCGTTCTCCCAGGCCTGCCTGATCGAGTATCCGCGGCAGGGCATCTGGGCCGTCGCGTTCGTGTCGACCGAGACGAAGGGTGAGGTGGCGCAGAAGCTGCCGGACGATCGGCTGATCTCCGTCTTCCTGCCCACGACGCCGAACCCGACGAGCGGCTTCCTGCTCTTCGTGCCGCGGCGCGATGTCGTGATGCTCGATATGGAGGTGGAGGATGCGGCGAAGCTCATCATCTCCGCTGGGCTCGTGACGCCGCCCACCGCCGCCGAAAAGGCCGCGGGCGTGCGCGTCGCCAACCGCCGGGGCGAGCCGACGAAGCGGCGTGAGAGCGTCTAGCGCGGCCCGAACCGGGTGAGGAGCGCCGTGTGGTCGGAGCCGCCGACCGCGCGCACGTCGACCTCCCCGGTCCAGCCCGCACCCAGCAGCACGTGATCGAGGTGGACGGCGAAGCTGGGAAAGGTGTTGCGCCAGCCCGGGATCGCCTGCGCCGCGGCAGCGTCGGACATGGCGTGGACCGCGTGGCTCCAGGCGGAGTTGTTGAAGTCACCGGCGACGATGAGCGGTCGCGGCAGGGTCTCGACCACCGCGGAGAGGCGCGCGATGTCCTCCGCCTGCTCGAAGGGCCAGGGCCAGTGGACGTGGAGCGAGGCGACGGTGAGCGGACCGTGCACCGTTTCGATCCGGGCCCAGGCGAGGCCGAGCTCGCAGCCCTGGTCGAGGAAGGCCTCGCGCGCCATCACCGCCGGGCCGCCCACCGCGGTCACGCCGGGACAGATCAGCCGGCCCTCGTAGCGGTCGGCAAGCGCCTCGACGATCGCGGCGTTGGGGGTGGAGACCTCCTGCAGCATCACGAGGTCCGGGTCGGCGGCGCGGATCCGCTCGGCCTCGGCCAGCGGCGCGGGATTGTCGAAGCGCAAGTTGTGGCTCCACGCCGTCAGGGGCTCGCCGGCCACCGGCGCGCCGGTCGCGAACACGTCCTGCGCGACGATCACCACTAGGATCGCGGCGACCACCATGCGCCGCCAGCCGAGCAACAGGGACAGCGCCACCACGACCGCCAGCAGGTGCAGCCGGAACGGCGCGAAGCTGTCGAAGAACGGATGCAGCGCGCCGAGATAGCCGAAGCAGAACCCCGCCAGCGCGCCGAGTCGCGCGAGCTGGAGCAGCAGCCGGCTAGTTCGCCTCGTACCACCAGACATCGGGGGCGAAGCCGATCCAGTAACCATAGATGGGCAGCTCCTCGGGGTAGTGCAGCTCCGCGCCATGGGCGACAAGGGTGACGGGCGTGTGCCAGAACGGGACGACATAGCGACCCGTGGTCAGCACGCGGTCGAGCGCCCGGGTCGTGGCCAGAAACTCCTCCTCCGAGCCTGCGTCAATGAGATTCTCGATCAGTGCGTCCACCGCCGGGCTGTCCACGCCCATGTAGTTGCGGCTGCCCTGCTCCGTCACCCCGTCCGAGCCCCAGTAGAGCCGCTGCTCGGTGCCCGGGGACAGCGACATGCGCCAGGTGATCGGCACCATGTCGTAGTCGTAGTCGAGCAGGCGTTCGGTGTACTGCGCGCTATCGACCAGGGTGATGGTCACGTCCATGCCGAGCCGCCCGAGCGCGTCGGCGTAGATGTTGGCGACGGGCTCGTTTTCGGAGGCGCCGAGCAGGATCTCGAAGGCGAAGGGCGTGCCCGCCTCGTTGACCAGCGCGCCGTTCTGAAGCGTCCAGCCGGCGTCGGCGAGCAGTCGCTGCGCGGTGCGCAGGTTGCGGCGGTTGCGCACGTCGTCGTCGCCCTCGGGCAAGGCATAGGCCTCGAACACGTCGGCGGGCAGCGTGTCGGCGAAGGGCTCCAGCAACTCGCGCTCCAGCCCCGTGGCCTCCCCTTCGAAGGCGAGCTGGGAGTTGGAGAAGTAGGAAGTGATGCGCTCTGGCAGCCCCTCGTTCAGGCGCCCGTTGATCCATTCGAAGTTGAAGGCGTGGATCATGGCATCGCGCACGCGGATGTCGGCGAAGATGTCGCGCCGCGTGTTCATCACGAAGCCCTCCATCCCGGTGGGGCGCTGGTGCGGCACCTCGCTGAGCACGACCTCGCCCCGCTCTGCGCGCGGGAAGTCGTACTCGGTGGCCCAGCGCGCCGCGTCCCATTCGACCCGCATGTTTGTCTCGCCGGAGGTGAAGCCCTGCCAGGCGGCGTCCCCATTGCCGAAGAACTCGTAGCGGATGGTCTCGAAATTGTGCCGCCCGCGGTTGAAGCCGAGCTCGTTGCCCCAGTAGTCGGGGTTGCGGTCGAACTCGATGAAGCGGCCCGGCTCGAATGCGCCGACCGTATAGGGGCCGGAGGCGACGAAGGGGTCGAGGTTGCTCGCGGTGAAATCGCGGTCGTCCCAGTCGCCCTTCTTCAGGATCGGGCGCATGGCGAGGATCAGCGGCAGCTCCAGGTTCTCACCAGTGAGGTTGAAGCGGACGGAGCGTTCGCCCGTCTGCTCCCAGCTTTCGACGCCGTCCCAGGCCGCGCGGTAGCGGCCGTGGCCCTCCTCGCCAAGGATCTGCATCGACCAGACCACATCCTCGACCGTGACCGGGCTGCCGTCGGAGAAGCGGGCGGCGGGGTTGAGGGTGAATTCCACCCATTCGCGATTCGGTCCGGTCTCCACCGATTCGGCGAGCAGACCGTAAAGTGCGAAGGGCTCGTCGTAATTCCGGCCCATCAGGCTCTCGACCGTATGGGCGCGCACGCCCCAGGGCGCACGGCCGCGCTGGATGAACGGATTGAGACTGTCGAAGGTGCTGGCCTCGCCGTAGATGATCGCCCCGCCCTGCGGCGCGGCGGGGTTGGCGTAGGGCAGATGCGCAAAATCTGGTGGCAGGGCCGGTTCACCGTACATAGCGATGCCATGCTGCGGCTCGGCCACCGCGGGGGAGGTGAGGGCGAACGCTGTTGCCAAAGCTAAGACCACTCGTGACATATCTGCACCATCTGCCTGTTTGTTATGGATTTCTTCGCGCAACCCTACAGGGCGGCGGGGGGCGGCGCAAAAAATTATCTTTGTGTTGGAGGGCCCTGATCCCTATATTGAAGCCACTGCTCGATAGGTTTCTTGCCTGTATGAAACCTGCCTCAACACTCAACCCCCTCGCTTGCGAGGGGGTTTTTTTCTGCGTGGTTCCAAGGGCCTGATCGCGCCCCATTCCCCTGCCCGCGAGGCTCCCGAGCGCACGATCCGTCCCGAAGGGTTCAGAATCGCGATTTCCGGTCGCCTTCGCACGCGCAGCATCTATGTGTTGCGGAACGGAATGTCGCACGAAGAAGGAGCTCCCCCAATGTCCGTCAAAGACAAGGTCGCCGTCATCACCGGATCGAACTCGGGCATCGGCCTCGGCGTGGCCGAGGAGCTGGCCCGGCAGGGGGCTAAGGTGGTGCTGAACTCCTTCTCTGACAATCCCGAGGATCACGAACTGGCCGAGAAGATCGCCTCCGAACACGGGACGGAGGCCGTCTACATCAAGGCGGACATGTCGAAGGGCGACGAGTGCCGCGCGCTGGTCGAAAAGGCGGCGGAGCGCTTCGGCAAGGTCGACATCCTGATCAACAATGCGGGCATCCAGCACGTCGCGGGCATCGACGAGTTCCCGGCGGAGAAGTGGGACGCGATCATCGCGATCAACATGACCTCCGCCTTCCACACCACCGCCGCCGCCCTGCCCCTGATGCGCAAGGCGGGCTGGGGCCGCGTCGTCAACATCGCCTCGGCCCACGGCCTGACCGCCTCGCCCTACAAGTCCGCCTACGTCTCGGCCAAGCACGGCGTCGTGGGCATGTCGAAGGTCGTGGCGCTGGAGACGGCGGAGGAGCCGATCACCTGCAACGCGATCTGCCCCGGCTACGTCATGACGCCGCTGGTGGAAAAGCAGATCCCCGAGACCATGGAGAAGTACAACATGGATCGGGAGACGGCGGTGAAGGAGGTGCTGCTCGACCGCCAGCCCTCCAAGCAGTTCGCCACGGTGGAGCAGATCGGCGGCACGGTCGCGTTCCTGTGCTCACCCGCGGCGGAGCAGATCACCGGCACGACAATCAGCGTGGACGGCGGCTGGACCGCGCTCTGACGCGCCACCGTCCCGGCCGCCGCGCCGGGACCTTCCATAGTTTGAGAAAGACCCCGGAGAAGCTTCGGGGCAGGACCAAGGGGGTGTGGTCATGGCTCGGGGAACGAAGGCTGTAAATCTGGCGCTGCAGGGCGGCGGCGCGCACGGGGCGCTGACCTGGGGCGTGCTCGACCGGCTGTTGGAGGAGGACAAGCTGGTGATCGAGGGCATCACCGCAACCTCCGCCGGGGCGATGAACGCGGCTGCCTTGAAATGCGGCTATGTCGAGGGCGGAAATGCGGGCGCGAAGGCGAAGCTCGACTGGTTCTGGGACCAGATCGCCACCCGCGCCGCGCAGTCCAATCCGACGCTGGAATGGCTGCGGTTCCTCAGCCCCGACATCGCCTCCACCGTCGCCGCGCTCCAGTCGAACCCGGCCTATTTCGCGGGCGAGACGCTGACGCGCATGTTCTCGCCCTACGAGCTCAACCCGCTCGACGTGAACCCGCTGCGCGACGTGCTGAGCCAGGTCTGCTTCCACATGGAGGATCCGGAGGGGCCAAAGCTATTCATCTGCGCGACCAATGTGCGGACCGGCAAGATCAAGGTGTTCGAGGGGGCCGAGATCTCAATCGACGCGGTGCTGGCGTCGGCCTGCCTGCCCACGCTGTTCCGCGCGGTGGAGATCCCGGATCCCGCGACCGGCGAGATGGAGGCCTATTGGGACGGCGGCTATATCGGCAATCCCGCCCTCTTCCCCCTCTTCTACGAGACCAAGACGCGCGACGTGCTGATCGTCCACATCAACCCGCTGGAGCGGGAGGAGGTGCCGCGCAAGGCGCACGAGATCCTCAACCGCATCAACGAGATCAGCTTCAACTCCTCGCTCCTGCGCGAGCTCCGCAACATCGACTTCGTCCGCCGCCTGATCGAGGAGGGCGTGCTGCGCAACGCCCGCTGGGGCAACCGCTTCAAGGACGTACTGATCCACTCGATCCGCGATGACGAGACGATGGCGAAGCTGGGCGTCGCGACCAAGCTGCAGCCGGACCGGACGATGCTGGAGGCGCTGAAGGCGAAGGGGCGCGAGGCCGCGAACACGTTCCTCAAGGCGCACTGGAACGACCTCAACGAACGCTCCACCGTCGATCTGCGGGCGATGTTCCAGTAGGCGGCCCCACACACGCCAAGGCTGTATCTCGACACCAACACTCGCGCTTGAAAGCCACCCGCGCGGGCGTCAATTCTTGCGCCCTCTCGAAAGGTCGTGCGACGGTCCGCGCGAGCGATTTTGCGTTGAACTCGTTTTTCCGATAGAATCCAGCAAGATAGCCACTCAGCACATCAACCGAAGAGGCCGCGTCCGGATTGGATCCGAGGCGCCGTTGACCAGGACGCACGCCGACGATCCTGAAGAACGCATGTGGGGGATGCATGAACATCAAGTGGGTCCTGGTGCTGCTGGCATCAGGCGGTGCGGCGCACGGGTTCATCGCCGCGAACGGAAACGTCCCGCTCGCCAATGCCGTCGCGCTGAACTGGATCCTCGGTGGATTGGCGCTGCTGCTGTTCTGGTATCACATCGCTGCCGGTGCGGCCGCGCTCGCTCTTTTCCTCTCCGTTTTCGTCTATCCCCCGATCGCCGATCGCCTGATCCTGAGGGACCAGCTCGCGGCCGTGGCGGCGATCGAGATCCTCGGCGAACCGATCGATCTGTCGGGAAAGACCATCCTGTTCCTGGCTGAAGAGGACGTCGCGCACGGGGGCTGCTACTTCGCCTGCGACGCACTGGTGATGACCGATACCCCCGATGCGGTCTATCTGCTCGCGGCCGGCGTCGTGCCCGGGCTCCGCAGGCAGTTCGAGAGTGGCATCGTGGATCTGCGGGCCGTGCCGGCGCGGCAAGTCATCATGGAAGACCCGACGCTGCCCCGGGCCCGCAGGCGCGGACGGCCACCGACACCCGAAGAGGCGCTCCAAATGCAGCCATGGGTCACCGACAGCGTGGCCGATCTGTCGAGCGTCCAGATCGACTACGTCGCCGTTGCAGGCTTCAACCCCGCGGGCAGCGATCTCGCCGACATGGTGAATGGCGAGCTGACGGAGGACGAGCGCGGCTACATGCCGGTCCGGTACCATACACGGGTGTACGCCCCGACTGACCTGGCCACCTTCGACATCAACGGCGACGAACCGGTCTTCAGCGTTCTGACGATGGAACGGCGCGTGGCCGCGATCCCCTACAATCCGTTCAGCCGATACTCCTACACGTTCGAGCATCGCTTCCGGAGACACTACGATGTGTCCCGGCAAGCTCTTGAAACCGGCCGTTTCCTGTGCGGCCAGCCGGACCGGGCCGACGTCGACAACTGCGTCACGAAGTTCCACGTGGACCGTTGGCGCTCGGTCGGAAGCGAGCAGGAACTCGTGGAGACCTGGCAGTCGCAGAAGTAGGCACGGCGTCGCGACCAATGCCATAAGGCCGGGAGCGATCACGTTTCCGCGCGGATCTTGTCGTTACGGACCGATCGGTCCATATCCCCATCATCACCGATGGAGGATGCCATGACCCGGCCCTATCCCAGCGACGTCGCATTCACCCCCGCCGTGAAGGAGATCCAGGCCCGCAAGGGCTCCCGCGCGGCGTATGCCAGGATGGAGGAGAGCACGGGCTGGCGGACGGAGATCACCGCCGACCTGCGCGCCTTCCTCGCCGAGCGCAACAGCGCGTACCTCGCCACGGCGACGGCAGACGGGCAGCCCTATATCCAGCACCGCGGCGGGCCGAAAGGCTTCCTCGTCCCGCTCGACGCCCACCGGATCGGCTTCGCGGACTACAAGGGCAACAAGCAGTTCATCAGCCAGGGGAACCTGACGGAGAACCCCAAGGCGTATCTCTTCCTGATGGACTACATGAACCAGCGCCGGGTGAAGATCTGGGGCACGGCGGAGGTGATCGAGGACGACCCCTTCCTCGTCGAGCGGCTGATGCCCGAAAACTATCGCGCCCGCCCCGAACAGGCGATCGTCTTCACCGTCGCGGCTTGGGACACCAACTGCCCCCAGCACATCCCCCAGATGTTCGGCGCCGAGGACGTCTCCAAAGCCCTCGCCGAACGCGACGAAAAGATCGCCCGGCTGGAGGCGGAACTGGCGGCGCTGAGGGGATAACCGAGAAACGGATGGGCAGGCAGAGCGAATACTATGCGGCGGCCAAGTTCAGCGCTGAGACCGTTTGCCGAAGCTGTAGAATGCGATCATATAGAATGCAGATACCGCAATCGCAGTAGATAAGGCGAATAGGAGGCTATAGCCGAGGTAAGTCACCGACAGCAAAGCTAACACTGAGCCCGACTGGTATATGGTGATGATACCGAATAAGTAAAAATTTATCATCGAAATCAATAATGCAAAATAAATGAATGGCATAACTCGAACAGGATCCAGCTGTCTAAAGTAAAATAGATAGGCCGGCAATCCAGCAAGCACCGCAATCCCATAACCAAAAGTCGCCCCAATACCCAAGACGAACTCCACATGCACGTGATCATCAATCGTCCAGCTCATTCCCAGAGCCAAAAGTGCGGGAACGATTGGAGCGATGATAAAAGCTGACACTACCCTCACGGCAAGCCACCTTTGATTGGTATTCGGCCCTTCTTAAAAATCGATTTGGGCATTTCTATGTGAAGCGGGAAACGTCCGGCGATTTACGGTGCCGGAAACGTACGGCATCGTGGCCGCGCCATGAAGCGAATCTCTGTTCCCTCACCCCAGCGAGGTCACCCACAGGATCTCCGCGTCGTCGTCGGAGATGGAGATGACGTTGTGGCCCATGGCGGCGTCGTAGTAGGCGCTGTCGCCGCGCTGCATCTCCACCGGCTCGTAGAACTCGGTGAAGAAGCGGATGCGGCCCGTGAGGACATAGAGGAACTCCTCGCCGTCGTGGCGGACCCAGCCGTCGAACTCCTCGAAGGAGCGGGCGCGGATGCGGGCGCGGTAGGGCAGCATCTTCTTGCGGGTGAGCTCGCCCGACAGGAGTTCGTGCTCGTAGGTCGCGGTAATCAGCGGCTTGCCCTCGCCCCGCCTGGTCAGCGCGCGGCGCGCCATCGTGCGCTCCTCCGACGGCGGCGTGAAGAGCTGGGGGACGGAGATGTCGAGCCCCTTGGCGAGCTTCTGCACCGCGTCGAAGGTCGGTGACATCTGCTCGTTCTCGATCTTCGACAGCGTCGAGCGGGCGAGCCCCGCCTGCCGGGCCGCCTGCTCCAGCGTCCAGTTGCGGGCCTTGCGCAGCGCGCGCACCCGCTCGCCGAGGCGCAGGGGCTCGGGCGTTTCCTCGGGCGCGCCCTCGCGGGCGATGCGCAGGACGGATGGCGTCTCGTCTGACATGGGGTGCTGATAGGCGATGGACGGGGGCGGGGCAATATGGGACGGGTGGGCCCATGGAACCGAGCATCGTCCGGGGCACGCCGCCCCCCTGCCCCGAGCGCTTCAACCTCGCCGCCTACGTGCTGTCCGCGGGCCGTGCGGTGCCGGAGAAGGAGGCGCTGCGGCTGGTGGGTGCGGGGCGGGAGAGCTGGAGCTACGCCCGCCTGATCGAGACGGTAGAGCGGGTGGCCGGGGGCCTCGCCGCAGTGGGTCTGGAGCGGGGGGATCGGCTGCTGCTGCGGCTGGGGAACGAGGTGGACTTTCCACTGCTCTTCCTCGGCGCGAATGCGCTGGGGGCGGTACCGGTGCCGGTCTCCGCACAGCTCGCGGCGGCGGAGCTTTCGCCGATGATCGCGCTGCTAGGGCCGAAGATGGTCGCGTTGGGCGAGGGGCTGGACCTGCCGCCGGTGAAGGCGCCGGTGCTGACGGATCTCGCGGCGCTGCGCCGGGCCGCGCCGGTCGGTTTTGCGGACACCGCGAAGGATGACCCGGCCTATATCGTCTTCACCTCCGGCTCCGGCGGCCGCGCGAAGGCAGTGGTCCATGCGCAGCGTGCGGTCTGGGCGCGGCGGATGATGTGGGAGGGCTGGTACGGGCTGACGCCGGACGACGTGCTGTTCCACGCCGGGGCCTTCAACTGGACCTATACGCTCGGCACCGGGCTTATGGATCCGTGGGCGGCCGGAGTTACGGCACTGATCCGGCGGGACGGCGCGCTGCCGGAGGTGATCGCGGCGGAGCGGCCGACGATTTTCGCGGCCGTTCCAGGTGTCTACCGGCAGATATTGAAGTGGGACGGTGACCTGCACGTCGCCTGCGCGAGCCTGCGCCACGGGCTGAGCGCAGGGGAGAGCCTGCAGGCATCGCTGCGCGCGGAGTGGCGTCGCCGCACCGGGCTGGAACTGCACGAAGCGTTGGGGATGACGGAGGTGTCGACCTATGTCTCGTCCTCGCCCGCCCGCCCCGCGCCGGACGGGATCACCGGCTGGCCGCAGCCGGGGCGGAGCGTTGCGGTGCTGGACGAGAATGGTCCGGTGCCCCGCGGGGACCCCGGCGAGTTGGCGGTTCACGCTTCCGACCCCGGCCTGATGCTCGGCTATCTCGGCGAGGACCCGCCCCGCGACTGGTTCTGCACCGGCGACCGGGTGGAGATGCTTGAAGATGGCGCCATCCGCTATCTCGGCCGGACCGACGACCTGATGACCGCGCAGGGCTACCGCGTCTCGCCGCTGGAGGTGGAGGCGGCGCTGGAGGCGCTACCGGAGGTGGCCGAAGCCGGGGTCTGCGAGGTCTCGCCGAAGCCCGGCACCCGGATCATCGCGGGCTTCATAACGGGTCCCGCGGATGCCGCAGGTGTGAAGGCGCAGCTTGCCGCCCGCCTTGCCGCCTACAAGTGCCCGAAGCATATTCAGATCGTCGCCGACCTGCCGCGCGGACCGACCGGAAAGCTCGCGCGCCGCGCCCTGCCCGCCCTCTACGACCCGGAGCTGCCATGACCACCCGCCTCGACATCATCTCCGACCCGATCTGCCCGTGGTGCTATATCGGCAAGGCGAAGCTCGACCGGGCGCTGGAGGCCGGGGGCAATCCGTTCGAGATCACGTGGCGGCCCTTCCAGCTCAACCCCGACATGCCGGCGGAGGGAATGGACCGGACGGAGTATCTGGAGGCGAAGTTCGGGAAGGAGAACGCGAAGGGCTTCTATGCCCGGATCGAGCAGGCGGCGCAGGAGGCCGGGCTCGACGTGGACTTCGCGAAGATCGCGCGGACGCCGAACACCGTGGATGCGCACCGTGTGATCCGCTGGGCCCAGACCACCGGCAACCAGTCCGCGGTCGTGAGCCAGCTTTTCCGGCGGTATTTCAAGGAGGGGCAGGACATTTCGGACCACGCCGTGCTGCTTGACGTGGCTCAGAGCGCGGGGATGGAGCGTGAGATCGTCGAGCGGCTATTGGCGGGCGACGCGGACCGGGCGGAGGTGATCGCCGAGGACACGCAGGCGCGCGAGATGGGCGTCAGCGGCGTGCCGACCTTCCTGATCGGCGGGCGCTACGTGGTGCAGGGCGCGCAGGAGCCGGCGGTGTGGGAGAAGGTGATTGCCGACCTCACCGCGGCGGTCGAAGCGCAGGGCTGAGACGGAATCGGGGGGCTGTCTGCCCCGTTGGCCCGTTCCCGGCCCGAACCCCCAAGCGTACTTTTGCAAAGAAGAAGGTCAGGCGCGGGCGCGTTTGCCGAGGGCCACAAGCCGCGGGCGCAGTTCGTCGGCGGAACGGAGTGGCGGGTCGAACGAGAGGCGGGCCACGCGGTCGCCGTGGATCAGGTCCATGCCTTCGGGATCGAGGGTTGCGATGCGCCAGTCGCCTTCGGGCTCGCCCAGTAGGGTCTCGGCGTAGAGCTTGATGGCGTCGCGGTGGTCCTCGTTCATGTGCACCACGGCGTCGGGTTCGAGGGCGGTGAGGTCCGGCATCGCGGGTGTGGCGAGGTGGTCGGCGGTCAGCTCGAACGCGCGGGCGAAGCCGCCGTTGAGCGAGGCGCCCTGCGGCGTCAGACGCCAGAAGGCGAAATCGGTGAAATCGGCATAGAGCGCGGCCTTCGGATGGCGGGCGAGGAAGCGGGTGCGGGCCGCCTGCCGCGCGTCACCGTCCAGCATCTCGGCGCAGGCGGCCAGCGTCATGCGCGGATGGGCGAGCGGATCGCCCTTGCCCGGCGTTCCAAGCAGCAGCGAGCAGCGTGGATCCGCTTCGAGGGCCGCGAAATGGGCCGACAGGCGGGAGATCAGGATGAGCGGCGCGCCGGTCGGGTCAGTGGCGAGAGAGACGCGGCTGACCTGCGGCGCACCCGAGCCCGGCTCCAGCGTGCCAAGGGCACCGTGGCGCTCGGTCCGGAGCAGGGTCTTGGCGAGGCGGATCGCCTCATCGGTGACGGGCTGGAGGGTCTCGGGACGGGTCATGCCCCAGCATATAGGGTTCGCAAAGGAAAAGGGCCGCGCGGGGATGCGCAGCCCTTCGAATGGCTCCGGCCGGGATCAGTTGCTCTCGGCGGTCCGGTTGTCTTCCTCGGGGCTTTCGACGTCGATCGTCGGCAGCGTCACGATCTCTTCGCTGGTGCTGATGTCGACATCCGGCACTTCCACGGTGGCTTCGGTCGAGCCGATCTCGACATCGCCGGTTTCCACGTCGTAGGCGGGCAGCTCACCCCCTTCGATGGTCACCTCGGGCAGTGCGGCTTCCTGCGTCTGGTCCACGTCGACGAAATAGACGAGGCCGAGGGCGACGACGACCGCGGCGGCAATGGCAATAGCATATTTCATAACAAACTCCGTTCCTTGAATCCCAATGTGGATCTGGGTGAGAAACGTGCTGCGGTCGCGAATAGTTCCCGTTCAGCCCGCTTTGGCGAGGCGGGCGAGGTCGCGCGCGATGGTGAAGGCGCCGTTCAGGCGGGCCTTCTCGTCGGGCCAGTTGCGGGCCACGACAACCTTGTTGTCCTTGATCTTCGCGCGGCCGTTCTGGTCCTGGATGAACTGGACGAGGCCCTCTGGGCGGGCATAGCGGTTCTCGTGGAACTGCACGGTCGCACCCTTCGGCCCGCCGTCGATGCGGCCGATATTGGCCTTGCGGCACATCGCCTTCACCCGGACGATCTTCAGGAGCATGTCGACCTCGCCCGGCAGCGGGCCGAAGCGGTCGATGAGCTCAGCAGCGAAGCCCTCGAGCTCCACCTTCTTGTCGAGGGTCGAGAGGCGACGGTAGAGGCCGAGGCGCACGTCGAGGTCGGGGACGTAGTCCTCGGGGATCAGCACCGGCACGCCGAGATTGATCTGCGGCGACCACTGGCCGTCGTCGGAGAGGCCTTCGCCCTGCCCCGATTTCAGCTTGTTGATCGCCTCCTCCAACATGTCCTGGTAGAGCGCGTAGCCGACCTCGCGGATCTGGCCGGACTGCTCCTCGCCCAGAAGGTTGCCGGCACCGCGGATGTCGAGATCCTGGCTCGCCAGCGCGAAGCCCGCGCCGAGCGAATCCAGCGAGCCGAGGACGCGCAGGCGCTTCTGTGCGGCGGGGGTCAGCTTCTTGCGGCGCTTGGTGGTGAGGTAGGCGTAGGCGCGGATCTTCGACCGGCCGACGCGGCCGCGGATCTGGTAGAGCTGGGCGAGGCCGAACATGTCGGCGCGGTGCACGATCAACGTGTTGGCCGCCGGGATGTCGATGCCCGACTCCACGATGGTGGTGGCGAGCAGCACGTCGTATTGCCCGTCGTAGAAGGCGTTCATCCGCTCGTCGAGCTCACCGGCCGCCATCTGGCCGTGGGCGGTAATGAAGGTGACCTCGGGCACCTCCTCGCGCAGGAACTCCTCGATCTCCGCGAGGTCGCTGACGCGGGGCACGACGTAGAACGCCTGCCCGCCGCGATACTTCTCCCGCAGCAGAGCTTCGCGCACCGTCAGCGGATCGAATTCGGAGACGTAGGTGCGCACGGCGAGGCGATCGACAGGCGGTGTCCCGATGATGGAGAGCTCGCGCACGCCCGACAGGCTGAGTTGCAGCGTACGCGGGATCGGCGTCGCGGTCATGGTCAGCACGTGAACGTCGGAGCGGAGCTCCTTCAGCCGCTCCTTGTGCTGGACGCCGAATTTCTGCTCCTCGTCGATGATGAGCAGGCCCAGGTTCGCGAACTTCACCCCCTTGGCGAGGATCGCGTGGGTCCCGATGACGATCTCGATCTCGTTGCGGCCCAGCGCCTCGCGGGTCTGCGCCATCTCCTTGGTCGAGACGAAGCGCGACATCTGGCAGACCTTCACCGGCAGGCCGCGGAACCGCTCGGCAAAGGCCTTGTAGTGCTGGCGGGCGAGCAGCGTGGTGGGTGCGATCACGGCCACCTGCACGCCGGACAGGGCCGCCACGAAGGCGGCGCGCAGTGCGACCTCGGTCTTGCCGAAGCCCACATCGCCGCAGATCAGCCGGTCCATGGGCGTGCCCTTGCCCATGTCGTCGAGCACGTCCTCGATGGCCGAAAGCTGATCCTCCGTCTCCTGATAGGGAAAGCGGGCGCAGAACTCGTCCCACAGCCCCTCGGGCGGTGTGAGGATGGGGGCCTTGCGCAGCGCACGCTCGGCCGCGACGCGGATCAGGCGCTCGGCCATCATCTTGATCCGCTCTTTGAGCTTGGCCTTCTTGGCCTGCCAAGCGCCGCCGCCGAGGCGATCGAGCAACCCTTCCTCGTGACCGTAGCGGGTCAGAAGCTCGATGTTCTCCACCGGCAGGTAGAGGCGGGCGTTGTCGGCGTATTCGAGCGCGAGGCATTCGTGGGGGGCGCCCGCGGCGGTGATCGTCTCCAGCCCGTGATAGCGGCCGACGCCGTGCTCCACATGAACCACGAGATCGCCGGGGGAGAGGCTGGCGGCTTCCGTCAGGAAGTTGTCGGCGCGCTTCTTGCGGCGGCCCCGGCGGACGAGGCGGTCGCCGAGCACATCCTGCTCCGCAATCACCGTCTGGCCATTGGCGTCGAAACCGGCCTCGAGCTCCCACACGGCGAGGGAGAGCGAGCCCTTGCCGCCCGCCTCACTGAAACGGTCGATGAGCTTCGCATCGGCGACGCCAGTATCGGCGAGCAGGCTCGCCATCCGCTCCCGCGCGCCCTGGGAGTAGCTGGCGAGGATGACGGCGCCGTTGCGGCGCTTCTTCGCGATGTGGTCGGCGAGCGCGCCGAAGAGGCTCAGGTCCTCCGCCTGCCGCTCGGGCGCGAAGTTGCGGCCCGTCCGCCCGCCCGCATCGATCACGCCTGGGCCCGACGGCTGCGGGTTCGGGGAGAAACGGCGCACCGCGCGGGCGCCCAGCGCGTCCTCCCATGCCGCCTCGTCGAGATAGAGCTGGCCCGGCGGCACCGGCTTGTAGGCGCCGTCGCGGCGGCCCTTCTCCTTCAGCACGTCCTGGCGGGCGCGGTAGTGATCCTCGATCGTCTCCCACCGGGCCTCGCGCGCGGGCTCGGTCTGGTCGTCGAGGGTCACGGGCGCGTCGGGCAGGTAGTCGAAGAGCGTCTCCATCTTCTCGTGGAAGAAGGGCGCCCAGTGTTCGTAGCCCTGATGCTTCCGCCCGGCGCTGACGCTCTCGTAGAGCGCATCGTCGGGGCCAGGCTGGCCGAAGGTCTCGCGATAGGTGCGGCGGAAGCGCTGGATGGAGTCCTCGTCCAGCACGACCTCGGAGACGGGCGCGAGTTCCACCCGGTCGACGGTGTCGGTGGTGCGCTGGCTCTCCGCCTCGAACCGGCGCGCGCCGTCGAGCACGTCGCCGAAGAGGTCGAGACGGACGGGGCCGAGCGGGCCCGGCGGATAGATGTCGATGAGACCGCCGCGCACGGCGTAGTCGCCGGGCTCCGTCACCGTGGGCGTCTGGGAAAAGCCCATGCGGGCGAGCCAGCCGCGCAGCCGCGCCTCATCGAGCCGTCCGCCCACCGTGGCGGTGAAGCTCGCATCGGCCACGGTGCTGCGCGCAGGCACCCGCTGGGTCGCGGCATTGAGCGTGGTCAGCACCACCGCAGGCCGGTCGAAGCCGTCGGCCAGGGCCGCCAGTGTCGCCATACGCCGGGCCGACACCTCGGCATTGGGCGAGATGCGGTCGTAGGGCAGGCAGTCCCAGGCCGGGAACTCCAGCACCGGCAGGTCGGGTGCGACGAACCGCAGCGAGGCGCGCAGGGCCGCGAGCCGGGCATCGTCGCGCGCGACATGGATGAGCGGCGCACCTTCGCGCCGCACATAATCCGCCACGAGCTGAGCGTCGTAGCCCTCGGGCGCGCCGCCGACCAGCACGGAGCCTGTCGTCAGGGGTCCGCCATCCTTCATGCGCGGCGAGGTAGCCCGCCCGCGCAGCCGCCGCAAGAGCTACCAGATCGCAAGGGCTGCCTGTTGAAGGAACTGGAACGTCGCAAAGGCACTCGCCAGAAGGATCGAGAAGAGCCCGGTCGCCTGGTTGAGAAAGCGCCGCCAGACGATGGCACGGCGCAGCTCGTAGCCCGACAGCTGCTCGTCATGGATGCGCAGGGCGAGGCGGACGTCGCCCGCCTCCGCGATCACCATCGGCAGGGCGACGGCAAAGATCGCCTGCGCGAACTCGTTCCCGAAGAGCAGCGCCGCGGTGCCGACCGCAGTCAGTGCGAAGGTCGTGACCCCGACGACCCAGGCCCCGCCGCGCCGCACGAACAGGTGGAAGCGGGCCGCCATCGCGTGGGCGATGACGTCGACATGCTCCTCCCACGGCGGGCCGCGGCGGTCCGCGCGGATGATCGCATCGAAGGGAACGCCGATGGTCCAATGCGTGCGGGAGGTCCAGGCCAGCGCCATGAAGATCCAGTACCAAAGCGATGAAAAGCTGTCGAAATCAATGAAGTTGCGGACCACGTCCCCCACGGACATCCTCCCTGGCGTGCGAGCCGGAGCATAGCGGCGCCGCGATCCGCAACAAGCCGATTTCCGCTTGAGCGCGCCGCTGTGACCGTGCGACATCGGTCACAGCTTCAGGAGAGCCCCATGCCGCACCCCGCCGCACCCTTCCCGATGACCCGTCCCCGCCGCCTGCGCCAGTCCGACTGGATGCGCCGCCTGGTGCGGGAGACGCGGCTGAGCGTGGACGACCTGATCTGGCCGCTCTTCGTCGTCGATGGCGAGGGGGTGCGCCAGCCGATCGAATCCATGCCCGGCGTCGAGCGGGTCAGCGTCGATCTGGTGGCGGAAAAGGCGAACGAGGCGGCGGGCCTCGGCATCCCCTGCATCGCGCTCTTTCCCTATACCGACCCGGCGGTAAAGACGCCGGGGGCGGAGGAGGCGTGGAACCCCGACAACCTCGTGAATCGCGCCACCCGCGAGATCAAGAAGCAGGTGCTCGACATCGGCGTGATGCTCGATGTCGCACTCGATCCCTACAACTCCGACGGCCATGACGGGTTCCTGCGCGACGGCGTTGTGCTCAATGACGAGAGCCTGATGGGGCTTGAGAAGCAGGCCCTGGCCCATGCGGAGGCCGGCGCGGATATCCTCGGGCCCTCGGACATGATGGACGGGCGGGTCGCGATCATCCGGCAGGCGCTGGAGGCGAACGATTTCCCCGATGTCTCGATCCTGAGCTATGCGGCGAAGTACGCGAGCGCCTTCTACGGGCCGTTCCGGGATGCCGTGGGCGCTTCGGGCGCCCTCAAGGGCGACAAGACGACCTACCAGATGGACCCCGCCAATTCCGACGAGGCACTTCGCGAGGTCGCCATCGACCTCTCCGAAGGGGCGGACATGGTGATGGTGAAGCCCGGGATGCCCTATCTCGACATCTGCACCCGCGTGAAGCGCGAGTTCGGCGTGCCGACCTACGCCTACCAGGTCTCCGGCGAGTACGCGATGATCAAGGCCGCGGCCGCCAACGGCTGGCTCGACGGCGAAAAGGCGATGCTGGAGAGCCTGGCGGCCTTCAAGCGCGCGGGCTGCGACGGCATCCTCACCTACTTCGCGAAGGACGTGGCGGAGTGGCTGGCGGAGGAGAGCTGAGTGCCGGTGGCATTAACCGACCTCCCAGTCATAAAGCGCCGCATTGGGCAGCCGCATGTGGGGTCGATGAAGTGCCGCGAATGCGGAACCATAACAGGCGCGTTCCGGACCAGCGGCATGAGCGAGAGCTACCCGCATTTCTTCTGCGACTGCTGCTCGAACGTCATCCGGCGCGAAAGCGACTACCACGCCATGCGCGAGGGTGAAGATCCTGCTGTCCTTCTAGCTCGTGTGCGAGAGGACTTACCCGCCTGCTGCTGTGGTGGCCGGTTCAGACCGGGCGAGGCGCCGAAATGCCCCAACTGCCGGTCGGTATTCAAGCACGAGCACGACGAATTGCGCCGACTGGAGGATCCCGTGATGATCCTGATGGATGGTGCGGTATTCTACGACGAAACAGGTCCGAGACGGATCTACAGGATCGAGCCTGACAGCGGATTGAAGCTGCGGCAGCTCGTTAGAGCAAGCTTTCGATGCTTCGGACGGTTCCGTAGCAGTTGAGTCAGATATCCACCGCGTGCTGCTTCAGTGTCTCGAAGTCGCAGACCTCCAGCGCCCTCTGGTGGGTGGCGGCGAGCAGGACCTGGGGGGCGCAGCCCTCGGCGGCGGCCTGTGCCCAGCGGGCGGCGCAGAGGCACCAGTGGTCGCCCGCCTTCAGCCCCGCGAAGCCGTATTCGGGCCTCGGCGTCGACAGGTCATTGCCCACGTATTTCGAGAAGGCGAGGAACTCCTCGGTCATCACCGCGCAGACGGTGTGGGAGCCGGTATCCTCCGCGCAGGTGTCGCATTTCCCGTTGCGGTACCAGCCCGTCACCGGGTCCGCGCCGCAGACGATCAGGGGCTGGCCGAAGACGTTGAGGCTCTCGTCCGGGGTCATGCCATCACCCCGACCGCCTGCTCGGCCGCCGCGCGGATCGCGCGGATGTTCTCACCATAGGGTGCGGGGTTCGAGACGGAGCCGCCCTTGAACACCGCCGAACCCGCGACCAGCACGTCGGCTCCCGCCGCCGCGACCTTGGGGGCGGTGGCGGGCGTCACACCGCCGTCGATCTCGATATGGATCGGGCGAGCGCCGATGAGGGCGCGGAGCTGGCGGACCTTCTCCACCTGGCTCTCGATGAAGCTCTGCCCGCCGAAACCGGGGTTCACCGTCATCACGCAGATCAGGTCGATCTGGTCGAGCACGTACTCGACCGCGCTCGCGGGCGTGGAGGGGTTCAGCGCCACCCCGGCCTTGCAGCCGAGCGCCCGGATCGCCTGGAGCGAGCGGTGGAGGTGCGGTCCGGCCTCCGCATGGACGGTCAGCACGTCCGCCCCGGCCTTCGCGAACGCCTCCAGATAGGGATCGGCAGGCGCGATCATCAGGTGGACGTCCATCACGCCCTTGATATGCGGGCGGATCGCCGCACAGGTCGCCGGGCCAAAGGTGATGTTGGGCACGAAATGCCCGTCCATCACGTCCACATGCACCCAGTCCGCGCCCTGCCCCTCGATCGCCTCGCATTCCGCACCGAAATTGGCGAAGTCGGCGGACAGGATGGACGGGGCGATCTTGATCGAGCGGTCGAAGGTCATGGGCAGGGCTCCTTGGTCTGCCGCTGATGTAGCCCCCATCGCGACGGCCCGCAACGCGACCCTTTCCACGGGCTCAACAAGACGTATATGGCGGAGCAGCCGGGCCATGGTGCCCGTGCCAACGCGCAAACTCTGACAGGGAGCCGAAAAATGGCCTTCACTCTTCCCGACCTGCCCTATTCCCACGACGCGCTCGCCGATCTCGGCATGAGCCGGGAGACGCTGGAGTACCACCACGACATCCACCACAAGGCCTATGTCGACAACGGCAACAAGGCGATCGAAGGGACGGAGTGGGAAGGCAAGTCCGTCGAGGAGATCGTGAAGGGCACCTACCAGGCCGGTGCGGTCGCGCAGAACGGCATCTTCAACAACGCCTCCCAGTTCTGGAACCACAACCAGTTCTGGGAGATGATGGGCCCGGGCCAGACCGGCATGCCGGGTGAGCTGGAAAGCGCGATTACCGAGAGCTTCGGCTCGGTCGACAAGTTCAAGGACGAGTTCAAGGCGGCCGGCGCGGGCCAGTTCGGCTCCGGCTGGGCGTGGCTGGTGAAGGACACCGACGGCTCGCTGAAGGTCACCAAGACCGAGAACGGCGTGAACCCGCTCTGCTTCGACCAGACGGCGCTGCTGGGCTGCGATGTGTGGGAGCACTCCTACTACATCGATTTCCGCAACAAGCGACCGGCTTACCTGGATAACTTCCTGGAGAAGCTGGTGAACTGGGAGAATGTCGCCTCCCGCCTCTGAGCGATGCACCTTCTGAAGGTCTATGCGAAGGGCACCCGGCGCGGTGCCCTTCGTCGTTTTGCGCGATGGGCGGTGGAGCCGTCGCTGCGCTTCGACGTGGTGCGCCATGTGGTGCGGAGCGAGCGGTGGGCGGGCGCGCCGCTGCGGATCGTCGTGATCTCGGACCTGCACGCGCAGGTGCCGGTGATGGGGTTGGAGCGGGTGGCGCGGATCGTGGCGCGGGCCAATGCGCTGGGGGCCGACATCATGCTGCTGCCGGGCGACGTCTCCTTCGGGCTGAAGCGGATGCCGCGTCGTCCGCATCCCGAGGAGGTGGTGCAGGTTCTCGCTCGGCTGGAGGCGCCGCTGGGCCGCTATGCGGTGCTCGGCAACCACGACTGGCGGGAGGATTACGCGGCTCTGCGCGACCAGCCGCACCTGCCCCGGATCGGCCGCGCGCTGGAAGCCGCGGGCATCCCGGTGCTCGAGAACCGCGCGGTTCGGATCGAGCGGGCGGGCGGAGCCTTCTGGCTCGCCGGGATGGGCACGGAGCGGATCTTCGGCGAGGGGCGGCTCGATCCCGGGACGGCGGATCTGGACGCGACGCTGGCGGCGATCAGGGGCGATGACCCCGCGATCCTGATGATGCACGAGCCCGATCCCTTTCCGCAGGTGCCCGAGCGGATCGCGCTGAGTGTCTGCGGGCATACCCATGGCGGGCAGCTCACCGCCTTCGGGCGGGCGCTGGTCGTGCCCTCGCGGCACGGCACCCGTTACGCCTACGGGCACATCCGGGAGGGCGGTCGGGATCTGGTGGTGTCCGGCGGGCTTGGCTGCTCGACGATCCCACTTCGTCTAGGGCGGATGCCCGAGATCACGGTGGTCGAGCTGAGCTCCGCTTGAGGGAGCGGAGGGCAGCGCCCGACCCGTAGGTGGGCGAGAAGCGCCCGCCCTGGGGGGCGGGTCGGGCGCTGCCCGGCCTGTCAGCCCGGCGGAACAGCTTTTCTGCGCGCTCTACTCCGCGTACCGGTCCAGCACCTTCATCGCCTCCTCCACCGTTTCGGTCACCGTTAGGAACGCCCGGAAACTCGGCTCGGCGAAGCCCTGTGCGATCACGTGGTCGATCAGTGCCACCAGACCGTCCCAGTAGCCGTTGATGTTCAGGAGCACGATGGGCCGGTCGTGGAGACCCAGCTGCCGCCAGGTCAGCACCTCGAAGAGCTCGTCAAGCGTCCCCGGCCCGCCCGGCAGCGCCAGGACCGCGCCGGAATTGGCGAACATCACCGTCTTTCGCGTGTGCATGTTGTCGGTCACGACGTACTTGTCCGCGTCGCGCTTGCCGAATTCCCGGTCGACGAGGTGCTGGGGAATGACGCCGAAAACCTCGCCGCCCGCGTCCTGAGCGGCCTTGGCCACCGCGCCCATAAGCCCGATCTCGCCTGCGCCCCAGACCACGCGCCAGCCGCGGCGTGCGATCTCGCGGCCCGCGGCCTCGGCGCTCGCGCGGAAGTCAGGATCGGACCCGTTGCGGGAGCCGCAAAACACGCACACACTCAGGGGGATGGCGGATGTCATGTGACCTCGTTGCCTCAGATGGAAGGGTGACGGGCAGGCCGTCGTCGGCAAGAGATTGCCTGACCGTGACATTACTATAACAGTGTGCGCAAAATACGAGGGTGGATGAACGCCCCCGGACAAATTGCGGGACCATGATGTCGGGAACCAACGGAAAACGGATCGCACTCGGGATCGGGGCAGTCGGGGTGGCTGTCGCGATCTGGCTCTTGTGGTCCATGCAGCAGGGCGCCGACGCGCCGACCGACATCGTCGCATCGCAGCAGGAGCTGCCCGCCGAGGACGATGCGCCGGCGCGCGACACCAACACCGTCATCGTGACCGCGGAGCCGGCCGAAACCACGCCGCCGAGCGACGAGGCCGACGAGGCGCCAAGCACGACGACCGCCGAGGTGCCGGGCGCGGACCTCCTTCCCGCCGTTCCCGTCGAGGAAGAACCGGTGACGCCACCCGCGGCCCGCGTCCTGCAGACCGATGAGGCAGACGAGACCGTCCCGGCGGAGGAGACCGAGGTCGCCTCGGCCGACGCGCCCGAAACGGAGGCCCCTGCCGAGGAAGCCGCTGACGAGACCGCACCCACCTTCGACCTCGTCCGGGTCGAGCCCGACGGCTCCACCGTCATCGCCGGCCGTGCCGAGCCCGGCACCGAGGTCAACGTCACCGCCGATGGCGAGGTGATCGGCACCGCGATCGCGGGCAGCGGCGGCGAGTTCGTGGCCCTCGTCGACACGCCGCAGACCGGCCTCGCCCAGGAGCTGCGGCTCGAGACCGAAGGGGCCGACGGCAACACCAGCCGGTCCGAGGAAACCGTGATCGTCCTGGTCGAGCCCGAGGCGGAGACGGAGGAAGACCCTGCCCCGCCGGTCGTGCTTCTCTCCACACCCGAGGCGACGGAGGTGCTGCAGGCCCCCGATCCGGGGCCGAGCGACCAGATCGTGCTCGACGCGATCTCCTATTCCAACACCGGCGGCGTGGTGCTGAGCGGGCGCGGCACGCCCGGCGCCTCGGCCCGGATCTACGCCAACGGGCGCCCGGTCTCCTTCACCTCGATCGGGGCGGACGGCACCTGGTCGGTGGTGGTCGAGACGCTGACGACCGGCAACTACACCCTGCGCGTCGACGAGCTCGCCGCTGACGGAAGCGTGACCAGCCGCGCCGAAAGCCCCTTCCGCCGGGAGGAGCCGGAGCTCGTCGCCGCGGCCCAGACCGAGGCGAGCACGGCGTTCCAGCAGATCGTCGTCCAGCCGGGCAACAACCTGTGGACCATCGCGCGGGAGCGGTACGGCGACGGGTTCCTCTACACGCAGATCTTCACGGCCAATGCCGACCAGATCCGCAACCCCGACCTGATCTATCCGGGCCAGATCTTCACCCTTCCCGAAGACTGAGCGCGCGCCGCGCGACTTGACAGAAGCCGTCCCGCGGGTGCCGAGTGGGGCCACACGCATGCACTCAGGGGACCCCCCGGCCCGTGACCGCAGAAGAACTGGAACACCTGCTCGCGCGCTGCGCGCTGGGCGATCGTGCCGCGTTTTCCGCGCTCTACGATCGCACGTCCGCGAAACTGTTCGGCGTGTGCCTCCGTATCTTGAAGGAGCGCGCCGCGGCGGAGGAGGTCCTGCAGGAGGTCTACATCAAGATCTGGCGCGCGGCGGGCCGCTACCGCGCCGGCGGCTACAGCCCCATTAGCTGGATGGTCGCCATCGCGCGCAATGCCGCCATCGACCGGCTGCGCCAGAGGAGGGATACCGAGGTGGAGATCGACAAGGCGATCGCGATCGCCGACCCGGCCCCGGGGCCGGAGGCGGCAGCACTCGCCGCCGACACCCGCCGCAGGATCGACGACTGCCTCGGCGAGCTTGAGGTCGCGCGGGCCGACGCGGTGCGCGGCGCCTATCTCGACGGGCTGACCTACAAGGAGCTCGCCACCCGACACGGGGTCCCGCTCAACACCATGCGCACCTGGCTGCGGCGCGCGCTGATCGCCCTGCGCACCTGCATGGGTGGCACCGGAGGCGCGCGATGAGCGAGCGCACCGAAGAGCAGCCGCCCGAGGAGGGCTACCTCGCCGCCGAGCTCGCCCTCGATCTACTCGAGGGCGAGGCGCGGGCCGCGGCGCTGGCGCGGGCGAGCTATGACCCCGACTTCGCGGCGCAAGTGGCCGGCTGGCGGCAGCGGCTCACGCAGCTCGACTACGAGTTCGCCGAGGTGAGCCCGCCACCGGCAATCAAGAGCGCGCTCGAAGAGTATCTGTTCGAAGAGCGGGAGGAGGATGTCTCCCTCCTCGCCCGGTTGTGGCGCGGCGCCGCGCTGTGGCGCGGGATCGCCGTCGCAGGCGTGCTCGCCGCCGTCTTCTTCGCGGTGCGGCCGGTGCTGCTTCCCCCGCCCGCAGAGCCCCCGCTCGTCACCGCGCTCTACTCGGTCGACGGCAGTCTCGGCGTCCTCGGCCTCTACGATCGGGAGGCCGCGGTGCTGCGCCTCAACCGCGTGGCTGGAGCTGCGTCACCGGGTCGCGAGCTGGAGCTGTGGTTCGCGCCCGATGCGGAGGCGGCGCCGCGCTCGCTCGGCCTCATCACCGATGCCGCCCGGGTCGACGTTCCCCTGCCCGCAGATCTCGCGCAGAGCGTTGGTCCCGCTGGATATTTCGCGATCAGCGACGAGCCTCCGGGCGGCTCCCCGACCGGCGCGCCGACGGGCGCGATCCTGGCCATCGGACCCATCGCGCCGATCTGATCGACCCTGATCTTCAAGGGTGTTCACGATTATTTTGCCAATGGTGACAGACCATCGGAACCAACCCATCTGTGGTGTGGTTATACTGATATCTGCAACGCAGTGATCAGAATTCACCGGCGGCAAGCGCCCCGGCGGAATGAGGTAGCAACGTCGCTTTTTCTGCTGCCTCGGCGGCGAGTCGGTTGACAGTTTCATCCCCGACCGGCTCGTCGCCCACTCCCTGTTATCGGTGCCTCATCACCGCGCTCTCTGGCGAAATCCTCACCACGGCGTTATCTGAGGCGTAGATCGTGCAGGAGCCCGCGCCGAATGACAGCCCAGACAGATCCGCCACGCGCCGACGGCTCCGTCCTGCCGAAGGTCGTGCCGTATCTCTGGCCCGCCGGGCAGCCGGAGATGAAGGTTCGGGTCGTCGCGGCCCTCCTGATGCTGGTGCTCGCCAAGATCATCACGCTGGCCACGCCTCTCTTCTTCGCCAATGCCGTCGATGCGCTGGGGGGCGAGCCCGACACGAGCTTCCTTCTGTTCGTCGGGCCGGTGGCCCTGGTCATCGGCTTCGGCCTCGCGCGGACCGGCCAGGTCTTCTTCGCCCAGCTGCGCGACGCGGTCTTTGCCAAGGTCGGCCAGCGGGCGCTGCGGCGGCTGGCGATCGAGACCTTCGAGCACATCCACGCCCTCTCGCTGCGCTATCACATCACGCGCAAGACCGGGGGCCTGAGCCGGATCATCGAGCGGGGGGTGAAGGGCGTCGACTTCCTCCTGCGCTTCGTCCTCTTCTCCATCGGGCCGCTGATCGTCGAGCTGACGCTGATGGCGGGCATCTTCTGGTACATGTTCGGGCCGATCTACGCGGTGGTCGTGCTGGCCACGATCGGGCTCTACACCGCCTTCACCTTCCAGGTCACCGAGTGGCGCGTCGCGATCCGGCGCCGGATGAACGAGCGCGACACCGACGCGAACCAGAAGGCGATCGACAGCCTCCTGAACTTCGAGACGGTGAAGTATTTCGGCGCCGAACGGCGGGAGGCCGCGCGCTACGACGGGTCGATGGAGGGCTACGAGCGCGAGGCGATCAAGACCGCCCTCTCGCTGACCGCCCTCAACTTCGGCCAGTCCCTCATCATCACCGGCGGCCTCGTCATCGTGCTGGTGATGGCGGCGCGCGGCGTCGTGGCGGGGGATCTGACGGTCGGCGAGTTCACGGCCGTGAACCTCTACATGATGCAGATCACCATGCCGCTGAACTTCCTCGGCACCGTCTATCGGGAGATCCGGCAGGCGCTCGTCGACATGGGGGAGATGTTCGGCCTCTTGGAGCAGCCGGCGGAGATCACGGACAAGCCCGACGCGCCGGATATCGACGTGAAGGGCGGGCGGATCGAGCTCGACAACGTGCGCTTTGACTATGACGGCGACCGGCAGATCCTGAAGGGCATCACCCTCGACGTGCCGCCCGGGGACACGGTGGCGCTGGTCGGGCATTCGGGCTCGGGCAAGTCCACCATCGGGCGGCTGCTCTTCCGCTTCTACGACGTGACCGGGGGTGCCATCCGCATCGATGGGCAGGACCTGCGCGACGTGACGCAGGAGAGCCTTCGCTGCGCCATCGGCGTCGTGCCGCAGGACACGGTGCTCTTCAACGACACGGTCGGCTACAACATCGCCTATGGCCGCCCCGGTGCCACGCAGGAGGAGATTGAGGAGGCCGCGCGGGCCGCCCGCATTCACGACTTCATCGCGAGCCTGCCCGAGGGCTACGACACCAAGGTGGGCGAGCGCGGGCTGAAGCTGTCAGGTGGTGAGAAGCAGCGCGTGGGCATCGCCCGCACCATCCTGAAGAACCCGCCGATCCTGCTGCTCGACGAGGCCACATCGGCGCTCGATACGGAGACCGAGCAAGGCATACAGGACAGCCTCACGGAGATGGGCGAGGGCCGCACGGTCATCACCATCGCCCACCGGCTCTCCACCATCGTGCACGCCGACCGGATCGTGGTGCTCGACGCGGGCGAGGTGGCTGAGCAGGGCACCCACGAGGAGCTGATCGCCCTCAACGGCCGCTACGCCCGCATGTGGGCCCGCCAGGCCGCCGAGGAGGATGAGCAGGAAGGCGTGGCCGCGGAGTAGGCGGCCGTCCCGGACCCGATCCGGGACCGTTTGCTCCACTCCTTGCGCTTGGAGGACGGAGACCCAGGAAAGGATCCGAATGGCTGGTGCCCACCATACCACCGTCCCGGCCGCAGCGCCGGGACCGCTCACTCCCTAAAAACCCGCCGTTCATCGAAACCCGAAGACCCCGGATCAAGTCCGGGGTGGTGCGGTTCCTTAGAGGACCGTTACTGCCAGCAGGTACGGGGCGGCGAATCGAGAGATCTCTGGTCAGCGAAGACCGATCGAACTCCGGGACAAACGCCGGGATCGCAGCGGCTGCCCTTCCACCGAAGCAGCAGGACCGAGTGGCACCGCTCTCTCTTCTCCAAATATCCCCGCCGGAGGCCGGTCAGCCGGCCACCACCGGGAACACCGCTGCCGCGATGCGCCGCCCTTCGCTCAGGAGCACGTTGTAGGTGCGGCAGGCCGAGGGCGAGGACATGACCTCGACGCCCATCCCGGCGGCCTCCAGCTCGGCGACCAGATCCTCGGGCGGGTTGGCGATGTCCGCGCCCATGCCGAGCAGCACGACGTCGATCGCCTCGGCCTCCGCGACCAGCGGGGCGGCCTCACCCGACCAGGCGACGGGGCCGGAGGGCAGCAAGGCCGCTCCGCCCTCGATCACCTGGCCGCCGACGCGGAAGAAGCCCTCGCCGTAGCCGTCCACCGGCTTCGATCCGTCATAGGTGATCTCGTTCAGTCGCATGGTCTTTCCTTCAGTCGAACAGCGGCAGGCCCGTCAGGATCGCGAGCGCGATCACCGCGTAGGCGATGCGGCGGTAGGTCGTCTCGGCCTCGGGGCGGAACATGGCCTGCCCGATCCGTCCCGCCACCATGTATGGCACCACCAGAAGCGCGCCAGCGGCCAAAGCGCGCGCCGTCAGCAACCCCTGCGCCCAGAGCACGCCGATCAGGATGATGCCGAGGAGGTTGAGAAAGAGGAGCGTGTTGGCCCGCACCTTCTCCGCCCCCGAGGGGCCGGCGAGGTAGAAGAGTATGACGACCGGACCGGTGAGCCCCGTCATCCCACCTATCAGCCCCGCCCCACCGCCGAGACCGACGAGACCCGGCCGCCGCACCGTGCCGCGCCAGCGCCAGCCGGCGATCAGGGCGGCGAGGGTGATGACGGCGACGCCCGCGACGGTCCAGCGCAGCGCCTCCTGCGGCACGATCTTGAGCAGCGCCACGCCGATCGGGGACAGGACCGCCGCGCCGAGCAGCAAGAGCCCTACTTCCCCGCGATCCGCCTGCCGCCAGGCTCGCGGCACCAGCGAGACGGTCGTCCCGAGCGCTGTCACCGACATCGCCACGATCGCCTCCTCGACCGGCAGAACGGTGGTGGCCACCGGCAGGAAGATCAGTGCCGCGCCAAAGCCTGCAAAGCCGAGCACCAGCCCGGCCGCGACGATGGCGAGAACAACGAGAAAGAAACCGGGGGTGGCCGCGACCGCCCCCAGCGCCTCAGGCATCGATATGGGCAAACTTCGTGCCGCCCTTCGGCCCGCCGCCGCTGCCGTCCTTCGACCAGTCGCGCTTCACGTCGAGGCGCAGCAGGATCGGGGCGGCGACGAAGACCGAGGAATAGGTCCCGATGATGACGCCCCAGATCATCGCGAAGGTGAAGCCGCGGATCACCTCGCCGCCCAGCACGTAGAGCGAGATCAGCGCGAGCAGCGTGGTGACGGAGGTCATCAGGGTCCGGCTCAGCGTCTCGTTGAGCGACAGGTTCAGCACGTCGCGCAGCGCCTTCTTCTTGTAGCGGCGCAGGTTCTCCCGCACCCGGTCGAAGACGACGACAGTGTCGTTCAGCGAATAGCCGACGATGGTCAGGATGGCGGCGATGATGGCGAGATTGAACTCAATGCCCAGCAGACTGAAGATCCCGATCGTCAACACCACGTCGTGCACCAGTGCCGCCACGGCCCCCAGCGCGAACTGCCACTCGAAGCGCAGCCAGATGTAGAAGAGCACGGCGCCCACGGCGAGACAGACGGCGAGCGCGCCGGCGCGGACCAGCTCGCCCGAGACCTTGGCCCCGACGCTTTCGGTGGCCAGGATCGTGAGGCCCGCGAACTCGGCCCGAAGAGCCTCGACGACGCGGTTGATCGTCTCCTGCTGGATCGCCTCCGCCCCGTCCTGCTGCTCGATGCGGATCATCGCGGCGTTGGCGGCGGCACCGGTGAGATCGGCCGCCGGATCGCTGATCTCGCTGACCGTCACGTCGCCCACGTCGAGCTCACCGAGGAGCGCGCGGTAGTCCTCCGTCGCCACCGGCTCCACCGTCTCGGTCATGATCATCGAGCCGCCGCGGAAGTCGATGCCGTAGTTCAGGCCGACGGTGAAGAACAGCACGATGGAGGCGATGACCGCGATCAGCGACAGGCCGAAGGTTGCGGCCTGGATCTTGAAGAAATCGAGGGTCGTGCCCTGCGGCACCAGTCTCAGGCGCATGTCAAACCTCGATAGTCTTGGGCCGCCGCGCGTCGAACCACGTGACCACGAAGAGCCGCGTGACGAAGAGCGCGGTGAAGACGCTGGTGATGATCCCGACACCCAGCGTGACGGCGAAGCCGCGCACCGGGCCGGAGCCGATGGCGAACAGGATCACGGCGGCGATGAAGGTGGTGATGTTGGCGTCGACGATGGCCGAGAACGCCTTGTCGTAGCCCTGCTGGATGGCGCGGGCGGGGCCTTTCGCCGATTTCAGCTCTTCGCGTATTCGCTCGAAGATCAGCACGTTGGCGTCCACGGCCATGCCGACCGTCAGCACGATCCCGGCGATGCCCGGCAGGGTCAAAGTGGCGCCGAGCACCGAAAGCACTGCGAAGATCATCGAGACGTTGAGGATCAGGGCCACGTTCGCGAAGAGCCCGAAGAGCCCGTAACTCAGCGCCATGAAGACGAGCACCGCGGCGAAGGCCACCATGGTGGCGAGCCGCCCTGCTTCGATGGAGTCTGCGCCAAGCTCCGGCCCGATGGTCCGCTGTTCGAGCACCACGATCTCCGCCGGCAGCGCACCGGAGCGCAGCAGGATCGCGAGGTTGTTGGAGCTTTCGGGCGTGAACTGTCCGGTGATGATGCCTGAGCCGCCGGGAATGGCGCTCTGGATCCGCGGGGCCGAGATCACCTCGTCATCCAGCACGATGGCGAAGGGCTGGCCGATATTGGCGGCGGTGTAGTCCCCGAATATCCGCGCGCCGGTCGCGTTGAAGCGGAAGGTGACGGCAGGCCGGTTGTTCTGATCGAAGCCCGGCTGCGCGTCCACGAGCTGCTCGCCCGACACGATGGGACGACGTGTTAACACATAGAACGTGCCGGGTTCATCCACGGACGGCAGCACCATGTTGCCCCCACCCGGCCGCGCATTTTCGTCCGACGTGACGCTCACAACCTCGTGAAAGCCGAGGCGCGCGGTGGTCCCGATGATGTCGATGACCTCTTGGGCGGAGCCGACGCCGGGCACCTGAATCAGGATGCGGTCCGAGCCCTGCCGCTGGATCGTGGGCTCCCGCGTGCCGGTCTCGTCTACCCGGCGGCGCACGATCTCGACGGACTGGAGCAGCGTGCGGTTGTCGGTCGCCGCCTTCTCCTCATCGCTGAGGCGGATGCGGATGCGGTCGCTGCCCTCGGGCACGATCTCGATATCGGTCTGGCCGATGCCGGTGAGCGTGGTGATCGGCGTCGCCAGCGTGCGCAGCGCCGTGACGGCGGCATCCTGCCCCGCGGGCTCACCGATGCGGAGCAGGAGCTCGCCTTCGACCGTGTCGACGCGGCGCACGGTGCCCACCTCATCGCGGATGTCGCGCAGCACGCGCAGCGCCTCGGGGAAGATCCCCTCCATCCGCTCCTGATAGACGTCCTCGACCTGCACCTCGACCAGCAGATGCGCGCCGCCGCGCAGGTCGAGCCCGAGGTTCACCAGGCTCGATGGCAGGAACCCGGGCCAGGTCCCGCTCTCCCCCTCGGCGATGGCGTCGTTCGACGCTTCGACCTGGCTGTAGAACAGATTGGGGGCGGAAAACACCAGCGCGGCGAGGCAGAGGACCACCACGCCGAGCTTCTTCCAGAGCGGGAAGTCGAGCATTGCTCAGTCCTTCGCGGGTTCGGTTTTCGACAGCACCTGGGCGACGGTGTTCTTGACGACGCGGACCTTGACGCCCTCAGCGAGTTCCACCTCGACCTCGTTGTCCTCCTTCACCTTCACGACCTTGCCGATCAGCCCGCCCTGCGTGACGACCTGGTCGCCGCGGCGCAGCGCCTCGACCATGTTCCGGTGCTCCTTCATCCGCTTTTGCTGCGGGCGGATCAGCAGGAAGTACATGATCGCGAAGATCAGGATGATCGGCAGGAAGGAGGCAAGGCCGGAGCCGGCGCCACCGGCAGCCTGCGCGTAGGCGGGGGTCACGATCATGGGCATCCCTTATCGTTGGGGTGTCTAGGGTCGCGCGGAACGTATAGCGCCCCATGGGCGGGTGCAAGGCGGGGTGGCGGATGGTCCGATCGCGTATTTGGGGAAAGATGAAGGCCGAGGCGATTGCGCGGGCAGGCGCGATTGCGCATAAGGCGCCGGCGACGTTCAGAAACCGGAGGACACCATGCACGACATCCGCATGATCCGCGACAATCCCGACGCCTTCGATGCCGCGCTTGCGCGGCGCGGCGAGGCTGCGGTGTCCTCCGAACTGCTCGCCATCGACGCCCGGCGGCGCGCCGCGATCCAGGCGGCGGAGGCGGCGCTTCAGGAGCGCAACCGCGCCTCGAAGGAGGTCGGCGCCGCCAAGGGCCGGGGCGACGAAGCGGAATTCGAGCGCCTGCGCGCGCTTGTGGCCGAGAAGAAGGACGAGATCGCCCGGCTGGAGGAGGAGGCCAAGGCCGCGCAGGAGGAGCTCGACGACCACCTGATGCGCCTGCCCAACCTGCCCTATGACAGCGTGCCCGACGGTGCGGACGAGGCCGACAATGTCGAGCTGCGCCGCTGGGGCACGCCGCCGGAATTCGACTTCACGCCGAAGGAGCATTACGAGCTCCCCGCTGCCAAGGGCCTCGATTTCGAAACGGCGGCGAAGCTGTCCGGCGCGCGCTTCGTGGTGCTGCGCGGCGCGATGGCGCGGCTGCACCGCGCGCTCGCCCAGTTCATGATCGATGTGCACGTCAACGAGAACGGGCTGGAGGAGACGGCGACCCCCGTCCTCGTGCGCGACGAGGCGATGCTGGGCACCGACAAGCTGCCCAAGTTCGGCGACGACAGCTACCAGACCACCAATGGCTGGTGGCTGATCCCGACCTCCGAAGTGACGCTCACCTATTCGGTGGCGGGCGAGATCCTCGATGCGGCCACCCTGCCCCGCCGCATGACGGCGCACACCCTGTGCTTCCGCTCCGAGGCGGGGAGCGCGGGGCGTGACACCGCCGGAATGCTGCGTCACCACCAGTTCGAGAAGGTGGAGATGGTCTCGATCACCCACCCGGACGAGAGCGACGCGGAGCTCGAGCGCATGACCCGCTGTGCGGAGGACATCCTGGAGCGGCTCGGCCTGCCCTATAGGACGGTCGTGCTCTGCACCGGAGACATGGGCTTCGGCGCGCGGCGCACCCATGACATCGAGGTCTGGCTGCCGGGCCAGGACACCTACCGCGAGATCTCGTCCTGCTCGACCACGGGTGCCTTCCAGGCCCGGCGGATGAATGCCCGCTTCCGGCCCGAGGGTGGCGGCAAGCCCGAGTTCGTCCACACGCTCAATGGCTCCGGCCTCGCGGTGGGCCGCACGCTGATCGCGGTGCTGGAGAACGGGCAGCAGGCGGACGGCTCCGTGCTGCTGCCCCAGGCGCTGCACCCCTATCTGGGCGGCAAGACCCGGGTCACGGCGGAGGGTGTGCTGGCGTGACGACTATCCCGGCGGAAGCGCGGGCGCGGGTCGAGGCTGCGCTCGACGCCATCGCCGTTGACGACGCGGTGCGCATCCCGATCGCGATCGAAAGCGGCTCACGCGCCTGGGGTTTTCCGTCGCCCGACAGCGACTACGACGCGCGGTTCATCTACTTGCGGGCTCCGGAGCGCTATCTGCGGCTGGAGCGGGATCGCGACGTGATCGAGCGGGAGATCACTGGCGATCTCGACGTGAACGGCTGGGATCTCGGCAAGGCACTGCGGCTGATCCTGAAGTCGAACGCGGTGGTGCTGGAATGGCTGCAATCGCCGATCCGCTACCGCGACCACCCGGAGCTGCGGGCAGCACTCCTAGAGTTCGCAGAGCGCGCGCTCGATCGGCGGGCACTGACATGGCACTACCTGCGCCTCGCCGACGGAGCGCGGAAGGCCGCGGGCGATGGGCAAGAGGTGAAACTGAAGAAACTGTTCTACGCGCTGCGCCCGGCCCTGGCTCTCACTTGGCTGGAGCAGCGCACCGACCCGCCGCCGATGCAGATCGGCGCACTGATGTCCGGGCTGGAGCTGCCACAGGGGCTTCAGGATGAAACCGACGCACTCATAGCGCGCAAGGCCCGGACACGGGAACTCGGCACTGCGCCGGCGCCGCAAACCATCGTGGCTTTCGTCCGTGACGCGTTGGAGCAGGCGGCAGCGAGGACCTCCGAACCCCGGGATCGAACCCAACCAGACCTGCGAGAAGAGGCGGAGGACATCTTTCGCCACTGGGTCTACGCCGTCTGAACTGTGGCGCCATCGGCATCTGCGCCACTTTCCAGCTTGTTCCAAATATCCTCGCCGAAGGCCTTCGCCAGAGGCGAAGTCGGCAGCGCGAAACGACATTCGGAGGCACCACGGCATGATCCGGGTGGAGGAGATCCGCCGGCGGACGCAATGTCCCCGGGACAGCGTCCCGAGGAGTTTGCCATGCCGATCCGCTTCCACGCCTTGCCCACCGACGAGGTCCGTGCCGTCCAACGGGGCGGTCCCGATTTCTGGGGAGGCGCGCCAGACCGGGCCATCAGCGACGGGGACGGTGTGCCTTGTCGGCACTGCTTGAAACCGGTGCCTGCGGGGGCCGCGTACCTCACTCTCGCCTGGCGGCCCTTTCCCGAAGCGCAGCCCTATGCCGAGGTCGGGCCGATCTTCCTGTGTGCCGAGGAGTGCGAAGCGCCCGCGCCATCGGCGAAGATCCCGGCCTTCCTCACCAGTCCCGACTACCTGATCAAGGGCTACACCGCCGATCACCGGATCTGCTACGGCACGGGCGCCATCGTGCCGACCAGCAGTATTCCGGAGGCGGCGGAGCGGATCCTCGAGGACCCCGATGTCGCTTTCGTGGATGTGCGTTCGGCGCGGAACAACTGCTTCCATGTGCGCATCACACGTCCGTAAGGAGGTGTTGGCCCAGGGCCGCCGGGGCGATATCTCGGATTGGGCAACAAAGCGGCGGTTCCCCATGCGTTACCTCGTCCTCGGCCTCGCCATCGTCTTTGCGCTGGTGCCGTTTCTCACCCCGTTCGACGGCTTCGACCCCGAGGCGTTTCCGGTCCCGCAGGAGGATCCGCCGATCCAGCCTGCGGGCTGGGCCTTCGCGATCTGGGGACCGATCTACCTCGCCCTCATCGCCCACGGCGCGCGGCAGGTGCTGCGCCCAAAGCTTGAGGACCGGACGATCCGGCCGCCGCTGATCCTGTCGCTCGGCGTAGGCTCCGTCTGGCTGCCGATTGCGCAGGTGAGCCCGGTCTGGGCGACGATCCTCATCACGCTGATGCTGGGCGGCGCGCTCTCCGCTCTTCTCGTCGGGCGGGCGGCGCGGGATCCGTGGCTCACCGACCTGCCACTGGGGCTCTATGCGGGCTGGCTGAGTGCGGCGACGGGCGTGTCGCTCGCACTCCTCTGCGCAGGCTACGGCTTCGTCTTCGACGCGTCGGGCTGGGGCTACGTGTTCCTGGTCATCGTCATCGGGCTCGCCGCGATGTACCAGCTCGGCCTCGGCTTCGTGCCGGGCTATGCCACGGCGGTGGCCTGGGCGCTGCTGGGGGTGATCGCGACCAACATGGATGGCAGCCGCGGCATGGTCGCGCTCGCCACCCTGGGCATCGTGCTGATCGCCGGTGTCCTTATCGCCACGCGGGGGCGCAAAACCGCCTGAGATGCTGGACCGTTCCGGGCGCCCTCTTTAGTGCTGGGGCTAGGCAAGACGGCGGAGATCTCGACCCATGCGCATCCTCATCACCAATGACGACGGCATCACCGCCCCGGGCCTGAAGGTGGCCGAAGCCATTGCGGAGGAGATCGCGGGACCCGACGGCGAGGTCTGGGTCGTCGCCCCCGCCTTCGAGCAGTCCGGCGTCGGCCACTGCATCAG
The DNA here is from genome assembly GCF_015679265.1 of Pontivivens ytuae. Classification (NCBI taxonomy): domain Bacteria; kingdom Pseudomonadati; phylum Pseudomonadota; class Alphaproteobacteria; order Rhodobacterales; family Paracoccaceae; genus Pontivivens; species Pontivivens ytuae. Next base: position 205,506 of record NZ_CP064942.1, read on the forward strand.
CTACATCCGCCCCATGCGTCTGGAAAGACACGGAGAACGCCGTTTCGCCGTGGAGGGCTCCCCGGCCGATTGCGTCATGGCGGGCCTCTTCGAGGTGATGAAGGACAATCCGCCGGATCTCGTCCTGTCGGGCGTGAACCGGGGGCATAACGTGGCCGAGGACACGCTCTATTCCGGCACGATCGGCGGCGCGATGGAGGCGGCGATCCACCAGGTGCGCGCCATCGCGATGTCGCAGTACTACAGCGCGGAGACCTGGCAGGCCGAGGACGGGTTCGCCACCGCCCGTGCCCATGGCGCGCGCATCGTCCGCCAGCTCTACGACAAGGCCCGGTGGGAGGTCGAAGGGCGCTACGGCGTCTTCTACAACGTGAACTTCCCCGCTCTTCTAGATCCGGCGGAGGTCAAGGGCACCGTCGCCACGCGGCAGGGCGAGCGCGGCGGCTCGCCCTTCGGGCTGGAGCCGCAGACGGCCCCGAACGGCCGCCGCTACCTCTGGATCAAGCACGGTATGGGCAACGCCACCTGCGCGCCCGGCACGGACGCGCGCGAGGCCCTCGAAGGCAGCATCACGGTCACGCCACTGCGCGCGGACCTGACGGCACGCGATCTCGTCGACGGGCTGGACGAGCTGCTGGCATGACGCCCGAGGAGGAACGCGAGGCCCGCATGGCCTTCGTCATGTCGCTGCGCCGGAACGGCGTGCGCGACCGCGCGGTGCTCGACGCGATCGAGGCGGTGCCGCGCGAGGCGTTCCTCGACGGGATCTTCAAGGCGCGCGCGCTGGAGGACATCCCCCTCCCGATCTCCTGCGGACAGACGATCAGCCAGCCCTCGGTGGTCGGGCTGATGACCCAGGCCTTGGACCTGAACCCACGCTGCAAGGTGCTGGAGGTGGGCGCGGGCTCCGGCTACCAGGCGGCGGTGCTCGCGAAGCTCGCGCGGCGGGTCTACACCATCGAGCGGCACCGCCCGCTGTCGCGGCAGGCGCGGGCGGCTCTCGCGGCGATCGGGGCCGACAACGTGACCGTCATCACCGGCGACGGCACCTCCGGCCTGCCCGAACAATCCCCCTTCGACCGCATCATCGTTACCGCCGCGGCCGAGGACCCGCCGCAGGTTCTGATCGACCAATTGCGCGTCGGTGGCGTCATCGTGATCCCGGTGGGCCAGTCGGACACCGTCCAGCATCTCATAAAAGGGGTGAAGACCGAGGACGGTATGGAGTATACTGAACTGGGCGACGTGCGTTTTGTTCCGCTTCTCGAAGGCGTGGCGGACGATCTGGCGGACGGATAGACCCGAAAACTTTGAGGCAAGACAGTCGACCCGCAAAGGGTCCGAGCAAACAGGAAAGTTCCACGCGATGACGCGCATCCGCATGATCCCGCATACCCGCTCCGGGCTGCTTATGCTCGGCAGCGCCCTCCTCCTCGCCGCCTGCACCGAAACCGGCGACGGCACCGTCGCTCCGGTCGTGTTCCGCGGCTCCGACCCCGCGCCGGGCGTGACGAGTGCCGCCCCGGTGGTCGCCAGCGCCGGCACCGTCGACGGGCGCGGCATCATCGACCGCGGCAGCTACCAGACGATCCAGGTGGTCGAGGGCGACAGCGTGGCGACCGTCGCGCAGCGCGCCGGTCTGCCTGAAGGCGAGCTCGCCGCCTACAATGGCCTGCCCGCCGGCTACAACCCCGTCGCGGGCGAGGAGCTGGTGCTGCCGCCGCGCGCCGACCGCTACGCAAGCGTCGCGGCCGGAACGCCGAGCAGCGCGGACGGGTGGAGCCTCGACCTCGCCCAGGCCGCCATCGACCGGGCCGGACAGGCGCCGGTCCAGCAGGACGTGCTCGCGCCCACCGCGGGTGTCGAGCCCCTGCCTGCCGCCGCCCCCGCAGCGACCGGCGCAGTGGCGAGCAATGCGGTCCGCCACTCGGTCGCCCCGGGCGAGACGCTCTATTCCATCGCGCGTTCCTACAACACGCCGGTCACGGCACTCGCCGACTGGAACAGCCTCGGCGCCGACTTCGCGCTGAGCCCCGGTCAAGTGATCGAGATCCCGCCCGCGGGCGCCACCGGCACGGTCGTGGCGAGCGTGCCGCCCGTCGCCCTGCCGCAATCGACGACGCCGGTGGGCGCGGACACACCGCTGCCGGGCTCCGGCGCGGGCGCACTGACGCCGCCGCCCTCGTCCGCCGAGCCGCTGCCCGACGACATCACCCTCGCCGTGGAGCGGCCCGCGAGCCCCAATCTCGACCAGTATCGTTCGGGCGCGGGTACCGAGGTCGCGACGGCGACCGAGGCGGCACCGGTGACCTCATCACCTGCGCCTGCTGCACCGGCCACCGCTGCTCCGGTCGCAGCCGCACCCGCGGCGACGGCCCCGGTGGAAACCGAGGTCGCGTCCCTGCCGCCCGGAACGGCGACGGATGCCGAATCCGCCCCGGCACCGGTCGCCTCCAACGCGGTCTTCGTGCCGCCGGTCGACGGGCCCGTCCTGCGCGGCTACGCCCCCACGGGCGGTGCGAACCGCAACGAGGGCATCGACTTCGCCGCCGCCGCCGGTACGTCGGTGCGTGCGGCCGGTGATGGCGAGGTGGTGCTGGTCTCCCGCTCCGTCGGCGATCTCGACACCATCGTGATGGTCCGCCACCCCAACAACCTCGTGACAGTCTATGGCCGCATCACCGGGGTGACGGTGGCGCGCGGCGACAGCGTCTCGCGCGGGCAGAGCATCGGGGTCGTCGCCGACCGGAGCGAGCCCTCGGTCCAGTTCCAGGTCCGCCGTGGCATGCAGCACACGAACCCCGCCGAATACCTTTGAACCCGCCTCGCCCACGCGCCATCCTGTTCGACGTGGGCGAGACACTGGTGGATGAGACCACCTGTTGGAGCTGCTGGGCCGACGCGATGCGCGTCCCGCGGCTCACTTTCTTCACGGTGCCCGGCGCCCTGATCGCGCAAGGCCGGTCGCACCGCGCAGTCTTCTCCCATTTCGACCCCGACTTCGATCCGGCGCGGGAGGACGCGGGCGAGCCCTACGAGATCCCGGCCACTAGCCTCTACCCCGACGCCCTGCCCTGCATCGCCGCATTGCGGGCGCAGGGCCTCTTCGTCGGGATCGCGGGAAACCAGCCGAAGGGCTCCGAGGCCGCGCTCGCCCGCGTTGGGATCGAGGCCGATGGCCTCGGCTCTTCCCATACCTGGGGAGTCTCGAAACCCGACACGCGCTTCTTCGACCGGATCGTGGCGGAAAGCGGCTTCGCCCCGGCGGAGGTGGTCCATGTCGGCGACCGCTACGACAACGACGTCGCCCCGGCCAGGGCGGCGGGCCTGCGCGCCATCTGGCTGCACCGCGGCCCCTGGGCCCACCTTCGCACCGCACCAGCCCACGTTGAACGTATCGACAGCCTCACAGAGCTCCCGACGCGACTCGCCTGATCCTTCATCTTTCCGGCCAATACGCCCGCCGGAGGCGGTCCTGCCCTCTCACCCCTCCTGCGGCATGAGAAAGTGCACCGACGCCTCGGCGAAGAGCTTGGAGCGGTCGTCCTGCCAGGCCTCGGCTCGAACCGAGGCATAGCGCCGCCCGGCGCGCGTGATCGTGGCGCGGGCATAGGCGTCGCGCGGCAGGCCGGAGCGGAGGTAGTCCACGGTGATGTCGATCACCTTGGGCCAGCCGGGGAAGTCTCCGGCCTCGATCCGTTCGGCAGCCACGCCGCCGGATTCCATCCGCTCCCAGACCTGCGACCACATCAGTTCCATCAATGCCGCTGACTCAAGAAACGCCCCGATCGCCCCACCGTGGAGCGCGGGCAGCATCGGGTTGCCGATCAGGTGATCGGAATAGGAGAGCACAGCGGTCAGCTCGTTCCCCCGCCGCTCGAAGGAGATGCCCATGAACTCCATGTAGGGCACCGAGCCCGTCAGCCGCTCCAGGGCCGCATCCCGGCGCGACTTCACCACCTGGACCGGCTCGGGCCGGGGCCGCGCGCTCATGCCGTCTCTCCGATCTTGGTGCCGCGCCCCTCGACGGTGAAGGCCCCGTTGGCCTGCGCCACCGGATTGTCGGGATCGCCGTCATGGGCGATGGCGCGCACGAAGGCGACATTGCGGGTGATACGGTAGCATTCGGCGCGCGCGGTCACCGGCTGCTCCGGCGTTGCCGCGCGCATGTAATCGATGCGCAGGTCGATGGTCGCGGTGCCGCCCGGCGCCTTGGGATGGGTCATTACCGCCGTCCCGCAGCACCCGTCCAGAAGCGTCGTGATCACCCCGCCATGCATCACGCCGGTCGCCGGATCGCCCACCAGCTTCCGGTCGTAAGGCACGGACATCACGGCCAAACCGTCTCCGATCTCGTGCACGTGCATGCCGAGTGCGGCGGAGTGCGGGATCACCGCCGTCATCCTCCGCGCCATCTCCAGCCGGGGATCGTCGGTCTGCCTGTCGCTCATCGGGGCCTCGCTGCATTCGGTCGCCGCACCATATAGGCTGCCCCGCCGCACCGCGTCGAGGCCATCAACCTTCCCCTACGAAAGCCTTGCAACCCTTGATTTTCACAGATGCACTACGACAATAGACGTAACGTCACCAAGAACGAAAAAACGGGGAGCGCACCGAATGAGTGAGCAAAAACAGACTCTTCAGGAGATGTGCGAGGAATTCGAGGTGACACCGCGCACGCTGCGCTACTACGAATACATCGAACTTCTCTCGCCCGAGCGCGAAGGGCGCAAGCGTCTCTACGGTCCGCGGGAACGCGCCCGGCTCACCCTGATCCTGCGCGGTCGTCGCTTCGGCTTCAGCCTCGAGGAGATCCGTCAGTGGCTGGAACTCTACGAGCTGGAGGACAACCAGACCACGCAATATCGCGAGTGGATCGACCTCTCGACCCGTCAGATCACCGAGCTGGAAAGCCGGAAAAAGGAGCTGGATGAGGCGATTACCGAGCTCAAGCGCCTGCGCAGCGTGGCCGAGGACGCGCTCGCCGAGCAGCAGCAGGCCGGCTAGCGCTCACCGCGCCGTTCGGCGGCCTTGCGCGCGCGCCGCGCATCCTGCCTCGCATTCCGTTTCGCACTGTAGCCGGGCACCCTGTGCCCCTCGATGCTGCCCGCCAGATGGGTGGCGATCGCCTCGATACTGTCGAAGGGCGCGCGGTCGCGCAGCATCCGCTCCACCACGCGCCGCCCCAGAAGCTGATCGGGCCGGTGCACGCTGTTCCGGTGGTAGTGCAGGATGTTGGTCCCGAAGGGCACCCGCGCCTGCTTGCGAACGAGCGACATGTTCCACGAACCGTCGAGCGGCGCGATCTGCTCCGGCTCCATCAGCCCCGCCAGCGTTCCGAGCGCGATCTGGTCGAGCCAGGGCCGCTTATTCCGCACGTAGGGCGCGTGGTCGAGCCGCTGAGCGATGTCGAGCCACGCTTCGGCGAAGGGCATGTCCCCGCCGGGTCCGTACCGCGCACCATTGCGATAGAGGACGACGCCGCCGTTGAAATGGGGGAAGCCGCCGTGCCGCGCCAGCACATCCTCCCCGCGCGCCCCGACCGCGCGGTAGGCGTCGTGCCAGCGGTTCTGCCGGTTCGCCCCCCACATGCCGAAGCTGCTCGGCAGCGCCGCCAGCAGCGCCTCGCCCGCCGCGGCCACCGGATCGCAGCGGCGCAGCACCATCGTGTCGGTGTCGAGGAACAGCGTCCAGTCCGAGGGGCGCGGCGTGAGGCAGGCGAGGATCTTGTTGCCATGCCGGTAGGGCGTCGCGAAGCCGGCGCGCTTGCGCCGGAAGGTGGCGACCTCGACGCCGTTGCGCTCATGAAAATCGAGCACGTCGCGGCTGACGTTGTCGATGGCGCGCGCCGGAACGTGGGCGCTGATCTCGATCAGTCCGGGCGGGAAGTGGTGCAGGAGGGAGCTCACGAGAAAGACGGACTGCCACTCGAACTTGCCCACATCGATGACGAAGACGACGGAGAGCGCCCCGGGCTTCGGCATCGCGCGCCTGTGCGCGGTCGCGCGGTTCCAGATGTCTGCGAGGGCGTAGATGGCGGCTCTCCGGCTTCGGTGCGCCCGGTCTAATCGCTCTCGCAGGCGGAGAGAAGCCCGCTCAGGCGGGGCGGAAGCGATAGTCCTCGCCAGTCAGGGCGCGGGCGGCGGCGGACACCGCCTCAGGATCGCCGCTGGTCAGGCAGGTGAGGGCTGCGCCATGGCCTGCGCGCTGAGGATGGCGCTGCAGGTAATCGGCGAGGCTCGCGGCCACGAGGTCGGGCTGGGAGAGGATCTCGACCCCCTCCGGCAAGCCGGCGGCAAAGGCGTCGCGGACCAGCGGATAGTGGGTGCAGCCCAGGAAGGCGCGCTCGGGGCAGGCCCCGGCGGCCTGCTGCGCGAAGCCGCGGGCGAGCTCCCGCGCGTCGGCGTGCCGCGCCTCCTCCAGTGCATCGACGAGGCCGGGGCACGCGACCTGCGTAACCTCGACGCCGCGCGCGCGGAAGGCGAGCTCGCGCGGAAACGCTCCGCTCGCTACCGTCGCGGGCGTGGCGAAGACCGCGATGCGCAGGCCCGCGAGATCGACCGGCGGGCCGTCCGCCGCCCAGGGCCGCCCGGTCAGCGCCTCGATGACCGGGACGAAGACACCGAGGACCCGCTTTTCGGGATGCTCTCGCGCCAGCCAACCCTCCTGCAGGCCGCGCAACGCGACGGCGGCCGCCGTGTTGCAGGCGAGGATGACGAGTTCGCAGCCTTCCGCGAACAGCCGCTCCACGCTGGCCTGCGTCAGCGCCGAGATCTCCGCCGGGCTGCGCACGCCATAGGGCGCGTTGGCGTGATCGCCGAGATAGACGAAGGGCCGGTCGGGCAGGCGCGCGCGCAGGGCGGCAAGCGTCGTCAGGCCGCCATGGCCGCTGTCGAAGACACCGATCGGTCCGCTCATGAGGTCTCCAGTCCCAGGGCCGCGTGGCTCTCGGCCAAGGCCGCGCGCAGCCACGCCGCGAAGGCCGCGCATTTCGGGGGCAACCGCGGCTCGCCCGCCCGCGTCACCATCCAGTAGGAGGCGCCGGTGTCGAGCACGCCGGGCCGCGCGATCACAAGCTGGCCGCGCGCGATAGCATCCCCCGCCAGCGTCGGCCAGGCGAGGAACACCCCCTGCCCCGCGATCGCCGCATCGAGGCAGAGCGCCCCATCGGAATAGACCGGGCCGGGCGGACCGGCGGGCTCCGCATTGCCCGACGCCTGCCGCCACGCGGCCCACCAGTCCGGGCCGTTGCGGTCGACCAGCATCGGGATCTCGGCGAGCGGCCGCTCCGCCAGCGCCGGGCTGCAGACCGGGAAGACGTATTGCCGGGCGAGCCGCTCCGCCCGCACGCCGCGCCACGGGCCTCGCCCCACCCGGATCGCGAGATCGGTGTCGGAGCGGTCGAGATCGACCATCTCCACCGCCGCATCGATCCTCAGCGAGAGCTCGGGATGCGCCGCCGCGAAGTCCTGCACCCGCCAGACCAGCCATTTCGAGGCGAAGATCGGCGCGACGGAGACGGTGAGCGTCCCCTGCCCCGCCTGCCGCGCGCGCCGGACCGCGGCGGCGAGCAAGCCGAAGCCGCGGCCAAGCTCGTCGGCCACCTCGGCCCCCAGCGGCGTCGGGACAAGGTGGCCCGCACCGCGATCGAAGAGCGTGCAGCCGAGCTGCGCCTCCGCCCGCCGCACATGCTGGCTGACCGCACCGGGGGTCACGCCCAGCAGGGCCGCGGCACCGGCCAGCGAGCCCTCCCGCGCCACGGCCTCCACCGCGCGCAGGCCGTTCAGGTGGATGCGACTGAGCTCGTTCATGCAGTTTTTCTAAACCTGCGGCCAATCCTTCTCCAGTGAAAACTCCTCCTAGAAACGGTAGAGGCTGAGAAAATCTGAAAGGACAGCTCATGTGGCGCACCCTTCTCGCCGCGCTCCGCAGGCCACCGGCCCCCGCACCCGACCCGTTCGACCATCCCGAGATCCGGCGTATGACACAGCACGAACGCGACGACCTGCCATCACCGCTTCGTGAGGCGCTGCGCCGCCGCTGAAACTCCCGCACCGTCGGCTTCGTGGCTGAGATCGCGCCGGGCACGGACCCGGGGCCTGATCGAAAGGGAGATGTCATGAGACCCGCAATCCTTCTTGCAAGCCTGCTCGCCGCCGCGCCGCTCTTCGCCGCGGGGCACACCACGCTGGGCGTCAGCGCCATGGACCAGGACGTGTCGGGCGGCACCGTCGTCGCGGACAGCGTCGTGGCCCCGGCCAATGGCTGGATGGTCGTGCACCGCACGGACGCGGACCGCACGCCCGGCCCCGTGGTCGGCCACGCGCCCCTGCGCGCGGGCGCAAATGCCGAGGTGACCGCGATCCTGACCGAAGATGTCACCCCCGGCGACATGCTGATGTTGATGATCCACGGCGAGGACGGCGGGACGCAGACCGGCATCTTCGAATACACCCTCGGCGCGCCGGAGGACGGGCCCTACCGCCTCGACGGCGATCTGGTGATGACGGTCATCACCGCGCAGTGAGGCGATCCGGTGCGCGCGTCCCCCCTTCCCGCGCACCGGGGCGGATGGCAGCCCCGCCATCCGCCGCCTCTCGTTCCGTGACGTTGCGTGAAGCTTTACGTGAACGTCAACTTGACGGTTGAAACCCCCTCGGCGCATTGGCACGTTCCCGCCAAGACCTGAAAAGGGGTAACCGATGAGCGAGACCTTCAGCACGATCGGCCAGATGTGCGCCGAGTTCGATGTCACCCCGCGCACCCTGCGCTTCTACGAATCCAAGGAACTGCTCTTTCCCGTGCGCGACGGCTCGCGCCGGCTCTTCACCCGCCGCGACCGCGCGCGGTTGAAGCTGATCCTGCAGGGCAAGCGCTTCGGCTTCAGCCTGGAGGAGATCCGGCAGCTCCTCGACCTCTACGACATCGGCGACCAGCAGCGCACCCAGCTTGCCCGCACCTACGAGGTCGCGATGGAGCGGCTGAGCGCGATGAAGGCCCAGCGCGACGAACTGACGGCGGCCATCGGCGAGCTCGAAGAGCAGATGGAAACCGCCCGCGACATCCTGCGCGCCCGCGGTGTCGCCGTGGCCGCGTAACAATCAAGAATGACGGCTCCGCGCCGCACCTAGTCCTACGGAGAGAGACATGCCCTTCTACGAGCCCACGACCAAAGACCTCGACTTCGTTCTCCACGATGTCCTGAAGGTGAACGAGCAGGACATCCCCGGCTTCGACGAGATGGACCGCGACTTCACCGGTGCGGTGCTCGAAGAGGCCGGCAAGATCGCGCGCGACGTGCTCGCCCCGCTCAACAGGGTGGGCGACGAGCAGGGCTGCAAGCTGGAAAACGGCGTGGTGCGCGTGCCGGAGGGCTTCGAGGATGCGGTGAACGTGTTGCGCGACGGCGGCTGGACCGGCTTCGACTGCGATCCGGAATATGGCGGCCAGGGCATGCCCTACACGCTGTCGGTCGCGGTGGGTGAAATGCACTCCTCGGCCAACATGGCGCTGATGATGTATCCGGGCCTGACCCACGGCGCCTATGCCGCGATCCACGCCCACGGCTCGGACGAGCAGAAGGCGACCTATCTGCCGAACCTCGTGAGCTTCAAGTGGGGCGGCACCATGAACCTGACGGAGCCGCAGTGCGGCACCGATCTGGGCCTGATCCGCACCAAGGCGGAACCGCAGGACGACGGCACCTACAAGATCACCGGTCAGAAGATCTGGATCTCCGCCGGTGAGCACGAGATGGCCGAGAACATCATCCACCTCGTCCTCGCCAAGATCCCCGGCGGTCCCGAGGGCGTAAAGGGCATCTCCCTCTTCATCGTGCCGAAGTTCATGGTGAAGGAAGACGGCTCCCTCGGTGAGCGCAACGCGGTGTCCTGCGGCGGCCTCGAGGAGAAGATGGGCATCCACGGCAACGCCACCTGCGTGATGAACTACGACGGCGCCACCGGCTTCCTGATCGGAGAGCAGCACAAGGGCTTGCGCGCCATGTTCACGATGATGAACGAAGCGCGCCTCGGGGTGGGCATGCAGGGTCTCGGCCAGGCCTCGGTCGCCTACCAGAATGCCCTCGCCTTCGCGAAGGACCGCATTCAGGGCCGCGCCGTGACCGGCACCAAGGAGCCGGAGAAGGCCGCCGACAGCATCATCCACTACCCGGACGTGCGCCGGATGCTGATGGACCAGAAGAGCTTCGTCGAGGGCGGCCGTGCGTTCATGCTCTGGGCCGCGACGATGATCGACCGCTCGCACCGCAACGACGACGCGGATGCCGAAGGTCTGGTCTCGCTCCTCATCCCGGTCGTGAAGTCCTTCCTGACGGAGAAGGGTCTGGATGCGGCGATCTCCGCCCAGCAGGTCTATGGCGGCTCCGGCTTCACCAAGGAGTGGGGTGCGGAGCAGTTCGTCCGCGACTGCCGCATCGCCCTGATCTACGAGGGCACGAACGGCATCCAGGCGCTCGATCTGGTGGGCCGCAAGCTCGCCTCCGACAACGGCAAGCACGTCATGGCCTTCTTCGAGCTGGTGAAGTCCTTCATCAAGGAGAACGGCGACGACGAGCGGATGACCGAGTTCCTCGAGCCGCTGAAGGCCGCATCGAAGGACCTGCAGGCCGCGGGCATGTGGTTCATGCAGAACGGCATGAAGAACCCCGACGACGCGCTGTCCGGCGCGCAGGACTTCCTCAACATGTTCGGCCATGTCTGCCTCGGCCTGATGTGGGCCCGGATCGCGAAGGCGTCCTACGCCGCACTCGACGCGGGCACCGGCGACAAGGAGTTCTATGAGAGCAAGCTGGTTACGGGCCGTTATTACATGACCCGCAAACTGCCGGAGACGGGCCTGCTGCTGACCCGCGTCCAGGCGGGTGGCGAGACCATCATGGCGCTCGAAGCCGCCAATTTCTGAGGCCCCGGGCCTCACGCATATCGCCCCCTCCCCCTCGCGGGGGGAGGGTTGGGGAGGGGGCAGTCCCCCACACTTCGCGGGGCACCTCCCCGCACACCAAAGGCCCGCCAGAGGCCGCACCAAAGGGAGCCCGACGATGACCTTCCAGAACCTCAAGTCCGACTGGATGACCGACGAGCACGTGATGCTCGAGGACATGACGCGGGAGTTCATCGCCGAGAAATGGGCCCCCCGCATGGAAAAGTGGCGCCATGACGGGATCATGGAGCGGGAGACCTGGCTGGAGGCCGGCGAGGTCGGGCTGCTCGGCTCCTCCATCCCCGAGGAATTCGGCGGCTCGGGCGGCGACTTCTCCCACGACGCGGTGATCCTGATGGAGGGCTCCCGCGCAAACCTCGCGAGCTGGGGCTACGGCATCCACACGCCCATCGTCGCGCACTACATCATCGCCTACGGCACCGACGAGCAGAAGGCGCGCTGGCTGCCCAAGATGGTGACGGGCGAGCTGGTCGGCGCGCTGGCGATGACCGAGCCCTCCACCGGCTCGGACGTCCAGTCGATCAAGACGCGCGCGGTGAAATCCGGCAACGCCTACCGCATGACCGGCTCCAAGATCTTCATCACCAACGGCCAGCACGCCAACCTGATCCTGGTCGCGGCCAAGACCGATCCGAGCCAGGGGGCGAAGGGCATCTCGCTCATGGCGCTGGAAACGGACAACGCGGAGGGTTTCCGCCGCGGCCGCAACCTCGACAAGGTCGGGTTGAAGGCCGCCGACACCTCCGAACTCTTCTTCGACGAGGTGGAGATCGCGCCGGAAAACCTGCTCGGCGGGGTGGAGAACCAGGGCTTCTACCAGATGATGCAGCAGCTCCCGCAGGAGCGGCTGGTGATCGGCACCGGCGCCGTGGGTGCCATGGAAGGTGCCGTGCGCCGCACCATCGACTACTGCAATGAGCGGGAGGCCTTCGGCGGCAACCTCCTCCAATTCCAGAACACGCGCTTCAAGCTGTCGGAGTGCAAGACGAACACGGTCGCCGCCCGCGCCTTCAACGACGCCTGCATCGCGGCCCATGTCCGCGGCGAGCTCAGCGTCGAGACGGCGGCGATGAACAAGTACTGGCTCGCCGACATGCAGAACAAGGTGATCGACGAGTGCCTGCAACTCTTCGGCGGATACGGCTACATGATGGAGTATCCCATCGCCGAGATGTGGGCCGACGCGCGGGTGCAGAAGATCTACGGCGGCACCAACGAGATCATGAAGGAGATCATCGGGCGGGGACTTTGAGCGTGGCGTGAACGCGGGCGGTCCCGGCGCATTGGCCGGGACGGATCCGCGCGAGGAACCGCCCCGGACCTGATCCGGGGCCGTCTGGAAAGGTCCCGGCGCAACGGCTGGGACGGTGGCAAGGAACAGCACATGGCCGAGTACCAGCTCCACTGCTTCGCCCAGTCGGGCAACGCCTACAAGGTGGCCCTCATGCTCGAACTATCGGGCTGCGACTGGGAGCCCGTCTTCGTCGACTTCTTCAAGGGCGCGGCCCGCACGCCCGAGTTTCGCGAGATCAATGCGATGGGCGAGGTTCCTGTGCTCGACCACGGCGAAACCCGCATCTGCCAGTCCGGCGTCGCCCTCGACTACCTCGCCAAGCAGACCGGCCAGTTCGCCCCGGCCGACGAGGCGGAGGGGCGCGAGGTGCTGCGCTGGATCCTGTGGGACAACCACAAGCTCTCCACCCAGATCGGGATGACCCGCTTCCTGATGAACTTCCTGCCGGAGGAGAAGCGCAACCCGGACGTCATCGCCTTCGCCCAGGGCCGGCTCAAGGCCGCCTACGCGGTGCTGAACGACCATCTCGAAGGCCGTGACTGGATCGCCGCGGACCGTCCCACCATCGCGGACCTGTCCTGCTGCTCCTATCTGTATTATCCGGAGCCCTTCGGCTTCGATCGGGCAGAGTGGCCGAACATCGCCGCGTGGCTCGACCGCGTGGCGGACCTGCCGAAGTGGCAGCATCCCTATGACCTGATGCCCGGCGCGAAATGAGGATCGAATGACCGCACTCTGGTGGATTGCAGCACTGTTCCTGACGGGCCTCGCCCTCGTCATCCAGCCGGCGCGCGAGGCGCAGCCCGACACGAGCAACATGGACCCCGAGAACCCGCTGATGCCCGCCGCGGCACAGGTGGTGGCCGGAATCTCCTTCGTGTCCGCCTGTCTCCTCCTGATGGTCGAGGCGGGCGTCGTGCTGCCGATGGGGGTAATCGTCGTGCTCTACGTCGCCTATCGGCTCGCCCCTACGACGCGCAGCCTCATCCCCCTCTACCGGTGGCAATTCGCGATCGCAGCACTCGGCACGCTCGCCGTGGCGCGTCTATGGTATTCCTGGATCAGCTAAAGAAAGGCGGATCGAAATGACCGAAGCCTATATCTACGACAGCGTGCGGACCCCGCGCGGCAAGGGCCGGAAGGACGGCTCGCTGCACGAGGTGACCTCCGCCCGTCTCTCCGCCGAAGTGCTCAACGAGCTCAAGAACCGCAACGATCTGGCGACGGACGAGATCGAGGACGTGATCTGGGGCAACGTCACCCAGGTCGGCGAGCAGGGCGGCTGCCTCGCACGCACCGCGGTGCTCTATTCCGACTTCGACGAGAAGGCGCCGGGCCTCTCGATCAACCGCTTCTGCGCGAGCGGGATGGAGGCCGTGAACCTCGCCGCCAACCAGGTGAAGGGCGGCGCGGGCCATGCCTATATCGCCGGTGGGGTTGAGATGATGGGCCGCGTGCCGATGGGCTCCGACGGGGCGGCTATCGCGGTCGATCCCTCCGTCGCCATGAAGACCTATTTCGTGCCCCAGGGCATCGGCGCGGACATCATCGCGACGAAGTACGGCTTTTCCCGCGACGATACCGACGCCTACGCGGTCGAGTCTCAGAAACGTGCCGCAAAGGCCTGGGAAGAAGGGCGTTTCAAGAAGTCCGTCATGACGGTGAAGGACCAGAACGGCCTGCCTATCCTAGACCATGACGAGTACATGCGCCCGGGCACCGACATGCAGTCGCTCGGCGGCCTGAAGCCCGCCTTCAAGGAGATGGGCGAGGTCATGCCCGGCTTCGACAACATCGCCCTCCTGAAGTATCCGGAGCTCGAGAAGGTCAACCACGTCCACCACGCGGGCAACTCCTCGGGCATCGTCGACGGCTCCGCGGGGCTGCTCATCGGCTCCAAGGAGTTCGGCGAGAAGCACGGGCTGAAGGCGCGCGCCAGGATCAAGGCAACCGCCAAGATCGGCACCGATCCGACCATCATGCTGACCGGCCCCGTCCCTGTGACCGAGAAGATCCTCAAGGACACCGGCATGGCGATCTCCGACTTCGACCTCTTCGAGGTGAACGAGGCCTTCGCATCGGTCGTGCTGCGCTTCATGCAGGCCTTCGACGTCGACCACGACAAGGTCAACGTGAACGGTGGCGCGATCGCCATGGGTCACCCGCTGGGCGCGACCGGCGCGATGATCATCGGCACGGCCCTCGACGAGTTGGAGCGTACCGGCAAGGGCACGGCGCTCGCCACGCTCTGCGTCGCGTCGGGCATGGGCGCGGCCACCATCATCGAGCGGGTGTGATTGATGCATCTGGCGGGCGTCGAGAAAACGCTTGAGACGTTCCGGTCGGCCTTCGAGGCTGGCCGGCACGACGAGTGGTCGGAGCTCTACGATACGAGCGTCGTCCTCATGCGACCCCACCAGACGCTGGTCTGCGACGGCCCGACCGAGATGCTCGCTATCGGCAAGAACGTGCACGAGACCTATTCGAAGCTGGGCCTTGCCCGGATCGAGATGGATCTGCGCGACGTCCGCTCCTTCGAGCACGGCATCGTCATGGCCGACGTGCGCTGGCGCTACCAGACCGGGGAAGGCGAGGAGATCATCCGCTTCGACTGCACCTACGGTCTGCGGCGGCGGGCGGGCGGCTACAAGATCTCGCTGCACATCCCGCACAACGAGGCGGTCCGCCGCCCGATGTTCCTGGAAACCGCCGATCCCGACCTCCTGATCGGGGGCGAGGTGTGAGCGTCGTCCGCCCTTCCGATGCGCCGCGCTATAGCGGGCCGGACGCGGCGGAGCCGTTCGGCGGGCCGCTCGGCACCTACGAGGGCCGCGCCATCGGACAGGCCGCGGGGCTGAGGCATCTCGGTGCGAATGTCGAGACGCTCGATCCCGGCGCGGCCTCCTCGCACCGCCACTGGCACAGCGGGACGGACGAACTCGTCGTGGTGCTCGACGGCGTGCTGACGCTGATCGACGACGGTGGCGAAACGCAGATGCAGTCCGGCGAGATCGCAGCCTTCCCGGCCGGGGTCGAGAACGGTCATCACCTGGTGAACCGGTCCGACGCCCCCGCGCGCTTTCTCGTGGTCGGAAGTCGTGCCTCGCGAGACCGCTGCCACTACGCCGATCTCGATCTCGTCCTGCACACCGATAACGGCCGGTCGTGGCTGACGCGGCGCGACGGCACCAGAATAGAACCCACTCAGGGAGGAGCGGCATGACCCTCTCCCAATACGGTATCGACACGGGTGGCGCGGCCGCGCTCACCCGGGATCTGCTGATCGGAGGCGGATTTTGAGCGCCTTTCATCTTGCCCCTCCTCCGGCCGATATTGGAGTTCGGCCGGACCAATGGGTCTTTTTCTGGAAGGGCCCGTTCAGCCAGTGGCACATGTCCACGTTCAAGGTTTGGGGCAAGCGGTTCGAATGCGCCGAGCAGGCGATGATGTACGGCAAGGCACATCTCTTCGGCGATGGAAAGATCGCCGGAGAGATCCTCAAAACCGATGATCCGGGCCGGCAGAAGGCTCTTGGCCGCAAGGTTCGAGGCTTCGACGAAGAAACGTGGAGCGCCGAGCGCGTACGGATCGTCGCCGAAGTGAGCCTCGCGAAATACGAACAGAACCGGGGCTTGCGACGCAAGCTGCTTCAAACGGGCGAGCGCCCGCTCGCGGAAGCCAGCCCCATCGACTTCATCTGGGGCATCGGCCTCGACGCGACGAATGCGTCGCAGACACCAACGGATCAATGGCCAGGTGCGAACCTGCTTGGCCGCGTGCTCATGGGCGTCCGCGATGTCATGCGCGACGCCCACACCAACGAAATTCCGGCTGTTGAGCCGACAGGAATCATGAAAGAGGGAAGCTCATGACCATCTTCCACTACGACGTCGACGCCGACGGCATCGCGACGCTGACCTGGGACCTGCCTGGCAAGTCCATGAACGTGATGACGCTGGAGGGCCTTCAGGAGCTCAATGACGGGCTCGACAAGGCCTTCGCGGATGAGAGCGTGAAGGGCGTCGTCATCACCTCCGCGAAGAAGGATTTTGCGGGCGGCATGGACCTCAACATCCTCGCCAAGATGCGCGAGGATGCGGGCGACGAACCCGCCAAGGGCCTCTTCGACGGCACGATGCGGATGCACCACCTGCTGCGCAAGATCGAGCGCAACAACATGGATGCGAAGACCAACAAGGGCGGCAAGCCCGTCGCCTGGGCCTGCCCCGGCACCGCCGCGGGCATCGGGCTGGAGATCGGCCTCGCCTGCCACCGCCGCTTCGTCGCGGACAACCCGAAGGCCAAGATCGGCCTGCCCGAGATCATGGTCGGCATCTTCCCCGGCGCGGGCGGCACCACGCGCCTGATCCACATGCTGGGCGTTATGAACGCGTCCCAGTTCCTGCTCGAAGGCAAGATGGTCGAGCCGAAGAAGGCGAAGGGCGCGGGCCTGGTCGACGAGGTCGTGCCTGCCGATGAGCTGCTGAGCGCGGCGAAGGAATGGGTGAAGGGCGCGACCGACGCCGACATCGTGAAGCCGTGGGACGCCAAGGGCTACAAGATGCCCGGCGGCGCGGCCTACCACCCCGCAGGCTTCCAGACCTTCGTCGGCGCGACCGCGATGGTGCACGGCAAGACGCAGGGTGCCTTCCCGGCGGCCAAGGCGCTTCTTTCCGCCGCCTACGAGATGACCATGGTGCCGTTCGATGTGGCGCTGAAGATCGAGGCGCGCTGGTTCACCAAGGTCCTGATGAACCCGTCCTCCGCCGCGATGATCCGTTCGCTCTTCCTCAACAAGGAAGCGCTGGAGAAGGGCGCGAACCGCCCCGACGTGGCCGATCAGACGGTGAAGAAGGTCGGCATCCTCGGCGCGGGCATGATGGGCGCGGGCATCGCCTATGTCTCCGCCAATGCGGGCATCGAGGTCGTGCTGATCGACCAGAAGCAGGAGGCCGCGGACAAGGGCAAGTCCTACTCCGAGGGCCTGCTCGACAAGGGCATGAAGCGCGGCAAAGTGACGGAGGAGAAGAAGGCCGAGGTGCTCGGCCGCATCACCGCGACCACGGACTATGCGCACCTCGCCGATTGCGACCTGATCGTCGAGGCAGTCTTCGAGGATGTCGGCGTCAAGGCGACCGTGACCAAGGCCGTGGAAGAGGTGATCGGGGAGGACTGCATCTTCGCCACGAACACCTCCACCCTGCCGATCACGGAGCTTGCCAAGGCGTCGAAAAACCCTGAGCAGTTCATCGGCATCCACTTCTTCTCGCCCGTCGACAAGATGCTGCTGGTCGAGATCATCAAGGGGGCCGAGACCGGCGACCGTGCCGTGGCCAAGGCGCTCGATTTCGTGCGCCAGATCCGCAAGACGCCGATCGTGGTGAACGACGCCCGCTTCTTCTACGCCAACCGCTGCATCATTCCCTACGTGAACGAGGGCGCGCGGATGGTGGCCGAGGGCGTCGAGCCCGCGCTGATCGAGAATGCGGCCAAGCAGCTCGGCATGCCGCTCGGGCCCCTTCAGCTCACCGACGAGACCTCGATCGACCTCGGCTACAACATCATGAAAGCGACCAAGGCCGCGATGGGCGACGCCTATCCGCAGTCCGGCGCGGACGACGTGATCACCGCGCTCTACGAGGCCGGGCGGCTCGGCCGCAAGGCCAATGCGGGCTTCTACGAGTACGACGAGAAGGGCAAGCGCCAGCTGTTGTGGGAGGGCCTGCGCGCGCAGTGGCCGAACGCCGAGGAGCAGCCGGACCTCGTGACCGTGCAGCACCGCCTCGCCATGGCGCAGGTGCTCGAGGCCGTGCGCGCGCTGGAGGAGGACGTGCTCCTCGACATTCGCGAGGGCGATGTGGGCGCGATCCTCGGCTGGGGCTTCATGCCCTGGTCCGGCGGCCCGTTCTCCTGGCTCGACATCCTCGGCGCCGAGCGGGCGGTGGCGATCTGCGACGACCTGACCGCGCGCTTCGGCGAGCGGTTCACCACGCCGGAGCTGCTGCGCGACCTCGCGGCGAAAGGCGACAGCTTCTACGGGCGCTTCGGTCCGGAGGCTGCGAAGGCCGCGGCCTGATCCAGGCCCGATTCCAAGAGTGGGGGCGGGGCCTGAGGCTCCGCCCCTTTCGCATCGCCCGGCGGCGGTCGTCGGATTTGCGTATTTGAAGAGAGTGATACGGGGCGGGGCGCTCTGGAGCCGCGCAGGCGTCTTTGCCTGATCAGCCTACCAGACGGGGACGGTCGAGCAGGTTGATCTCCGCTGGCGTCAGGCAGAGCCGCGCGGCGCCACCCGCAACCGGCGGGCGGGGCGCCATGTCGAATGCCCCTTCCCCGGCCAGCAACGTCTCCGCCGCGTAGCCGTTCGCGAAGATCACCTCGTGCCGGTCGAGCATCAGGTGATGATAGGTCACCTCCTCCAGCAACAGGCTGACCACGCCGGGTGAAAGCGCTAGCAGGGCCTTTGCCGGCACGAAGCATTCCTCCACCGCGAAGAGCGGCAGGCATTCCGGCCGCCGCAGCACCATCCGGTGGTTGCGCGAGACGTGGAGGGGCGCGTGTCCCGCAATGGGCGGCAGCACCACGGGTGCCACGTCGCGCCGCTCGCGCAGCGTACGGGGCCGGATGCGGCGGACAAGGTTGGCCCCCACCGGCCGCGGCCCCCGATCGGCCGTGACCACCAGATCACCCGGCCGCAACCGCTCGATCGGGCACGCCCCAGTCGGCGTCGCGATCAGCGTGCCGCTGCGAAAGCAGGGGATGTCAGAATAGGGCGTGTTGCCGTTGTCCGACGTGGAGTCGACCGTCAGTGCCGTTCCGGGTGGGGGAGGCGGACCATCGGTGGTGTAGCCCGCCGTGACGAGATCGCTGTTGCCACTTCCGGGCGGATTGAAGCGGATCGCGAGGAAGCGGTAGCTGTTCCCCTCCGCATCGCTCGCCACGAAAGCGAACTCCGACTGGATCTGGCTGCCTGCCGGGATCGTCTGGCTCGTGGGACCCGAGCCGGTATCGACCGTCAGAGTGATCGCCTCGTTCGTCACCTGGCTGCGGCCGGTCCCGTCCTGGAACACGATACTGTTGGGCACACCGCCGGAGCCCGATGTCGTCCCGCTATCGGTATCGGACACCGACAGCGTCTGGCCGCTCTCACTGCCCACGGCGATGTCGTCGTTGACGCTCAGCGTATCGTCACCGTTGGTGTCGCCGGAGCCGAAGGCCTGGTCGCCCCCGACCGTCAGGTTGAAGGCGCTGAACACGAAGATATTGAAGTCGGCCACGCACCTGTCCCCGAATGGCGTTACACGACCTTTCCTCGGTCAGCGCACCTTCGGAGTCCATGCACTAAAGTTCAGAGGCTTAACGAAACCTCACGTCGGCCCGCGAGATCCGTCACGTATTGCCAGGCGACGCGGCCCGAGCGGGCGCCGCGCGTCTGCTGCCACTCGATCGCCTCGGCCCGCAGGGTCTCGTCGTCGATCTCGATCCCGTAGCGGTCGCAATAGCCGCGGATCATGGCGAGGTATTCGTCCTGCGAGCAGGCGTGGAAGCCGAGCCACAGGCCGAACCGGTCGGAGAGGCTCACCTTCTCCTCCACCGCTTCCGAGGGGTTGATGGCCGAGCCGCGCTCGTTCTCGATCATGTCGCGGGGCATCAGGTGGCGGCGGTTGGAGGTGGCGTAGAAGATCACGTTCTCCGGCCGCCCTTCGATCCCGCCGTCGAGCACCGCCTTCAGGCTCTTGTAATGGGCGTCGTCATGGGAAAACGACAGGTCGTCGCAGAAGAGCAGGAAGCGCCGCTCGACACACCGCAGCAGGTTCAGGAGCCGCCCGATGGAGGGCAGATCCTCCCGGTGGATCTCAACGAGGACGGTGCCCTGCCCCGCCTCCGCGTGGGCGGCCTTGACGAGGCTCGACTTGCCCATGCCCCGCGCGCCCCAGAGCAGCACGTTGTTGGCGGGCAGGCCGCGCGCGAATTGCGCGGTGTTGGCGACGAGCGTGTCGCGCGCCCGCGAGATGCCGACCAGCAGGTCGAGCGGCACACGGGCCACCTCCGCCACCGGCTCCAACCAGTCGGGCTCCACATGCCAGACATAGGCGGAGGCGCTCCAATTCGGAGCAGGTGCGGGGGGCGGGCTGATCCGTTCGAGGGCCGCCGCGATCCGCTCCAGCGGATCAGCCAAGCTCGGCTTCCTCCCGCGCCCGCTTGCGCTCCACGGCCATGACCAGCCAGATCGAGATCTCGTAGAGCGCATAGACCACGACGAAGAGGATGACCTGCGTGATCACATCGGGCGGCGTCACGAGGGCCGCAACGACGAGGATGCCGACGACGGCGTACTTGCGCACGTTCTTCAGCCCTTCGGCACTTACCAGCCCGGCCATGCCCATCAGCGTCAGCAGTACCGGAAGCTGGAAGCAGATGCCGAAGGCGAAGATGAACTTCAGCGAGATATCCAGCGTCTCCCGCACGGAGCCGAGGAAGACCGTCGTCAGCTCGTCATCGGCGGCGACCACGTCTTCCGCCCCCTGCCCCGTCACCAGCGTCGTCAGCGCCGGGATCACGTCCGAGAATCCAATGAAGAAGTTCATGGCGAGCGGCGTGACCACGTAATGCGCGAACGCCGCACCTGCGAGAAACAGCATCGGCGAGGCGACGATGAAGGGCAGGAACGCCCCCTTCTCTTCGCGATAGAGCCCGGGCGCCACGAACCGCCACATCTGGTAGGCGATCACCGGGAAGCTGACGGCGAGCCCGGTCAGCAGCGAGATCCGGATCAGGACGAAGAACTTCTCCTGCGGTGCCGTGAAGATCAGCCGCGGGTCCTCGCCGCGCGCGCGCAGCACGTCGGCAATGGGCTCGGAGATGAAGTTCAGCACCGCTTCCGAGAAATAGAACGTGATCACGATCCCGATCAGCAGTGCGAGCACCGAGCGGATGATGCGCGTGCGCAGCTCCGCAAGATGCTCGACCAGCGGCATGGCGGAGCCGTCGATATCCTCGTCCTTCATCGGCGGGTCACTTCTTGGGCTCGGCCGGAACCGGCTCGGCGGCGGGCTCCGGATCGGGCATCTCGTCGAAATGGGGCTCGGTCGCGGCCGACTTCGCCGCGGCGGCCTCGGCGCGCTTGGCGGCCTCTTCCTCGGCGATCGGGTCGGGCTCGGTCATCATCGAGTTCGCGTAGGCCCGCGCGGATTTCGTGGCCTGGCCCAGCGGATCGGTCGCGGCCTTCACGCCCTGGCTCACGCCGTCCATCGCCTTCTTGACGTCCTGCAGCTCGGACTGGCGGGCCGCGTCGTTCATGGCGTTCTGGAACTGGCGCGCCATGCCGCGGGCCTTGCCGACATACTGCCCCACGGTGCGGAACATCTTCGGCAGGTCCTTCGGGCCGACGACGATCAGGGCGACGACGCCCACGATCACCATCTCGTAGAAACCGATGTCGAACATGGGGTCCGCCCCCGGCCGCGCTTACGCGCGGTCCTTCTGGACCTCGGCCTCCTGCTCGGCCTCGGTACGCGGGGTCACGTCCTTGGCCTCCTCGATCTTCTTGTCCTCGTCCGCGCCCTCGGCCATGCCGCGCTTGAACGAGGTGATGCCCTTGCCGACATCGCCCATGAGCTGGGAAATCTTGCCGCGGCCGAACAGCACCAGCACGACGACGGCGATGAGAAGAAGACCGGGAACCCCGATATTGTTGAGCATTTGCGCACCCTCCTGCGACTGTCTGCGCCGGGTTGCGCCCCGGTCCTGTTCCGTTGCTCCCTATGTATGAGGTTTCGCGGAGGCCTTCAAACCCAATTGTGGACGCGCCAGGCTCAGATTAGCGCGAGCAGGCCCCGCTTCTTCTTGCCTTGCTTCTTCGTCTACAGGGCACGTGTCATCGAGACAGACCGTTTTTTGCAGGGAAACTCCGTCGGAGAAGGCTGCCCCGCGTTGTCGCGCCGGGCCTGCGCGCCTATACCCGAATGACAGCGAGGGAGGTTGCGATGGCATTGACCCAGACACCGGCGGGCGAGATGGGATGGCCCGCGGCGGAGTTCGGCCTGCCCGGCGTCGACGGGCGCGACTGGTCGGTGGGCGATCTGCGCGGGGTGCGCGGGCTGGTGCTCTTCTTCATCTGCAACCACTGCCCTTATGTGAAGGCCGTCGCGGACCGGCTGGCGCTGACCGGGGCGGAGCTGCAGCGGCGGGGCTACGGGGTCGCGGCCATCTGCTCCAACGATCCGGTGGCCTATCCGGAGGACGATTTCGAGCACATGGCGGCCTTCGCCCGGCAGCATGAATTCCCGTTTCCCTATCTGCATGACGAGAGCCAGGCGGTCGCGCGCACCTACGGCGCGGTCTGCACGCCCGACATCTTCGCCTTCGACGCGATGCTGACCCTGCGCTATCGCGGGCGGCTCGACTCCGCGGGCAAGGCGGCGGCGGGGGCGGAGACGGTGCCCGAACTGCTCGACGCGCTGACGCTGATCGAGCGGACCGGGCACGGGCCGGAGGTTCAGCACGCCTCCATCGGCTGCTCCATCAAGTGGAAGGCCGCGTGAGGCTCGTCATCGACCTCGACGAGACGCTGGTGAACAGCGTGCCGACGCTGGCGGCGGCGGCGAACGTGGTGCTGGGCGAGCTCGGCCGCGCGCCGATGAGTGCCGAGGACTACGTCGCGCATGTCGGCTGGGGCATGCGCGCGCAGATCAAGGGCGTGCTGGAGGCGACGGGCGGTGTGCCCGGCGGCGATGTCGGGCCCTACCTGCGGCGGATGATCGAGGTCTATGCCGCCGATCCCCTGGGCGAGACGCGGCCCTATCCGGGTGCGCGCGCGGCGCTGGAGCTGCTGGTGGAGCGCGGCCATGCGCTCGCCGTCTGCACCCAGAAGCCCGAGGCCCAGGCGCGCGAGATCCTGGAGCGGCTCGACCTTGTGCCGCCGATCACCGGGCTGACGGGGGCCGGGACGCTCGACGTGCTGAAGCCCGATCCGGCGATGCTGCACCACGCGGCGGGACAGCTTCCCGGCGAGGCGCCGGTCGTGATGATCGGCGACAGCACCGTGGATGCGCAGACGGCACAGAACGCGGGCGTGCCGTTCCTGCTCTTCGCACCCGCGGGCCGGGCGAAATCCGCGGACGTCCCGGCGCAGGGCCGCTTCGCCGCGTGGTCCGAGCTGCCGGATCTGGTCGCCCGGCTGGAGGCGCAGGCCGCATGATCCGGGCGCGTCCGCTGGTGCAGTCCGGCCCCCGGCCCTCCGACGCCCTGCCGCTCGCCGGCGGGCCGCTCTGGTTTCGCGATGTGGAAATGCTGGTGCGCGGCCGGCCGCCGCGCTTCATCCCCGCGCAGACCCTCGACGATGAGACCGCCGAGCGGCTGAGTGCGCCGCGGGCGCCGGTTGCGGGGCTCGCGATGGATCGCCCGCATGTCATGGGCATCCTGAACGCGACGCCCGACAGCTTTTCGGACGGCGGCGACCACGTGCAGGTCGATGTCGCGGTGGCCGCGGCCGAGCGCATGGCGGGCGAGGGCGTCTCCATCCTCGATATCGGGGGCGAGAGCACGCGGCCCGGGGCCGAAACCGTCGCCGAGCCGGAGGAGGTGACCCGCGTCCTGCCCGTGATCGAGGCGGTGCGCGAGGAGCTGCAGACCCCGATCTCCATCGACACGCGCAAGTCGCGGGTGGCCCGCGCGGCCCTGGCAGCGGGGGCAGATATCTTCAACGACGTCTCGGCGCTGACCTTCGACGGTCAGAGCCTCGATGTCGTTCGGCGCACCGGCGCCCCGGTCTGCCTGATGCATGCGCAGGGCGATCCGCAGACCATGCAGGACGCGCCCCACTACAAGGATGTGCTGCTCGACGTCTACGACTGGCTGGAGCGGCGGGTGCTGATGATCGAGGCGCATGGTGTGCGCCGCGACCGCATGCTGATCGATCCCGGCATCGGCTTCGGCAAGACGCTGGAGCACAACCTCGCGCTGTTGCGCGGGCTGTCGCTGTTCCACGGGCTCGGCTGCCCGGTGCTGGTCGGCGCCTCCCGCAAGCGCTTCATCGGGACCATCGCGGGGGTGGAGGACGCCAAGGCGCGCGATCCCGGCAGCCATGCGGTGCTGGCGGCCGCGCTCGGGCAGGGGGTGCAGGTCGTGCGCGTCCATGATACGGGCGGCGCCATGCAAACGCTGCGCCTGTGGCGCGCGCTCAACGACCCGAACTGGGGCGGAGCACAGGGGGGACAGACATGACACGCAAGCTCTTCGGCACCGACGGTGTGCGCGGCCGGGCGAACGGTGCGACGATGAACGCGGAGATGGCCATGCGGCTCGGCATGGCCGCGGGGGCGTATTTCCGGAACGGCGACCACGCGCACCAGGTGGTGATCGGCAAGGACACGCGCCGGTCGGGCTACATGCTGGAGACGGCGATGACGGCGGGCTTCAACGCCGTGGGTATGTCCTCGCTGATGTTCGGTCCGCTGCCGACGCCCGCGGTGGGGATGCTGACGCGCTCCATGCGGGCGGATCTGGGCGTGATGATCTCGGCCAGTCACAACTCCTTCGAGGATAACGGCATCAAGTTCTTCGGCCCCGATGGCTACAAGCTCGACGATGCGGCGGAGGCGGAGATCGAGCGGCTGGTGGCCGAGACGCCGTCGCTGGCGCCGCCGCGGGGCATCGGACGCTCCCGCCGGGTCGAGGACGGCGTCGGGCGCTACGCGGAATTCGTGAAGACGACGATCCCGCGCAACCTGCGTCTGTCCGGTCTGCGGGTGGTGCTCGATTGCGCCAACGGGGCCGCCTACAAGGTCGCGCCGCAGGTGTTGTGGGAACTCGGGGCCGAGGTGATCCCGATCGGCGTCGCGCCCGATGGCTACAACATCAACCTCAATTGCGGTTCCACCGATACGCGGGCCGCAGCGAAGGCGGTGGTGGATTACCGCGCCGATATCGGCCTCTGTCTCGACGGGGACGCGGACCGGATCATCGTGCTCGACGAGACCGGGCGGCAGGCCGATGGCGACCAGATCATGGCGCTGATCGCGAGCCGCCGGCTGGAGCCGGGCGACAGCCTCGTGACCACGGTGATGTCGAATATGGGGCTGGAGCGGTACCTGAAGGGCCGCGGCGTCGGCCTCAAGCGCACCAAGGTCGGCGACCGCTACGTGGTGGAGGAGATGCGCGCGGGCGGCTGGCGTCTCGGTGGCGAGCAATCGGGGCACATCGTGCTGACCGACGTGGCGACGACCGGCGACGGGCTCGTCGCGGCCCTTCAGGTGCTCGCGGCGCTGGTCGAGACCGGGAAGAAGGCGAGCGACCTGCTGCATGTCTTCGAGCCGGTGCCACAGCTTCTGAAGAACGTCCGCTTCTCCGGCGGTGCGCCGCTGGAGCAGGCCAGCGTGAAGAGCGCCATCGCCGACGGGGAGAAGCGCTTCGCCGATCGTGGCCGCCTGGTGATCCGGGCGAGCGGGACCGAGCCGCTGATCCGCGTGATGGGCGAATGCGAGGACCCGAAGCTCCTCGAAAAGGTCGTCGACGACATCGCTGCCGCCGTCGCATCCGCTGACTGAGTTTGCCTGAGAGGGTAGTGGGTCAGGCGGGCCTCACCCCGCTCCGCCTGACCCTAGTGACGGTCGGTCCGGTCGGTCCGAATATGCCTCAGATCCGGACCACCCCATCCCCGGACCGTTCCGTGCGGCGGGCGTGCTCGCCTGAACGGTACCGACGAATTGACCATGCGCGCCGACGCCCCAGTTCGCATCTGCCGAAGGGGTCAGCGGTTCGCGAAAACGGAGTTTATGAACCACGGATCACGGCCATAAACTTTAGGATGATGGCTGCTGGGCGGGGTTTATGAGTCGGAATGGGCCGCCATATGGCTTTGAAACAAGGGAGGAATGGCATGGATCTCGGCATCAGGGGCAAGAAGGCGATCGTGTGTGCGAGCTCGAAGGGGCTTGGCCGCGGATGTGCGGAGGCGCTGGCGGCGGCGGGCGTGGATCTCGTGTTGAACGCGCGGACCGCATCGACTCTGGAGGAAACGGCGGAGGCGATCCGCGCCGCACACGGCGTCGAGGTGAAGACCGTCGCCTGTGACATCACGACGGAGGAGGGCCGCGCCGAAGTGCTCGACGTGTTGCCCGATCCGGACATCCTGGTGAACAACGCGGGCGGCCCGCCGCCGGGTCTCTGGTCCGACTGGGACATCGCGGATTTCGAGGCGGCGCTGCATGCCAACATGCTGACCCCGATCATGCTGATGAAGCACACGCTGCCGAAGATGATCGACAAGGGCTGGGGCCGGGTCGTCAACATCACCTCCCAATCGGTGAAGGCGCCGATTCCCGTGCTGGGCCTGTCGAACTCCGCCCGGGCAGGGCTGACGGGCTATGTCGCAGGCACCGCGCGACAGGTGGCCGAGCATGGGGTGAACATCAACAACCTCCTGCCCGGCATCCACGCGACGGACCGCGCGGTGGCGCTCGACGGCGGCGTGGTCGAGAAGGAGGGCATCACGATGGAGGAGGCCAAGCGCCGCCGCGAGGCGACGATCCCCGCGCGCCGCTACGGCACGTCGGAGGAGTTCGGCGCGGTCTGCGCCTTCCTTTGCTCGCAGCATGCGGGCTTCATCGTGGGGCAGAACATCCTGCACGACGGTGGCGGGGTGAACGCGACGCTTTAGGGGGCTTCGCGATTTTCAGCTTGCCGCGTCTTGATACGAGCGGTCCCGGCTCTTCGGCCGGGACGGTCACAAAGGGTACCGCCCCGGACTTGATCCGGGGCCGCTCCTTTCGATTTTCGATGTCGTGACTCGGACAGACCGTAGCAACAGGAACTGAACGGTCCCGGCGCTAGGCCGGGACGGTTGCGATCGGCTTCGGCGCCCTCTCACTTCACAGAAACGGCAGCTCCCGCAGCTCCACGGGGGCGGAGCGGCCGTCCGGCAGGATCGTGTCGAGCGCGGCGCCCGGCTCCACCTCGCGTGAGACCAGCGCGAGGCCGATGGTCTTGCCCATCCGGGGGGAGGGCGCCGTCGCCGTGATCTCGCCGACGCGACGGTTGCCCGAGGTCAGCGTCAGCCGCTCCGCATGGCTGTCGGGCGCGGCCTTGGGGAACACGACGCCGAGCTGGTGGCGCTTCGGACCCCGCGCCGCCTCGGCCTGCAGCGCCGGCAGGCCGATCACGTCGGCGTCGATCTCGAGGTCCACGAACCGCTCCATCCGCACCTCGAAGGGCGTCGTCGCATCGTCGGTGTCCGCGCCGACCGAAAGCAGCCCGCTCTCGATCCGCTCCGACGGGTTCGGGGCGCCGGGCCCGATGTCGTAGGGCGCGCCCGCCTCTGCCACCCGGTTCCACAGCTCCGTCGCCCGGCGCGAGTCGCGCAGGTAGAGCTCGAACCCGCCCTGCTTCGACCAGCCGGAGCGGGCGAGGACGAGGGGGATGTCGCCCAGCCGCTCCTCCCGAAAGCCGAAATGGCGGATCGCGCGGATGTCCTCGCCGAAGAGATCGGCGATCACGTCCTCCGCCTTCGGGCCCTGCACGGCGAGGGGGGCGATGTCCTCCTCCTCCACCTCGACGTCGAGCCGCCGCTCCGCCGCCACCGCGCGCGCCCAGAGCAGCACGTCGCTGTCGGCGATGAAGAGCCAGATCGTCCCGTCCTCGTGGAGCAGCAGCACCGGATCGTTGATCAACACCCCGCGGTGATCGCAGAGCGCGACATAGCGGCCCTGGCCCGGCTTCAGCTTCGAGAGCTCCCGGCAGCACAGCGCCTGTGCGAGCCGCTGCGCATCGGGTCCCTTCAGCGCGATCTGCCGCTCCACCGCCACGTCCCACATGGCGACGCCATCGATGAGGCGCCGATACTCCGCCTGCGGATCGCCATAGCTCGTGGGCATCAGCATGTGGTTGTAGGTGGTGAAACTGGTCACGCCCGCGGCCACCGTCGCCGCATGGTAGGGGCTGCGCCGGATCCGCGTTCCCATCGAGATGCCGTACATCGAGGTCCTCCCGTCGTTTTTCCGGCCATCCTGCGGGAGGTGTCGCGGGGATTTCGCCTCCATGGGCGACGGGCGGGACGTCGCTTTTCGCCTGCCCTTGCTCCGGCCGCGGGGCATTGCTATTTCGGAGATGAACCCGAGCGATTTGCTAGGAAAAGCGGTCTTGAGCGAGACGATCCCCCGGCTGGAGCTGCGCGACGTGTGCCGCGATTACGAAGGCGCGCGCGTGGTCAGCGACCTCACGCTGGCGCTGATGCCGGGGGAGGTGACCTGCCTGCTCGGCCCCTCCGGCTGCGGCAAGTCGACGACGCTGCGCATTGCGGCGGGGGTCGAGGCACCGACGCACGGCGAGGTGCGCATCGCGGGGCGGAAGGTCGCGGACCCGTCGCGCAGTGAGCCGCCGGAGGGGCGCTCGGTCGGGCTGATGTTCCAGGATTTCGCACTGTTTCCGCATCTCGATGTGGCGGGCAACGTCGCCTTCGGGCTGACCTGCGGCAAGGCGGAGAAGGCGGCGCGAGTGAGCGAACTGCTCGCCCGGGTGGGCCTCGCCGGCTACGATGCGAAGTATCCGCACCAGCTCTCGGGCGGTGAGCAGCAGCGGGTGGCGCTGGCCCGCGCGCTCGCGCCGCGGCCGGCGATCATGCTGATGGACGAGCCCTTCTCCGGCCTCGACAACCGCCTGCGCGACGAGATCCGGGACGAGACGCTCGACATCCTGCGCGATGAGGGGACGGCGGTTCTTCTCGTCACCCACGAGCCCGACGAGGCGATGCGCATGGCCGACAAGATCGCGCTGATGCGCCGCGGCCGGATCGTGCAGGTGGGCGCGCCCTACACGATCTACACCAACCCGGTGGACCGGGAGGCGGCGGCCTTCTTCTCCGACGTGAACGTGGTGCACGGGGTGGTGAAGGACCGGCAGACGGAGACGCCGTTCGGCCTCTTCCTGACGCCGGGCCTCGTCGACGGCGCGGATGTGGAGATCGTCTTCCGCCCGCAGCATTGCCGCCTCGATTTCGACCGGCAGGAGGCGCCGGTGCGCCCCACCGTGGAGCATGGCGTGCCGGCCCGCGGGCGGGTGGCGCGGGCGCGGTTCATGGGCAACCAGAGCCTCGTGGAGCTCGCCATGGACCATGACGGCTCGATCCTGAAGGCTGTGATCCCCGGCGTCTTCATGCCGCGGGAGGGCACGCCGCTGGTGCTGTCGCTGCGCCGCGACCACGCCCACGTCTTTCCCTGCGTGAACCAGAGCCGCGTCGCCGATCCCTGGGAGCGGCATGTGGAGCAGGCGGCGGAGTAGGGCACGCTCCGACCACGGCCGCCCGTGCCGGGCCGGAGCGCCACTCTCTCTTCGCGGTCATCGGCGAGCCAGCTAAGGCCCTCTCTCTTCGTCAAATATCCCCGCCGGAGGCTGCCGCCGTTCGCATCCCGCCGTCCGACCCGAGCGTCTCGACCTCGCCCGCGCCAAGCTCCCGCGCGAGCCAGTCCGCCAAGGCGATAGGCTCGGCTTCCGGCGGCACGGCGGCGGCGAGCACGAGTTTCGACGGCGCCCAGAGGCAGACGAGGCCCTGCCCCAGCGCCCAGTCGATCTCCGTCCGGCTGGCGGCGACGGTAAAGCGCGGGTCGCGCCCCGCCAGCTCCCACGCGGCCTGCTCCATGGCGAGCAGCGTCAGGCGCCGCCCCGCCTCACCGGCCACGTCGGGCGCCTGCTCGGGCGGCAGAACGACGACCGCGGGACCGGTCAGCGCCCGGTGATCCGCCCCTGCCTCCAGCCGCACCACACGCGGCGCGGGGCCGTCGGGGGCCTGCGCCAACACATCCTCGCGCCGCCGCACGATCTCCACGCCCAGCGCGCCGGGGATGCGGTCGAGCTTCTCGACCCGGACGAAGACGCGCCGCGCCCGCCGGTCAGAAACCGACCGCGCCGCGATCCCTTCGGCCAGCGTTTCCAAGAGGTTGAGCCGCCGCTCCGCCAGCTCCGCCTCCACCGCACCGACCAGCGTGTCGTAGCTCAGCACGCTGTCGACGTCGTCGCCCTCGGCACTCGCCGCGACCTCCAGCACGATGTCGAAGCGCAGGCGCTGGGTCTGGCCGCGCTCGCTCTCGAACGCACCGATCTCGACCGCGCGGACGTAGTCGCGCACCGAGATGCGGTCGGGCCACTCGGCCTCCGCCGCGGCCCGCTCGGCCAAGGGAGAAAACGCGGTGAGAAGATCGTCGGCCATGCCGGTCCCCCGAAGATTTGTCCCCGTCGCCCTAGCCTGCGCCGCCCCTGCTCACAAGCGCGGAACCGACCCGCAGCGCCGCTTTCCGGCCCTCGCTTGACAAAACCGGGAGGCACGCTCAGGTTGCTGCAAATCCGGCGCGCCCTTGCGCGCTTTTTTGAGACCACCCATATGCTCAACGTGAGCATAACAATGTCGGGAGGAGCGGCACCATGTTCCTGAACGCCAATACCAAGGCCGAGGCCGCGCGCGCCGAGCTTGCCGCGCATTACGACCTGGAACCCTCCGAGGCCGCGATGCGCGCCACCGCGGCGCAGTACGACATCGTCAAGGACGTGATCCCCGAGCCCGACTGGATGGGCTTTGCCCCCTACGTGCGGGAGATCAATCGGCTCAAGAAGGAGAAGGACGCCGTCGTCCTCGCGCACAACTACATGACGCCCGAGATCTTCCACGGCGTGGCGGACGTGGCCGGTGACAGTCTGCAACTGGCGATCGAGGCCACGAAGGTCCGTCAGCAGACGATTATCCAGTGCGGCGTGCACTTCATGGCTGAGACGTCGAAGATCCTGAACCCGCAGAAGACCGTCCTGATCCCCGACAGCCGTGCAGGCTGCTCGCTCGCCTCCTCGATTACCGCCGCGGATATCGCGAAGATGCGGGCGGATTACCCCGGCGCACAGGTGGTCAGCTACGTAAACACCACCGCCGCGGTGAAAGCGGCCTCCGACATCTGCTGCACCTCCTCCAACGCGCTGGCCATTGTCGAGGCGCAGCCGGGCGACACCGTCATCATGACGCCCGACGGATACCTCGCGCAGAACATCGCCGCCCAGTCTACCAAGCGCGTGGTCTACTGGGAGGGCGCGTGCATCGTTCACGAACAATTCACCGCCGAAGAGCTGCGCGCCTTCCGCGAGGGCTATCCGGGTGTGGCCATCATCGCGCACCCCGAATGCCCGCCTGAAGTGGTCGCCGAGGCCGATTTCACGGGCTCCACCGCCGGCATGATCCAGTGGGTGAAGACCAACCGCCCCGAAAAGGTCGTCATGGTCACCGAGTGTTCGATGAGCGACAATGTGGCGGCAGAGACACCGGACGTGGATTTCGTCCGCCCGTGCAACATCTGTCCCCATATGAAACGCATCAGCCTCGAGAACATCCTCTGGTCGCTGCACTCCGGAACGGAGGAGGTGACCGTGCCCGAGGAGCTGCTCGCCCCCGCTCGCCGCGCGGTCGAGCGGATGATCGAGGTCACGAATTCCTGACGCGGTCCGCGTTCACCGCATCCTTGGACAGATTGGGGACTAGTCCATGCTTCGCATCTTCACGCTCATCTTCGCCCTGGCCCTTCCGGGGGCCGCCCTTGCCTGCCAGCCGCTGCCGCTCGGCTCGCAATTCGACGTGGAGCTGCCGCGCGACGGCAGCCACAACCCGGCGCTCTTCAACCTCGCGGTGCTGCATGCGGTGAACACCGCGCGCTGCAATGCGGGCCTGCCGCTGCTCGCGGTCGAACCGGGGCTGAACAATGCCGCGCAGAAGCATTCCGACGATATGGTCCGGCTCGGCTTCTTCGACCACGCCTCCCCGGTGCCGGGGCGCGAGACGCTGGTCGCGCGGGTCCAGGCCGAGGGGCTGCAGCCCAACCGCGTCGCGGAGAATATCGGGCAGGACTACATGGTCCAGTACGAGCAGGGCCGCGACTACCGCGTGCTCAGCGCCGCCGAGTGCCGCTTCACCTATGAGCGCGGCGTCGGGCTGACCGACCGGGCACAGGGCCTCGTCGGCCGCACCCCGGCCGAGATCCCGCGCCAGACCTATGCGAGTGCGGGCCGCTCGCTGGTCGAGGGCTGGCTGGCAAGCTCCGAGCACCGCTCCAACCTGCTCGACCCCGCCTTCAGCCGCCACGGCGCAGGCTTCGCCGTGACGGAGGAGGAGACGCTGTGCGGTCGCCTCATCGCCACCCAGGTGCTCCTTCAGTGACGCCAGGCCAAGCTCCCTTCGAGGGTTTCGCCGCGCCGGAGGGGGCGGATGACCGATAACGTCTTCGAGGCCGAAGGCACGCTCATCGTCGGCGCGGGCCTTGCGGGGCTCTTCACCGCCTTGAAGCTCGCCCCGCGGCCCTGCACGGTCCTCTCGCCCGAACCGATCGGCGTCGGTGCCTCCTCGGCCTGGGCGCAGGGCGGCATCGCGGCTGCCGTGGGCCTCGGCGACACGGCGGCTGCCCACGCGCTCGACACCATTGCGGCAGGGGCCGGGCTGGTGGACGAGACCGTCGCCCGCTTCGTGACGGAGGAGGCCGCGGCCCGCATCTTCGACCTGCTCGATTACGGCGCACCCTTCGACAAGGACAGCGAGGGCAAGCTCCTGCAATCGCGCGAGGCCGCCCATTCGGCGAGCCGCGTGGTTCGCGTCTCCGGCGACCAGGCCGGGCGCGCGATCATGGATGCGCTGATCCGCACC
Source organism: Pontivivens ytuae (assembly GCF_015679265.1). Lineage (NCBI taxonomy): Bacteria > Pseudomonadati > Pseudomonadota > Alphaproteobacteria > Rhodobacterales > Paracoccaceae > Pontivivens > Pontivivens ytuae. The sequence goes on from NZ_CP064942.1 coordinate 238,421, forward strand.
GCCCACGCCACCCCGTCGATCCGGCTGATCGAGAACGTGGTGGTCGACGACCTCGCCGTCGCCGATGGCCATGTGGTCGGGGCGCTGGCCCGTCGCACGGACGATCCGATGGCCTCGCCCGTCCTCTTCCGCGCCTCCGAAGTGGTTCTGGCCACAGGCGGCGTCGGCGGGCTCTTTGCCGTGACGACCAACCCGGCGCGGGTGCGCGGTCAGGGGCTCGGCCTCGCCGCCCGCGCGGGGGCCGAGTGCATCGACGTGGAGTTCGTCCAGTTCCACCCCACCGGCATCGCCGTGGACCGCGACCCCTGCCCGCTCGCCACCGAGGCGCTGCGCGGCCACGGCGCCACCCTGATCGACGAGGACGGCCACCGCTTCGTCTTAGACACCCATCCCGACGGCGAACTCGCCCCGCGCGACATCGTCGCCCGCGCGATCCACGCGAAGATCATGGCAGGCGGCACCGCACTCCTCGACACACGGGAGGCCGTGGGTGCGGCCATCCACGAGGAGTTCCCGACCGTCGCGCAGTACTGCAAGGAAGCTGGCATTGACCCGGCCCAGCAGCCTATCCCGGTCCGCCCCGCGCAGCACTACCACATGGGCGGTGTAAAGACCGACGCGCGGGGCCGCGCCAGCCTGCCGGGCCTCTGGGCCTGCGGTGAGGTCGCGGCCACGGGTCTGCACGGCGCGAACCGCCTTGCCTCCAACTCGCTGCTCGAAGCCGTGGTCTTCGGCAACCGCATCGCAGCCGATATCAGCAGCCGCGCCGCCGGTTCACTGCGCGGCCCCGTCACCCTGCCGGATCCCGTCCACGGCCCTGCACCGCGCCGCGAACCGACCAACGCCATTGCGGCACTGCGCAAGACGATGAACGACCATGTCGGAGTGCTGCGCAGTGCGAAGGGCCTGCGCACCGCGCTGCGCCAGATCCGCAAGGTCGCCGACGCGCATGCCGGCGGCTCCCGCGCGCTCCTCAACATGACCGACGCCGCCACGCTGATCACCGCCGCCGCTCTGCTGCGCGAAGAAAGCCGCGGCGGCCATTTCCGCGAGGACTTCCCGGAGCCGGTCGAGGCCCAGCGCACCCGTCGCCCGATCACCCTGACCGAGGCGCTGAAGCTCCGCGCGACCGCCTAGGCGAGGATCGCCCGCACCGCCGCGGCGATCCGGGCATCCACCTCCTCCGGGACCGGGCGGCCTGGCAGATAGAGCCGCACCGCGCCCAGCGGCAGGCCCACGAGCGCCAACCGCAACGCCTCCATCCCGAAGCCGTTCCGCGCCGCGAACTCCGCGATGGCCTGCGCGGCCCCGGCATTCACCGTCTCGATCTCCGAGCGCAACGGCTCGGGCGTTGCCTCCGTCAGGAACTCCGACTGGCGGCAACAGGACAGGATCACCGCGCGATCCGGCTCCGCCCGGCAGAAGGCGGGCACGGCGCAGGCCGCGGCCATGACGGCCTCCACCCCCTCGCCCTCCAGCTCCGGCATCACCTGCGTCTGAAACGCCCGCACCGCATCGATGAAGGCGCGCGCCAGCAGCCCCTCCCGCGATTCGTAGCGGTGGTAGAGCGAGCCGATCGAGACGCCGGCCTCCCCCACCACGTCCTGCAGGATAAGCGTGCCGCGGCGGGCAAGGCCGTGGCCCACCACCGCGAACACCCGCGCCTCGTCTATCGTTGACCTCCGCCCCATAGTAGAGAGATTATTCTAGAACGAATCCTCGTGTAAAGGAGGCTCCCATGCTGATCGCCGCCGCCATCCTCACCGTGCTCGTCGGTTTCGCCCACTCGATCCTCGGTGAGCGCCGCCTCATCGCGCCGCTGATCGCCGATCCGGCACTGCCCGTCCCCGTCGGACACCGGACCACGCGGCTCATCCTGCGCGCGGCCTGGCACGCGACGACGCTGAGCTGGTGGGCGCTCGCGGCCCTCCTCGTCTGGAGCGCTGCGACGCCCGGCACCCGCGCGGTACCGATCGCGGTCGCGGCCCTCTTCGCCATCTTGGGCCCCTTCTCCCTGATCGCCTCGCGCGGGCGGCATCCGGGCTGGGTCTTCTTCCTGCCCGCGGCGGTCCTCTGCACCCTCTCCGCCCTCGGCTGAGGGCCGCCGGGCTTGAAAAGCGCCGCAATCCCTGCACCGTAGGGGCGCAGGTCCTATATGTGACCCAACGGAAAAACACAGGGAGACCACAACATGACGCTTCACGGGATGAAGACGCTTCTGGCGGCCGGGGCCGCCACGCTCGCCCTCACCCCCGCCTTCGCGGAACCGGCGGACTACATCCTCGCCACAGCCTCGACCGGCGGGACGTACTACCCGGTCGGCGTGGCCCTTGCCACGCTCACCAAGGTGAAGCTGCAGCCGGGTGAGGAGATCGGTATGTCCGCCATCTCCTCCGCCGGATCGGGCGAGAACATCCGCCTGCTGCGCGAGAACGAGGCGCAGTTCGCGATCCTCCAGGGTCTCTTCGGCTACTACGCCGCGACCGGCACCGGCCCGCTCGAGGCCGACGGCCCGCAGGAGGAGCTGCGCTCCGTCACCATGCTGTGGCAGAACGTGGAGCACTTCATCCTCGACAGCGACCGGGTGGATACGGGCACCATCGCCGACTTCGCCGGGCTCACCGGAGAGCCCATGGCGCTCGGCCGCCGCAACTCCGGCACGATCGGGTCGAACGCGGCCATCCTCGGCGGCTTCGACGTGGACATCTACGCCGATTACGAACTCATCGAGGGGGGCTACGGCCCGTCCGCCGAGAGCCTGCAGAACGGCCAGTCGGTGGGCATCTCCACCCCCGCGGGCGTGCCGGTGGGCGCGGTCAGCCAGCTCTTCGCCTCGGTCGGTGACAGCGTGACGCTCCTCAACTTCACGCCCGAGCAGATGACCCAGGCCGATGGCGGCCGCCAGCTCTGGACGGAGTACGTGATCGAGGCGGGCACCTATCCCGGCCAGGACGAGGCGGTGACGACCATCGCGCAGCCCAACTTCCTCGCCACCCGTGCCGACTTGCCGGATGAGAACGTCTACCTGATCACCAAGACGATCTACGAGAACCTGCCCTTCCTGCAGGCCATCCACCCGGCGACCCAGGCCATGGCAATCGAGCAGGCCATCGCGGGCCTGCCGCTGCCGCTGCACCCGGGCGCGATCCAGTACTACGAGGAAGTGGGCGTCGAGATCCCGGACCGCCTGCGTCCCTGATCTCTTCACGCGCAACAGGTCCCGGCCCTGCGGCCGGGACGACAGCTACGTACCGCCCCGGCCCCTGCGCCGGGGCCGTCTCGTTTCAGGGGAACGCTCCACAATCGTTGCGCTGCGTGCCTTTCCCGTCGGCTTGCGGAGAAAAACAGGAAGGCGCCGAAAGCAGATACAGTCTCCGACAAACCTGCACATCGCTGGTAGAAGGTCCCGGCTCTTCGGCCGGGACGGTTGCTCCTTTCCCGACCGCCCCGGACTTGATCCGGGGCCGCTCACCAAGAGGCGCAAAGTTCGATGACGCGGGCCCGACGCCGCGCGAACCCCGACACACACTGCTCCAAACGGTCCCGGCTCTTCGGCCGGGACGGCCCCATGACCACCGGCCCGGACCCGATCCGGGGCCTTTCGCCTCTTCCCAAACCACATTTCATGCCCCGTTCATGTCGAGGTCAGGCCCCCTCCACCCCCGCTTCCCATCTTGAGCACCAGTCGGAAGCGCAGCCGCGCCCGGCCCGAAGCGTCCAGCATGGGAGAGACGACATGAAACACTTCAAACGCATCCGCTCCGACGTGCCCACCGAGCCGTTCCTGGCCGAGATCGCCAGCGTCGACGACGCCTGGGCCAATGCCACCGGCCGGCAGGAGAAGATCGCCGTGCAGCGCGAGGCCCTCGCCATTCCGCTGCGCGGCCTACGCAAGTCGATGATCCACGGCCGCGCCCGCCGCGACGTGCATGAGAGCCGGTGGACCAGCGGCTCGGTCAACTTCCCCAAGGCCCGCGCCTTCATCGAGGAGGTCGCCGCCGAGCTCGATTGCGACCTCAGCCGGGCGAAGATCGTCTGCCTGCCCGCGGGCCGCCGCGTCTATCCCCACATCGATCGCGGCGAGTACTACCGCCTGCGCGGGCGCTACCACTTCGTCCTGAAATCCTCCGCCGGGTCCTGGCTGAAGGCCGGTGACGAGGAGGTCCGGATGCGCGAGGGCGAGCTCTGGTGGTTCGACAACGACGAGATGCACGAAGCCTTCAACGACGGTGACGAGGACCGGATCCACATGATCTTCGATCTGCTGCCTGTCGCACTGCGCCCGCGGACGGAGGAAGCAGCCCGGAAGGCCCTTGCCGAGCTCGGCGAGGTGGTGTGAGCCCAATCCGACTGCGCCTCCACGGCGTGCGGGCGTTCCCCACAGCGCCCGCACGCCGCATCACAACACAAGACCGCCTTGCCGAGATCGCCTGACCGCCCCTCCCCCGGCGAGAGCGCCCCGGGCCGCCGTCCGGGGCGTTCGCACGTCTTCCCCTTGATCCCGCGCCCTGAGCCGGGCCAATCTCGCTCGACTGAGAGGGAGGAGCCCGATGATCGACCCCGAAGACGCCGCCTCCGCGCCGACGCGCCAGCTCAAGGGGGCGCTGAACGTGCTCGTCATCGCGGTGTGCCTCGCGCTGTCGGTGGGCCACCTTTATGTGGCGATCTTCCCCGAGCTGTCGGAATACACACGCAACGTGCTGCACTTCGCGGGCTTCGCCTTCCTCGCCGCAATCCTCTACCCCGTCCTGCCACGGGAGTACTGCAAGACGAACCCGGTCTTTCTCACCGCCGATATCGCGCTGGGGCTGGCCGCCGTCGCCTCCGCCCTGTGGTTCGTGATCTCCTACGACCGGCTGACCCTGCCGGGCTGGGATTTCGGGACGCTCGACTGGATCGCCGGCGGGGTGCTCGTCATCATCGCGACCGAGCTCACGCGCCGCGTCGCGGGGCTGGTGATCCCGGTGCTCATCGTCATCTCGCTGTCCTACGTGACCTTCCTCGGCCCGATGATCGGCGGGATCTTCAGCTTCCGGGGGCTGAGTGCGGAATCCGCCCTCTGGCGCTCGATCTTCAATGACGAGGCGCTGTTCGGCACGATCGCCAGCATCTCCTCGACCTACGTCTTCCTCTTCATCATCTTCGGCAGCTTCCTGATCCGCTCCGGCGCAGGGGAGTTCGTCATCGACCTCAGCCGCGCCATCGCGGGCAAGCTGGTGGGCGGCCCGGGCCTCGTCGCCGTCATCGCCTCGGGCCTGACCGGCACGATCTCGGGCAGCGCCATCGCGAACACCGCATCGACCGGCGTCATCACCATCCCGCTGATGAAACGCGCGGGCTTCCCGCCGAAATTCGCGGGCGGGGTGGAGGCGGCGTCCTCCACCGGTGGGCAGCTCATGCCACCGATCATGGGGGCGGGCGCGTTCGTTATGGCGAGCTTCACCCAGATCCCCTACGAGACCATCGTGGCCGTCGCGGCGCTGCCCGCGCTCCTCTACTTCCTCACCGTCGCGTTCTTCGTGCGGATCGAGGCGAAGCGTCACCAGCTCCCACCGATGGAGGCGCAGGGCCGCACGCTCTGGAGCGCCGTGAAATCCGGCGGAGCGAGCTTCATTATCCCCATCGCGGTGCTGATCTTCCTCCTCGTGTCCGGCTTCACGCCGACCTATGCGGCGGTGATCGGGATCGTGGCCGTCATCGCCTCCTCCTGGCTCACGCAGAACCCGATGGGGCCGAAAGCGGTGTTCGAGGCGCTCGTCATGGGCGCGCGCAACATGGTCATGACCGCCGTGCTGCTCTGCGCCGTGGGGCTCGTGGTCAACGTCATCACCACCGCAGGCATCGGCAACACCTTCTCCCTGATGATCGCGGAGTGGAGCAACGGGAACATCCTGATCGCAATCATCCTCGTGGCACTGGCGAGCCTGATCCTCGGCATGGGGCTGCCGGTGACAGCGGCCTATATCGTTCTGGCCACCCTCTCCGCCCCCGCGCTTGCCGGCATGATCCAGGACCGCGCCGTGGTCGACATGATCGCCGCGGGCAACCTGCCGATGGAGGCGCAGGCGCTCTTCATGCTGTCGGCGCCCGAGGCGATCCCGCTGCTGGCCGAGGCGATGCCGAGGGCCGAGGCGCAGGCCCTCGTGGGCGCCCTGCCGCTGGAGGTCGCCGCCCCCCTGCGCGATCTCGTGGTCCAGCGGGAGGTTGCCGTCGCGGCCCTTCTCAGCGCCCACATGATCATCTTCTGGCTCAGCCAGGATTCCAACGTGACGCCGCCCGTCGCCCTCGCCTCCTTCACCGCCGCGGCCATCGCGAAGTCGAAGCCGATGGCGACCGGCGTGGCGAGCTGGAAGCTCGCCAAAGGCCTCTACATCGTGCCGGTGCTTTTCGCCTACACGCCGTTCCTGTCCGGCGACTGGCTCGCCGCGTTCACGGTCTTCCTCTTCGGGGTGTTCGGGACCTACGCGCTCGCCGGTGCCTTCCAGGGCTGCTACGAGCGGGTGATGGGCTGGCCGGCCCGGGCGATCGGCGCCGTGGCGGGCATCGCCTGCCTCTGGCCAGCGAACCTCACGGCCAATCTGATCGGAGTGGTGATCGTGGTGGCGCTGGTGGCGCTCAATGCGCGGGGCGCGCGCGTGGCGGCCCTCACATAGCCACCCCCGGCCGGGACGGGAGGATCCGGCCGGGGGCGTCCGGGGTGCATCACACCACGACGCACCCCTGTCGAGGGGTCAGGAGCTCGCCGCCTCGATCACTGCCGTGTAGAAATCGCATGCCCCTTCCGTCGTGCCCTCGGCGGTCATCTGCGCCTGACGCTCCTGCATCTGGATGGTCAGTTCCTGGGCGCGGTTCGGATCGGTCTGGGCCAGCGCCTCCAGCGCCAGCGTCGCCTCGGAGGCGAGCGCGTCGGCCTGCTCGGGCGTGCATTCCTGCGCGAGAGCAGCCGTGGCGCCAAGGCCGAGGGTCGCGATCATTGCGATGAAAATCGTCCGCATGATGAAGTCTCCAACGGTTCGTAGTGCCGAGGCGCGCGCTTGGGGCCCAGCCCCATCCTGTAACCCGCGTCCCGGGTGACACCTCTCGTGTCGAGGTGGAACGTGGCCCCGGCGCACCACACCCGCAATTTCAACTTGAAGTTGTAGCGCGCAGTTGAAATGTGATCGGCGGTGTGAAGCGCAAAACGGCCGATTTGGGCCATTTGCCGCCCGCCGGGGTCACGCCCGGCCAGGCCCCGACACGCAACGGCCTGCCGGTTTCACCTGCTCGGCAAGGCCCCGCGCAGGGGCAACGCTCAATCCTGGGAGGCCAGCGGCGGCCCCTCGCCGCCCAGCACCACCTCGAGCGGCATCTCGAAATTGTCGAAGAAGAGCCAGATCGGCGTGACTTCACCCGGCAGCGTGTCGAGCTCCTCGAACCGCAGGAACAGGCCGCCCGGCTCCAGGTCCAGCGCATGGCCCGGCGGGATCGCGATCTCGAACACCTCCACCGGCTGCTCGTTCACCGTGCCGTAGACGAAGCCGTCCTCGCCGTCCGGCCCGTCCATGCCGTAGAGCGTGATCGGCACGTCCCCCACGTTGTAGATGATGCCGTAGAGGTTCCACGCCTCGTCCCCATCCGCATGCAGCTCGGCGTTCACCACCGAGATGCCGATCTGCAGCTCCTGCGCACCGACCTGAGAGGCGAGCAGGAGGCAGACGAGGAGGGGGAGAACCGCCCTCACCGCCCGCGGATATGCGGGTCCAGCGCATCGCGCAGACCGTCGCCAATGTAGTTGACGCTGAGAACCGTGAGCGACAGCACCAGCCCCGGCCAGAACACCCGCGCGGGCGTGAGGTCGAGGAAGTCCTTCCCGTCGAAGAGGAGCCGCCCCCAGGTCGGGAAGTCCGACGGAAAGCCGAGGCCGAGGAAGCTCAGCGCGCTCTCCGTGATGATCGCCGTCGCGATGCCCAGCGTGGCGCTCACCATGATCGGGCTCAGCACGTTGGGCAGGATATGCCGCAGGATGATGCGATAGGCGGGCGTCCCGATAGACTTCGCGGCCAGCACGAACTCCCGCTCCTTCAGCGCGAGCACGTCGCCGCGCACGATGCGCGCGGTCTGCATCCAGCTCGTGATCCCGATGATGAAGACGACGAGCAGGAAGATCCCCGCCTCCGGCCCGAACATCGTGCGCAGCGTGTCGCGGAAGAGCAGAATGATGACCAGCAGCAGCGGCAGGATCGGCAGGGCGAGGAACAGGTCCGTCAGGCGCATCAGCGGCCCGTCGAGTCGGCGGAAATAGCCCGCCATCACCCCGATCAGCGTTCCGAGCACGATGGCGATGCCCATCGCGGTCACCCCCACCAGGAGGGAGACGCGGCCCCCCTGCATGACCTGCGCGAGCACGTCGCGGCCCAGGTTGTCCGTCCCCATAGGATGGGTCCAGGACACCGGCGCGTTGCGCGCCCGGAAATCGAGATAGGTCGGATCGATCGTGTGGATGTAGGGCCCCACCGTCACCATCAGCACGATGAAAGTGAAGACGAAGAGCCCCGCCATCGCCCCGCGGTGGGCAGTGAACTGGCTCCACACATCCCGCGCCAGGGTGCGCGGACGATCCTCCACCGCCTCGACGGCAGCCTCGGCGGTCATGCGGGTCTGGTCACTCATAGCGGATCCTCGGGTCCAGGATGCCGTAGAGGATGTCGGCGATCAGGTTGAAGAGCACGATGAGGATCGCGAAGATGAAGGTCAGCGTCTGCACCAGCGGGATGTCCGCCCCCTGGATGCCGATGATCAGGAGCTGCCCGATCCCGTTCACGCGGAAGATCTGCTCGGTGATGATCGCCCCGCCGAAGATCGTGGGGATGTTGAGCGCGATCACCGTAACCACCGGGATCATCGAGTTGCGCAGCACGTGGATCCAGACCACCACCCGCTCGCCCAGCCCCTTCGCCCGCGCCGTGCGCACGTAGTCCGCACTCAGGTTGTCGAGCATCGAGGCCCGCATGTAGCGGCTGAGCTGCGCGGCCGTGGCCAGCGCCAGCACCATGGTCGGCATGATCATCTGCTGGATCTGGAACACGAAGCTGTCCCAGTCCGTCACCCGGTGGTTCGTGTCGTAGATCGAGGGGAACCAGCCGAGGTTGACCGAGAACACCACGATGAACACCAGCCCGGTGAAGAAGGTGGGGATCGAGAAGCCCACCATGCTCACGAAGGTGCCGATCTGGTCGAACCAGGAATACTGCCGGTAGGCCGAGATCACCCCGATCGGCACCGCGATGATCACCGCGATCACCTGCGACATGCCCACCACCCACAGCGTCTGCGGCAGCCGCTCGATGATGAGGTCGACGACCGGCGAGCGCGTTGCCCAGGACGTCACCCTGAGCCGGTCGCCGTCGCCGAACTGCCAGCCGGTCCAGCCCTCGATCAGGTTCAGCGGCTCGTTGATGAAGAACTGGTTGAGCCAGAGGAGATACCGGATCGCAAACGGTTCATCGAGGCCCATCGAGGCGCGGATCTGCTCCCGCACCTCCGGCGGGATGGTCAGCGGCAGGTTGCCCGTCGGATCGGACGGCGCAAGGTCGAGGATGGCAAAGATGATGAAGCTGATGGCCAGGAGCGTCGGGATCGCGAAGAGCAACCGTCTGATGGTATATGCAAACATCGGCGTTCCGGGTCATGAGCTTGGGTGAGGGAAGCGGCGGCGCACCGCCGCTCCGGTTCTTGGCTGCGACCGCCCCGGACCTGATCCGGGGCCTCCCCGTAGCGGGGAGGTCCCGGCGCAGGGCCGGGACGGCCGGGTCTCAGATCACTCCGCGCGGGACCAGTCAGCGATGTTCCACAGCTCGCTGTCCCACTCGTTCATCAGCACGCCTTCGAGGCTCGCGGCCTTCGCCGACACGCCGCCACGGTGCACCAGCGGGATGATCGCGCCCGCATCCATCAGCATGTCGTTCATCTGGATCGCGAGGGCGGCCCGATCCTCCAGCGCCGCGGTCTCGCCCATCTGCTCGACCAGCGCATCGTATTCCGGCGTGCAGAAGCGCGGCATGTTGGAGCCGAGCCACTGGTTCTCCGGGCTCGGGATCTCGTTACAGGCCCAGTTGGCCATGTACCGCTCCGGGTCCGTGCCGTCGAAATTGTTGGTGTACATCTCCAGATCGGCGAAGAACTTCTGGAAGGTGTCCGGGCTCGACTGGTCGCCGCCGAAGAAGACGGAGGCGTCGATGTTGCGCAGCTCCGTCTCCACGCCGATCTGCTCCCACATCTGCTTGAGGAACGCCTGCGTGCCCTGCCGCACCGAGTTGGTGGAGGTCTGGAACAGCACGCTCAGACGCTCGCCATCCTTGGTGCGCACCCCGTCGGAGCCCATCTCCCAACCCGCCTCATCGAGCAGGCGGTTCGCCTCCTCCGGGTTGTACTCCAGGCACCAGTCGTTGTTGGTGGAGGCATAGATCTCCGGCGCCGGCAGAACGTTGCAGGTCGGACGCCCCGCATCGCCGTAGCCCGCTTCCACCAAGATCTCGCGGTCGATGGCGAGCGACAGCGCCCGCGTCACGGCCGGATCCGTCAGGAAGGGGTGCGGATGGGCGAGCGTCGCCCGCTCCTCACCCAGTGCCGGATCCGGATCGGTGAAGTTGACCATGATCCGCTCGACCGAGGTGCCGAAGGCGGAGACCAGCTCACCCTGCCCCGCAGCCGCCATCTGGCGCAGGATCTCGGGCTCGACCTGCAGGTTCCAGGCGTAATCGAACTCGCCCGTCTCCAGCACGGAACGCGCGGCGGAGGCCGCATCGCCGCCGCCCTTGAAGTTCACGGTGGCAAAGGCGGGCTTTGCCGGATCGCGGTAGTTCGCGTTCGCCTCGAAGGTCGCGACGTCGTTCGCCTTGAAGTCGGTCACGACGAAGGGGCCGGTGCCGATCGGGGCGAAGTTCTCGTCGGTGCAGGTCGGCGCCCGCTCACCGAGGCAGTTCTCGAACTGGGCCTTCTGGATGATCGGGGACTGCGCGCCCACGAACGGACCGTAGGGGAAGGGCTTCGGGACGCTGAACGTGATGCGGATCGTGCGATCGTCGACCGCCTCCACGCTCTCGACGTCGGTGTAGTTGGAGAGCTGCGCACAGCCGCCCGCGGGGTCGGTGCAGTACTGCCAGCTGAAGACCGCGTCCTCCGCCGTCAGCGGGGTGCCGTCCGACCACGTGATCCCTTCGGAGATCGTCCAGGTGATCTGCGTCAGGTCCTCGGACACGCCGCCGTTCTCGACCGTCGGGATCTCGTCGACGAGCCAGGGCACCATGTTGCCGACCTCGTCGTAGCGCGCGAGCGGCTCGATCACGAGGGAGGCGGCCTCCAGCTCCTTGGTCCCGCCGGACAGGTAGGGGTTCAGGATGGAGGGCGCCTGCCAGTAGATGATGTTCAGTTGGCCGTCGCTGGCCCGCTCGGCCTGCGCCGCGGTCGCGGCGACCAGCGCCGTGGCGCTAGCGAGGAGGGTCGTGAGCTTCATAGCTGTTCTCCGTGTTGGACTTCGATTTTATCGTTATCGCGCAATGGGCTTGCGTCTTGTTCTTGATCAACCAGGTGGCAGGCCGTGACATGGCCCTTCGTATGCTCTCGGAACTCGGGGACCACCTCGCGGCAGATATCCATGACCTTGGGGCAGCGCGTGCAGAAGTTGCAGCCCTTGGGCGGGTTGGCAGGGCTCGGCACGTCGCCTTCGAGGATGATGTGGCGCCGCGTCGCCTCGACCTGCGGGTCGGGCACCGGCACGGCGGACAGGAGCGCCTGCGTGTAGGGATGCCGCGGGCGCGCATAGAGCGCGTCGCGCGGGGCGAGCTCCACGATCTTGCCGAGATACATAACCGCCACCCGCGTCGCGAGGTGACGCACCATGCTCAGGTCGTGCGAAATGAAGAGGTAGGTGAGCCCCAGCTTGCGTTGCAGATCCTCCAGCAGGTTCACGACCTGCGCCTGGATCGACACGTCGAGCGCTGCGATCGGCTCGTCACAGACGATGAATTTCGGGTTGAGAGCGAGCGCCCGCGCGATCCCGATGCGCTGCCGCTGCCCGCCGGAAAACTCGTGCGGATACCGATCGGCATAGCGGCGGTTCAGCCCCACCGCGTCCATCAGCTCACGCACGCGCGCCAGCCGGGCCTTGGCATCCATATCCGTATGCTCGCGCAACGGTTCGGAGATGATGTCGGCCACCGTCATACGCGGGTTGAGCGAGGCCTGCGGATCCTGGAAGATCATCTGCATCTGCGGTCGCGCCTTGCGCAGCGCACCTGCATCGAGGGCCGCCACGTCCACCCCGTCGATGACCACGGAGCCGTCCGTGGGATCGTAGAGCCGCAGGATCGCCCGGCCCGTCGTGGACTTCCCGCAACCGCTCTCGCCCACCAGGCCCAGCGTCTCGCCCTCGTGGATGTCGAAGGAGAGGCCGTCGACCGCCTTCACCTCACCCACCTTGCGCCGCAGGATCCCCTTGTGGATGTCGAAATACATCCTCAGGTCGCGGACCTCGACGAGCTTGCGCGGGCTGGCCTCAGACATTGCGCGGCTCCCCCGTCGCAGGATCCCACCAGCAGGCAACGTCGTGCTGGTGTCCGACATCGAGACGCACCGGATTTTCCGTCATGCAGCGCCCGAAGGCATTGGGGCACCGCTCCGCGAAGGCGCAGCTCGAGGGATGCGCGTCGAGCTGCGGCGGCTGCCCCTCGATCGTGGTCAGCCGCTCGGTCCGCGTGCCCTCGACACTCGGCAGCGTCTGCAACAGCGCACGGGTATAGGGATGCTGCGGCCGGGCGAAGAGCTCGCCCACCGGGGCCTGCTCCACGATCTGGCCGCCATACATCACCATGACCCGGTCCGCGATCCCCGCAACGACACCCAGATCATGCGTGATCCACACGATCCCCATGTCGAGCTTGCGGCGCAGATCCTTAATCAATTCCAAAATCTGCGCCTGGATCGTGACGTCGAGCGCCGTGGTCGGCTCGTCCGCGATCAGGAGCTTCGGATCGCAGGCAAGTGCGATGGCGATCATCACCCGCTGGCGCATCCCGCCGGAGAACTGGTGCGGATAATCGCCCAGCCGCCGCTCCGCATCCGGAATGCCCACCAGCTTCAGGAGCTCCGCCGCACGCCCCCGCGCCGCACCCTTGCCCATCCCCATATGCTTGCGCAGCCGCTCGGTGATCTGGCGCCCGACGGTGAACACCGGGTTGAGCGAGGTCATCGGGTCCTGGAAGACGAAGCCGACCTCGCGCCCGCGCAGCGTCAGAAGCTCCCGCCGCTTCATCCGGCGCACGTCGCGCCCTTCGAACAGCACTTCGCCCGAGACGACCTCCGCCGCACCCGGCAGCAGGTTCATCAGGCTCATCATGGTCACGGACTTGCCGGAGCCGCTCTCCCCCACCACGCCCACCAGCTCACCCGGCGCGACGGAGAAGGAGACGGAGTTCACGGCATGGACGTCGCCGGAACGGGTGTGGAAAACGGTCTTCAGATCCGCCACATCGAGCAGCGGCGCGGGGCCATCGCGCATATATCAATCCTGTCCGCTGCCGGTCATCCCAAGCTCTGCGGCGGGCTTTCAGTCGGCGTTAACAAAACTAGACGATGTTTCCCCGCGTCGCGCAAGGCATGAAACAGCTTCTGCGCGAGGAGGCGTGCGAGCGTTGCGCCAAAGCGGGCAATGATGCCGGTTGCGGCATTGTGCCCCCCCTCTCATGCCCATCGGCCGGAAAACGACGCCATCTCATAAGGGCGACACGCCCCGAAGCGCCCCGTCACGGATTAAACCGAAGCCGGAAGACCTTGCACGCTCCTCCGCCCACGTGACCGTATCGCGACAGCAAAACCTAGCCGCCCTTCAGCATCAAAACCCCAACCGCAATCGTTCCCAAACCGTCACGCAAACCGGTTAACCAGTTGAAACGAGCCCGCTGCCCGCCTGCGTCGATTTGCAGCGGGGACGTGACTTTCTGTTGCAATGCGCCCCGCTCGCCCCGAGTGTGTGGCACCCCTTCTCCACTGCGGATCCCTGCCATGACCCAACGCTACAGCGCGCGCGACATGCTGGAACGGCTGGTCTCGTTCCCGACCGTGAGCCGGGACACCAACCTGCCGCTGATCGACTTCGTGGAGGAGTATCTGGCGGATCTCGGCATCGCCAGCGTGCGCACCCCGGACGAGACCGGGCAGAAGGCCAGCCTGCACGCCATCGTCGGCCCCGAAGTGGAGGGCGGCGTCATCCTCTCAGGCCACACCGACGTGGTCCCGATCGACGGGCAGGACTGGTCCTCGGATCCCTTCACCCTGACCGAGCGCGACGGCAAGCTCTACGGCCGCGGCACCTGCGACATGAAGGGCTGGCTCGCTCTGTCGCTCGCCGCCGTGCCGCGAATGCTGGAGAGCGATCTGAAGCGCCCCGCGATCCTTGCCTTCTCCTATGACGAGGAGGTCGGCTGCCTCGGCGCCCCGCCGATGATAGCGCGCATCGCCTCCGAACTCCCGCAAGCCGCCGCCTGCATCGTGGGCGAACCCTCGATGATGAAGATCGTGGATGGCCACAAGGGCATCGCCGGCCTCCAGGTCGACGTCCGCGGGTTCGAGGTGCATTCCTCGCTGGTCCATACCGGCGTCTCCGCCATCATGACCGCCGCCCGCCTCATCACCTGGCTGCATGAGCAGATGGCCCGCAACGCCGCCACCGCCCTGCCCGAGAACGCGGCCTACGAGCCGCCCTTCACCACGCTGCATTCCGGCATGATCTCCGGCGGGACGGCCCACAACATCACCGCGAAGGATTGCCGCTTCTCGGTGGACATCCGCGCGGTGCCCAACGAGCCCGTCGCCGACTGGGTCGCCCGCTTCCGCGCCGAGGCCGCAACGGTCGAGGCCGAAATCCAGGCGATCCGCCCCGAGGCGAAGATCACCGTGACCGAGCGCACGACCGCCCCGGGCCTCGTCCCCGAGGAAGACGGCGCCGCCGAAGCCCTCGTCCGCCGCCTCACGGGCGAGAACGCGACGGGCAAGGTCGCCTACGCCACCGAGGGCGGCCAGTTCCAGGACGGCGGCTTCTCCACCGTGATCTGCGGCCCCGGCTCCATCGAACAAGCCCACCAGCCCGACGAATACCTCTCCGTGGAACAGCTCGCTGCGGGCGAGGCCTTCATGGAAAAGCTGGTGGCCGAACTGGCGCGCTGAGGGTTGATACCAACCCGGACCTGATCCGGAGCCGCTCTGAACGAAGCGGTCCCGGCTCTACGGCCGGGACGGTAGGACAATCTTGAAACCGCCCCGGGCTCGACCCGGGGCCGTTCTCATCAAAGCGGTCCCAGCTCTTCGGCCGGAACGGTAGGGTACATCGAAACCGTCCCGGCCCCAGAGCCGGGACCGTTCACCGCCCCTTAACCGCGGTCGCCGACCCTCAACACGTGACCCGCTACGTCTACATCCTGGCCACCCGCCCCCGCGGCCCGATCTACATCGGCTCCGCCGCCGATCTGCAGCGGCGGATGGAACAGCATCGCACCAGCCACGCCGGCGCCCACACCAGCCGCTACAACATCCGCACGCTGGTTTGGTTCGAAGCGCATGTGGACGCGGTCGACGCCCTCCACCGCGAACAACGCCTCAAGCGTTGGCGCCGCGCCTGGAAAGACGCCCTGATCGAGGAGACGAACCCCGACTGGCGGGATCTCTCCCACGACATCCCTTTCGAGTAATGACAACCGTCCCGGCCGAAGAGCCGGGACCGCTTCGTTCTGAAAGACCCCGGATCAAGTCCGGGGTGATTCCAAGAAAACGCCAGCGTCACCAGCTCGACCCGGGATCGCCCTCCCTACAACACCTACCGCACCCAACCAAACGCAAGCAGCGGCAGCGCAGCTCTAGCCGTCCGCACCATCCGGTCCACGACCTCGCCGGACATCCATACCTCCCGCTCAAGATCCTCTCGGATCAGGAAGCTCTTCAGCTTCACGTAGTCCGCCAGCGGGTGGTCCTTCTCGTCCTGGAAGCCGCGCGGCATCGCGGTCAGCGCGTTGGTCCGGTCCAGCGGAAAGCCCGCGGCCTCCAGCCCGCCCAGCATGTCGCGAAACGCCGCGTCCTCCTCCAGGATCCGCCGCCGGATCGGCTCCAGCCGCTTGGGCGTCAGCGCGTGGTAGCCCGCGGCCATGAAGCCGCCCGCCGCATCGATCTGGGCATAAACCACGCCGTAGGCTTCCCGCTTCTCGCCCGAGGGCGTCAGCATCCCCGACACGCTCGTCTTGTAGGGCGTCTTATCCTCCGAGAACCGGGTGTCGCGCTGCAGCCGGAACATCGTGCGCTTGCCGCCCGACAGCTCCACGCCGTCCTCCGACAGCGCCTCGGAGGCCGCGCCGAGCATCCGGGCGAACGGCATCTCCAGCGCATCGCGGTGCCGGTCCCGGTGCGCCTTGTACCACTCGCGGTTGTTGTTCGCGGCGAGCTCCTCGAGAAACCCGAAGCTCTCTGCGGTGAAGCCCGGCGCCTCCCCCACACTCAGGCGCCGACGTCGAGGGCGAGGGCGTGGACCGGGCCTGCCATCTCGTCCTTGAGGACCGCGTAGATCTTCCGCTGGGCCGCCACGCGGCTGAGCCCGGACAGCGCCTCGGCCCGCATCCGGACCCGGAAATGGCTCTGCCCGCCATCGGGCGCGCCCGCGTGACCGGCGTGAAGATGCGACTCGTCGACCACCTCCAGCTCACGCGGGGCAAAATTCTCCCGCAATTTCATATCGATGCGATCTGCCACACGCAAAATTGGCCTCCTGCCGCCTCGCGGCTCTTCACCTTGCCGCTCATAGGTCTAAACTGACCGACCTTGAGTCGGAAGCGTCCGCCTGAGAGAGGTCCCCATGGCACGGAAGAACCCGTTCGATTTCGACATCTCCGTCTCCGCCGACAAGCGGCGCCGGGCGAAGTCGCGCGGGCAGTCGGGGGCCGTCAATTCCTCGACCAAGCAATGCGACCACGCGGGCTGCGAGAAGCCGGGCCTCTACCGCGCGCCGAAAAGCCCCGAGCGGCTCGACGAGTACTTCTGGTTCTGCAAGGAGCATATCCGCGAGTACAACCTCAAATGGAACTTCTTCGAGCATCACAGCGAGGAGGAATTCGAGGAGCAGATCGAGCGCGACCGCGTCGGCGAGCGTCCCACCTGGTCCTTCAAGACGGGCGCGGAGAAGGCCAAGACCCACTCCCATGCCGAGGGCCGCGCCTGGGCGCGCTTCGGCTATGACGACCCCTATGAGGTGCTGGGCGAGAACGCGACCCGCAACCCCGCGGCCGCCCCCGACAAGCCGCGCCGCCGCAAGCTGCCCCCGACCGAGCGCCGCGCGCTCGACATCCTGGGCGCAGAGGACACGCTTACCAAGTCGGAATTACGCAAGGTTTACAAAAGCCTCGTAAAGGATCTTCACCCCGACATGAACGGCGGCAAGCGCGACGACGAGGACCGCTTGCAGGAGGTCGTCTGGGCCTGGGACCAGATCAAGGGCTCCCGCTCCTTCCCTGACTGAGCGACAGCCAGGGCGCAACCTTCATCCTGTTCAAGACGTTACTCGACCGCGGAGCCGGCGGGCGCTAGACCAGCCGGTGCTCAAACCGGGGCTCAAACGTGGAGGTCGCATGAACCCGCTTCGGATCGTGACGCGCATGCTGGCGCTGGTCTCGCTGCTCTTCCTCGCCGCCTGTGCCAGCGGCCCGGTCACCGAACTGCCCCCGGCCGAGGAGCCCGAGATCGCGGCGCTGACGCAGGAGATCCGCAGCCTCGCCCCCGATGTCGACCCGGACGAGGCCGCGCGGGCCGCCCGCATCTCGCTGCAGTACCCCCGCCAGCTCGCCCTGCAATACGGGGTCACCGACCCGCCGCTGCGCCACAACATGCTGGTGAACATGGGGCTGCGCGACCGCGGCCTCTGCTGGCACTGGGCCGATGACCTGCAGGCCCGGCTGGAGGAAGAGAACTTCCGCACCCTCACGCTCCACCGCGCGATCGCCAATGCCGACAGCCGCTGGCGGATCGACCACAGCACGGTGATCGTCAGCGCCCGCGGCGAGGGCCTCTTCGACGGCATCGTCCTCGACCCCTGGCGCAATGGCGGCCTGCTCCACTGGTCGCCGGTCACCGAGGACCCCGAATATGTCTGGGTGCCGCGGCAGGAGGTCTTCGCCGAACGGATCCGCCAGCTCGAGGCCGAGGGCCGCCCGGTCCCGCAAGGGTAACGCTACTCCGAAGGCAGCCCGCCTCTACGCCCGGATACGCGCCATCTCCTCTCGGGACGGCAGATGGCCGATGTTCGCCTCGACCCGGCCCGAGCCGTGGAGCCCGATCCAGACCGGCGCCGCCCGCCCGTCCACATAAACCGACCGCATCCGCCTCCCCATTGCCCGGCCGCCGCCCCATGGCTAGCGTGGCGGCACACGCCCCGCCCGACACCAAATCTCCCGAGCCCTCCCATGTCCAAGTCCCGAAAGCTGCGCGCGGCCTTCAAGGCCATCTTCGAACCTGCCATGAGGGAGGCCGGCTACGACGTCGCCTACCCGAACTTCTGTCGGGCGGAGGGCGAGGTTCTGCACCTCGTCATGGTGCAGCCCTGGACCTATGGCGGCGCTTTCACCATCGAGTTCGGAGTGCAGCGCGGTCCCTTCCACAACGGGAACGACGAGCTCGTCCCGCCCGAGACGCTCGAGGTCGACTACCTCCCGCTGCCCAGCCGCGCCCGCCTCGGCCCCGGCGAGGCGCAACCGAAGCGGGACCGCAGCCCCTCCCCCGACCACTACGCCTATGCGCGCATCGCCGACGATCGCGCCGCCCTCGACGAGCTGATGCGCGAGGTTGCCGGCCACATCCCCCAGATCGACGCCTGGCTGCGCGACGGGACGGTCAGCCCGAACATCCACCCCTACGACTGAGCCGCGATCGTTTCCGCATCGGTCCACGATCCGTGGACAATCTGTTGGATTGTTGACCGGGTGACAGGCCGCGGGGTTCGCCCCATCTTCCCGGTCATCGACGAACCCAACAGGAGTTATCCGATGTCCCTGCGTTCCCTGGCTCTCGCCACTGCGCTCACCGCCGCCCCCTTCGCCGCACAGGCGTGGGAGGTCGACATGTCCCACACCCAGGTGACGTTCGAGGTCAGCCATCTCGGCTTCTCCACCATGAGCGGCCGCTTCACCGAGTTCGAGCCCGAGGTCTCCTTCGACCCCGAGGACATCGAGGCGACCGAGATCAGCTTCGTGATCGACGCGGCCTCGATCGACACCGGCTGGAAAGCGCGGGACGAGCATCTGAACCGCTCCGACTTCCTGAACACCGGCGAGTATCCGGAGATCACCTTCACCTCGACCTCCGTCACGCAGACCGGTGAGAACACGGCCGACGTGACCGGCGATCTGACCATGCTCGGCCAGACGCAGGAGGTCACGTTCAACGCGACGCTCAACGCGCTCGGCCCGTTCCCCTTCAACCCGGAGATGCAGATCGCGGGCTTCACGGCGACGGCTGACGTCGATCGCACCGCCTTCGGCATGGGCTTCGGCGCGCCGGCGATCCCGGCCGTGATCCCGGTGACGGTGAACATCGAGCTCACCAACCAGGAATGATCGATCCCGCGGGGGCCCGTCGCGGCCCCCGCCCCTGATGGAGGGACGCGCGATGCAGATCATGAACACGACCGCCCGCTGGGGCTGGATGAGCAAGGCGATCCACTGGATCACGGCGATCCTGATCGTCTGGCAGCTCGGCTACGGCGTCTGGATGACCAACTTCCTCGCCGACCCGCTGGACCAGTTCGCGGCGACCCAGGTGCACAAGAGCTGGGGCTTCGTCGTCTTCGTCCTCGCGGTGGCGCGCGTCATCTGGCTGCTGGTCTCGGGACCCCGGCCCGGCCTGCCCGCGGACACCCCGCGCTGGCAGAAGCGTGCGGCCCATGCGAGCCACGCGGTGCTTTACTCGATGATCTTCATCCTGCCGCTGTCGGGCTGGGTGATGAGCGCCGCCTCGCCCCTGCAGGACCTGCTCGCGATCGAGAACATGGTCTTCGGCGCCTTCGCGATGCCCGACCCCTGGGTGCCCGGCGTGGAATGGGTGGAGAACGTTGCCCATTTCGTCCACTTCTGGTCCGGCATCCTGCTCGGCGTGGTTCTCGTCGCCCATATCGGCGCCGCGCTACAGCACCACTTCAAGGAGAAGGACGACGTCCTGAAACGCATGACGGTGGGGTGATCGGGCTTCGGGGAAATCATCCAGCGGACGATTTCGCCCGATTACGGGCCGAGCCCCGGACGAACGCCGCCCGGCCTGTCAACCGGGCGAACCTAGTCCCCTCCCCCTCGCGGGGGGAGGGTTAGGGAGGGGGGGCATCCCGCGCGGCACATTCACTTCGAAAAGCTACCGCCCCGGACCCGATCCGGGGCCGTTCCCTACAGACCCAAACGATCGCAAACATCCCAGCGCCGCCAGCCCCCGGGGCTCAGCGCGGCTCCCCGAACCGATCCGCCACCAGCGCCTTCAGATCCTCAGCCAGCGCCTCGGCCTCGGGCCCGCGGCACTCCACCTCGATCGAGGTGCCCGGCGCAGCCTCCAGCATCAGGAGGTCCATGATCGAATCGCCCGCGACCACCTGGCCGTTCCGCGCCACGGTGGCCTGGGCATCGCGCGCCTCCACGCACTCCACGAACCGGGCGGAGGCGCGGGCGTGCAGGCCCTTTTCGTTCACGATGTCGAGGGTCAGGCGCACCATCAGGCGACGCGGGCGGGGGCCTTGGGCGTCGGGGGCGTCGCGGGGCTGCGCCGCGCATCGAGGCAGCGCCGCCCGGTGTCGAGCGCCGCGTTCACGGCCACGCGCCGGTCGCGGTGCCGCGACTTCGCGAGTTGGACGAGCAGCGGCATGTTCGCACCGTAGATCACGTCCATCTCCCGCCGCGTGCAGGCCTTCATCGCGAGATTAGAGGGAGTCGAGCCGATCAGGTCGGTCACCAGGACGACGCCGTCGCCCGTGTTCACCGCCTCGGTCGCAGCGCAGATCTCATCCTGCCGAGACGTGAGGCTGTCCTCCGGCCCGACCGAGATGGCGCGCACCCCGTCCAGTTCTCCGACCACATGCTGCAGCGCGGAAAGATATTCCTTGGCAAGGCCTCCATGGGCCACGATGACGATCCCGAACAACCCGGTCTCACCCTTGCTTTCTTCCGGAACGGCCCTTCAGGTCCCCCGCCGTTCCAGTTCCCTGTGTCGAATAGACACCCGGATGTCACGCTCCGCAAGCCGTTTTGCAACGGTCTCACACATCCAGACAGACCTGTGACGTCCACCGGTACACCCGAAGCCGAGGCCGAAATACGCTTTGCCTTCCTCGCGATAGGCGGGGATCAGAAGGTCCAGAAGGCTGAATGTCTGCTCCAGAAACGCCGCGTAACGCGGATCTCCGCTGATATACTCACCGACGGCGGCGTCCCGGCCAGTGAGCGGGCGCAGCATTTCATCCCAATGCGGGTTCCTCAGAAAGCGGCAGTCGAGCACCATGTCGAGGCCTCGCGGCAGCCCCCGCTTGTAGGAAAACGACTCAAGGCTGATCGAGAGGCCCGCATCGCTTTCGGGCACGAACCAGGCTCCGATATGCGACTTGAGATCGTGCGGCGACAGGTCCGACGTGTCGATCAGGATGTCCGCCCGCCCCCGTAGCGGGATCAGCAGGTCGAGCTCCGCGGCGATCGCCTGCTCCGGGCTCGGCACATCGGCGAGGGGATGGCGCCGCCGCGTCTCGGAGAAGCGGCGCAGCAGCACGTCGGGGGCGCAGTCGAGGTAGAGGAGCTGCCCGCGCACATGCTCCGCCTCCACCAGCCAGTCCACGATGTCGATGAGGTTGGAGGCGGAGAAGCCCCGCGTGCGCACGTCCACCCCGATGGCCAGCGGGGCGGCGGGGCCGACATGGCGCACCACGTCCTTCACGAGGCCCAGCGGCAGGTTGTCGATGGCCTCGAAGCCCAGATCTTCCAGCACCCGGATCGCCGTGGAGCGGCCCGCGCCCGAGGGGCCGGTCACCAGGACCACGTCCTTCTGCATCTTTCGGATATCGCTCATCGCCCCTCTCCCTCACCGGCGGGATCACGCCACAGGGCGGGGATTCGCGAAAGGGTGGAAAGGTCGCGCCGGCCTCAGGCGACGACGCTGACCCGCATGCCCAGCACGATGGCCGCGTAGAAGCACACCGTCGCCGCCACCACGAAGCCGTGCCAGATGGCGTTGGAGAACTTCAGGCTCTCCCAACTGTAGAACACCACCCCGATCGTGTAGAGCAGCCCGCCCGTCACGATCAGCGTGCTCGCGGCCCAGGGCAGAATGCTGACCAGAGACCAGAGCAGAAGCACGCTCATCCAGCCCATGGCGAGGTAGGTCCACGGCAGCGCCGGGCCGGGGCGGTGCCGCAGGAAGAGCTTGCCGAAGACGCCGATGGCGGCCAGCGCCCAGACCACCGCCAGCACGAAATAGGAGGTGAAGCTGCCGATGATCACCACCAGCGGCGTGTAGGTGCCCGCGATCTTCAGGTAGATCGCCGCCTGATCGATGCGGCGGAAGAACGGGCGCCACGCCTCCCACGGGGTCATGTGGTAGCAGGCGGAGGCGACGAACATCGCCATCATCGCGCTGCCGTAGACGGCCAGTGCCGTGACCTGCCCGACGCCCAGATGCGTCGCGGCCCAGATCATCAGGAAGAGCACCCCGATGGCCGCACCCGCGATGCCGAGCACATGGATGATCCCGTCCGCGATCCGCTCCGAGCGGGCATAGGCCGGGTAGACCGGGACGTATGTCGATTGGTCATTCATGCAGCAAGGGTAACCCCAAAGCCGTTACGTTCGAGTGATTTCTCCGTCAAAGCTAAGCGCATTCGTCTTACGAAAGCGTGAATAACGGACCGGAAAGGCGGTCGGGCGGAGTTCTGGAACCAGCGCTTCGCGTCCCGAATCTCGGACCGAACAAGCTCAACTGGTCCCCGCACAGCGATGGGTTTCGCGGTCGCCCGATGACCCTCAGATCGGCAGCCGCACCGTGAACCGGGCACCGAGGCGCGTCTCACCGTCCTCGGCCAGCACGTTGCCCGCCTTGATCGTGCCCTGATGCGCCTCGACGATCTGCTTGGAGATGGCGAGGCCGAGGCCCGAGTGGTTGCCGAACTCCTGCCCCGGCCGCTCCGAATAGAAGCGTGAGAAGACGTCCTGCAGGTTGTCGGGCGGGATGCCGGGCCCGGTATCCTCGACCGTGACCACTGCCTTGCCGCCCTCCTCGAAGACCTTCGCGGTGACGCGCCCGCCTTCTGGCGTGAAGCTCAGCGCGTTGGTGATGAGGTTGACGAAGACCTGCGCGAGCCGCCCCTCCAGCCCCTGCACGCGGATCGGGCGCTCCGGCGTCTCGGCCACCAGCGTCGCTCCCCGATCCTCCGCCTGGCCCTGGTTGTACTCCACCAGCGAGGTGACGAGCTGGCCGAGGTCGAAGGGCTCCATCTCCTCCCGCACCAGCTCGCTGTCGAGGCGGGAGGCATTGGAGATGTCGGTCACCAGCCGGTCCAGACGCTGCACGTCGCTCGCGATCACGTCCATCAGCCGCTGCCGCTGCTCGTCGGTCTTGGCGTAGTGCATCGTGTCGACGGCGGATTTCAGCGAGGTGAGCGGGTTCTTGATCTCGTGCGCCACATCGGCGGCGAAGGCCTCGTTCGCCTCGATTCGCTCGTAGAGCGCCTGGGTCATGAGAATCAGCGCGCGGCTCAGATAGCCAATCTCATCGGGCCGCGCCGTGAGGTCCGGGAAGTGGATCCGCTCCGGCGCCATGTCCCGCGTCGATCCACTCGCCTTCTCCGCCGCACTCGCCAGCACCCGCAAGGGCCGCGCGATGGACCGGGCCAGCACGATCGACAGCGCGATGGAGACGGTGAGGGCAAGCAGGAAGACGGTCATGAGCTGCCGCCGCTCCGCCGACACCAGCTCCTCGATATCCCCGCCCCGCGTGGACAGCAGCAGTGCACCCGCCGGCTGTTCGACGGGGCCCACCGGCAGCGTCACCGACATGATGTAATCGCCGGTCCGATCCCGTGTGATCACGGCCTGCGCCTGTCCGGCCAAGCCCGCTTCGGCAAGACGACGGATGTCCTGCGCAGTCAGCACCTGAACGTCACCTTCGACCTGGCGGATTAGCTGCGCCATGCGGGCAATGGCCGTGTCGAACAGGCGGCTGGCCTGACGAGGAACCTCCTCGACGACCGTTTCGGGAGCCGGTGCCTCACCTTCGGTTTCCTCGGCGATCGGTGGCTCCACGATCTCGTCAGGCGCTACGGCACCCGTATCGCCGATCAGGCGCACCCCGGTGTCGAAGAGGCGCATCCGCGCATCCACCATGTCACCGAAATCCAGCAGCGTCGCGCGTGCGACCTCCCGATCCAGCCCCGGCCCCTCCTCCGCCGCAGCGAACTGGTCGAGCGTGCGCGCCACGATCGCCGCCTCGCGGATCAGCGCGCTCTGCCGCTCCTCGATCAGCGAGCTTTCAAAGCGGCTGAGGAACAGGATGCCGATGACCAGCGTCGCCTGCGCCACCAGGTTGAAGAAGACGATTCGCCGCGCGATCGGCGAGGTACGGTAGAGCTTCACCTCCGCCGCATCGGGCACATCCGCCACCGGCACGGTCAGCCCGCCACCCCGCTCCAGCTTCGGCAGGGACAGCCGCCGCCCCGCGCCCTCCTCCGGCCGGGTGGGTTTGTTCACGGATCAGACCTCGGTGTAGCGGTACCCGACGCCATAGAGCGTCTCGATGGACGTGAACCCCTCGTCCACCTTCTTGAACTTCTTGCGGACCCGCTTGATGTGGCTGTCGATCGTGCGGTCGTCCACATAGACCTGATCGTCATAGGCCGCGTCCATCAGCTGGTCGCGATTCTTCACGAAGCCCGGCCGCTGGGCCAAAGCCTGGAGAATCAGGAACTCCGTCACCGTCAGCGAGATCGAGGCCCCGTCCCACGTCACCGTGTGGCGCAGGCTGTCCATGACGAGCTTGCCGCGGGTCATGATCGTGTCCGCGTCGGGGTCCGCCTCCTCCATCCTGGCGGCCCGGCGGCGCAGCACCGCGCGGATCCGCTCCAGCAGCAGGCGTTGGGAGAAGGGCTTGCGGACGTAGTCGTCCGCCCCCATCCGCAGGCCCAGAACCTCGTCGATCTCCTCATCCTTGGAGGTGAGGAAGATCACCGGCAGGTCGTTCTTCTGCCGCAGCCGGCGCAACAGCTCCATGCCGTCCATGCGCGGCATCTTGATGTCGAGCACGGCCAGATCGACCTCGCCGCGCGACAGCACCGGCAGGGCCGCGGCCCCGTCGCTGAAGGTGCTGACCTCAAATCCTTCCGATTCCAGGACCATCGACACGGAGGTCAGGATGTTCCTGTCGTCGTCAACCAGTGCAATGCTCGCCATGTTTCCGCCCTGACACGTCTTTGTCTTACTTTATCACGCCTGCGGTCGGCGCGTGCAAGCGGTGGTGCGCACAACCCACGATTGTGCATCCAAAGCGGTTGCGGAAGATAATACCAATTTCTGCGCACTGGATTTGCGAATAGTTCACAGGTATCAAGGGTCGTCGCCGTCCGGGGCAGGTGACACATGCACCGCGGAACTGGCCCTTTCGCAGCATCCGGGCAGAGAGAGACGTTGTGCCGCGTCGCCATTGAACATGCGCGGCACTCGTTTTCAGGAGCACGTTCTTCCCATGGAGATCGGCAAGGTCAATCCAGACCACACCCTCGAGCGCACCGGTCTGACCGGCGTCGCGAAAACCCATTACAACCTCCTCGAGCCCGCCCTGATCGAGGCGGCCTGCTGCCGGGGCGAGGGCACGCTGGGGCGCGGTGGCGCCTTCCTCGTCTCCACCGGCAAGCACACGGGCCGCTCGCCCAAGGACAAGTTCGTCGTGCGCGAACCGTCGGTCGAGGACACCATCTGGTGGGAGAACAACGCCCCCATGGCGCCCGACGCCTTCGCGCGTCTGCATGCCGACATGCTGGAGCACATCAAGGGCGGTGAGCTCTTCGTGCAGGATCTCTACGGCGGGGCGGACCCCGCCTACCGGCTCAACGTGCGCGTGGTGACCGAGCTTGCCTGGCACAACCTCTTCATCCGCCACCTGCTGCGGCGGCCCGAGGTGGAGGAGCTCGCAAGCTTCGTGCCCGAGTTCACGATCCTTAACTGCCCCTCCTTCTCGGCCGATCCCGAACGCCACGGCTGCCGGTCCGAGACGGTGATCGCCATCAGCATGGAGCAGAAGCTGATCCTGATCGGCGGCACCTCCTATGCGGGCGAGAACAAGAAGTCCGTCTTCACACTCCTGAACTACCTGCTGCCTGAGCAGGGCGTGATGCCGATGCACTGCTCGGCCAACCACGCGGCCGACGACGACCAGGACGTCGCCGTCTTCTTCGGCCTCTCGGGCACCGGCAAGACCACGCTGTCGGCCGATCCGTCCCGCGTGCTCATCGGAGATGACGAGCACGGTTGGTCGAAGAACGGCACCTTCAATTTCGAGGGCGGCTGCTATGCCAAGACCATCGATCTGAACCCGGAGGCGGAGCCCGAGATCTACGGCACCACCTCCATGTTCGGCACGGTGATCGAGAACATGGTCTTCGATCCGCACACCAAGGAGCTCGACTTCCAGGACGACAGCCTGACGCCGAATATGCGCTGCGCCTACCCGCTCCACTACATCTCCAACGCGTCCGAGACGGCGCGTGGCGGGACGCCCAAGAACATCGTGATGCTGACCTGCGACGCCTTCGGCGTGCTGCCCCCGATCGCACGGCTGACGCCCGCGCAGGCGATGTATCACTTCCTGTCGGGCTTCACCTCGAAAGTGGCGGGAACCGAGAAGGGCGTGACCGAGCCGTCGCCCACCTTCTCCACCTGCTTCGGCGCGCCCTTCATGCCGCGCCGGCCGGAGGTCTACGGATCGCTCCTGCGCGACAAGATCGCGGAGCACGGCGCGACCTGCTGGCTGGTCAACACCGGCTGGACTGGCGGCGCCTACGGCACCGGCTCGCGGATGCCGATCCGGGCGACTCGCGCATTGCTGACGGCAGCTCTCGACGGCTCGCTGAACGACACGATCTTCCGCAAGGACCCGAATTTCGGGTTCGAGGTGCCGGTGAGCGTGCCGGGCTGCGACGACCTGCTCGACCCGCGCTCCACCTGGGCCGACCCGGCGGCGTATGACGCGCAGGCCGCGAAGCTGGTCGCGATGTTCGCGGACAACTTCGCGCAGTACGAGCGTCACGTGGACGCCGAGGTGAAGGCCGCGGCGGTCACCGCCGCCTGATACAACATGTGACAGGATCCGCGGCCCGGCCCGGATCCTGTCACATATCCCCGAAACACTCCCGCCCGTCTTCGACGCCTTCCGGCGCCTCATCCCGTTTGGCCGGGCGCGCCCGCGGCGCGATCATCCGAGCCACGCGAGTGCGCGGGCTTCCAACGCCGTCACGAAGGCATCCTTCCCATCCATGAAGGCCTCCATATCCGGCACCTCCGACGCGAGCCGGAGCTTGAGCGCACCATAAGCCGCGGCCTCGTCGGGATGCGCCCGCAGGTAGTCCCGCAGCGCGAGATGCCGCTTCAGACCGTCGGAGCCGGTGGCAAAGGCATGCATGTGATGCGTCCGGCGCCCCGCAACGGTCCGCCTGAAGTACCGGCGCCCCGGAATGCCGTAGGCGCCAAGCCCTTCATATCCCAGCACTTCCAGCCGCTCCGCCGCCGCATCGGCCACCGCGATGTCGGTGACCTCGGGCAGCATGTCGAGGATCGGCTTCGCCGCGAGCCCCGGCACCGAGGTGCTGCCGATATGATGGATCGCAACCAGCCCCTCCCCGAACGCCGGCGCGATCCGCGCCACCTCCCGCGCGAATGCCGCGGGCCACTCCGCATCGTAGGACACCACCTCGACCAAAGCCCCCTCCTTCTGCCTTGTAGAAATATCCCGGGGAGTTCGGGCCGTAAGGCCTGAACGGGGCGGAGCCCCTACGCCCTCAACCGTAAGAGGACACCTCGATCAGGTTCCCGTCCGGATCGTTGAAATAGACCGAGGTGATCGCCCCCCGCGCCCCCGTCTTCGCCACCGGCCCCTCGACGATCGCCACGCCTTCCGCCTCCAGCCGCGCCACGACCTCCTCCGGCGCAGCCTCGGTCACCAGGCAGACATCGCCGCAGCCGATGGCCGCGTGGTTCCGCGTCTCCTGCCCCAGCACCTGCAGGTTGATCTTCTGGTCGCCCACCTGCAGCGCCCGCCGCCCGCCGGCGAAGGTCACGGCCTCCACCCCCAGCACCTGTTCGTAGAAGGCCACCGCCGCCTCGATATCGCGGACGGTGAGCACGATGTGGTCGATGGCGGTGACGAGCGGCATGGCATCCTCCTTGCGCGCCAGCCTGCCCCGGGCGATATGCGCGAGGCCAGAAGAAACGGGAGACGCCATGACCGCCATCGCCGCAGGACATGCCCTGACCGCCGGGGCCGGGCACGAGGTGCTGCGCGCCGGGGGCAGCGCCGTGGATGCGTGCATCGCGGCTTGCTTCATGGCCTTCGTCGCGGAGCCGGTGCTCGCCCAGCCGCTGGGCGGTGGGT
Organism: Pontivivens ytuae; assembly: GCF_015679265.1. Lineage (NCBI taxonomy): Bacteria > Pseudomonadati > Pseudomonadota > Alphaproteobacteria > Rhodobacterales > Paracoccaceae > Pontivivens > Pontivivens ytuae. The sequence continues at coordinate 267,083 of NZ_CP064942.1, forward strand.
TCCTGATGGCCGCTCCGGCCGGGCGCGCGCCGCGGCTGCTCGACGGATTCGTGCGGACGCCGCGGCTGCGGGCGGAGGGGGATATCCGCAGCATCGAGGCGGATTTCGGCACCTCGACCCAGGTCTTCCACATCGGCGCGGGCACGATCGCGGTGCCGGGCCTCGTCCCCATGCTCTTCGAGGCGCACGAGCGGCTCGGCCGCATCCCGATGGCGGAGCTCGCCGCCCCCGCGGTCCGCGCGGCGCGGGAGGGCGTGGCGGTGTCGGAGATGCAGGCCTCCATCGCGCGCATCGTCACCCCGATCCTCGCCGCGACGGCGGAGACGGCGGCCCTGCATCTCGACGACGGCGCAGCGGCCAAGCACCACCGCAACCCCGCCCTCGCCGACGCGCTGGAGGTGCTGGCGATCGAGGGGTCGCGGCTATTCACCGAGGGCGAGGTCGCGCAGGCGCTCTGCGACCTGCCCGGCGCGGTTCTGACGCCGCTCGACCTGCGCCGCCACACGCCGCGCTGGCGCGACCCGCTGGAGGCCGAGCGCGCCGGGACGCGGCTGCACCTGACGCCCGTCCCCTCGATCACCGGTGCGGCGCTGGCCCTCGCCCTCGACGCCCTGCCCCGGCGGCCGGATGCGCTCACCATCGCCGCCGCGCTTCAGGCACTGGAGAACGCCGCCACCCTGCCCGAGAGCGCCCGGGCCGAGGCTCTGAGCACTGCCCTCGCCCGCCACGCGGTGCGGCAGACCGGCACGACGCAAATCTCGGCCATCGATCGCGAGGGGAACGGCGCCGCGCTGACTGTCTCCAACGGCGCGGGCGCGGGGCTCGTCTTGCCGGGGACCGGGATCATGCCGAACAACATGCTGGGCGAGGAGGATCTGCTGCCGGACGGTCCCGAAAGCTGGCCGCTCGACACGCGGCTGGGCTCGGCCATGTGCCCGCTGGCGCTGCACGATGCGGAGGGCGGGGTGACGCTGCTCGGCTCCGGCGGATCGAGCCGCATCCGCTCGGCGCTCTTGCAGGTGCTGCTGCAGCTGACCGACGGCGCACGGCTGGAGGAGGCGATCGCCGCACCGCGCCTGCATGTGGAGAAGGGCCGCCTGGCCTTTGAACCGATGGAGGAGGCGCGCGACGCCCTCCTCGCCTCCTGGCCGGAGGCGACCGAATGGCCCGCCCCCTCCCCCTATTTCGGCGGGGTCCACGCGGTCCGCCGCACCCGCCGGGGCGCGTTCGAAGCCGCCGCGGATGCCAGGCGGGACGGGGCCGCACTCATGTAAGGCGCGGGCTTTCGGATTCGCCCAAATATCCAGACGGACCGCCAGAAACATGCGCCGCCAACGGGCGTATTTTTCGGAAAGATGAAGGGGGTCAGCCCGCGAGCCCGCGCCGCAGCAGGTTGAGCCCGGCGATCACCAGCACCACGAGCGTGGCGCGCCGGAACGTCTCCTGCGCCAAGCGGTCCTGCACCCAGAGCCCGACGGCCATGCCCGCGAAAGCCGGGGCGATCAGGAGGACGGAGAGGGGCAGCGTCACCGCGTTCAGCACGCCGGTCGCCCCGTGGATGCTCGTCACCACGATGAGGCCGAGGAGGAAGATGACCCCCTGGATGCGCACCTGCTCCACCTTCGGCACGCCGCGGGCGAGCATGTAGAGCACCACCGGCGGGCCTGTGACCGCGGCGAGGCCGCCGAAAACGCCTGCGATCCCGGCCGAGACGGCACCGGCCGCGGGGCGCCGCGCCATCTCCGCGCTCGGCCGCCAGCCTGCGAGCTGAATGGCGGCAAAGAAGGTCACGCCGACGCCGAGGATCAGGAGGAGCGTAGGCGCGGGCAGGATGCTCACAAGGGGCGCCACCAGCCCCATGACCACAACGATGCCAAGGGTATAGGCCCGGAAGGTGCGCAGGCTCTCCAGCGCCTTGCCGAGGCCGTCGCGCAGGGCTTGCCAGACGTTGGTCAGCAGGGCGGGAAGCATCAGCGCCGCCACCGCGACCGCCGCCGGAAGGATCGAGCCGATGCCCGAGACCGCCACCATCGGCAGCGCGAACCCCACCGCGCCCTTCACGAATCCCGCCACGAACATGACGAGGGCGGCGAGGACGAGGCTGAGAGGATCGTACTCGGCGAAGAGCGGCGCGAAGAAGGACATGCGCGTTTCGTCGCACGGCCACATCTCGCAACGCAATGCTAATAAACGGTCTTCTGCGGCAAATTAGACGCACGATAATTACGAGGCAAACTTGACCCTCGCGCGCGTGCAGCCTAGTGTCTGCTCGCAGATGCAGCGGAGATTCCGCACCGCCACAAGATGCGAGGACGACGATGAAAGACCTGGCCAGCCAAAGCCCCCTGACCCTCGCCCGCGCGGCGGTGCCCGCGCTCAACGCCCTGCGCGCTGACGCCGTGACCGCTCTTGCCGGTCGCGTGGCGGAAAGCGACGTGGATGCGGAGCAGTACGCCGCCCACTCCGTCGCGTGGATCGCCACCTATACCGAGGCGCTGGTGCAGATGGCCGACTGGGCCGCGAAGCTCGACAGCGACGGGATGATGGGCGAGATGGAGGAGCTGATCCTCGCCATCGCGCTGGGCGAATACGCGGCACAACTCGCAGGTGGCCTGCCGATGAGCCAGGGCGAGATGGCGCGGCTCTCCGATCTCGGGCTGACGCTGCCCGGCGAGGTCGCGGCGCTGACCGGGCTCAACACCGATGCCGCGCGCAAGCGCCTCGTCGAGCTGATGGTCGAGCGGAAGGGCATCGCGAGCTTCGGTGCCACCGGCCTCGACGACGAATACGAGATGATCCGCGAGCAGTTCCGTCGCTTCGCCGACGACAAGGTCGTGCCCTACGCGCACGAATGGCACCTGAAGGACGAGCTGATCCCGATGGAGATCATCGAGGAGATGTCTGAACTCGGCGTCTTCGGCCTCACGATCCCCGAGGAGCATGGCGGCTTCGGCATGAGCAAGACGGCGATGTGCGTCGTCTCCGAGGAGCTCAGCCGCGGCTACATCGGCGTGGGGTCGCTGGGCACGCGTTCCGAGATCGCGGCGGAGCTCATCATCTGCGGCGGCACCGACGCGCAGAAGGCGGAATGGCTGCCGAAGCTCGCGAGCGGCGAGACGCTGCCCACGGCGGTCTTCACCGAGCCCAATACCGGCTCCGACCTCGGTGCGCTCAAGACCCGCGCCTTCCAGGACGGCGACGACTGGGTGATCCGCGGCAACAAGACCTGGATCACGCATGGCGGGCGCACGGATCTGATGACGGTGCTGGCGCGCACGGTGCCTGACACCGACAACTATGCGGGGCTTTCGATGTTCCTCGCCCCCAAGACGCGCGGGACCGATGCCGAGCCCTTCCCCGATGCCACCATCTCCGGCGGGGAGATCGAGGTGCTGGGCTATCGCGGCATGAAGGAGTACACGCTCGCCCTCGACGATCACCGGGTGGGCGGCGAGGCGCTGCTCGGCGGCAAGGAAGGTCAAGGCTTCCGCCAGCTTATGCGCACCTTCGAGAGCGCGCGGATCCAGACCGCGGCCCGCGCCATCGGGGTGGCGCAGAACGCGCTGGAGATCTCGATGGACTACGCGCTCGACCGCACCGCCTTCGGCGCACCGCTGATCGAGAAACCGCGGGTCTATTCAAAGCTCGCCATGATGGCGGTCGAGATCATGGTGGCGCGCCAGCTCACCTATTTCTCCGCGCGGGAGAAGGACGCGGAGCGGCGCTGCGACCTGGAGGCCGGGATGGCGAAGCTGCTGGGCGCTCGCGTGGCCTGGGCCGCGGCCGATAACGGCGTACAGATCCACGGCGGCAACGGTTTCGCAATGGAGTATCCGATCTCCCGCGTGCTCTGCGACGCACGGATCCTCAGCATCTTCGAGGGTGCGGCGGAGATCCAGGCCCATGTGATCGCCCGCCGCCTGCTGGACACCCGGCAGGGCTGAGGCACGCTCCGGGGACCGCCGCGGGTGCGGCGGTGCCTCCGGCAAGGGCGTATTTGACGAGAGTGATGGGGGAGCGGTTTCTATTTGATTAAAACCGTCCCGGCCGAAGCGCCGGGACCTTTTTGCACCCCGATACCACCTTGGAACACGCGGTCCCGGCGCTTCGGCCGGGACGGTGGTGCACGGTCTCACGCGGCCGGGACGTGCTCCACATCGGCGCTGACGCTCGGGCGCCAGCCTTCCTCCTCTCGCGGCGTGAAGGAGAGCGTGAGGCCCACCGCCTCCTCCTCGCCGAAGAGGCTCGCGGCCGCGCGCATCGCCGAGGCCATCCGGGCCGCTTCCTCCGGATTGAGGCGCAGGCGCGCGACTTCGACGGCCACCTCGGGGCGCGGGTCGCCCGGCTCCTGGCGGGAGACGAGGTGCAGGGTCAGTTCGGTGCGTGGCATGGTCCAATCCCTCAAACGAATGTCGGCAGAACCGTTGTCGCACAGCCCTGCTGACAGGGTTCTGTCAGGAGCGTTGGCGGGCTGCGCGCTTGCCGCGGGGGGCGCGGCGCGCTAGCTCTGCGGCTGTTCCGCCGCTCCCGGCTCCTGACGTGGTGCTCCATGATCCGCATCCTGCCGCTCGCCCTGCCCGTTCTGCTCACCGCCTGCGTGACGGAGGAGGTGGTGGTGCCCGATTTCCTCAACCGCGCCGGTCCTGCGCCGGAGGTGGTGGAGGTTGCAGCACCCGAGGCATCGCCGGAGGACGCGCCGGTCGAAGCGGAGCCTGTCGTTGCCGAAACCGATCCGGAGCAGCCGGTGGTGGAGCCTGCCGTTGCAGAGGCCCCGGCGCCTGCGGCAACCGCAGAGGCGGTGAACGCGCCGCCCACGCCTTTTCCGGCGCAGGCAGAGAGCACGGAGGCCACCGTCGCCGACGCGCCTGTCGCCCTCCCCAGCGAACCGCAGGCCACGCCCCCCGCCGCGCGGCCGCTGGCCATCGGCGAGGTCGACTGGTCCCTCGCCGTGCTCAACGGCCGCCTCGTCGGCCGCGTGATGGAGGTCAATCTGGGCGGCGGCCGCATCTCCGGCGACGGGCCGTGCCAGGGGATTGACGGGAATTACCTCGGCACCGGCGATATTTTCGTGGTGGAGACCTTCATCGTGCCGCGCCTGCCGGGCTGCGAGCGCGCGACGATCCAGGAGGAGATCGCGACGGCGATGCTCAGCGCTCGCTCCGCCCTCATCGAGGACGGAGTGCTGGTGATGCGTGACGAGCGCGGCCGCGTGCTCATGGAGTTCCTGCCCGTCCCCGTATAGCGCGCGCGGCCCTGTCCCGCGCCTCCAGCGCTTGGGGGCGGCTGAGCTCGGGTCCCAGCCACTGGTGCAGGAAATGGCCCGTGAGGCGCAGGGCGTCCTCGACCGAGCCGCCCGTGCCGCCGGTCAGGAAGGCGGGCAGCGGCAGCAGCCGGTCGGCCCATTCCCCCGCCCCCGCCCGGCTCACCGCCCGGCCCGTGCGCGGCGAGACGAAGCAGAGATCCTCGGTGGCGCCTGTTGCGGCACAGGAACCGAGGTCGAGCCCAAAGCCCAGATCGGTGAGCAGGAAGAGCTCCCACGCCGCATAGCGCTCCGCCCAGCTTGGCGCGGTTCCGAGCGCGTCGGCAAGCTCCACCGTGTGATCGTAAAGCGCGGGCACCGGCTCCCGCTCCGGCAGGGCCGCGGTGACCAGCGCGCAGACCGAGCCGAGGGCCGCGAGCGCCGCCCGGTCGCCGAGCACTTGGGCCGCGCGGGAGCGCACGGGCTCCACGGTGAACGCCCCGATATGATCGTCTAGCCGGGCCTTCCAGGTGAGGTCGAGCTGGGCGCCCGGTTGCAGCACCGGCGCCTTCTTGCGCGACTGCCCGCCACGGACCACCCCGGCATGGCGGCCGTGACCGCGGGTGAGCACCTCGAGGATCGCGTTGGCCTCGCCATGGGGCCGCACGGCGAGCAGCAGACCCTCCTCCCGCCATTCGATCATCGGCTCTCTCTTCTTCCAATATCCCCGCCGGAGGCAGCCGACACCGGCCGCGGGCTCAGCGCAAGCCCTCCTCGTCCAGCAGATGCCGCCCGGCGCGGTCCTCCACTTCGATGATCCAGAGGTCGGGGTCGGAGGCGCGCTGGCGGGTCAGCTCCTGCTCCACCTCCGCATCGGGGCCAGCGGCGAGCTCGGCCCAGACGCGGTTGAAGTCGCGGTCATAGGTGCGGTGAAAGGCACGGGCCTGGCCGTCGAGGGTGGAGAGCTTGACGATGACGGCTCCTGCCGTGACGTCGCCTTTTGCGGTCAGGAAGGCCGGGATGTCGGAAAGGCGCAGGCGCGCGAGATAGGCGCGGACCCAGAATTCGGTGGCGAGGCGTGGTTCGGTCATGGCGTGGGCTGGGGGGGGGGGGGGGGGGGGGCCGCGGCCGCGCCCGACCCGGAGGGCGCGATGGCGATGTTATCCGTCGAACGAGCGACATGGATGCTTGAGGGCGCAGACCCATCAATACGGTCGCACAAGCGCCCTCCAGGTCGGGCGCGGCCCTCGTTTCTCTGTGCAAGTGTCGTGGTAGCGCCGGGTTGAATGATTTCCGGGCATTCCCGCTCTCCCAGGGCTCCGCCCGTGATCAGGCGAAATCGTCCACTGGACGATTTCCGGGAAGCCTTTCTCCCCCGGGGCTCCGCCCGTTCGCGGCTGAAACGCTCCACTGGAGCGTTTCCCAGACGCCGCTCACCCATCAGAGTAATCGAGGCCCATTTCGGAGTAGCGCTCCGGTTCCTCCAGCCAGTTCGGGCGGACCTTTACCTGCAGGAAGAGGTGGACCTTGCGGTCCAGGAACTCCGTCAGCTCCTCGCGCGCGGCCATGGAGATCGCCTTGATCGTCTCGCCCTTCGGGCCCAGCGCGATGCCCTTGTGGCCGTCGCGGGCGACGTAGATCACCTGGTCGATGCGGACCGAGCCGTCCTTGCGCTCCTCCCAGTTCTCGGTCTCGACCGTGAGCTGGTAAGGCAGCTCCTGATGCAGGCGGAGGGTCAGCTTCTCCCGCGTGATCTCGGCGGCGATCATGCGCATGGGCAGGTCGGCGATCTGGTCCTCGGGGTAGAGCCACGGGCCTACGGGCACCTTCGCGGCCAGCCAGGCGCGCAGGTCGTCCACGCCGTAGCCCTTCTCGGCGGAGATCATGAAGACCTGGACGAACTCGAAGGCCGCCGTCATCTCCGCCGTCAGGGCGAGGAGCTGATCGCGCGGCACCCGGTCGATCTTGTTGATGGCGAGGGCCACCTTCTCGCCCGGCACCGCGCGCTCCTTCAGCGCGCCGAGAATGGCGCGCACGCCGTCCGTCAGCCCGCGATGCGCCTCGATCAGCAGCACCACGACGTCGGCATCCGCAGCACCGGACCAAGCCGCGGCGACCATCGCGCGGTCGAGATGCCGGCGGGGCCGGAAGAGGCCGGGCGTGTCCACCAGCACAAGCTGGCTCTCGCCCTCGATCGCGACGCCGCGGATGCGGGCGCGCGTCGTCTGCACCTTGTGCGTGACGATGGAGACCTTGGCCCCGACCATCGCGTTGGTCAGGGTCGACTTGCCCGCATTGGGCTCTCCGATCAGGGCGACGAAGCCCGCGCGCGTCTCACTCATCGCTCACCTTTCCCAGCAGGTCGGCCGCGGCCGCCTGCTCCGCATCGCGCTTGGAGCGGGCCTCGGCGGAGGCCGCCCCGTGCCCCTCGACCCGGACCTCGACGGTGAAGACCGGCTTGTGGTCCGGCCCGCGGCGGTCGATCACCGCGTAGCGCGGCAGGTCGAGCCCCTCGGCCTGCGCCCATTCCTGCAGCCGGGTCTTCGCGTCCCGCGCATCCTTCGCCGCACCCGCCACCCGCGGGCCCCAGAGCCGCAGGATCACGCCGCGCGCAGCTTCCATCCCTGCATCCAGATAGATCGCGGCGATCACCGCTTCCATGGCGTCGCCGAGAAGTGCGGTCTTGCGCCGCCCGCCGGTCATCGCCTCGGACCGGCCGAGGATCAGCGCCTCGCCCACGCCGACCTCCGCCGCGATCTCGGCGCAGGTCTCCTTGCGCACGAGGGCGTTGAAGCGCGGCGCGATCTGGCCCTCGTTGGCCTTCGCGTCCTCGGCGAGCAGCGCCTCGGCGACCACGAGGGCGAGCACCCGGTCGCCCAGGAATTCCAGCCGCTGGTTGTCGGGCCGGGCGCGGTTGGCGATGGAGGAGTGGGTGAGCGCGCGTTCCAGAAGGCTCGGGTCGGCGAAGTCGTGGCCGAGCGCGTCCATCAGCGCCCGGCGCGGCCCCTCCCCGCTCACTCGACCCATTCGAAGAACCTGTCGGCCCGCCAGTTCCACGGCAGGAAGAGCGACGGACCGGCCGCGGACAGCACCACGAGATTCGCCTTGCCGATCAGGAGGTCACGGTGGACGAAAGCAACGCCCGACGGGTCGCGCAGCGCCGTGCCGCTGATCTGCGGGCGGAAGCGCTCGAACTGCTGCGTCGTGAAGTAGCGGCTGTCGATGGAGTTGTCGCGGTTGTCGCCCATGAAGAAGAAATGGTCGTCCGGCACGCGGTAGACACCCGCATCATCGGCCGCCGTATCGGCGATGTTGAGCACGAAGTGATCCTGCCCGCCCGGCAGCGTCTCGATGAACTGCTCCTTGAGGCAGGTGGCCCCCAGCGCCACGGCGCCGTTGGAGCAGCGCGGGCGGGTGTTCTGCTGCCGCTCGAAGATCTCCTCGAACTGGCCGGCGGGGGCCAGCGGCAGCATCTCGCCGTTCACCACGAGGCGCCCGTCGACCATCTGGAGGCTGTCACCCGGCAGGCCGACGAGCCGCTTGATGTAGTCGGTGCCGTTCACCGGGTGGCGGAAGACGACGATGTCGCCGCGGTCCGGATCGGAGGCGAAGAGGCGTCCCTCGAACGGGCACATGGCGGCCGTGGGGCAGGACACGGCGGCGTAGCCATAGGCGAACTTGTTCACGAAGAGGAAGTCGCCGACCAGAAGCGTCGGCTTCATCGAGCCCGAGGGAATGTAGAACGGCTGGAAGAGCAGCGTCCGGATCAGCCCCGCGAGCAGCAATGCGTAGACGATCGTCTTGATCGTCTCGAAAAAACCGCCGTCCGCTTTGTTATCGGCCATATCCTGCTGCCCCTTCATCACGTGCCCGCGCGCTTCTCCCCGGCGGGCGGGGCGTTGTCAATGGCGATGGGCCGGGCTTCGATCACGACGAAGGCACTGGCCCAGGGATGGTCGTCCGTCAGTGTGACGTGGATGAGGGCCTCGTGCCCCGGCGGGGTGAGGCTGGCGAGGCGGTCCGCGGCCCAGCCCGTCACCTCCATCACCGGCTGGCCCGTACGCAGGTTGCGCACCGCCATGTCCTTCCACGCGATGCCCATGCGCAGGCCGGTGCCGAGCGCCTTGGAGCAGGCTTCCTTCGCCGCCCAGCGTTTCGCGTAGCTTTCCACCCGGTTGGCGATGCGCTCGGAGCGGGCGCGCTCGGTCTCCGTATAGCAGCGGTCAAGGAAGCGGTCGCCGAAGCGCTCGATGGTCCGTCCGATGCGCTCGATATTGGCGAGGTCCGTGCCGATCCCGACGATCATTCCGCGCTCACCCGGTCGGTGAGACGGTCGAGGGAGATGGTGAGGATCCGCGGCGTCACCTCCGGCGCGTCGGCGGTGTTCACCGGCACTTCAATGACGAGGCCGACCAGCGGGTCGTAGCGTGCGCTGAGCGCCGCGAAATCGACCCCGGCAAAACCGCCGCCGCCCTCCACGGCCGAGATCACGCGGCACCGCCCGCCCGGCAGCGTGTCGTCGGGCCATTGCAAGAGGATGTGGTTGTAGCCCAGCGCCGGCTCGATGGTGTCGAGGAGCAGCAGCCGCACCTCGCCATTGGCGAAGTAGGCAAAGCTCGATTCCACCGGATCGGCGACATTGGCGGCGGAGGCCCACTCCACATCGCAGGCCGTCACGACCGCCTGCGCCTGCGCCGTGGCAGGCAGCAGGGCGGCGAGCGCCAGGGCCCGGATCATGCCGTTCTCCGCAGCAGGAGGGAGAGGCCCGCCACGCCGAAGAGAGTCGCGGCCACCGCCTCGAACAGGCGGCGCGCACGGGCATAGACCCGGCGGGCGGGCGCGAGGGAGAAGAGGACGGCGTAACCGAGGAAGACCGTCGCGCTGAGGCACGCGATGGACAGGAAGATGGTCAGCACATCCGCCGCCGTCGCACCCACCGGCAGGCCGACCGTGTAGAGCGCTCCGAAGAAGAAGATCGCCTTCGGGTTGGTCAGGTGCAGGCCGAGGCCGCGCAGATAGGCCGCCCTGACCGCCGCCGGGGTCTCGACCGCCAGCGGTGCGCGGGACTGCATGGCCGACCGGGCCGAGCGCCAGGCGAGCCACAGCAGGTACGCGCCGGCCACGTAACGGAACGCCTCGATCAGCCAGCCATGTGCGGCCATGAGCGCTGCGAGGCCCAGCGCGGCGGAGCTCGACCACATCAGCGAGCCGGTCAGCACGCCCGACGCGAGTGCGAGGCCCACGCGCCGGCCCTGAGCCATCGAGGTCGCCGAGATGGCGAGCGTCGCGGGGCCGGGGCTCGCCGCCGCGACCAGCGCGATGACGAGGATCGCGGCGAGCTCCGCCCCGCTCACCGGGCGGCGTCCATCAGGCGGCGCATATGCGCGATGGCGTTGTCGAGGCCGGAGAAGATCGCCTCGCCGATCAGGAAGTGCCCGATATTGAGCTCCTTGACCTGCGGGATGGCCGCGATCGGGCCCACCGTCTCGAAGCCCAGGCCGTGGCCCGCATGGACCTCCAGCCCCAGGCTGTCGGCGAAGGCGGCCATGTCGCGGATGCGCTCCAGCTCCGCGTCGCGGTCGGCGAAGCGCCCTTCGGCATGGGCGTCGCAATAGGCGCCGGTGTGGATCTCGATGACGGGTGCGCCGATGCGGTGCGCCGCCTCGATCTGCTTGCGGTCCGCGGCGATGAAGATGGAGACGCGGCACCCGGCATCGCGCAGCGGAGCGATGAAATGGGCGAGCCGGTTCTCGTCCTTCGCCACTTCGAGCCCGCCCTCGGTCGTCCGCTCCTCCCGCTTCTCGGGCACGATGCAGACGGCGTGGGGGACGTGGCGCAGGGCGATGGCCTGCATCTCGTCGGTGGCGGCCATCTCGAAGTTGAGCGGCACGGTGAGCGTTTCGGCCAGCGCCTCGATATCCGGGTCGGTGATGTGGCGGCGATCCTCGCGCAGGTGAGCGGTGATGCCGTCGGCCCCTGCCCGCTCGGCCAGCTTCGCCGCGCGCACCGGATCGGGCCACGAACCGCCGCGCGCATTGCGCACGGTCGCTACGTGGTCGATGTTCACCCCCAGCCGCAGCCGGTTCTCGTCCTCGCTCATCATCCGCCTCCTGCCTCGTGCAGCCGTTCCGCCGCCGCGGTCGTCGCATGGCCCTGCCGCGCCGCCTTCGCGATGCGCTTCAACAGCTTCTCCCGCCGGCGGGCCTGGTAGGCGCGGACCACCGGGCGGCTGACATAGTAGGTGATCGTCCCGGCGATCAGGCCGGGGATGATCCCCCCCACCAGATAGGGCAGGAACAGGTCCTGGAAAAACAGCGCGAGCCGATCCCAGGCCGACGGGCCGTAGCCGAAGAAGCTCTTGGTCGTCTGCCACATGCCGGCGAAGGCATTGGCGAAGGCCTTGACCACGATGTCGAAATCCGTGGTCCCGCGATCCCCCATGATCCAGCGCCCGAAGCCCAGCGAGACATAGGCGATGGCCGGGAACGTGATCGGGTTGCCGAAGAGCGTGCCGATGGCCGAGGCGATCAGGTTGCCCCGCACCACCCACGCGCACAGCATCGCCGCCATGAAGTGCAGGCCGAAGAGCGGGGAGAACGAGGCGAAGACCCCGCAGGCGAGGCCGAGGCTCACCTTGTGCGGGCTGTCGGGCAGGCGGCGCAACCTGTGCGCGAGGTATTCGACCGCACGACGCCAGCCCGATTTGGGGTAAATCCCCTGGCGCACGCGTTCGAGCGTGCTGAGCGGCTTGCGTCGCTTGAAAACCATATCGTTCGGGCGCGATCCGTTTTGCGGCTTCGTCAGATCCCCGCCGAAGCCGGGGTACGTACCGCGTCCGAATTACGCTGCCGCACCACATCTGTCACGGCTGAATCCGCCTCGATGGCGGTCTCTATGCGCAGCAGGTGTTGCAGATCGCGCACTTCGACCCGCAGGGCCACCACATAGAAGTCCGGCTTGGGGTCGAGGATGCGGATGTCGGAGATGTTGGCGTTGTGCTCCCCGATCAGCGAACAGAGCCGGCCCAGCACGCCGGCATCATTTGCCATTGTCACGCAAAGCCTTGCAGCGTGGGTGCCGAGGCTCTCGCCCACGCCCCAGCGCAGGTCGACCCAGCGCTCGGGCTGGTCCTCGAAATCGACGAGCGTCGGGCAGTCGATGGAGTGGACCTCCACCCCGCGGCCGCGCCAGGTGATGCCGACGATGCGCTCGCCCGGCAGCGGCTCGCAGCAATTTGCCGCACGCGCCGCCTGCCCGGGGTCGAGGCCGATCACCCCGTCCGCCTGCCGCCGCGGCGGCGCGGGCTGGGCGCTGTCGGTAAGCTCGGGATAGAGGGTGGAGACGACCTCCTCGCCCGAGATCTCGGTCGCGCCAAGCGCGCGCAGCACGTCCTCCGCCCCCTCGCCGAGGCCGAGGCGTTCGGCGGCGGTGGCCAGCGCCTTGTCGGTCGCCTTCTTGCCGATCTTCTCGAACGCCACGCGGGCGAATTCGCGGCCCAGACGCACCAGCGCCTCCCGCTCCTCCTCCCGCGCGAAACGGCGGATGGCGGTCTTCGCCCGGCCGGTGACGACCAGATCGGCCCAGCTCGCCTGCGGCTTCTGCCCCGGGGCGGAGATGATGGTGACCGACTGGCCATTGCGCAGCCGGGTAAAGAGCGGCACGCGGCGGTTGTCGACCTTCGCCCCCACGCAGGAATTGCCGAGATTCGTGTGGATGGCGTAGGCGAAGTCGAGCGGCGTCGCCCCGCGCGGCAGCTTCACGACCTTGCCCTTCGGCGTGAAGCAGAAGACCTGATCCTGGAACATCTCCAGCTTCACATGCTCCAGGAACTCCGACGGATCGGCGGAGCCCGCGAGCCCCTCGTTCAGGTCCTTGAGCCAGGCGACGGGGTCGGCGGCGAACGGGTTCTCGAACCGGATGCCGTCGCGATAGGACCAGTGCGCGGCGACGCCGGTCTCGTTCACCTCGTGCATCTCGCGCGTGCGGATCTGGATCTCCACCCGCCGGGCTGACCGGCCCGACACCGTGGTGTGGATCGAGCGGTAGCCGTTGGATTTCGGCTGGCTGATATAGTCCTTGAACCGGCCGGGCACCGCGGTCCAGCGGCGGTGGATCACGCCAAGCGCGCGGTAGCAGTCCTCCTCCGACCGGGTGATGATGCGGAAGCCGAAGATGTCGGAGAGGCGGTGAAACTCCTCGTCCTTCTCCTGCAGCTTGCGCCAGATCGAATAGGGCTTCTTCTCGCGGCCCGTGACCTCCGCCGGGATGCCGGCGGCCGAAAGGACCAGCCGCATGTCCTCCACGATCTTGGGGATTACGTCGCCGGTCTCGTGCTTCAGTGTGATGAAGCGGCGCATGATGGAGGAGCGCCCCTCGGGCTGGAGCACCTTGAAGGACAGATCCTCCAGCTCCTCGCGCATCCATTGCATCCCCATGCGCCCGGCGAGCGGCGCATAGATGTCCATCGTCTCCTCGGCCTTCTGCACCTGCTTCTCGGGCCGCATGTGGCGGATCGTGCGCATGTTGTGCAGGCGGTCGTTGAGCTTGACGAGCAGCACGCGCAGGTCCTTGGCCACCGCCATCAGGAGCTTGTGGAAGTTCTCGGCCTGCTTGGTTTCCTTGGAGTTGAGCTCCAGGTTGGTGAGCTTCGTCACCCCGTTCACCAGCTCCGCGATCTCCTGCCCGAAGAGGCGGCTCACCTCCTTGTGGGTGGAGCCGGTATCCTCGACCGTGTCGTGCAGGAGTGCTGTCGCGATGGTGGCGTCGTCGAGTTGCTGTTCGGCGAGCATCTCGGCCACGGCGAGCGGGTGCGTGAAATAGGGCTCGCCCGATCGCCGCGTCTGCCCGTCATGGGCCTTCAGCGCATAGGCGTAGGCCGCCTCGATCAGCGCGGAGTTGGAGTGGGGGTTGTAGTCGCGGACCCGCGCGGCGAGCTCGGCCGCGCCGGGTCGGAAGAGGGGATGCGGCTCACGGGCCCCGTCGGGCATGACCGCACCCCGTCGATCACTTCTCGCCCTGGGCGTCCATCAGGGCGCGCAGGAGAGATTCTTCGGACATGTCGTCGTCGGAGGGCTTGTCACCGCCGCCGTCGCCCATGAGGAGCGCCATCTGGTCCTCCTCCGGCTCGTCGACCTCGATCTGGCGCTGGTTCGACTCGATGGCCGCTTCGCGCAGTTGGTCGGCGGTCAGCGTCTCGTCTGCGATCTCGCGCAGGGCGACGACCGGGTTCTTGTCGTTGTCGCGGTCGATGGTGAGCGGCGCGCCGGTGGACAGTTCCCGCGCGCGGTGAGCTGCGAGCATCACCAGCTCGAACCGGTTGGGTACCTTGTCGACGCAATCCTCTACGGTCACGCGTGCCATGTAGCGGCCTCCGCTCTTTCGTGGCTTGAAGAGAAGACCTTTACCTAGCGCGCAGGCGCGGGAGATGCAAGCGGGGCCAACTGGTCGAGCGCGCGGGTCAGCACGGCGTCGAGTGTGGCGCGGTCGGCGCCGGCTTCGGCGAGGACGACCATGCCGTCCACGATCGCGGTGAAGAAGGCGACGGCGCCGTCCTCGGGCGCGGTGCCGAGCAGCCGGGCGGCGTCGGTGCGAAAGGCGGCTTCGGCGGCGTCTAATGCAGCGTCGAGCGTCGGGCGGCCGCGCAGCTCCAGCATCGCCCGGCAGCGCAGGCAGCCCGGTGGGCGGTCGCCATCGGCCAGCCGGTCGGCGCTCTCGTTCAGGATCCGGGCCAGTGCTGCGCGCCGGTCGGGCGTCTCGGCAAGGGCCGCGTCCACCCGCCGGGTGAACCGCTCGGCATAGCGGCCGAGCGCGGCGGCGAAGAGCGCGTCCTTGTCGCCCCAGACACCGTAGAGGCTGGCCCGCGACGCCCCGCTCGCCGCCACCAGATCGTCGAGCGAGGTCGCGCCGTAACCCTGACGCCAGAACAGGTCCGTCATGGCGTCGAGCGCACTTTCCACGTCGAAGCGGCGCGGGCGGCCGCGCTTCGGCCGTTCCGGCTCGCCGATTTGTGAACTCATCGGTCTGAAAATCCCGGCATGATTTACAGACTGACCAATACGAAAACAGATACGCACCGTCCAGACCGGAGACCTCCCAATGATCCGACCGCTCCTTTTGACCCTCGCCCTCCTCGCCCCGCCCGCCGCGGCGCAGGAGGGGGCGATCCGCCAGCTCGACCTCTCCGCCATGGAGCTTGCGTCCCATCCGCTCTTCACCGGGGTGGAGGCGGCGTTCCTGACCGGCGCCTTCGATGCGGAGGGGCTCTATGCCGCCAACTCTGTCATGCGGCGCGGCAGCACCTTTCCGCCGCACGCGCACCCGGACCTGCGGCTGACGGTCGTGATCTCGGGCACCATGTATCTCGGCGAGGGGGCGGAGATCCGGCCGGAGGAGGCGCGGCCCTACCCCGCGGGCACCATCGCGCTCACCCCGCCGGGCACGATGCACTACATGCTCGCCCTTGAGGATGATGTGAGGATCTTGGAGATCGGGTCCGGTCCCAGCGGGACCGAGTTTGCGCAGGATCCCAGCTAGAGCGCACGCACCGCGGCGCGGTCGGCCTCCGGCAGCGCCGCCGTCATCTCCGCCACGCTCCGCCCGGTGAGCGGGTGTGTCCAATCCGCCGCAATCTCGGCGAGCGGGACGAGGACGAAGGCCCGTTCATGCAGCCGCGGATGCGGCAGGATCAACTCGTCGGGCGCGGGCATCTCGCCCGCCTTCGCCCCCACTGCCATCCAGCCGCGCACCGTCTCCGCGTCGGGCAGCACGGCCTCCCCGACCGCCAGCAGATCGAGGTCGCAGATCCGCGCCTCCCACCGCCGGGCGCGGGTCCGGCCCAGCGCCCCTTCGATGCGGTGCAGCGTGGCGAGGATGCGCTCGGGCGGCAGATCGGTGTCGAGCGAGAGCGCGCCGTTCACGTAATCCGGCCCGCTGCCGGCCGGAAAGGCCGGTGTGGCATAGAGGCGGCTCATGCGGCGCACCTGCAATCCCGCCTCGCCGATCAGATCGCGTGCGCGGAGCAGCGTTTCGCGCGCGGACCCCGCCGGACCGGGCAGATTTGCGCCCAAAGCGACAAGAACTGCCATAATCGGGGCCCTCCAATGCCTCTTTGCAGCCGTTCCCCTTTTTCATACTGTGCGCATATTGCACAAGCGTCCGCCCGCGTTTTGCCCCCCGACCGCGGCCCGGACCGCACCAAGAATTGGAGAAAAGAGTGTTCTACAGGGACGAGAGGCTTGCCCTCTTCATTGACGGATCAAACCTCTATGCGGCGGCGAAGGCCCTCGGCTTCGACATCGATTACAAGCTTCTTCGGACGGAATTCATGCGGCGCGGCAAGCTGCTGCGCGCCTTCTACTATACCGCGCTGATCGAGAACGAGGAATACTCGCCGATCCGCCCGCTTGTCGACTGGCTCAACTATAACGGTTTCATGATGGTCACCAAACCGGCCAAGGAGTTCACGGATTCCATGGGCCGGCGCAAGGTCAAGGGCAACATGGACATCGAGCTGACTGTCGACGCGATGGAGATGGCGCCGCATATCGACCACATGGTGTTGTTCTCCGGCGACGGCGACTTCAAGCCGCTGGTCCAGGGCATGCAGCGCCAGGGCGTGCGGGTCTCCGTGGTCTCCACCATCCGCTCCCAGCCGCCGATGATCGCCGACGAGCTGCGCCGCCAGGCCGACAACTTCATCGAGCTCGAGGAGCTGAAGGACGTGATCGGCCGCCCCCCGCGGGAGCGGGTAAACACCCCCAGCGGCAACGAGCGGGTGGCCGAGGACTGAGGTCCGCTGGCGCCACCGCGCGAGGCATCTTCCCGGATACAACCAGAGCGGGTATAGTCACTTCTGATGAGGGGGCTCATGCTGATCGTGACGCTGCTGGGTTTCATCGGCCCGGCACTCGCCAACGCGGTGTCGCATTGGCGCGCGGGCGATATCGTGACGGTGTTCATCTGTTCGGGCGGGCAGCTCGTCGCGATGCAGATCGATGGCAACGGCCAGCCCATCGAGCCCGATCCCGAGCAGGGCGAGGAGCGGAAGACCCACTGCCTGCTGGGCCACGGCGCCCCGCTCGACGCGGCGCCCGAGGCAGTCTGGCAGCGCCTTGCCTATGACGATGCGGCGCGTCCGCCGCTCGCCCACCAGCTTTCCGTCCATGGCGCGCCGGTCGCCCGGCCGCCACCGGCCCGCGCACCCCCTTCTGTTGTCTGAATCCGCACGCAATTCAGACACTCCAAGGGATGAAACTCATGACACTCGCTACCGAGGCGGCCGACACCGCCCGTACCCCCGCGCGCGGCGGGGCCTTCTACCGCATGGTCTGGAAGTGGCACTTCCTCGCCTCTCTCTATGTCCTGCCGTTCATGCTGATGCTCTCGCTGACCGGCGGCATCTACCTCTACAAGCCGCAGATCGAGGAGGCGATCTACGCCGACCGCCTCAACGTGACGCCTGCGGGCGCCGTCCTGCCCCTCGAGGAGCAGGTGGCCGCGGTCGAGGCAGAGGCCGGCATCACCCGCATGCGCGGGATCCTCGTCGAGGACGACCCGGGCCGCTCGGTCCGCATCGAGTTCAACGATGCGGAGGGCGTGCGCTCCTACGCCTGGGTGAACCCCTACACGGCCGAGGTTCTGGCGACGGCACCGCGCGACGCCATGGCGATGCAGGTGCTGCGCAAGTTCCATGGCGAGCTCCTGCTGGGTGATTTCGGCACGAAGTTCGTGGAGCTCGCCGCCCATTGGGCCATCGTGATGTTCGTGACCGGCGCCATCCTGTGGTGGCCGCGCGGGCAACGGACGTTCAAGGACGCGGTCAGCCCGCCCAAGGGCACCGGCCGCGCCTGGTGGCGGGAGACGCATCTGTTCACCGGTATGCTCGCCACCGTGCTGATCGTGCCGATCATTATCTCCGGCCTGCCGTGGACTGATGTGTGGGGCGGCTCGCTCTCCCAGATCCAGGAGCGCACCGGTCAGGCGTCGAAGAGCCTGCGCTTCGGCGGCAACGTGCCGGGCTCGACCGCGGACAGCGGTACGCCGATCGGCCACGAGGCGGTGCTCGCCGTGGCACAGGCCGAGGGGCTGGTCAGCCCGTGGGAGATGCGCCCGCCCAGTGACGCCGCAGGGGCTTACTGGATCCGCTCGGCCAGCCTCGACCGCTATGAGCAGACGGAGCTGATCGTCGACCAGTACACAGGCGCGGTCAACGCCCGCGTGGACTTCACCGACAATCCCGGCGTGGCGCAGGCGGTTTCGCTGGGGATCTCGTTCCACCAGGGCGAGCTCTACGGCTGGGTCAACATCGTGCAGAACACGGTGGCGGCGCTGCTGGGTGCCACCCTCGCGATCACCGGCTTCGTCGCGTGGTGGATGCGCCGCCCGGCAGGCAAGCTCGGCGTGCCGGAGGCGCCGGAGGGGCGGCTGGGCACCGGCATGATCGTGCTCGCCATCGGCCTGATGATCCTGTTCCCGCTGATGGGTGCCTCGCTGCTGGTGGCGCTGGCGCTCGACTGGCTGATCTTCCGCAGGCTCGGCTGGTTCCGCGCCGCCTGACGGCGCAGATATCGCTAAGATCGGGAGCGGGCAGGTCCGCTCCCGTTCCTCCGGGGCGGGAGGCTGCGGATCCGCCCTCCCAGCAACTCATGATTGCATCAACTCTGGGTTGAGTTACGCTGGCGCCATGCACGCCGCACTCCCCTACGCCGCCTTCCGCAGCGTTCCTGAATTCATGCCTGCCCGCCCTGCCGCCCTTCGCAGCGGTAGCGTTGTTGCGCGTGAATCGGCAGCGTGGAGCGGAGCGCCTCCGGCCCGCCCGCCGCCGCACCGTCCTGAACTCTGATTGGGGCATCAGACAGGTCGAGGGGACGGTTTCAATGACATTCGCGACGGCGGCGATCCGGCCGCCCCGTCAGGTCGCGCGCGGCGGCCTGCTCTACCGCATCGTCTGGCGGTGGCATTTCCTCGCCGCCCTCTACGTGCTGCCGTTCCTCTTCGTGATGTCGGCGAGCGGCGGGCTCTACCTTCTGAAGCCGCGGATCGACGGGTTTCTCTATGCCGACCGCCTGCATGTCGCGGCCGAGGGCGCGTGGCAGCCGCTCGACGCGCAGGTGATGGCGCTGCACGAGGCGGAGGGGATCTCGCGGCTGCATGGGGTGCTGGTCTCGGACGATCCGAACCGCTCGGTGCGCATCGATTTCAACGATCCCTTCGGCGTGCGCTCCTACGCCTGGATCGATCCCTACACGCTCGACCTGCTGGGTGTCAGCGCGCGCGACACCATGCCGACGGAGCTTTTGCGGCGGCTCCACGGGGAGCTCCTGATGGGCGAGACGGGAGCACTGCTCATCGAGCTCGCCGCGCACTGGTCGCTGGTCCTCTTCGCCACGGGCGTGATCCTGTGGTGGCCGCGCGGCGCACGCCGCCTGCGCGACGCCATCGCCCTGCCCCGCGGCAAGGGCCGGGCGTGGTGGCGGCAGGGGCACCTCTTCGTCGGCATGCTCGCCACGCTGCTGACGGTGCCGCTGCTGCTCACCAGCCTGCCGATGACGCCGATCTGGGGCGGCGCCCTGTCCCGCGTGCAGGAGAGTACGGCCCAGGCGCCGCGGAGCCTCGAAGCCGGCACGCCCATTCCTGCCTCCCTGCCTATGGGGCGGGCGCCCATTGGGCTCGAGGCGGCACTCCACACCGCGATTCACGCCGAGATCCCGCCGCCCTGGGAGGTCCGGCCCTCCCCCGACGCCGCCGGTCCCTACATCATCGCCTCGGCCAGCACCGACCGGACGCAGCAGGGCGAGATCGCGCTCGACAAGTATACCGGCGCCCTCCTCTCCCGCCTCGACTTCGCCGACGATCCGCCGGTCGCCCGCGCCGTGGAGCAGGCGGTGGCGTTCCATCAGGGAGAGCTCTACGGCAAGCCCAACCGCTACCAGAACGCTCTGGCGGCCTTCCTGGGGATGCTGCTCTCGGTCTCCGGCTTCGTTGTGTGGTGGATGCGGCGGCCCGCGGGATCGCTGGGCGTGCCGCAGGCGCCGGACCTGCCGGTGGGCACCGGGATGATCGCGCTCGCGATTGGGCTGATGGTGCTTCTGCCGCTTGTCGGAGCCTCGCTGGCGCTGGCCCTTGCACTCGACCGGCTGCTGATCCGCCAGCTCGGCCGGCTGCGCGCACGACCGGCCCCGAGCCGCCTTTGAAAGCCGGGCGCGCCGGGCCATCTCAGCGCGGGGATGATGGCGGATATCGCACAGCTCGGCGGACTGTTCCTCGCGGCCTTCGGGGCGGCGACGCTGCTCCCCTTCCAGTCGGAGATCGTGCTCGTCGGCCTGCTGATCGCCGGTGATCTCGGCTGGCTGCCGCTCCTGATCGTGGCGAGCATCGGCAACATCCTCGGCTCCGTCGTCAACTGGCTGATGGGCCGCGGCATCGAGCATTTCCGCCACCGCCGCTGGTGGCCGGTGAGCGAGGCGCAGATGGACCGCGCCCAGCGCTGGTACGGCAAGTACGGCGTGTGGACGCTGCTCCTGAGCTGGGCGCCGCTGGGCGATCCGGTCACGGTGGTGGCGGGCGTGATGCGGACGCCGTTCTGGCTGTTCCTGCTGCTCGTCACCATCGCGAAGACTGGACGCTATGCCGTCGTCGTCTGGCTGACGCTCTCCGTCTGAAAGGCTTTCTTAAGCTCCACCGGTGCAGGGTGCCCGTGCCGACCAGAACGGAGCCGCCGCGTTGAGCAAAATTCCGAGCATACGCCGCCTCGGACACCTGACCTATGTCACCGTGGGCCCGGCGCGGATCGCCGCCTGCGTGATCCTGCTCGCCCAGCGGGCCGCGATGGATCCCGACGTGGCCACACCGCCGCAGGCCGCGGCGCAGCGCGCGCTCGACCGGCTCGACGCCGCGGTCCGGCTGCTGCAGGGCGGCCTCGCCGCGGAGCAGCGGGCCGTCGACGTCACCCCCGGGGCGGACGTCGCCCCCGCCCGCTCCGCCGCGCGCCAGGCGCTGGAGGAGCTTCAGGGCCACGCGGGCCGGGACGCCGACGCGCTCGCAAGCCGCCTGCGCCGCGCGCCGGACCTCACCCAGCTCTGCCTCGTCACGCTGGAAGAGCGGATCACCGATTACCTCTCCAAGGTCGAGGACGACGTCGCCCGGATCGAGAGGGAGCTGCTCCGCCAGGAACGCACCGACCTCACCCGCTCCCTGCGCCAGCTGGAGAATGTGGGCCGCAGCATCGAGCTGATCGCCATCAATGCGGGGGTCGAGGCCGCGCGCGCCGGCACCGCGGGTGCGGGGCTGCGGGTGATCGCGGGCGAGATGCAGCGCCTCTCCCACGGGATGGGCAGCTTCCTCGACGACATGGGCCGCCGGATCCGCGACCTCTGACCGCGCGCCCCTTTCGGAGAGCCGCTCCCTCGGTCTATATGAGGCCAGAGAAGCCGGAGACCGAGCCCATGCCGCCGCTGACCATCCACCTCGCCGCCCCGCGCGGCTTCTGCGCCGGGGTCGACCGCGCGATCAAGATCGTCGAGATGGCGCTCGAGAAATGGGGCGCGCCGGTCTACGTTCGGCACGAAATCGTCCACAACCGCTACGTCGTCGACGGCCTGCGCGAAAAGGGTGCGGTCTTCGTCGAGGAGCTCGACGACTGCCCCCCCGACCGGCCCGTGATCTTCTCCGCCCACGGCGTGCCGAAGGCGGTCCCGGCGGAGGCCGAGCGGCGACAGATGCTCTATGTCGACGCCACCTGCCCGCTGGTGAGCAAGGTCCATATCGAGGCCGAGCGCCACCACGCCAACGGCCTGCAGATGGTCATGATCGGCCATGAGGGGCACCCGGAGACGGTCGGCACCATGGGCCAGCTCCCCCCCGGCGAGGTGCTGCTGGTCGAGACGCCCGCAGACGTGGCCGGCCTGGAACCGCGCGACCCCGAGAAGCTCGCCTACATAACCCAGACCACCCTGAGCGTGGACGACACGGCGGAGATCGTGGCGGCCCTGACCGCCCGCTTCCCCGTCATCGTCGGTCCGCACAAGGAGGACATCTGCTACGCCACCACCAATCGGCAGGAGGCCGTGAAGGCAGTTGCGCCGAAGGTGGATGCGCTGCTGGTGATCGGCGCGCCCAACTCGTCCAACTCCAAGCGGCTAGTAGAGGTGGGGGCGAAGGCGGGCTGCGCCTATTCCCAGCTCGTCCAACGCGCCGCCGACATCGACTGGCGCGCCCTCGATGGCATCCGCCATCTCGGCATCACGGCAGGGGCGAGCGCGCCGGAAGTGCTGATCGAGGAGGTCATCGACGCCTTCCGCACCCGCTACGACGTCACCGTCGAGGTGGTCGAGACCGCCCAGGAAAACGTCGAGTTCAAGGTGCCGAGGGTCCTGCGCCAACCGGCAGCGTAAGGTACGCATGTAGGCAGCCAGCCTAGACGCCGTGAGGGAGACCGGCGGTTGGGCTCAGGTGTCGATGTCAAGCAAGGCCGACAGGTCCCGCTGCTCGGCGCCATCGAAGATGATCGATGTCTCGATCCGGTGAACCTCTTCCCGCGACGAAAAACGCTCGACCACCACGCGGTGCAGGTGCGCGGTGTCTCGCGTGACCAGTTCCACGATCGCATCGAACCTGCCGCTGATCATCCACGCCGCGCGCACCTCGGCGATCTCCAGCACGTCGTGGACAAAGGCATCGAGGTTGGATTTCTCGTGCTCCGACATCTGAACGAACAGGAGTGCCCTCAGCGACAGACCGAGCTGCCCCAGATCCACGTCGAGATGCGCACCGGAGACGAGGTCGCTGTTGAGAAGACGCTTGGTGCGCTCATGCACGCTCGACGGTGAGAGGGCGACGGCATCGGCGAGCTCTTTGTTGGTCGTCCGGACATTCTTCGACAACAGGGCCAGTATCCTGCGATCGGTTCGGTCAAGCTCCATCGTCGCGCCCTCATATCGGAAATGCTTCGTTTGTTGGGTTCGTCCGCACATCCTATCCTGCCTGAAGCACTTCCCACCAAACAATCATTGGTGAGCGCGCATGGATGACAAAGATAGTTAGGCACAACCTTGTTCGACACGAAAATCTCTCTGATCGTCCGGGACGATCTGCTGGACTGGCAAAAGCTGAACGTGACCGCCTTCCTGACGAGCGGCGTTCTCGGCGCCGATCCCGATCTTCTGGGCGAGCGCTACGAGGATGCCAGCGGCCGCAGCTACCGGCCCTTGATCATCCAGCCGATGATCGTACTCACGACGGACCGCGACGGGTTGAAGCGGATCCATAGCCGGGCGCTGACGCGCGGCATGGATATGGCGATCTACATCGAAGAGATGTTCGCAACCGGCCACGATGCCGCCAACCGCGCGGCGGTCAGGGCATGTGAAACCGAGGCGCTGAACCTCGTCGGCCTCGCCCTGCGCGACGACAGGAAAGCGGTCGACAAGGTCACCAAGGGTGCGAAGATGCATCCGTGACGCCCGCGCTCGGATCCGAGCCAGCGGATCCGCGCGACGCTGGAGCCGCCAGTGGGGCCTCTGAAGCCAGCCATCTCCCAACAAAAAAGGCGCCGCCCCGGGGGACGGCGCCTTCTGTGGGAACGGTTAAGCTCAGGAGCTGCCGCCGGATTCCTCGGCCATCAGGGCGCGGGCGCGGTCGACCATGTCCTGGCCCGGCAGGTTGCGGGCGTTGGCTTCGGCGATCCAGGCTTCGATCAGCGGGTCGGCGAGGTCGGCCCAGCGGGCGGTCTCCTCGGCGCTGAGCTCCACGATCGTGTTGCCGGCGCCCACAGCGCTTTCGCGGCCCGGCACATCGCCGGTATCCATCGCGCGGCCCGCGAAGGCCGAGGTCTCGAGGCCCGAGTTGGCGTCGATCACCGCCTTCAGATCGTCGGGCAGCGCATTGTACGCGTCGTGGTTCATCGCCCAGACGAAGAAGGTGTTGTACATCGAACGCTCGCCGCCAAGCTCCGTGTGGCTCTCCGCCAGCTCCTGCACGCGCAGCGCGGGCACGATCTCCCACGGGATGACGCCGCCATCGACGACGCCCTTGGACAGTGCCTCGGGGAAGGCCGGGACCGGCATGCCGACCGGGGTGGCCCCCATGGATTCGAGCAGCGCATTGGCCTGCCGGGAGGGGCCGCGCAGCTTGAGGCCCGCCATGTCCTCCAGGCTCTCCACGCTGGTGTTGCCGGTGTGGATGATGCCCGGCCCGTGCACGTGGACCGCGAGCACCTTCACGCCCGACAGCTCGTCGGCCAGGAACTCCTCGTAGAAGCGCCAGGCGGCGCGCGAGCTTTCCTCCGCACTCAGCGAGGTCATGAAGGGCAGCTCGAACGTCTCCGACCCCGGGAAGCGGCCCGGCGTGTAGGAGGGGATGAACCAGCCGCCATCGATCACGCCGTCGGCGATCTGCTGGTAGAGCGCGGGCGGCGCACCGCCGAGCTGCATCGACGGATATAGTTCAAAGTTTATACGTCCGTCGCTCTCGGCCTCGATCGCTTCACCCCAGGGGATCATGAAGTGCTTGGGCACCGACCCCTGATTCGAGATGAAATGCTGAAAGCGCAGCGTGACATCCTGTGCCGCCGCTTGCCCGGCGAGCCCCAGCGCCAGCGCGGCCGCGGCCGCGCCTTTGAGCAATGCGTTCATTGTCTTCTCCCTGTTGTCGGGCAGCTGGTCGAACCGCCGCCGGGCAAAATCTGAACCGTCCCGTTCACAACCGTCAACCCCCTCGCCGCGGTTGAGGGCTGCGCTAGCTTTTCGCCTCAAAGCGGTGCGCACCGCCCGCGCCGGATGGAGGAGATCCCATGAAACGCCTGACGCTCGCCCTTCTCGCCGCCCTCCCCGCCGCGGCGCAGGACGCCTCTCCGCAGCCCGAGGCGGGCACCGGCCTGACCGAGCAGGGCGAGGCAACGGCGACCGAGTACATCGTGGCGGCCGCGAACCCGCTCGCCGCTCAGGCCGGGGCCGACGTGCTGGCCGCCGGCGGCTCCGCGGCGGATGCGGCGGTGGCGGTGCAGATGATGCTCAACCTGGTGGAGCCGCAAAGCTCGGGCATCGGCGGCGGGGCCTTCGCTGTCTACTGGGACGCTTCCGAGGGGAGCCTTACCACCTTCGACGGGCGCGAAACAGCGCCGCAGGCCGCGCGGGAGGATTACTGGCTGGGAGCCGATGGAGAGCCGCCGGCGAGCTTTTGGGACGCGGTGATCGGCGGCCGCTCGGTCGGGGTGCCGGGCACGCTGGCGCTGCTCGATCATATGCACGCCCGCCACGGCCGCACGCCCTGGGCGGACCTGCTGCAACCGACGATCGACATGGCGGAAGCGGGGTTCGAGATCAGCCCCCGCCTCGCCGCCTCCATCGAAGGGGCGATGGACCGCGACCTCGCCCGGTTCGAGGAGACCGCCGCCTACTTCTTCGAGGAGGACGGCAGCCCGAAGGCCGCGGGCACCACGCTCGCCAACCCCGCCTTCGCCCGCACCCTGCGCCTGATCGCCGCCGAGGGGATCGCACCGTTCTACACCGGCGCGATCGCGGGCGACATCGTCGCCGCCGTGCAGACCGAGAGCAATGCGGGGATCCTCACGCTGGAGGACTTCGCCGCCTACGAGGTGATCGAGCGCCCGCCGGTCTGCGTCACCTACCGCGTTCACGATGTCTGCGGCATGGGTCCGCCGTCCTCGGGCGCGCTGACGGTGGGCCAGATCCTCGGCATGCTCAACAGCTTCGAGCTCTCGGCGATGGAGCCGCCCTATGCCTGGCACATGTACCTGGAGGCCGCGCGCCTCGCCTATGCCGACCGGGGCAAGTACATGGCCGACAGCGATTTCGTGGACATGCCGACCGAGGGGCTGATCGATCCAGAATACCTCGCCGACCGCGCGACGCTGATCGACCCGGTGACCAGCATGGGTGAGGCGGAGGCGGGGCTTCCGGCGTGGGACGAGACGCGCCTGTGGTCGCCCGACACCAGCCCCGACCGGGCGGGCACCTCTCATTTCGTGATCGTGGACCGGCACGGCGACATGATCTCGATGACCACGACGATCGAGACAGGGTTTGGCAGCCGCGTGATGACCAACGGGTTTCTGCTCAACAACGAGCTTACCGATTTCTCCTTCCGGCCCGAGGGCGATGCGGGGCCGATCGCAAACCGGGTGGAGGGCGGCAAGCGGCCGCGCTCCTCCATGGCGCCGACCATCGTGATGACGGACGGCGCGCCCTCGATTCTGATCGGCTCGCCCGGCGGCAGCCGGATCATCAACTACGTCGCGGGCTCGCTGGTGCAGATGATCGATTTCGGCATGGGCCCGCTCGCCGCGATCTCCGACGGGCACGTGGTCAACCGCAATGGCGCGACGGACCTTGAGGAGGGCAGCGACGCCGTGGAGTTCGAGACCGTGCTGCAGGAGCTGGGCCACGAGACCAACGTGCGCGACCTCAACTCCGGCCTCCATGTCGTGGCGATCGGGGAGGACGGCACGATGACCGGCGCCGCCGACCCCCGCCGCGAAGGTGCCGTGATCGGGGAGTAGCGCGCGCCGATGGGGATCGGTCTTGATCTCGTGGGCCTCGCGCTCACCGTGATCGAGATCTACCTGCCCCGCGCCAGCGCCCGCCTCGAAACCTGGATCGATGCCCTGCCCGAGCGGCTGGTGCGCTGGTCAGACCGGCTGTCGCCGGGGCTCGCCGCCGTGGCCGTCGTGCCGGTTCGCCTGATGTTCGCCAATGTTGAGGGCGGGCCGCCCGCGCCTGACACCTCGCGCGTACCCGACTTGCGGTCCCTCGCCGTGGGCATCCTCTCCGGCATCGGCCTCTTCGCCGCCTTCCTGATCGCCGTGGCTGTCCTGATCCTTGCGCTTCTGCTGATCGCCTATGGGGACGAGAGTGCACGCATCGGAGCCATGGTCTTCGCCGCGATCTTTGCGCTCCTGACACTGCTGCCGTTCGCGGTTCTGATCGCGGCACTGGCTCTGCTGGCGGCAACCCGGCTGATCCGCGCCCTCGTCCACCTGCTCAACCGCGTCACCGGAGGGCACGCGATCGGCACGGTGGGTCTCGCCTTGGCGGCGACCGGGATCGCCACCGATCTGCTCGGTCGGCCATAGTATCCTTTCGGTGCCTTAGGGGCCGAAAACGCCGTTCTTGCGGCGGTGAAGCCGCCTCTCCACCTCTCGCCCACCTGGCGAAAGGAGAGACACCATGAAGGCCATCGGATACCACCGCCCCCTGCCCCTTGACGACGCGGAGGCGCTCGCCGCGCTCGACCTGCCCGAGCCGCAGCCCGGCCCTCGCGACCTGCTGGTGGAGGTGAAGGCGATCTCCGTGAACCCCGTCGATGTGAAGCTGCGTGCCGGTGTGGCGCCGGAGGACGGGCCGCGCGTGCTCGGCTTCGACGCCTCGGGCATCGTGCGCGCCGTCGGGCCGGAGGTCACGCTCTTCAAACCCGGCGACGAAGTGTTCCACGCGGGCAGCATCGCGCGGCCGGGCACCAATGCGGAGCTGCACCTCGTCGATGAGCGCATCGCGGCGCGCAAGCCGGCGAGCCTCGACCACGCGCAGGCGGCCGCCCTGCCGCTGACCTCGATCACCGCGTGGGAGCTTCTATTCGATCGGTTCGGCATCGCCGAGGGCTCGGGCAAGGGCGACGCCCTGCTGGTGATCGGCGGCGCGGGCGGTGTCGGCTCCATACTGATCCAGCTCGCACGGCAGCTCACGGATCTGACGGTGATCGCCACCGCCTCCCGCCCCGAAACGCGGGCGTGGGCGGAGAAGATGGGTGCGCATCACGTCATCGATCACCGCGGCGATCTGGTGGAGCAGGTTGCCGCCCTCAACCTCGCCCCCCGCTATGTTGCGGGCACCAACGGCACCGACCGCCACTTCCCCGCCATCGCGGAACTGATGGCGCCGCAGGGCCATTTCGGCCTGATCGATGACCCGGATCCGGCGAAGATCGACATCAGCCTGCTGAAGTGGAAATCCATCGCGCTGCACTGGGAGTTCATGTTCACCCGCTCGGTCTACGAGACGCCGAACATGGACGCGCAGCACCGCCTGCTGACCCGCGTGGCGGAGCTGGTGGACGCGGGCACGCTTGTCACCACCGCGAACCACGACGGCGGGGTGATGAGCGTCGAGACCCTGCGCGACGCCCACCGCCTGCAGGAAAGCGGCACGGCCATCGGCAAGACCGTGCTGACCGTCGGTTAGGGCAGCCCCGGGGCCGCTTCCCCGGCGGCCCCGTCCATCGCGCAGGCGAGATCAGCGATGCTGACGGTGGCGAGGCGCTCGCGCAGCCGATCCTCCGCCGCCGTCGCGGCCTCCGCCATCACGCCATGGAGCCGCGCCTCGATAGCGCAGGGCGAGGTTGCGGCCTCGGGATCCGCGGCGAAGGTCCGCTCGCGCAAGAGGGCGTAGACCTCGGCCACACTCACCTCCTCCGCCGCGCGGGCGAGGCGCCAGCCGCCCGCATGCCCCCGCTCCGAACTCACGATCCCCGCGTCGCGCAGGACGCCGAGCACGCGGCGCACCACGACCGGATTGGTCTGGTGATGGGCCGCCAGATCCTCCGACCGCAGGGGGCCGTCGCCCGCCCGTGCCATGTGGCCGAGCGCGTGCAGTGCGAGGGAGAGCTTGCCATTCCGCTTCATGTAACCATCATAGTTATGTGATTCGTCCAGTTACGTGAAAGGTCCCCCATGTCCCCCTTCGACGCAACCCCGCCCGTGGACGCCGCCGTGATCGGCGGCAGCTTCGCGGGGCTGACCGCCGCCCTCTACCTCGCCCGCGCACGCTGCACCGTGGCGCTCTTCGATGACGGGCTGACCCGGAACCGCTTCGCCACCGCCGGGCACGGCTTTCTCGGCATGGACGGGCGCTCGCCGGAGGAGATGCGCGCCGCGGGCCGCCGCGACGTCCTCGCCTACCCCACCGTCACGCTGCACGAGGAGCGGGTGATTTCGGTCTGCTCGGGGGAGGAGAGCTTTCGTCTGCAGACCGCCACGGGCCGCACCCTCGCCGCCCGCCGCCTGGTCCTCGCCTGCGGGATGCGCGACCTCCTGCCGGAACTCGATGGCCTTGCCGCGTGCTGGGGCCGGACGGTGCTGCAATGCCCCTATTGCCACGGCTACGAGATGGCCGACCGGCCCACCGGCATCCTGTTCACCGGCGCGCCGAGCCTGCACCAGGCCCGCATTCTCGGGGACTGGAGCGACGACCTCGTCCTCTTCGCCAATGGGCACGAGATCGCGGCGGAGGACCGCGCCGACCTTGCCGCCCGCGGCATCGACGTCGTGGAGCCGGAGGTCGCCCGCCTCGAACAGCGGGACGGTCGCCTGGTCGCGCTGCACCTCGCGGATGGCAGCAAGGTGGCGCGCGACGTGCTCTACATGGTGAGCGAGGCCGAGCCCGCCTGCGACCTCGCCCGCCAGCTCGGCTGCGCGCATGAGGACGGGCCGTTCGGGCCTTACGTCGCGGTGGACGATGTGCAGATGACCTCGGTGCCCGGGATTTACGCCGCCGGGGATCTGGCGCGCATCGGCTACAGCGCGACCTGGGCGGCGGCGGACGGGGCGCGGGCCGGAGCTTTCTGCCACCAGTCGCTGCGGGTCGATGCGAACCCGTACGCGAAAGGTTAACAGATGTGACCGCCGGATTAACCTTTCGGCGGTGCACGCATGTCATACCGCGCTTTTGCCGCGGGAACCGCCCATCGACCCGCCCTGTTAACCCTGTATTCAGGCAAACGGAGATTGGAAGATGGGCATTCAGGTCGGCGACAAGGTGAAGTGGAACTGGGGCAACGGCAGCGCCACGGGCGAGGTCGTGAAGCGCTACACGCAGAAGATCACGCTGAAGATCGACGGGGCCGAGGTCACCCGCGACGCGGATGACGACAACCCCGCCTTCAGGATCGAGCAGGAGGACGGCGACGAGGTGCTGAAGTCCGAAAGCGAGCTGGAAAAAGCCTGATCCTCAACGGGTTGCAAGCTGACGCAGGCGCGGCCAGAACATCTCGACGAAGACCGATCCGGTCACGACGAGGATGGCCGCGACCTGCAGCGGCGTGGGGTACTGCGCGAGGATGAAGATCGCGAGCCCCGCCGCAATCACCGGCTTGAGGAAGAAGAGATACGACGCCCGCGTGATGTCGGGCGCCGCCGCGAGCCCCCCGAACCACAGCAATTGCGTGATCGTCGTGTTCCAGAGCGCGAGGATCAGCAGCGACCACACGGCGATCGCCGGCCGTTCACCCAGCGTCAGCGGGTTCACCCATATGCTCCAGACGCTGCCAACCAGCAGCCACAGCCCGATCCCGCCGATCATCATGGTCAGCGCGATGATCTTCAGCCCGCCGTGGCGGCCCATGACGGGTTTGACGAGCACCGCGTAGAAGGAGCCGAGTGCGGCACAGATCACAGCGAGCAGCACGCCGAACAGCGTGCCAGGGGTGCCCGCCAGCGCCTCGATCGCGCCGTCGGTGAGCAGGAGGACCACGCCGATCACCGCCATCGCCCCGGTGACGATCTTGACCGCGCCCGGCGCCACGCCGTTCACCACCCAGTTGGCCAGCGCCACGAAGATCGGGATGGTCGTGACCACCGTCGCCACCTGGATCACGGTCGCGTAGTCGAGCGCCCAGTGAAAGGCGAGATAGGTCAGCGTCACCCCGAAGAAGCTGAGCCAGACGATCCGCCAGCCTTCGGCTTTCAGGGGCGAGATCAGATCCCGGCTGTCCCGGTCGATCAGGGCCCAGACGATCAGGCCGAAGCCGCCGAGAAGGTAGCGCCAGACGCTGACCTCCGGCCCCGAGACGCCGGAGAGTACGGCGAAGAATTCCGAGGAGGCATGCCCGCAGACGCCGACGAAGACGACCGGGTAGGCCCATCTCGGCGCGATCTTCACAAGGCCGCTCCGAAGGCGGCGAGTGCCGCCGCCAGCTTCTCGGGCCGCTCCTGCGGGATCAGGTGGCCGGTATCCTCCCAGTCCTGCCGCTGTGCGTTCGGCAGGCGGGCATAGAGCCGGTCCACCACCTCGCGGTCGAGGAACACGCGGTCCTGCAGGCCGGTGATCACCAGCACCGGCAGATCGAGCTGCTCGTAGGGGATTTCCCAATCCGTGTCAGGGGCATGGCGCATCAGGTTCATGTGCCCGTGCTCGGGGTCGAGGGGCGCGTAGCCGCCCTTCAGCGCGCCTGCCCGCGCCTTCTCCGCGAACTCCGCATTGACCAGGAGGGGCAGCAGAACGTCGAGGATCAGCTCGAACCCGCCCTCGGCCACCAGCTGCGGCATGGCGTCGTTGATCCAGCCGATGCGCGGCCCGATCTCGCGCAGGGTGTTGAGGAGCACCAGCCCCTCAACCTGCGCCCCGGCCAGCACCGCGCGGGCCGCGTAGAGCCCGCCGATGGAGACGCCGACGAGCACGGGGCGCGCGGGCGCGACCTCGGCCAAGAGCCGCCCCAGATCCTCGGCGATCAGCTCGGCGGTGATCGCCACGTCCGGACCGAACCGGCTTTCGGCCTGCCCTCGGAAATTCCAGCTCAGCGTGCCGTAGCCCTCGGCCCGCAGCGCCGGTGCGACCGCCGTCTCCCACGCCGGGGTCGAGCCGGTCAGCGCGTTGACGAAGACGAAGGTCGGACGGTCGTCCGCAGGCGGATGGTGTATGTAGTAGAGCGCGTTCTGCGCATCGATCTCGAGCAGCATAGGCGGCGTCCTCCGGCCTTCATCCAAGAGGACAACCGCAACGCGATCAAGCTATTCCGCCGGTTGCTCCGTCCCCAGCGCGCCGACCTGCCGGGCGCGCCGGATCACGTAGAGCGCAGAGATCACGGTCATCAGCGAGGCGGCGAACATCGCACCGATCAGCGGCCACGGCCCGGTCTCGATGCTAAGCGCGGCGCCGGTCCCGGCCGACAGCGCAGCCCCGCCACCGATCATGAGCGCCCCGCCGAGGCCGGAGGCGGAGCCCGCCAGATGCGGGCGCACGCTCACCATCCCCGCATTTGCCGAGGGCAGCGTCAGCCCGTTGCCGATGCCCACGAAGAACATCGGCCCGAAGAGCGACATCGGGTGCATTACCCCCAGACCGAACAGCACGATGGCGAGCCCGACGCCGGAGGCCGCGACCACACCGCCCATGATCATCATGCCGTTGAGCCCCACCCGCGCCGCGTACCGGCCGGAGAAGAAGTTGCCGAGCATGTAGCCGAAGGCCACGAAGAAGAAGTAGAGCCCGACCGCCTTGGGCCCCATGCCCAAAAGCTCGCTCGCCACGAACGGTCCGCCGCCGAGGAAGGCGAAGAACGCGCCCGAGGCGAAGGCCGCCGTCGCCGCATAGCCCCAGAACCGGCGGGAGCGCACGAGCTCGGGGTACGCCCGGAACTGCGCGGCGAAGCTTGCGGAGCGGACGGCGTTCGTCTCCCCCATATCGGCCCAGGTGATCCAGAGCACGAGCAGACCGAAGATCAGCATCAGCGCGATGGAGCCCTGCCAGCCGAAGGCCGCGTCTAGCAGCCCGCCGAGCGCGGGGCCGATCATCGGGACCAGCGACATGCCCATGGTGACATAGCCGATCATGCTCGCGGCCTTATCCGGCCCCACCATGTCGCGCACCACCGCGCGGCTCAGCACGAAGCCCGAGGCGATGACTGCTTGCAGGAAGCGGAAGGCGAGGAAGCTTTCGATGGTGGGGGCGAAGAGCGCGCCAAGTGTTGCGATACAGAAGATCGCCAGTGCAACCAGCATCACCGGCCGCCGTCCGTAGCGGTCCGACAGCGGGCCGATCACCAGTTGCAGCACCGCCGTGACCGCCAGGTAGGCGGAGATCGCGAGCTGTACGACCGCGTAATCGGCCTGATACCACTCCGCCAGACCGGGCAGCGAGGGCAGGAAGATGTTGAGGCTCAGCGCCCCCGTGCCGGCCAGCAGGACCAGCGTGATGATGTGCGGCGGCGACGATCGGTCGAGCCAGCGGCTCGCGGCTTGGGCGGACATGACGTGTCTCTTCTGCTTGGCGGCCCCCGATCCGGGGCGGTCGGCGCCGGGTCCGGGGAACGGGGCGCGCGGACCCTCAACATGGGGCGCCGCGCGGCGATGCCAAGCCCGGCGCTACTCCGCCGCGGGGCGCAGGAGGTCCATCCGCGGCATCTGCTGAAGCAGCGAACGGGTGTAGTCGTCGCCGGGCCGGGTGAAGAGCTGCTCGGTCTCCGCCAGCTCCCGGATCTGCCCGCGCTGCATGACGGCGACGCGGTCGCACATCTGGCGGATCACCGGCAGGTCGTGGGAGATGAAGAGGAGCGTGAGGTTAAGCTCCTCCTGCAAGTCCTTCAGCAGGTTGAGGATTTGGGCCTGGATCGACACATCGAGGGCGGAGGTCGGCTCGTCGCAGATCAGGATCCGCGGACGGCTCGCCAGCGCGCGGGCAATCGAGATGCGCTGCCGCTGCCCGCCGGAGAACTCGTGCGGGTACTTTTGCGCGGCGGCCGCCCCGAGGCCCACATGGTCGAGCAGGTCGCGAACGATCTGTTTCGTCTCCGTCTCCGATCCCGTCAGCTTGTGGAAGCGGATGGGCTCGGCAACGATGTCCATGACCTGCATCCGGGCGTTCAGGCTCGAATAGGGATCCTGGAAGATCATCTGGAGCTTGCGCCGCGCCGCCTTCTCCGCCGGATCGCGCCAGTTGCCGTGGACCTCCTGGCCCAGCAGACGCACGGAGCCGCTGTCCTGCTTGTAGAGTCCGGCCACGATGCGGGCGACGGTGGACTTGCCGGAACCAGACTCGCCGACGAGGCCGAAGCTCTCCCCCTCCCGGATCATAAAGCTCACGTCGTTGACCGCCTGCAGCATGCGGCGGCGCGACTTGAGGAACGACTTCTCCAGCACGAAGGAGAGGTTGAGGTTCTCGACCGCGATGGCCTCCGCCCCCGTCTTCTCCTCCCGCGCGGCGCCCAGCCAGTGGGTGCGGATGTCGATCTTCGGCGTGGGCTCCGAGCCGTCGATGTAATCGACGCTGGAGAAGCGGTGCAGCTTCACGTCCGCGCGCGGCACGGCGGAGATCAGCGACTTGGTGTATTCGTGGCGCGGCGCGCCGAGGATCTGGGCGGTGTCGCCCGTCTCCACCACCTCGCCGCGATACATGACGACGACGCGGTCCGCGATCTCCGCGATCACGCCGATATCGTGGGTGACGAGGACCACGCCGAGTTGCCGCTCGCGGCAGAGGCGCTGGATGAGGTCGAGGATCTGCTTCTGGATCGAGACGTCGAGCGCCGTGGTCGGCTCATCCGCGATGACGAGGTCCGGGTCGCCGCAGAGGGCGAGTGCGATGACCACGCGCTGGCGCATGCCGCCGGAGAACTCGTGCGGGAAAGCCTTCATCCGCGCCTTCGCCTCGGGGATGCCGACGGCTTCGAGGAGTTCGAGGGCGATCGCCTCGGCCTCCGCCTCCCTCACGCCGCGGGCGTTCTGGATCGACTCCACGAGCTGTTCGCCGATGCGCAGGAGCGGGTTGAGGGAGGTCTGCGGGTCCTGGAAGATCATGCCAATCTCGGGGCCGCGGATGCGCCGCATCTCGGGCTCCGAGAGGCTCCGCAGGTCGCGGCCCTTGAAGAGCACCTCGCCGGCCGCGACCCGGCCCGGCGGCTCCAACAGGTCGATGATGGCGTTGCCGATGGTGGACTTGCCCGCGCCGCTCTCGCCCACCAGCCCCACGATCTCCCCCGGTGCGACCTCCAGCTTCACGCCGCGCGCGGCCTTCACCACGCCCCGGCGGGTCGGGAATTCGACGTCGAGCGATTTGACTTCGAGAAGGCTCATCAGCGCAGCTTCGGATTGAGGGCGTCGCGCATCCAGTCGCCGAGCAGGTTCACGGCGAAGACCAGGATGACGAGCGCGATGGCAGGGAAGAAGGTGATCCACCACAGGCCCGAGTAGAGGAACTCGTTGCCCACGCGGATCAGCGTGCCCAGCGACGGCGTGGTCGGCGGCACGCCGAGGCCGAGGAAGCTGAGCGTCGCCTCCGCGATGATGGCGAGCGCCAGGCCGATGGTGGCGAGCACCAGCACGGGCCGCAGCACGTTGGGCGCGATGTGGCGCACCATGATCAGCCAGCCCGGCAGCCCGATGACACGGGCGGCCTGCACGTATTCCTTCTGCCGCTCCACGAGGGCCGCGCCGCGAGTGACGCGTGCGAATTGGGGCCAGTCGGTCAGACCGATGGCGATGATGACCACGTAGATCGAGAACTCGTCGATCCGGTCCGGCGGGATGAACTGCCGCCCGATCCCGTTGATCAGGATCGCCACAAGGATCCCCGGCAGGGTGAGCTGCACGTCGGCGATGCGCATGATGACCGTATCGACCCAGCCGCCGACATAGCCCGAGATCACGCCGAGCACGACGCCCAGCGTCATGCCGAGAAGCACCGCCGCCGCCCCGATGATGATCGAGAGCCGCCCACCATAGAGGATGGTCGAGAACATGTCCCGGCCCTGGTTGTCGGTGCCCAGCAAGTATTGCGGCTGTCCGCCCTCCGCCCAGGCGGGCGGCAGCTTGCCGTCCCAGAGCGAGACCTGTGCGGGGTCGAACGGATCGAAGGGCGCGAAGACCGGCGCGAAGAGTGAGACGAAGATCACGCCGACCGTGACGGCGGCGGCGATGATCGCGCCGGGCGAGCGCCAGAAGGAATAGGCGATATCGCTGTCGATCATCGCGGTGCGGAAACGGGTGAGCGCGCGCATCAGGTGGCTCCGATCCGGATACGGGGATCGATGACCGCGTAGAGCAGGTCGACGATCAGGTTCACGGTGACGAAGAGGAGGGCGACGAACATCAGGTAGGCCGACATGATCGGCACATCGACGAACTCGACCGCCTGGATGAAGAGAAGGCCCGTGCCCGGCCACTGGAACACCGTCTCGGTGATGACGGAATAGGCGATCAGACCGCCGATATTGATCCCGATGATGGTGATGACCGGCACCAGCGTGTTCTTGAGCGCGTGGCGGAAGTTGATGATGCGCTCGGGCAGGCCGCGCGCACGGGCGAACTTGATGAAGTCGGTGCGCATGACCTCCAGCATCTCGGCGCGGACGAGGCGCAGGATCATGGTGAGCTGGAAGAGCGACAGCGTGATCGCCGGCAGGATGATCGCCCGCCAGCCGTCCGCCGTCAGGAATGAGGTGCGCCACCAGCCGAGATCCACCGTGCCCGGCCGCCCGTTCGAGGGCAGCCATCGGAGCTGCACGGCGAAGAGGTAGATGAGCGAGATCCCGATGATGAAGGTCGGAAGGCTGACGCCCACCAGCGACGACGACAGGATAAAGCGGGAAAACCAGGTGTTTCGCGCGATCCCCGTATAGACCCCCGCCGTGATCCCCAGCCCCATCGCGATGATGGCGGAGACGAAGACGAGCTCCAGCGTCGCCGGTAGCCGGTCCATGATGACCTCGGTCACCGGCTGGCGCAGGCGGTAGGAGAGCCCGAACTCGCCCTGCACCGCGTTGCCGAGGAAGCGGACATATTGCACCGGGATCGGGTCGTTGAGGCCAAGCTCGTCGCGGATGCGCTCGCGATCCTCGCGGCTCGCCTCCTGCCCGACCATGTTGTTGACCGGGTCGCCCGCGAAGTTGAAGAGCGAGAAGCTGACCGCGGAGACCACCAGCATGACGAGGCCTGCCTGCAGGAATCGGCGCAGGATGTAGGTCAGCATCTGGCTCATTCTCCCTATTGCCATGGCCCCGGACGGTATCCGGCGGCGCTCGCGGGCCTCGGTTTCGTCTGGCTCGGGCCTGTCCCGGCCCATCGGCCCGGACGATGCGCCGCGCGATGGCGACGCCTTAAAATGCAACGCCCCGCCGGATGCAAGACCCGGCGGGGCGCGCGTTCAGCTTACTCGTTCACGATCGCATAGCGGAAGCGCGGCGTGTCGTCCGCCGCGATCGGCAGCTCCACGTTCTCGGCCAGACCCCAGGCGAGCACCTGGTGGTGGATGACCGAGTAGGGCAGCGCCTCGTCGACGATGGTCCACGCCTGCGAGATCAGCTCGCCGCGGGCCTCCAGATCCGTCTCCACCGCCATGGCGGCGACCAGCTCGTCGAGCTGCGGGTCGGAATAGCCGGTGGCGTTCCAGGAGCCCTCGCTGTCCATCAGGAACGAGAAGATGTAGTGGCTGTCGAGCGTCGGCACGCCCCAGCCCAGCAGGAAGAAGTCGGTCTCCCGGTTCTGGATCTTGGGAAAGTGCTGGGCGCGCGGAAGTGCTTCAAGCTGCACCTCGATGCCGATCCGCGCCAGCATCGCGACGGCGGCCTGGCAGATCGCCTCGTCGTTGTTGTAGCGGTTGTTCGGGCAGTCGAGCCGGACGGAGAAGCCGTCACCGTAGCCCGCTTCCTCCATCAGGGAGTTCGCCATCTCGATGTCGACCTCGGTCGGCGCGTCCATCGCCTCGGTGTAGCCGAGCACGCCCGGAGAGGCGACCATGCCGCCCGGTGCCGAGAGACCGTCCATCACCACGCGCTGGATCGCGGAGCGGTCGATCGCCATGTCGATCGCCTGGCGCACGCGCACGTCGGAGAACGGGTTACCCTCGACGCTGGCGGTGCGCAGATCCTCGGCGCCCTGATCGAAGCCGAAGAAGATCGAGCGGATCTGCGGGGTCGTGCTGACCGTCAGGCCGTCGGCCTGCTCGATCCGGTTGAGATCCTGCAGCGGCGGGTCGAGCACGAAGTCGACCTCACCCGACAGCAGGGCCGCGACGCGGGTCGCCGCGTTGGTGATCGGGCGGTATTCGAGCCGCTGGACGTTGCCGGGGAACTCGCCTTCGCCCCACCACGCGGCGTTGCGCGTCAGGACCGTGCGCTCCTCGGGCAGGCGCTCTTCGACGATGAAGGGGCCGGTGCCGTTGGCGTTGCGGATCGCGAAGGTCTCTTCATTCGCGGCGTAGTCCTGCGGGATCTCGACGCCGTTTTCGGTCGCCCAGCCCTCGTCCATGATGAAGATCGAGGTGAGCTGGTTCGGCAGGATCGGGTTCGGACCGTCGGTGCGCAGGATGACGGTGAAGTCGTCCACCTTCTCCACCTCGGTCACGGAATCGATGAGGGTGGAGAAATCGGAGCTCTCCGCCTTCGCGCGGTTGATCGAGAAGACGACGTCGTCCGCGTTGAACTCCTCCCCGCCATGGAAGGTCACGCCCTCGCGCAGGGTGAACTGCCAGCCGCCGTCCACCGGCTCCCACGCGGTCGCGAGCTCGGCCTCGAGCTCCAGCGCCGGGTTGCGGGTGACGAGCGATTCGTAGATCAGCCCGTTCATCGCGGTGGTCGGACCTTCGTTCTGCGAATGCGGATCCAGCGTCAGCGCGTCGCCCTGCGTGGTATATCGCAGCGTCTGTGCACTGGCCGCGGAGGCCAGCAGCGCTGCGCCGAGCGTCAGCGCGGTCAAGGTACGAATGGTCATGAGGACCTCTCTCCTGTTGCTGTGAACCGGCCGTCGGGTGCGGCCGCTAAGGACAAAGGCTTTGACCTTTTTACCGGATAGTCAAGAGATGCGCCGGGCCTCGACTGTCGTGATGCGCGTATTTGGGGAAAGATGAAGGCGACGGCGCTTGAACGGGACCCGGCGTCATGCCACCTTTATCTGAACAAGCGTTCATAACTTCCGGGGAGGGAAGGATGGCCGAGGATCCCATCGTCATCGTCGGGGCGAGCCGTACGCCCATGGGCGGATTCCAGGGCGAGCTCGCGGGGGCGAGCGCCTCCGAGCTCGGTGGATCGGCCATTGCCGCAGCACTTGCGGGCGGCGGGGTCGCGGCGGGCGATGTGGACGAGCTCCTGATGGGCTGCGTCCTACCCGCGGGTCAGGGTCAGGCCCCCGCACGGCAGGCCGGTTTCGCCGCCGGGCTCGGCGAGGAGGTGCCCGCCACCACGCTTAACAAGATGTGCGGCTCGGGCATGAAGGCGGTGATGATGGCCCATGACCAGCTCGCGCTTGGCAACGGCAGGATCGTCGTCGCAGGCGGGATGGAGAGCATGACGAACGCCCCCTACCTTTTGCCGAAGATGAGGGGCGGCGCGCGGCTCGGCCATGGCGAGGTCGTCGATCACATGTTCCTCGACGGGCTGGAGGACGCCTATGACAAGGGCCGCCTGATGGGCACCTTCGCCGAGGATTGCGCCGAGAAGTACCAGTTCACCCGCGAGGCGCAGGACGCCTATGCGCTCGCCTCCCTCGACCGGGCGCAGAACGCCGATTTCTCCGACGAGATCTCGGTGATGACGGTGAAGGGCCGCAAGGGCGACAGCGTGGTGGAGAGCGACGAGCAGCCGCGCACCGCTCGGCCCGACAAGATCCCGAACTTGAAGCCTGCTTTCCGGAAGGACGGCACTGTGACGGCTGCGAATGCGTCGAGCATCTCGGACGGGGCCGCGGCGCTCGTGCTGATGCGGCAATCGGAGGCGGAGGCGCGGGGGCTGACGCCGCGCGCCCGCATCCTCGGCCACGAGAGCCACGCGCAAGCGCCGGGCTGGTTCACCACCGCGCCCGTGCCCGCGGCACGGCGGCTGATGGAGCGGGTCGGGTGGAGCGTCGAGGACGTCGATCTCTTCGAGGTGAACGAGGCGTTCGCGGTCGTGCCCATGGCCTTCATGGCCGAGACCGGAGCGCCGCATGACAAGGTGAACGTGAACGGCGGGGCCTGCGCCCTCGGCCACCCGATCGGGGCCTCCGGCGCGCGCATCCTCGTGACCCTGCTCAACGCGCTGGAGAAGCGGGACGCGACGCGCGGCCTCGCCGCGATCTGCATCGGCGGCGGCGAGGGTACCGCCGTGGCGATCGAGCGCATTTGACCGCGTGGGGCGCCGGGCGACATGACAGCCATGGAACCGCACGAGATCATCGCACCCGATGTGCCGCCCGAAGGCC
Source organism: Pontivivens ytuae (assembly GCF_015679265.1). NCBI lineage: Bacteria > Pseudomonadati > Pseudomonadota > Alphaproteobacteria > Rhodobacterales > Paracoccaceae > Pontivivens > Pontivivens ytuae. The sequence continues at coordinate 307,213 of NZ_CP064942.1, forward strand.
CGCCGACCGAGCGCCTGTCCCGCCGGCCCGACTGGGTCTACCTGCTGCGCGAGTTCGCGGAAATGTACCGCCGCGGCTCCTCCGGCGGGTCGAAGGCGATCCGCGCCCACCAGCGCCGCGTGCGGGAGGCGATCGGCCGGGTGATCGCCGACGATCCGGGCGTCGCCCACCGCTACCGCGAGGACAAGCCAGTCACCGCCCACCTGCGCCGCGCCCTCGACCAAGGGCGGCGGGAGCGCACCGAAAGCGTGGTCCGCGCCATCGACGCGGTGGGCGAAGAGCTCTCCTGGCTTTACGGCTACGAGAAGGTGCCGCGCGGCCTTGCCCAGAAATTCGCCTATGCCGAGTTCGCGGGGCCACAGGGGCCGGTGGTGACCGAGCACCTGATCCTCGGCCTCGTGCTCTTCGCGCCCGGCACGACCTATCCCGCCCATGCGCATGAGGGGCTGACGGAGAGCTACTACACGCTCTCCGGCAGCGTGTCGGAGAATGACGATGGCGTGTTCGCGCCGGGCTCCATGATCTTCAACCCGCCGGGGCGGCGGCACCGGATCACGACCGGCGACCACGAGCCGGTGCTGCTGGCCTATGCCTGGGAAGGGCCGCGCGACAAGCTGGTGGTGCAGAAGATGACTTTCACGAAAAGGGGACGCGGATGAAGACGCTCAGCGACATGGTGGCCGCCGCGAAGGCCGAGGTGGAGACGATCACGGTGGCCGAGGCGATGGAGATGCACGGGCGCGAGAACGTGACCTTCGTCGATGTGCGCGAACCGCCCGAGGTGGCGCAGGGCCGTATCGCGGGCGCGGTGCCGGTGCCGCGCGGCACGCTGGAGTTTGCCATCGACGGCCCGTCGCCGAACCCCGCCATGGCCGACAAGGGGCGCACCTATGTCTTCTACTGCGCCGCAGGTGGCCGCGCCGCGATGGCCGCCGCGACGGCAAAGGAGATGGGCTACGCCGACGCCAAGGTGATGGAAACCGGCTTCGGCAACTGGAAAGAGGCCGGCGGGCCGGAGGAGGGCCGGTGATCTTCGTCGAGGATCCCGGGGAGCTTGGCCGCTATCCGGGCTGGAGCTGCATCGTCCTGACCAAGGGGATGGAGGCCGCCGACGCGGGCGAGGCCATCGCCGCGGGCCATTTCGACGGGCTCGCGGAGATCGGGTTCCACGGTCCCGGCGCCGAGGCGTGGTTCCCAGCTCTGGACAGCTACTTCTCCGGGAAGGGCGGCGGGCCGGAGCTCAGGGCGCTCGACGAGCGGCTCTTCGCCTCGGTGCTCGCAGACGCGGTGGTGACGGGCTTGCACAACCGGCTCGTCATCCTGCGCGCGCCGGAGGGCGACGCGCGCCGCGGTGCGGACCGGATGGTGGCCGAAGCAAACACGGTCGTTGAACACATCCCGGCCGCCGACGCGCTCGGCCTCGTCGAGCATCCCGACGTGCAGTTCATCGACCTGCGCGACGTGCGGGAGGTCCACCGCGAGGGCCACATCCCCGGCGACTACCACTGCCCGCGCGGCATGCTGGAATTCTGGCTCGACCCGACCTCGGAATACGCGAAATCCGTTTTCCAGCAGGACAAGAAATACGTCTTCTACTGTGCGGCCGGCATGCGCTCCGCCCTTGCAGCGCGCACGGCGCAGGAGATGGGCCTGCGCAACGTCGCCCATATCGAGGACGGCTTTGCCGGCTGGCGCGCGGCGGGCGGCCCGGTGAAGGAACGACTGAGGATCCTCTGACATGCTGACCGAAGACCAGACCCTGATCCGTGACACAGCGCGCAGCTTCGCGCGCGACCGGCTGGCCCCGGGCTCGCTGAACCGCGAGGCAGCCGGCGAGATCGAGCCCGAGGTGCGGCGCGAGCTGGGCGAGATGGGCTTTCTGGGCATGACCATCGACCCCGACTGGGACGGGGCGGGCGCGGATTACGTCAGCTACGCCGTGGCGCTGGAGGAGATCGCGGCGGGCGACGGCGCGGTCTCGACCATGGTGAGCGTGCACAATGCGCCCTTCCTCGCGATCCTCGACCGGTTCTGCACCGACGGGCAGAAGGAAACCTGGCTGAAGCCGGCGGCGCGCGGCGAGCACATCGGCTGCTTCGCGCTGACGGAGAGCCATGCGGGTTCGGATGCCTCGGCCCTACGCACGCGGGCGGAGAAACGGAACGACCGCTACGTGGTCAACGGCTCGAAGCAGTTCATCTCCTCCGCGCGGATCGGCGGCGCGACGATCCTCTTCGCCGTGACGGACCCGGCGGCGGGCAAGCGGGGGCTCTCGGCGTTCTATGTGGAGAATGACACCAAGGGCTTTCACGTCGCCAAGGTGGAGGAGAAGCTGGGGCAGAAGGCCTCGGACACCTGCGCGCTCGCCTTCGACGACATGGAGGTGCCCTTCGAGAACCGGATCGGGGAGGAAGGCGAGGGCTACAAGATCGCCCTCTCCTCGCTGGAAACCGGCCGGATCGGCATCGCGGCGCAGGCCGTAGGCATGGCGCAGGCGGCCTTCGATGCGGCGCTGAAATACGCACGGGAGCGGGAGAGCTTCGGCTCCGCGATCTTCAACCACCAGGCTGTGCAGTTCCGCCTCGCCGACATGGAGACGGAGATCGAGGCGGGCCGCCAGATGGTGCTGAACGCCGCCCGGATGAAGGATGCGGGCGTCCCCTGCCTGCGCGAGGCGGCGATGGCGAAGCTCTACACCTCCGAGATGGCGGAGCGGGTGTGCTCAGGCGCGATCCAGACGCTGGGCGGCTACGGCTACCTGAGCGAATACGGGATCGAGAAGATCTACCGCGACGTCCGCGTCTGCCAGATCTACGAGGGCACGTCGGACATCCAGAAGATGCTGATCGCGCGGCAGATGGCGGGTTAGTGTTTTCAGGTAAGCTGTGAGGACCGCGCCAGACCTGGAGGGCGCGTGAGGGACGGTTGATCAACGTCCGCGCGTTCAAGCATCCATGTTCTGACTTCTGCGAATGACATCGCCAACGCGCCCTCCGGGGGGGAGGTCGGGCGCGGCCCGGCGTGGCCGCCGGGCGGGACGGAGATGCTTGTGGGCGCTCCTAATAAGGCGGTCCCGGCGCTTCGGCCGGGACGGTTGCTTTCCGTTGCTACCACCCCGGACTTGATCAGGGGCCGCTCGGACAACCGCGCGGTCCCGCTTCAACGGCGCGCCATGCTCCGGCTCGACCGGAGCATCTGCTGCATAGGGAGATCCTCGGGTCGAGCCCGAAGATGACGGCCCAGAAAACTAAGCTCACACCCTAACTTTCCTTGACACGACTCACCTCGACCCTCAAAGTTAGGACCATGGCTAACCTTTCACAGAACCTCGACGCGATCTTCCGCGCCCTTGCCGACCCGACCCGCCGGGAGGTGCTCGCCTTGCTCGAACGCGAGCCAGCCAGCGTCAAGACGCTCGCCGCCCGGTTCGACATGGCCCTGCCCTCCTTCCTCGCGCACGTAAAGCTGCTGGAGGAGGCGGGCCTGATCGAGACCGAGAAGGTCGGCCGCGTCCGCTCCTGCGCGATCCGGTCCGATGGCCTGCGGGCCGCGGAACGCTGGCTGCGCGACCGCAGGCGCTTCATCGACGAGCGGCTGGATGCCCTCGGCGACTTCCTTGCAGATGAGACAGACGGAGGAGACGACACATGACCGGCTTTCAGGACCATGCCTTCAGCCTCACCCGGGAATACGCGGCCCCGCCGCTCCGCGTTTTCGACGCCTGGGCGGACCCGCAGGCCAAGGGCCGCTGGTTCGCGGCCAGCGGTCCGGGACGCGGCGCGATCTTCGACTGGCGCATGGAATTCCGGCCCGGCGGGCGGGAGGAAGGACGGATCGAAACGCCCTTCGGCCCGGTCACCTATCACGGCGTCTACCACCTGACCGAGCGCCCGCAGCGCATCCTGCACACCTACGAGATGCGGATGGACGGGCGGCTCTTCTCCACCTCTCTGACCTCGATCGACTTCGCCGAACGCGAGCGCGGCTGCCGCATGACCTATGCCGAACGGCTCGTCCATGTGGACGCGCCCGAGACGATCGACATGCGCCGCGCCGGATGTGCCGAGATGCTCGACCGCCTCGGCGATCTGCTCGTCACCGCCTGAAGGAGGACACGATGACCGGTCTCGACCACCAGAGCTTCACGCTCACCCGCGACTACAAGGCCGACCACGCGCGCGTCTACGACGCCTGGGCCCGGCCGGAGGCGAAGCGCCGCTGGTTTGCGGAGAACCCCGGCAAGTCCCATGTCGAGCTGCGCCATTGGGAGATGGATTTCCGCCCCGGCGGCACGGAGCGCGGGGAGTTCCTCGTGAACGGCTCCGAGATCAACTATCGCGGCCGCTACGTGATCTGCACCCGGCCCGGCCGCCTGATCTACAATTACGACATGGATGCGGACGGCGAGATGCTGTCGGCCTCCCTCGTCGCCGTCTCGATGGAGGAGGCGAAGGACGGCTGCCGCCTCACCTATACCGAGCACATCGTCTTCATCGACGGGCGCGACAAGCTGGAATACCGCGTGCAGGGCACCGAGGAGCTGCTCGACAAGCTCGGCCACCTGCTCGTACCCGCCTGAGAGGAACGGCCCCTGCCCCGCTCGCGTTTCCCTCCCATTGGTTTGGGAGGCTTTCGATGAGCAAGCAGGATTTGAGCTGGGCGATCCCGGTCATGCGTATGGGCTATGCCGGGCGCGGGATCGTCTACGTGGTGGTGGCGGGCATCTCGCTCTTCGCGCTGACGCGCGGGGGCGAGGCCGAGGGGACCTCCAGCGCGCTGGAGCAACTTGAGGGCTCCGCCTGGGGCAGCGTGGTGCTGCTCCTGATCTTCCTCGGCATGGCGGCCTACGCGATCTGGCGATGGATCGATGCGGCCTATGACCTTGAAGACTACGGCGGCGAGGTGAAGGGCCTGATCGCGCGCGGCGGGATGATCATCACGGGCGCGATCCATGGCGCGCTCGGCCTCTTCGCCCTCGTCCTGCTCTTCACCTCCGGTGGCGGCGGCAGCGGCTCGACGATTGCGGAGGTCGTGCGCTGGGTGATGGGGCTACCGGCCGGGATCTGGCTGGTGGGGCTCGCGGGTGCGATCACGATCGGCGCCGGGATCTACTATGTGGTGAAGGCGGTGAAGGAGAAATACCGCGCGCACCTGCGGGCCAACCACTTCACGCGCAACTGGAACCCGGCGCTGAAGGCGGGCGTGCTGGCGCAGGCAATCATCATCACGCTGATCGGCTTTTTCCTCGTCTTCGCGGCGTGGCAGGCGGACCCGAGCCAAGCGGGTGGCGTGGGCGAGGCGTTCTCCTGGCTGCGCGATCAGGCCCATGGCCGGATCCTCGTGATCGCGGTCTGCATCGGGCTGTTGGGCTTCGCACTCTTCTGCTTCGTGAACGCCGCCTACCGCGTGGTGCCGAAGGTCGCGGGCGACGATGTGGAGACGCTGGCGCGCCGGGCGAAGGGCAAGGCCGAGGCGGCCATGGGCTGAACTGGACTTCCCTCCCGGGCCGCTCCACACTCCGCGGCAAAATGGGAGGGAAGCGCATGGAACTCAACGAAAACATCACCGCCGTGGTGACCGGCGGGGCGAGCGGGCTGGGTGCCGCGACCGCCCGTGCGCTGGCCGCCGCGGGGGTGAAGGTGGCGATCCTCGACCGGGATGCGACGAAGGGTCCGGCGGTGGCCGCGGAGATCGGCGGCCACTTCGCGGAAGTCGATGTGTCGGATGCCGGGAGCGTGGCGGCGGCGCTGGCGAGCGCCCGCGCCGCACACGGTCAGGAGCGGATCTGCGTGAACTGCGCGGGGCTCGCCTGGGCGGTGAAGACTGTGGACCGGGAGGGGCAGCCGCACGACCCGGCGAAGTTCGCGACCACCATCGGCGTGAACCTGATCGGCACCTTCAACATGGCGAGCCAGTCGGCGGCGGGGATGGCGGCGGCCGAGCCGCTGACGGCCGATGGCGAACGGGGGGTGATCGTGAATACCGCCTCGGTCGCGGCCTTCGACGGGCAGATCGGGCAGATCGCCTATTCCGCCTCGAAGGGCGGCGTGGTCGGGATGACGCTGCCGATGGCCCGTGATCTCGCCCGTTCCGGCATCCGCGTGAACGCGATCGCGCCAGGGCTGTTCCTCACGCCGCTTCTGGAAAGCCTGCCGGAGGAGGCGAAGCGGAGCCTCGGCGCGCAGGTGCCCTTCCCCTCCCGCCTCGGCGATCCGGCGGAGTTCGCAGCGCTGGTCCGGCACATGGCGGAGAACCCGATGCTCAATGGCGAGGTCGTGCGGCTCGACGGGGCGATCCGGATGGCGCCGAAGTGACGGGCGGGGGCTTTGCCCCCGATCTGGGGGCGCTGCCCCGTCCGGGCCTGACGGCCCGACCTCCCCGGGATATTTCGACAAGCTGGAAGGGTGTGGCCGTCATACTCGGGCTTGACCCGGGGAGCTCGTGATTGCGGAGATGGCCGGGTCGAGCCCGACCATGACGTTCCTTCAGGAGGTCAGATCAGCCCGTCGTAGGAGCGGCGGGGGATCGTGATTTCGAGGAGGACCGGGCCGTCGGCGGCGAGGGCCTCGGCGAAGGTCTCCTCGAGGCTTGCGGCGCTGTCGGCCTTCAGGCTCTTCAGGCCCATGGCGCCGGCAACCGCTGCGTAGTCCGTCGCGCCGAAATCGACGCCCGCGTTCTGCTTGCCGTCGCGGCGCTGCTTCATCTCGATCAGAGCGAGGGAGCTGTCGTTGAGCACCGTGCAGATCACCGGAGCGGCGGTGTCGCGCAAGGTGGCGAGTTCGCCCAGGATCATGTCGAGGCAGCCGTCGCCCATCACCGCGAGGCTGCGCTCGCCGCTCGCGAGCCCGTGGCCCATGGCGAGCGGCAGGGCGCAGCCCATGGTGCAGAGGCCAGTGGACTGGATCAGCGTGTGCGGGCGATCGCAGTGCCACATCTGGCTCATCAGGATGCGGTGCGCGCCGCTGTCGACGCTCGTCATCATCTCGCCGGGGCGCATGCGGTCGAGGATGGCGAGGGCCTGCGCCGGGCCCCAGTCGTCACCCGGTGCGAAGGCAGCATCCAGCGCCGCGCGGGTCTCGGCGACACGCGCGCCCCAGTCGACGCTCAGCGCGAGGCCGTCGAAGAGGGCCTCCAGGCTGCGGCCCGGATCGCAGACCCAGCCTTGGGAGACGCCGTGCATCGCCTGCCGGTCGGGCACCGCGGTGAAGGAGATCGCGTTGGCCCGGTCCCACGGGTCCTGCCAGCCGGTGCGCATCTCGATCGGGTCGTAGCCCGCGCAGATCACGAGATCGGCCTCGCCGATCAGAGGCATGAGGATCGCGTCGGATTTCGGGCTGAGCCCGTGACCGCCGAGGCTGAGCGGATGGCGCTCGTCGAGGACGCCCTTCGCCTTGTAGGTCGTGACGACCGGGATGCCGTGCGCCTCCGCCGCGGCGCGGACTGCCTCGGGTGCGCCAGGCGATTGCAGAAGGTCGAGGCCCGCGACGATCAGCGGGCGTTTGGCGTTGGCGAGGCGACGGCGCGCGGCGTCGAGCCCCGTTGGCAGGCTGGGCGAGACGGGGGTGAGGTAGCCGACGCCAGGCACCGGATGCTCGGCGGCGGCGACCTTCACCGGCAGGTCGATATGGACCGGGCCGGGTTGCGGGTCCTGCGCGATGCGCACCGCCTTGTCGATCATCACGTCGCAGGCCCCGGCACGCGCCTCGAAGCTCGCCTTGACCACCGGTTTCAGCACGGCGCGGTGGTCGAAGATCTGGTGGGTGTAGCGCAGGGTCGTCACGTCGTCATAGGCGCCGGTGATGACGATCAGTGGCACACGGTCCTGCTCCGCATTCGCGGTGACATTGACGGTGTTCGCCATGCCGGGCCCGACGGTGGCGACGAGCACCCCGGGTGCGCCGGTCGCGTGCCACGCCCCCTCGGCCATGAAGCCGGCGGCGTTCTCGTGCCGGGCGAGGACGAAGCGGATGCCGATCCGCTCCATCGCGTCGATCAGCTCCAGCACCTCGCCGCCGGGCACGCCGAAGGCATGGCGCACCCCGGCTTCGTAGAGGCGCAACGCTATGATTTCGGCTGAGGTCGGGTTCGGCACGGGCGAGGCTCCCAAGGGTCTTGTGCCGATCCTGCGGCTGACCCCTCGGCTGTCAATCCCTCACTCTGCGCAACGCGGTCAGCCGCAGTTCACATCCACGATGGTTCCGGTCTCATCCAGCATGAAATTGAGCCGGTCCGGGTTGAAATCCTGCGTGACGACATCGCCGGGGCGGATAATCCGCATCGGCGCGGGGAAGGTGGAACGCGTAAAAATCTCCTCATTTTCCCCGATGAAGGCCGCGTATCCGTCGGCGTCGCAGCCGGTAGCACCGACTTCCGTCGGTGGCGTGCAGGCGGCGAGCGGCAGGGCCAGAGAGGCGGCAAGCAGGCAGAGATGGACAGGACGCATGGCGCAGGTTCCCCCAATTGATGCTGCCTGCACAAAGGCATACCGCCCGCCGGCGATCAAGACGCCGGCGGGCGGTGGCCTGTAGCAAGTCCTGCCTGTCCCACACAGGATGCTCCGGAGCTTGCGTCCGGTTGGGAGCAGGAGGACGGATCTCGTCCCGGGCCGCCGGGTTTGCGGCGGGCCCGGCGCGTCGTCTGGCTACTCCCCCACGAAGAGCGCCGACGCGCCGGACCATTCACTCACGCGGAACGTCTCGACGTCCCCCCACTCCATGTTTCAGACTTTCGACTCGTCCTGTGGCGAGAATTGGGCCGGTTGTGGGCAAATGTTGGGACTCACCCTTGAGTTGCAACCGGATGGTTTCATTCTACGTCTGAGGCCGGTTGGCGATCAGGTGATCAACGACCTCCGGCTCCGCCAGCGTCGAGGTATCGCCCAGACTGCCGAAGTCGTTCTCGGCGATCTTGCGCAGAATGCGGCGCATGATCTTGCCGGAGCGGGTCTTTGGCAGGCCGGGCGCCCACTGGATGACGTCGGGCTTCGCGATCGGGCCGATGTCGGAGCGGACATGGGTCTGGAGCTCCTTGACGAGAGCGTCGGACGGCTCCTGCCCCTCCATCAGCGTGACGTAGCAGTATATGCCCTGCCCCTTCACCTCGTGCGGGTAACCGACAACGGCAGCCTCGCTGACCGCGGGGTGCGCGACGAGCGAGCTTTCGACCTCCGCCGTGCCCATGCGGTGGCCCGAGACGTTGATGACGTCGTCGACCCGGCCCGTGATCCAGTAGTAGCCGTCCTCGTCGCGGCGGCAGCCGTCGCCGGAGAAGTAGTAGCCCTTGTATTGCTCGAAATAGGTCTTCACGAAGCGCTCGTGATCGCCCCAGACCGTGCGCATCTGGCCGGGCCAGCTGTCGGCGATGGCGAGGACGCCCTCGGTCGCCGTCTCCTCCTGCACCACCGCCGTTTGCGGGTCGAGCACGACGGGCCGCACGCCGAAGAAGGGCGTGGTGGCCGAGCCGGGCTTGGTCGGCGTCGCGCCGGGCAGCGGGGTGATGAGGTGGCCACCGGTCTCCGTCTGCCACCAGGTATCGACGATCGGGCAGCGGCCCTTGCCGACGACATCGTTGTACCAGTTCCACGCCTCCGGATTGATGGGCTCGCCCACCGTGCCGAGTATGCGGATGGAGGAAAGGTCATAGCCCTCCACGAAGCTGGTGCCCTTGCCCATCAGCGCGCGGATCGCGGTCGGCGCGGTGTAGAACTGGTTCACCTTGTGCTTCTCGCAGCAGGCCCAGAAGCGGCCCGCATCGGGATAGGTCGGCACGCCCTCGAACATCAGCGTCGTCGCGCCATTGGCGAGCGGGCCATAGACGATGTAGCTGTGGCCTGTCACCCAGCCCACATCCGCCGTGCACCAGAACACGTCGCCATCGTGGTAGTCGAACGTGTACTGGTGGGTGATCGCGGCATAGAGCAGGTAGCCGCCAGAGGAGTGCACCACGCCCTTCGGCTTACCGGTGGAGCCGGAGGTGTAGAGGATGAAGAGCGGATCTTCCGCGTTCATCGTCTCGGGCGGGCAATCGTCGCCCACCTTCTCCTCCATCTCGTGCAGCCAGTAATCGCCATTGGAGCGGAAGGCGATCTGCTGGCCGGTGCGCTTGACGATCAGCACCGCCGGATCCTCGGCGGAGTGGACGAGCGCCTGGTTCACGTTGTCTTTGAGGTTCGTCACCCGCCCGCCGCGCGGCGCGCCGTCGGAGGTGATGACGACCTTGGCCTCGCAATCGTCGACGCGGTTCGCAAGCGCGTCGGGCGAGAAGCCGGCGAAGACGATCGAGTGGATCGCACCGATCCGCGCGCAGGCGAGCATCGCATAGGCCGCCTCGGGGATCATCGGCAGGTAGATGACGACGCGGTCGCCCTTCTTGACGCCGAGCTCCTTCAGCACGTTCGCGAACTTGCAGACGCGGGTGTGCAGCTCGCGATAGGTGATGTGCTGCGCCTCGTCCGATACGTCATCCGGCTCCCAGATGATGGCGGTCTGGTCGCCGCGCGTCTCCAGATGCCGGTCGACGCAGTTGGCGGCGACGTTCAGCTCGCCATCCTCGAACCATTTGATGGAGACATCCGGGTAGGCGAAGGTGGTGTTCTTGATCTTGGTGGGCTGGGTGATCCAGTCGAGGCGCTTGGCCTCGTCGCCCCAGAAGCCCTCGGGGTCGTTCACCGAGCGGGCATACATCTCTGCATAGCCGTCGGAATCGATATGAGCGGCGCGCACCAGGTCGGGTGCGGGCTCGTGCATGTCCTTCATAGCGGATCCTCCTGTCGTCGAGGGCCGGTCGGCGCGGCCCTTCCTGGGGCGGCGATCCCGGCCGTGGGCGCCGGGACCGGTCGTCAGATCGCGAGGTACTCCTCACGCATCTCCTTATTGTCCAGCAGGTGCTGCGCCGTGTCATCATAGACAACAGTACCGGTATCGAGGATGACGGCCCGGTCCGCGAGTTGCAGCGCGGCAACCGCATTCTGCTCGACGATAACGGTGGTGATCCCCAAATCCCTGATCTGCATCAAGGTTTTCTCGATTTCATGGACGATGACCGGGGCAAGGCCCTCGTAAGGCTCATCGAGCAGGAGGAGCTTGATGTCCCGCGCCAAGGCCCGACCGATGGCGAGCATCTGCTGTTCGCCGCCCGAAAGGGTGGTTCCCTCCTGCTTTCGCCGCTCACCGAGTCGCGGGAAGAGGTCGTAGATCCGCTCGAGGCTCCAGCCCTTCGGGGGCGCGATCTGGGCGAGCTGCAGGTTCTCCTCCACCGTCAGTCCCTGGATGATCCGGCGATCCTCGGGCACCAGCGCGATGCCGGCCTGGGCGGCCTGGTGCGCGCCCATCTCGTGGACCGCCTGATGATCGAGCCAGATCTCGCCATGGGTGACCATGGGCGAGCCCGCCCGCGCGATGGAACGCAGCGTGGAAGTCTTGCCCGCGCCGTTGCGGCCCAGCAGGGCGAGGATCTCGCCCTCGTGGATGTTCAGGCTGATGCCCTGCACGATGTAGCTCTCACCGTAATAGGCATGCATGTCCCAGACGGAGAAGTAGGCCGGTTCGGTGGGCCGCTCGGGCGCGCGAAGGGTGGACATCTGGTTCATGGCTTACTCTCCGTGCGCCTCGCCGAGATACGCTTCGCGCACCTTCGGGTTGCCCTTGATGAATTGCGGGTCGTCCTCGACGATCACGTGGCCCTGGGCGAGCACGCTGATCCGGTCGGCGAGGGAGAAGACGACGTGCATGTCGTGCTCGATGACAACGAAGGTGATGGGCCGCGCCTCCGCGATCGATTTCAGAAGGTCGATCGTGTTGTTGGTGTCGGCCCGCGCCATTCCGGCCGTCGGCTCGTCGAGGAGCAGGAGCTTGGGGTCCTGTGCCAGGCACATCGCCATCTCCAGCCGCCGCTTGTCGCCGCGCGACATGGCGGAGGCCACCATGTTGCGTTTGTCGACCAGGCCGACATCGCGCAGCATCTCCTCCGCATGGTCGCGGATCGCAGTCTCCGCCTTCACCGCAGCGAAGGGGGAGAGCTTGAAGGCGCCGTCGCGGTGGGCGAAGGCGGGGATCATCACGTTTTCCAGGATCGTGAGATCGGTGAAGATCTCCGGCGTCTGGAACACGCGGCTGACGCCCATCTGGTTGATCTCGTGCGGCTTGCGCCCGATCAGGCTCTGCCCGTTGAACATCACCGTGCCCGTGTCCGGCGTCAGCCGCCCGACGAAGCAGTTGAGCAAGGTGGACTTGCCCGCCCCGTTCGGCCCGATGATGGCGTGGACGGTGTTCTCCTCCACATTCAGGTTGACGTTGTCGAGCGCCTGCAACCCGCCGAAGCGCTTGTTGACGTTCTGGACTTCGAGAATGCCCATCTCGCCCTCCCTATTCCGCTGCGGCAGGGTTGCCCTGCAGGTTCGATCCGACCTGTTCGAGATCGTCCCGCTCCTTCCGGCGGCCGAGGAAGCCGAAGATGCGCTTCGCCCCTTCGACCAGCCCGCCGGGCAGGAAGATCACGACCAGCATGAAGACGAGGCCCAGCGTCAGGTGCCAGCCGTCGCCCACGAAGGTTGAGACGACCTTGGTCACACCGTAGGCGAGGCTGTCGGGCAGCCACTCGAACCAGCCCTCGACCACGCTCTCGTTGAAGCGGGAGAGGCGGGCCTCGGCGAACTTGATGACGCCCGCGCCGATCACGGGGCCGAGCAGCGTCCCTGCCCCGCCGAGGATCGTCATCAGCACGACCTCACCGGATGCGGTCCAGACCATCCGCTCGGCGCCCGCGAGCGGGTCCATGCAGGCCAGCAGCCCGCCCGCGAGCCCGGCATACATGCCCGAGATCACGAAGGCCGCGAGCGTGTAGGGCCGGGTGTTCACGCCCGTGTAGTTCAGCCGGTTCTGGTTGGTCTTCACCGCCTTCAGCATCAGGCCGAAGGGCGAGCGGAAGATGCGCAGCGCCACCCAGAACGCGAGGATCAGGAAGGCCGCGGCGAAATAGAAGCCCACGTTGAGCTGCACCGGAATGCCCAACAGCTCCACCGTGCGCGTCGCACTCATCTCGATCCCGAAGAGGTCCGGCGTCGGCAGCCGTCCCTCGCTCGGCGCATCCAGGATCCGCGGATCGTCGAGGCTGAGCTGCAGCCCCGTCTCCCCGTTCGTGATCGGGGTCAGCACCGAATAGGCGAGGTTGTAGCTCATCTGCGCGAAGGCGAGCGTCAGGATCGAGAAGTAGATGCCCGAGCGGCGCAGGCTCACGAACCCGATGACCAACGCGAAGAGGCCCGCGATGATGACGCTCAGGATCAGCGCGGGGAAGACGTTCATGCTCAGGAGCTTGAACATCCACACCGCCGAGTAGGAGCCGACGCCGAGGAAGGCCGCGTGCCCGAAGCTGAGATAGCCCGTCAGCCCGAACAGGATGTTGAAGCCCACCGCGAAGATGCCGAAGATCACGAAGAACTGCATCAGCGCGGGGTAGCCTGCCCCGATCGGGGCCGCGAACAGCGGCAGCAGCAGCACCGCGGCGGTGAAGACCAGCATCAGCGCGCGGTCGGATTTCAGGTCGATACCGAACATGGGATCAGTCCTCCATCACGCCGGCGCGGCCCATCAGGCCCCGCGGACGGGTGAGCAGAATGATGACGGCAACCAGGTAGATGATGATCTGGTCGATGCCGGGCAGGAGCGACTTCACCTCGTTCATCGAGGCGAAGCTTTGCAGGATGCCGAGCAGGAACCCCGCGGCCACCGCACCGGGCAGCGAGCCCATGCCGCCGACCACGACCACCACGAAGGAGATGACGAGGAAGTCCATACCGAGGTGGTAGTCGGGCGACAGGATCGGCGTGTACATCACGCCCGCAAGCCCCGCGACGGTCGCTGCAAGCCCGAACATCCAGGTGAAGCGCTTGTTGATGTCGATACCGAGCAGGCCCACCGTCTCCCGATCGGCCATGCCGGCGCGCACCACCATCCCGAAGGTCGTGTAGCGCAGGAAGGCGAAGACGCCGCCGATGATGAGGGCCGCGAAGATGAAGTAGACGAAGCGCCAGGTCGGATAGGGCACGACGCCTTCGGCGAAGCCCAGCCAGACGCCGAAATCCATCATGCCGCGCAGGCTCTCGGGCGCGGGCTGCGGGATGGGGTTGGCGCCGTAGAACTTCTTGATGATCTCCTGCAGCACGATGGCGAGGCCGAAGGTCACGAGGATCTGCTCGGCATGCGGACGCGAATAGAAGAAGCGGATCAGCCCGCGCTCCATCGTCACGCCAATGAGGAACATCACCGGGATCGCAACGAGGATCGAGACGGGCACGGAATAATCGACCAGCCAGAGCCCGAAATCGCCGAACCAGCTCTGCAAAAGCGGCTCGCGGATCTCCAGCGCGGTGCCCCAGGCGGTGACCTCGGTCTCCGACAGTGTCACGGTCTCATAGGAGATCAGGGCGTTAAAGGTGACGGCGCAGAACGCGCCCAGCATGAACAGCGCGCCATGGGCGAAGTTCACGACGCCCAGCGTGCCGAAGATCAGGGTGAGGCCGAGGGCGATCAACGCATAGGCGGAACCCTTGTCGAGGCCATTGAGGATCTGCAGGACGATCTCGCCCATGGTGCTCTCCCGCGATTGAAGTGGGGGAAGCCGCCCCGCGACGGGGGCGGCCGGAAGCGCGATCAGGCGCCCGGATTGCAGGTGCCCAGATCGCCGCCGGCGAACATCGGGTGATCCGGCTCGTAGGTGACCTGGCTGGCCGGCGTGACGTCCACGACTTCCAGAATGTCGAACTGGTTGGTCGGGTTGTCCTTGCCCTTCACCACCAGCACGTCCTTGAAGCACTGGTGATCCGCGCCGCGGTAGAGGGTCGGGCCGTTGCCCATGCCGTCGAACTCATAGTCCTCCAGCGCCTCAACCACCGCGCACGGGTTGAAGTCGCCCGCGCGCTGCACCGCATCGGCATAGAGCAGCGTCTGCACGTAGCAGGTGTGCGCGGCCTGGGACGGCGGGAAGCCGTATTCCTGGCCGAAGGAGCGCACGAAGGCCTGCGAGCCCTCGTCCTGCAGCGACCAGTGCCAGTTGGTGGAGCCGAAGATGCCCTTCACGTTCTCGCCCGCACCCTGCGCCATCAGGCGGGAGTAGAGCGGAACCACGATCTGGAAATCCTTGCCGTTCGAGACCCGATCGCGCAGGCCGAATTGCACGGCTTGGGTCAGCGAGTTCACCATGTCCCGGCCGTAATGGTTCAGGATCAGCGTGTCGGCATCCGAGTTCAGCACCGGCGTGATGTACTGGGAGAAGTCGCCCGCGCCCAGCGGCGTGCGTACCTTCTGCACAGTGTTCCAGCCGAGGTTCTCGGTCGCCGCCGAAATCGACTCCTCCTGGGTCCAGCCCCAGTTGTAGTCCGCCGTCAGGTGATAGGCGTTGCGGTCCGCGCCGTAGTTCGCCTCCAGCACCGGGGCGAGGGCCGCGCCGGACATGTAGGCGTTGAAGAAGTGGCGGAAGCCGTTGGCGCGGCGATCCTTGCCGGTCGTGTCGTTGGCGTGGGTCAGACCCGCCATGAAGATCACGCCCGCGTCCTGGCAGAGCGCCTGCACGGCCACCGCGACGCCGGAGGACGAGCCGCCGGTGATCATGATGGCACCATCCTGCTCGATCATCGAGCGGGCGGAGGCGCGCGCGGCGTCCGACTTGGTCTGGGTGTCGCCGGTCACGTACTCGACCCGGCGGCCGAGGATGCCGGAGCCCTCCAGCGCCTTGGAGCTGAACGTGTTGAGCATCCCGCCGTCGCCCTCACCGTTGAGGTGCTTGACGGCGAGCTGGTAGGCGCGCAGCTCGTCCGCGCCCTCGTCGGCATAGGCGCCGGACTGTGGCACGTTGAAGCCGAGCGTGACCGAGGATGCACCGGGCGCGTTGGTGTAGGCCCGGGCGGCCGAGGTGAAGAAGGTGGGCGCCGCGAGCGCCGCACCGACGGCCGCGCCTCCGCGCAGCACACCGCGACGGCTGAAGTTGGATTTCGACATGTGGTTCCTCCCTAACGTGTCGGAATGCCCGGGATGTCTTGCCGCGTTCTGGATGCGCGATGGCCGGGCGCGGGTCTTTCGCGACCCGACGTCAGGATGCGAGCGATATGTCAACAAAGCAACAAGCCATTGCTTTACATGTATTTTTTTGTAAATTATTTACAGGCATTAACTGTTATGATGTGAAGAACATTACATTGCGTCGCAGCAAGACCCGTTCACGAAAGGATTTTTCGCGATGAGCCGATCCTTTGCCGGCCTCCGGATCCGGGAACGGCGGCGCGCCCTTGGCCTCTCCCAGGCCGGTTTGGCGAAGGCGGCGGGCATCTCGCCGTCCTATCTCAACCTCATCGAGCACAACCGCCGACCCGTCGCCGGGCGCGTGATGACGGCGCTGGCCCGCGCCCTCGACGTGCCGCCCTCCGCCCTTGGGGAGGAGGCCGCCCTTGGCGTCGTCGCCGCCCTGCGCGAGGCCGCCGCCGACTGGCCGGTGCACGCGCCCGAAGTCGACGTTGTGGAGGAATTCGTGGGCCGCTATCCGGGCTGGGCCCGGATGCTCGCCACCCTCGACCAGACCGTGCGCGCCCAGCGCACCAGCATCGAGGCGCTGAGCGACCGCCTCACCCACGATCCCGTGCTGCAGGCCGACCTGCACGAGATGCTGACCTCGATCACCGCGATCCGCTCCACCGCCTCGATCCTCGCGAGCGTCGAGGATATCGAGGCGGGCCAGCGCCAGCGCTTCGTCGGCGCGATCCATGGGGAGAGCCAGCGGCTCAGCGAGGTGGCGGGCGCGCTCACCGACTATTTCGACCGCGCGATCGAACGCGACGCGCCGCCCGCCACGCCAGAGGAGGAGGTGGCCCAGGCCCTCGAACAGGCGCGCTACGACATGCCGACGCTGGAGAACGGGGAGGAGACGCTGGACGACGTGGTCCGCCGCCTGCCCGTCCGGTCGGATGCAGCGCAGGCCGAGCTGCGCGGCTGGCTCACCCGCTGGCAGGCCGATGCCGCCGCCCTGCCCCGGACGGCGCTCGTGCCACCGCTGGACCTGACTGCACTGGCCGCGGGGGCCGGGACGGACGTGCCCAAGGTGATGCGCCGCCTCGCCTTCCTCGCCGCGCCAGACCTGCCGCAGATGGGGCTGGTGGTGGTGAACGGCGCGGGCCAGATGGTGCTGCGGCGGCCGCGGCCCGACTGGCCGTTCTCCCGCCAGCTTCCGGCCTGCGCGCTCTGGCCCGTCTTCACCGCGCTGCGCGATCCGGGGCTGACGCACACCGATATCGTGGTCAATCCCGACGGCGCGCGCTTCCTCGCGATCAGCCACGCGGAGCTCCACCGCCCCGCCACGACGGGCGCCCGGCCGCGGGTCGAGGCCACGATGCTGATCGTGCCGGAGGCGCAGGCGGGCACCTTCGTCACCGGCCCGGGGCGGGAGCTGCGGGTGGGTCCGAGCTGCCGGATCTGCGCGCGCCGCGCCTGTGCTGAACGGATCGCACCGCCTGTGCTCGACATCGACGCGTGATGCTTTGCCCCTTGCCCGCGGCGCGCGCCACCCGCTACCGTCGTTCGAAACCCGCAGGATCGCCCCGGCAGAGGGCAGACCGCGGGACGGGAGGTTCAGATGCCGAAAACCGTTCTCATCGTCGAGGATGAGGCCAATATCGTGGAGTCTCTCGCGTTCCTGCTTCGGCGCGAGGGCTTCGAGGTGACCACTGTGCCCGACGGGGCGGAGGCGCTGGCGGAGGCGACGCGGCTGCGGCCCGACCTGATGATCCTCGACGTGATGCTGCCCAACCGCTCCGGCTTCGACGTGCTCAAGGCGCTGCGGGCGGACGCGGTGCTGGCCCGGACACCGGTGATGATGCTCACCGCCAAGGGCCAGGCGCGTGACCGGGAGCAGGCGCTGGATCTGGGTGCCGACGTGTTCGTGACCAAGCCCTTCTCCAATGCCGAGATCGTGGCCGAGGCCCGGCGCCTGTCCGGCGTACCGGCGCCGTGAGCGCGCCTCAGGACCGGCCCGCGCGCACCCGCAAGCGCCGCTACGACGGCGCGCTGGTCCTGCCGGTGCTCGCCGCCGTCCTGATGTTGCCGCCCTTCATCGGGCTTGCCGCAGCGCCGGTAGATGTGGCGGGTGTGCCGCTGATCGTGCTGTGGCTTTTCGGACTGTGGCTCGCGCTGATCGTCGTGGCGCGCTTCCTGGCCCGACTGCTCCGCGAGGGTGAGGACGGCTGAGGCGATGCCGGGCTGGAACACCATCGTCATCGCCTGCCTCGCCTATGTGGCGGTGCTCTTCGCGGTGGCGTTCTGGGCGGAGAAGCGGGCACGGCAGGGCCGGTTCGGCTGGCTGCGCAGTCCGTGGGTCTACACCCTGTCCCTGTCGGTCTACTGCACGGCGTGGACCTATTACGGCGCGGTCGGCTCCGCCGCACGCAACGGGCTGGAATTCGCCGCGATCTATGTGGGCCCGACGCTCACCTTCCTCGGCTGGTGGTATCTGCTGCGGAAGCTGGTGCGCATCGCGCGGGAGCAGCGGATCACCTCGATTGCCGACCTCATCTCCTCACGCTACGGCAAGAGCCCGGCGATCGGCGTCATCGTCACGGTGATCGCGGTGGTGGCTGCCACGCCCTACATCGCGCTGCAGCTCCAGTCGTTGTCGCTGAGCTTCGCGCTCTTTTCCGACGTTCCCACGCGACCCGCGCTGACCGCGTTCTGGATCGCAGCAGGGCTCGCCGCCTTCACCATCCTCTTCGGCACGCGCCACGTCGATGCCAACGAGCAGCACTATGGCGTCGTCACCGCCATCGCGCTGGAGGCGATCGTGAAGCTCGTCGCGCTCGCTTCTGTCGGCATCTTCGTCGTCTGGGGGATCGCGGACGGGCCTGCCGACATCTTCAGCCGCCTGCCGGACCGGGAGCTTCTGAGCGGAGAGGTCTTCGGGCCGCGCTGGGTCACCCTCGTCTTCCTGTCGGCCACCGCCGTGATCTGCCTGCCGCGCATGTTCCAGGTCGCGGTGGTGGAGAATGTGGACGAGCGCCATGTCGCCACCGCCTCCTGGGCGTTCCCGACCTACCTGTTCCTGATGTCGCTCTTCGTGCTGCCGATCGCGATTGCGGGGATGACGACGCTGCCGAGCCCGGCGAACCCGGACCTCTATGTGCTGACCGTGCCGCTCGCCACCGGCAACGATGCGCTGGCGCTGGTGGCGTTCCTCGGCGGGTTCTCCGCGGCGACCTCGATGGTGATCGTGGCGGCCATCGCGCTCTCCACCATGGTGTCGAACCACGTGATCATGCCGATCTGGCTGCGCACGATGCGCGGTGCGCCGACGTCGAGCGGGGACGTGCGGGCGATGCTCCTGAACTCGCGGCGGGCGAGCATCGTGGGCATCTTGGCGCTCGGCTACATCTATTATCGGATTACCGGAGGGACCGGGGCGCTCGCCTCCATCGGGCTGATCGCGTTCTTGGGCGCGGCGCAGCTGCTGCCCTCGACGCTCGCCGCGATCTACTGGCCCGGGGCGACGCGGGTCGGTGCGATTGCCGCCGTCACGGCGGGTTTCGCCGCTTGGGCCTACACCCTCTTCCTGCCGAGCTTCGACGGGGCGTTCCTGCTCTCGGCCGAGGTTATCGCGGAGGGGCCGCTCGGCATCGGGCTGCTGCGGCCGCACGCCCTGCTCGGCTCGGACATCGATGACCCGTTGGTCCATGCCACGCTCTGGTCCATGGCCGTCAACGTGGGCGCGCTGGTCATCGGCTCACTCCTCTCGCGGCCCAGCGCGCTGGAGCAGTTGCAGGCGAAGCTTTTCACCGACGTCTTCTCGCTCAGCCGGCCCGAGATGGGGCTCGGCCGCACGGCGAAGTCCGAGGACCTCTTCGAGCTCGCCCAGCGCATCCTGGGGCGGGAGACCGCGTGGCGCATGTTTACCGAGATCGCGCGCAGCCAGGGCAAGCCGCAGGGCCTGCCCGACCCCGCGCCCGAGCTGACCGAGCGGCTGGAGAAGGCGCTCGCCGGCGCGATCGGCGCGTCGTCCGCGCACGCCATGGTGAGCCAGATCAGCGGGCACGGCACCGTCTCCGTCCCCGAGCTGATCCGCATGGCCGACGAGACCGCGCAGATCGTCGAATACGCCCACCGGATCGAGGAGAAATCACGCGAGCTGGAAGAGACCGCCGCCGAACTGCAGCGGGCCAATGACCGGCTCCGCGCGATCTCCGAGCAAAAGGACGCCTTCCTCAGCCAGGTCAGCCACGAGCTGCGCACCCCTATGACCTCTATCCGCTCCTTTGCCGAGATCCTGCGCGAGGGACGCGAGGTGGAAGCCGATCAGGCGCAGCGCTTCGTCTCCATCATCCATGAGGAGAGCCAGCGCCTCACCCGCCTGCTCGACGAGATCCTCGACGTCTCCGTGCTGGAGACCGGCCGCGGCCCGCTCCACCGCGAGCCGCTGGTGATCGGCGAGGTGCTGGATCAGGCGCTGGCCGCGACCGAGCCGCTGATGAAGCGGGAGGGCGTGCAGCTCATCCACGCGCCGGGCGATGCGGTGCGCGTCCTCGCGGACCGCGACCGGCTCGCGCAGGTCTTCATCAACGTCCTCAGCAACGCGGTGAAGTACGGGCGCGGCGACCCGCCGACGATCATCCTGCAAACGCAGGCGAAGGGCGATGCGGTCTCCGTCCTGATCGCCGACAACGGCCCCGGCATTCCGGAGGCCGACCGCGAGCGGGTGTTCGAGAAGTTCAGCCGTCTGGGCTCCGCCACGCTGGCGGGCAGCGCGGGCCTCGGCCTGCCGATCAGTCGGGAGATCATGCGCAATCTCGGCGGCGACCTGGTGCTGGAGCCGGGCGGACCCGGCGCGCGGTTCCGTGTCCGGCTGCCGCGGGTCGAGGACCCACGGACCGAAGACCTGGCCGCCGCCGAGTAGGATCAGGCGATGCCGAGCACCCGCAGGATGAACAGGATCACGACGACCAGTCCGATCAGATAGATGATGTTGCGCACCATGGGCTCCTCACCTTGACTTGGTTGTGTGGGAGGAGGTAGCGCGGCCCAACCCGTTGGCCAGAAATGGTGAATCAGGACCGGACCCGGTCGAGGATCACCTGCGCCGTCATCAGGTCGAGATGCGCGCCGCCGCCGTTCTTGAAGACGGTGATCTCGTCGGGCGTCTGCCGCCCAGCGCGGCCCGCGACGATGTCCCGGAACTCGCCGAGCACATCGGCCTCCGAGATCACCCCGGCCGCCATCGGGATCGTCAGCTCGCCGATATGCCCGATGGTCGAGGCGCGGGCATCGACGAAGAGGCGACCGCGGGTCAGCACCGCGTCATCGGCCTCGCGCATATCCTTGGTGAAGGCGCCGATCAGATCGACGTGTGTACCTGGGGTGAGCCACCGGCCCTCCAGCACCGGCTCCTTCGCCATGGTGCAGGTGGCGACGATGTCGGCGTCGGCGACCGCGGCGGCAAGGTCCTCCGCCACGCCCACGTCGTGTCGGTCGGCAAGCGCCTGTGCCCGCTCGGGGCTGCGGTTCCAGAGCGTGATGCGCTCGATCCCGGGCAGCACTGCCGGATAGGCCTCGATCAGGCTGTCGGCCACGGCCCCCGCCCCGATGATAAGCAGGTGGCGGGCGTCCTTCCGCGCCAGCAACCGGGCGCTGAGCACGCTGTCGGCCGCCGTCTTCCACCGGGTGATGAGGGCATTGTCGATGACCGCCTTCGGCGCACCGGTCACGTCGTCGAAGATCAGCATCGCGCCCTGCACGCTCGGCCGCCCCTGTGCGGGATTGCCGGGCAGCACCGTCACGCTCTTCACCCCCGCGCCGAGTCCGTCGATCCAGGCGGCGCGCGAGAGCATCACGTCGCCGCCGCGATGCAGGAACGTGTCGCCCATCTGGGGCTCCGGCCCGCGATGCCCCGCCTCCAGCGCATCGCAGAGCGCGGGCCAGTCGCAGGGCCCGACATCCTCGGCGCGGATGTGGGGGAGCGTGCTCAAGGCCGGGGCTCCGGGACACTTGAACGAAGCCGAAAACAGGCCGTCACGATCCCGACAGCGGGCGTCATACTCCGGCGGCCGCGGCGGCGCGGGCGAAGTCGCGCAGTTTGTCCTGCGTCAGGCCCGCGATGTTCATCCGGCTGTCGGTGACCATGTAGATCCCGGCCTCCTCACGCACCTGCTCCACCTGCTCCTTGGTGGCGCCCAGGCGGGAGAACATGCCGCGGTGCTGGCGGATGAAGTCGAAGCGGTCGGAGTTCGTCTCCTGCCGCAGCGCCTCGGCCAGCCCCTCACGCAGGCCGTTGATCCGGCCGCGCATCTCGGTCAGCTCCGCCTCCCAGTCCGCGCGCAGTTCGGGGTCGTTGAGGATGATCTCCACCAGCGCGGCCCCGTGATCGGGGGAGAAGGAATAGAGGAGGCGGTTCACGCTCGCGAGCGTCGCCTGGACCTTCGCCTGCTCATCCGCATCCGCGCACTGCACCGTGGCGCAGCCCGCCCGGTCGCGGTAGAGGCCGAAATTCTTGGAGCAGGACTGGGCGATCATCAGCCGCGGCAGACGCGCGGCCATGTGGCGGACGCCCTGAACGTCCTCCTCCAACCCGTCGCCGAGGCCCTGATAGGCGAGGTCGATCAGCGGCAGCCAGCCCTTCTCCACCGCGCTGTCGGTGAGCTGCTGCCACTGGTCGAGCGTCAGGTTCGCGCCCGTCGGGTTGTGGCAGCAGCCGTGCAGGATCACGACGTCGTCGGTGCCCAGACCGTTGACGTAGGCGAGCATCTCCTCGAACCGCACGCCGCGCGTCTCGGCATCGAAGTAAGGGTACGCACCGGGCGCCTTGTCCATCGCCTTCAGCATCGCGGCGTGGTTGGGCCAGGACGGGTCGGAGATGTGGAAGCGCGCCCCGGGTGCCGCCCGCGCGATCAGCTCGAAGAGCACCCGCAGCGCGCCGGTCCCGCCGGGCGCCGCCGCGCCGGCCAGCCGGTCCGGCGTCTCGCCCAGCGCGAGCTTCTGCATCGCGGCGACGAACGCCGGATCACCGGCGAGCTTGGTGTAGGTCTTGGTGGTCTGCTTGTCGTGCAGCCGCTGCTCCGCCACGCGGACGGCGCGCATCACCGGCGTGTTCCCGTGGTCGTCCTTGTAGACGCCGACGCCCAGATCGACCTTGCCATCCCGCGGATCAGCGGCGAAGGCGGCCATCAGGGCGATGATCGCGTCGGGCTGCGGTTCGGGAAGCGTTGCAAACATGACTGACCTCACATCTCACGATCGGCGCTGAGGATGCGGGTCGCCTCCTCCTGCGCCACGGGCACGAAGCCCTGTTTCTGGTAGAGCGGCAATGCGGCCGGGTGGTCCAGCGTGCAGGTGTTCACCAGCACCTTCTGAACGCCCGGCCCGTCCCACGCCATATGGATCGCCGTTTGCAGGAGCCATTGGCCGAGCCCCGCGCCCACCGCTTCGGGCACCAGTCCGAAATAGGCGAGGTCGCACTCCCCCGCCTCGCGGAAATCGAGGTGGAAGAAGCCGGCGGGCCAGCCCTCCCGCATCAGGGTGTAGTGGTGGAGCTGCGGGTCCTGGACGTAGTCCGCGACCTCGTCGACCGGTTGGCGCAGGCGGTCGGTCCACTCGTAGGGTGCGCCCACGGCGCGGTAGAGGTCGAGGAAGAACCAGACCGGCGGATGCTCCGCCTTCAACAGGGCCACCGGCTTGCCGATCGGCGCATGGGGACGCGGATACGAGGGACGGGCCGTCATCTCCAGCCAGGTGACGGTGTAGGCAACCTCCTCCCCGGCGCGGTGGAGTGTCATCCCGTGGCCACCTTCAGATCGTCATACATGCCCCACTCCGCCCAGGACCCGTCATAGAGCGCGACCTGCCCGTGACCGAGTACCTCAAGTCCCAGCGAGAGGATCGCGGCGGTGACGCCGGAACCGCAGGTGGTGATGATCGGCTTGTCGAAATCGACGCCCGCGTCGGCAAAGGCTCCGCGCAGCGCGTCGCCCTGCTTCAGCGTGCCGTCGCCGTTCAACAGATCCTTGTAGTAGACGTTTAGCGAGCCGGGTATGTGGCCCGCGCGCAGGCCCGGCCTCGCCTCCGGCTCCTCCCCGCGGAACCGGGCGGGGGAGCGGGCGTCGACGATCTGCTCTTGCGCGAGCTTCACTTGGGCTGCGACCTGCGTGACATCGCGGATGCGGGTGGCATCGCGGCGCGCGGTGAAGTGGCGGTCGCGCATGACGGGCGGCTCGTCCTCCAGCGGATAACCCTCAGCCCTCCACTTCGGCAACCCGCCGTCGAGCACGGCCACGTCGGTCTTGCCCATCAGACGGAACAGCCACCACACGCGCGCGGCGGAGAAGAGCCCTGCGCTGTCATAGACGATCACCCGGTGCCCGTCGCCGATCCCCATGGCGCGCATGCGGGAGATGAACTTCTCCACCGGCGGCGCCATGTGCGGCAGGTCGGAGGCACTGTCCGAGATCTCGTCGATGTCGAAGAAGCGGGCGCCGGGAATGTGCTCGGCCTCGTACTCCGCTTTCGGATCGCGGTTGTCGGCGGGCAGGTACCAGCTCGCATCGAGGATGCGCAGATCCGGCGCGCCCAGATGCTCCGCCAGCCAGTCCGTGCTGACCAGATGCCCCGTCTCGCCCACCGCCATCGCGCTCTCCCTCGAAAATCGGGTCAGGAGTATAATGAGACCCCCGTCTGCGCAAGTTCATTGCCCGCGCTGCGAGTGTCGGCGTGGCCTTCATCTTTCCCCAAATACGCACCTGCCGGGGCACAGCCCCGGTCCGCCCGCAGGGCTCAGGAGGGATGCGCCGCCAGGCGCTCCGCCGGTTCGGTGAAGAGCGTCATGCCCGCGCCGTAGCGCCCCGCGGGCCGGGCGGCAAAGCCGAACTCGGCGTAGAACGCTTCCAACCCGGCGACCGCCATCAACCCGATGGATGCACCGGGTGCGAGCCGGGTGTGCAGCTCCTCCATCAGCCGCGCCATCAGCACCCGCGCGATCCCGTCGCCGCGATGGTCGGGATGCACGATCAGGTCCTGCACATAGGCGTAGAGAACGCCGTCCCCGACCGCGCGCACGATGCCGACCAGCCCGCCCCTCTCGTCACGAGCCAAGACCACGACGACGCTGGCGTCGAGCGCCGCGCGCATCGCGTCTTCCTCGACCGCGCCCCAGCCGGTCAGCGCGCGCAGGGCGCAGACCTCGCCCGGCGCGGGCGGCACCAGTTCGATCCGGATCACGGCGTGACCGGCTCTGCGCTCCATTTCGAGCGGGGCGGCGCATAGGCGTCGAAGGCCTCCAGCAGCGCCTCCGGCGTCTCGGCGAAGGTCAGCATCGCGCGGTACTCCGCATTGACGAAGCCCTCTGCCACCGCGTGGTCGATCAGCGTGGTCGCGGCATCGAAGTAGCCCGCCACGTTGAGGAACCCGCAAGGCTTGCGGTGAATGCCGAGCTGCGCCCAGGTGATCTGTTCGAAGATCTCCTCGAACGTGCCCATGCCGCCGGGCAGCGCGACGAACCCGTCGGAGAGTGCCGCCATCTTCTCCTTGCGCGCGTGCATGCTGTCGACCTCGACCAGTTCGGTGAGGCCGCGATGCGCGATCTCCGCCTCGATCAGCGCGTGGGGCATGACGCCCACGACCTCGCCGCCGAGCTCCAGCGTGGCATCGGCGACCGCACCCATCATCCCGACATGCCCGCCGCCATAGACCAGCCGCCCGCCGGAGCGAGCGATGGCGTGGCCCATGGCCCGCGCCGCCTTCATGTAGTCGGGCCGCCCGCCATCGCGCGCCCCGCAGAAGACACAGATATCCATCATCCCTCCCGTTTCCGCCGCGCCTCGGCCCGGCTCATGATCTGCAGGCCGGCCAGCAATCCGATGGCCACCACCGCGATCACGATGGTCCCGAGCGCGTTGACGTCCGGGCTCACGCCGAGCCGGACCTTGGAGTAGATTACCATGGGCAGCGTCGAGGAGCCCTGCCCGCTCACGAAGCTCGCGATCACGAGATCGTCGAGCGACAGGGTGAAGGCGAGCAGCCAGCCAGACACCACAGCAGGCGCGATCACCGGCAGCGTGATGCCGAGGAAGATCCCCGGCTGGCGCGCGCCCAGATCCCGCGCCGCCTCCTCGATCGACCGGTCGAAGCCCGCGAGCCGCGCCTGGATCACCACCGCGACGAAGGCCATGCCGAAGGTCGCATGCGCGATCACGATGGTCAGGACCGAGCGGCCTTGCGGCCAGCCGAACCACTGCTCCATCGTGATGAAGAGGAAGAGGAGCGAGATGCCCGTCACCACCTCCGGCATCACGATGGGTGCTGTCGCCATGGCCGTGAACATCGTGCGCAGCCGGAACCCGCCGAAGCGCGAGAGGATGTAGCCGATCACCGTGCCGAACACCGTCCCAATGGTTGCGGCGAAGATCGCGACCCGCAAGCTGACCAGCGCGGCCGAGATCACCTGCTCGTTCTGCCAGAGCTCCGCATACCAGCGGGTGGACCAGCCGCCCCAGACGCTGACCAATTGCGAGGCGTTGAACGAATAGACCACCAGCACCGCCAGCGGCACGTAGAGCAGCGCGAAGCCGAGGATCGCGAGCGCGCGCAGCATCACGTCTCCCCCTTCAGGGCCGAGGAGTTGCGCAGCAGCATGAAGGGCACGACAAGAAGCACCAGCATGACGATGGCGACGGCGGAGGCGACGGGCCAGTCGCGGTTGTTGAAATACTCCCGCCAGAGCACGTCCCCGATCATCGGACTATCCTGCGCGCCGACGAGGTTCGGGATCACGAACTCGCCCACCGCCGGGATGAAGACCAAGAGGCACCCCGCGATGATGCCGGGCAGCGAGAGCGGCAGCGTCACGGTCCAGAAGGTCTGCCACCCCCGCGCGCCGAGGTCGGCGGCCGCCTCCAACAGCGCGCCGTCGAGCTTCTCCAGCGTCGAGTAGAGCGGAAGCACCATCAGCGGCAGGTAGGTGAAGACGATGGTCAGGTAGACCGCGAAATCGGTCTGCAACATCTGGATCGGCTGATCGGTGATCCCCAGCCCCATCAGCGCCGAATTGATCAGACCGCCGGGCCGCAAAAGCCCCATCAGCGCATAGATCCGGAGGAGCGACGAGGTCCAGAACGGCAGGATTACGGCAAAGAGCAGCAGCGTCCGCCACTTTCCGTCCGCCCGCGCGATCATCCACGCCATGGGCCACGCGACCAGCAGGCACAGCACTGTCGCCCCGCCCGCGATCTGCACCGAGCCGAGATAGGCCCGCCAGTAGAGCGGATCCTCGGTCAGGAAGACATAGTTGTCGAAGCTCCCCTGCCAGACCGGCCGCCACCCCTCCCAGACGATCGCCGCCTCATAGGGCGGCTGACCGAACGCGTAGCTGCCGAGCGAGATCAGGAAGACGATGACGAAGGGGATGAGGAAGAAGAGCAGCAGCCACGCGAACGGCACCCCGATCACCAGCCGCCGGCCCCAACCGTCCCGCATCTCGCGCCGCGGCGCACGGGACTGGGCCAGCTCCGCCGGGGCCGCCTCGGTCAGATCGGCGCTCATCGGCCCGCTCCTTCATCTGTCCCGAAATATCCCCGCCGGAGGCAACCGCCATCGGCAGCAGGAGCCTCCGGCGGGGATATTTGAAGACAGATGAAAACCACGCGCCTCAATCCCGCAGGACCACCGCGCCCTCGGGCGCGAAGTCGTAGTGGACGGGGCTCTCCCAGGTGAGCTCCTGCTCGCCGGCGCGCACGCGATTGGCGCGGGAGACGTCGAGGATCTGCCCGCCCGGCAGGCGCAGGCGGTAGCGGGTGACCTCGCCGCGATAGGCGTAGTCCTCCACCGTCGCCGGGAAGCCCTGGCCGTCGGTGTGCAGCGTCACCTTCTCCGGCCGGATGGCGAGGGTGACGGGCGTGCCCGCCTGAGGGGCGGGGCCGTCGCAGGCCGCGCGCACCTCGGCGCCGATGGCCGGGCAGTTCACCCGGACGAAGCCGTCCTCCTCGCCCGCCACCGAGGCCTCCAGCATGTTCACATTGCCCACGAAGTTGGCGATGAAGCGGTTCTGCGGGAACTCGTAGATGCGCCGCGGCGTGTCGACCTGCACCAGCTTGCCGCGGTCCATCACGCCGATCCGGGTGGCGAGCGTCATCGCCTCCTCCTGATCGTGGGTGACGACGACGAAGGTCGTGCCGGTCTTGTCGAAGATGTCCATCAGCTCGAACTGCGTCTCCTCGCGCAGCTTGCGGTCGAGCGCGGACAGCGGCTCATCGAGGAGCAGCAGCTTCGGTCCGCGCGCCAGCGCCCGGGCGAGTGCCACGCGCTGCCGCTGGCCGCCCGAGAGCTGGTGCGGCTTGCGGCGGGCGTATTCCTCCATCCGCACGAGGCGCAGCATCTTCGCGACCTGCTCCTCGCGCGCGGCCTTCGCCACGCCCATCCGCTTCAGCCCGTAAGCCACGTTGTCCGCCACGCTCATGTGCGGGAACAGCGCGTAGGACTGGAACATCATGTTGACGGGTCGGTCGGCGGGATCGACGCCGACCATGTCGCGCCCCTCGATCTCGATCGCGCCGGAGGTCGGCTGCTCGAACCCTGCGAGCATCCTGAGCAGCGTCGACTTGCCGGAGCCGGAACCGCCGAGCAGGCAGAAGAGCTCGTTGCGGCGGATGTCGAGGGAGACGTCATCGACGGCGCGCACGCCGTCGAACTCCTTGACCACGTTGCGGATGCGGAGGAAGGGGCCTTCCTCCGCCGCGGACGCCCCGCTCACTGGCCCGTCTTCACCTGGGTCCAGAGCCGGTTCACCGTCCGGTCCGTGCGCGCGTCATAGACCGCCGCGGGGTAGAGCCCCTCGGCCGTCTCCTCCGTCGGGAAGATCGCGGGGTCGGAGGTGATCTCCTCATCCACCAGCTCCATCGACGCTTCGTTGGCGTTCGCGTACCAGACGTAGTTGGTGATGTCGGCGGTCACGTCCGGGCGCATGATGAAGTTGATGAACTCATGCGCGAGATCCGGGTTCGGCGCATCCGCCGGGATCGCCATCATGTCGAACCACTGCAGCGCGCCCTCGTCGGGGATCACATAGGTGATCTCGACCCCGTTCTCGGCCTCGGCCGCGCGGGCCTGCGCCTGGAAGATGTCGCCGGACCAGCCGACCGAAAGGCACACATCGCCGTTCGCAAGGTCGGAGATGTACTGGGAGGAGTGGAAGTAGCGCACGTGGGGCCGGATGCTCTCCAACAGCTCCGCGCCCGCCTCGAAATCGGCGGTGTCGGTCGAGCGCGGGTCGAGGCCCAAGTAGTTCATCGCGGCGGGCAGCATTTCCGTCGGCGCGTCGAGCATCGTCACGCCGCAATCGGCGAGCTGGCTGACGATCTCCGGATCGAAGATCAGCGACCAGCTGTCGAGCGGGGCATCCTCGCCCAGCCGCTCGGTGATCTTGGCGGCGTCGTAGCCGATGCCGGTCGTGCCCCACATGTAGATGATGGCATGCTCGTTGCCCGGATCGTAGGCGGAGGCCGCCTCCATCAGCTCGGCATCCATGTTGGCGAGGTTGGGCAGCCGGTCCCTGTCGAGCGGCATGTAGACCCCCGCAGCCGCCTGGCGCCGCAGGAAATCGGAGGTCGGCACCACGATGTCGAAGCCGGTATTGCCGGCGAACAGCCGCGCCTCCAGCACCTCGTTCGAGTCGTAGACGTCGTAGTTCACGGTGACGCCGAACTCCTCCTCGAACTGGGCGATCGTGTCCTCCGCGATGTAGTCGGACCAGTTGTAGACGTTGAGCACGTCCTGGGCCATCAGCCCAGCCGGAAGGGTGGTCAGTAGGGCGGCGAGGCAGGCCGTCTTGTGCATGATGCGCTCCCTGTTGGCATCGGTTTGAATGAGCATATGCAGCATTATCTGCACCTGTGAAGGGGGTGCCGTGCCGCGGCGTCCAATCCCCTCAAATGATTGAGAAAGGAACGCCCCATGCCCCGCCTCGACGGAAAGCTCTGCGTCGTGACCGGCGCGGCCCGCGGCATCGGCGCCGCGATCGCCCGCGCCTTCGTGGCGGAGGGGGCGGAGGTCGTGCTCACCGATCTCTCGGCGGAGGATCTCGCGCCGCTCGCGGACACGCTCGGCCAGCTCGCCCTGCCCCTCGACGTGGGGTCGGAGGAGGACTGGGCCGCCCTCGCCGACGCCGTGCCCGAATGCGACGTGGTGGTGAACAACGCGGGCATCACGGGGCTGGAGGACGGCGCGGTGCACGATCCGGAGCACGCGACACTCGCCGACTGGCAGGCGGTGCACCGGGTGAACACCGACGGCACGTTCCTCGGCTGCCGCTATGCCATCAGGGCGATGAGGCCGCGCGGGGCGGGCTCGATCATCAACATCTCGTCCCGCTCGGGCGTTGTCGGCATTCCCGCGGCCGCGGCCTATGCCGCGTCGAAGGCCGCGGTGCGCAACCACACGAAGAGCGTGGCGCTCTACTGCGCAGGCCAGGGGCTCAACATCCGCTGCAACTCGATCCACCCCGCAGCGGTCCTCACCCCGATGTGGGAGCCGATGCTGGGCGACGGCCCCGACCGGCAACAGCGCATGGACGCGCTGGTCGCCGACACACCCATGCGCCGCTTCGGACGGCCGGAGGAGATCGCCGCCCTCTCCATCCTCCTCGCCTCCGACGAGTGCCCCTACATGACCGGAGCGGAACTGACGGTCGACGGCGGCATCCTCGCTGGCTCGGCCGGAGTGCCGGGTGGTGCGGAGGAGTGAGGGGCGGAGCGGGTGCGCATGTTAAAAAATCATAAAAAGAGAAGAGCGTCGGTGGCTGCTCTGCGGGACTTTCCTGACCTTAGATTTGCGCTCCTATACTGCCTCAGGGAGCAAAAACATGCTCCGCGCGTTTTCAGAATGTAGGCGGTCGTCCGCGTACCAACGCGCCAAAACGTTCTTAGACATCAAGTCGGGGTTTTCTGATACGAATGCCTTGAAATCGCGATGCGCTTTGGTCGCCAATCGTTCAGCGATCAGGCTCATAAATGCGTAGGTGATTGTCAGATTGAATTTCTGTGGCGAACCGGCCTTCGTTGCCAATTCTCGAATTCCCTTTGCGTAAAACGCAGCAGCGTCAATGAAGTCGTATTTTCTCAAGAGATCATAAGCAACCTGAACATGTTCGGCATGGTGAAACATAGTGTTATCAATAGTTTGGGCCTCAAATGCTTGGGTAACTTCGGAAACTCTTTCTAATTTTCTCATTCTTCAATGTCCTTGAATTTGTGACTGTCGTCAGCTGTCCAATCGAAGTCGTAGACGTTCTTGAGCTGGGCGATTTTCGCGATGGTATCAGCTGAGAAAGGCGGTTTGTTTTCAAAGCTATGCAAGGCAATTCCTTCGATGAGATCACCGACCGAAATTTCCAAGTGCTCGGCCAGCCCCTTGAGGACTTTCAAAAGGCGCTTTTCAATCCGGATGCCTGTTTGAGCACGTTCAATTTTCTTATCCATTTCGTACCAATGTACCTATATAACATGCGAGTCAATAGGGAACCTCAGGCTCAGAGCGCCTCCCATGCGATCCGGTGCCTAAGTCTGTTCCGGGCTCGCCTTCCAGTACCCCGCCCTTCTTCTTTGTCCAAATACGCCCCGCGCGGCGCGCGGTCCGCCCTCTCGGCCCTTACCAGACGGCCTGCCCCCGTGCTATGCGATTTCAGACACTTGCCGGAGCTTCCCGATGTCCACCCGCAATCCGCTCAGCCTCACCGCCTCGCCCCAGATCGACGGTGCGGCCCCCGATGCGCTGGAGCGGCTGCGCGGCTGGTGCTCAGAATACGGGGTGGAGGAGATCGAGTGCGTGATCCCCGACATGGCCGGGATCGCGCGCGGCAAGGTGATGCCCGCGGCGAAGTTCCTGCGGGAGCCCGGCGTGCGCCTGCCGATGTCCACCTTCTTCGCCACCATCAACGGCGATTATACCGAGGAGGTCGGCCCGCAGCTCTACACCGACCCGGACCTCGTGCTCACCCCCGATTTCAACGCGGTCCGCGCGGTGCCCTGGGCCAACGACCGCTCCCTTCAGATCATGCATGACGTGGAGCGGGAGGACGGCTCGCCCTTTGAGATCGCGCCGCGCCAGGTCCTGCGCCGGGTGGTGGACCTCTATGCCGAGCGCGGCTGGCACCCGGTCGTGGCCCCCGAGCTCGAATTCTACCTCGTGAAGCCCAACACCGATCCCGACTACCCGCTCGAGCCGCCCGTCGGCCGTTCCGGTCGGCAGAGCCACGGCAACCAGGCGTTCTCGCTCTCGGCCGTGGACGAATATGACGAGGTGATCGAGCTCATCTACGACTATGCCGACGCGCAGAACCTCCAGATCGACACGATCATTCAGGAGGCGGGGCCGGCACAGCTCGAGATCAACCTCCTCCATGGCGATCCGGTGAAGCTCGCCGACGAGGTCTTCCTCTACAAGCGCCTGATCCGGGAGGCGGCGCTGCGCTGTGGCACCTACGCGACCTTCATGGCGAAGCCCTACGGCAACCAGGTCGGCTCCGCCATGCATATCCATGTGAGCGTCACGGACGGGGACGGGCAGAACATCTTTTCCGACGCGGACGGGCGGCCCACGGAAGCGCATGACGCCTTCGTCGGCGGGCAGCAGACGCATTTCCACGCGGCGACCGTTCTGGTCGCACCTTACGTGAACTCCTACCGCCGGCTGATCCCCGGCTGGTCCGCGCCGATCAACCTCGACTGGGGGGAGGACAATAGGACAACCGGACTGCGGTCCCCCCGCGCCGCCCCCGGTGCGCGGCGGGTGGAGAACCGGGTGGCCGGGGCCGATGCGAACCCCTACCTCGCGCTCGCCGCGACGCTCGCATGCGGGTACCTCGGCCTCACGCAGAACCTCGCGCCGCGGGTACTGGTCAAGGGCAACTCCTACAGCCGCGACCGCGACCTGCCGTTCTCCCTGCTCGATGCGACCACCGCGCTGGATGAGAGCAAGGACCTGCGCGGCGTCCTCGGCGACAGCTTCGTGGACACCTTCACTGCCGTAAAGCGCTCGGAATACGAGCAGTTCATGCAGGTGATCTCCCCATGGGAGCGGCAGCACCTCCTCTTGAACGTCTGACTTTCCCGGCCCTTTCCACGCCCTAGCTCCCTCGCCAAAGGAGCGCGTGTGATGGACGAGACCGGCTTTCTGTCCCTGATGATGACCGAGATCGAGACCTATGCCGCGGGCGTGGTCGAGGCGGCACCCCGGATCGCGGCGGCGGTCCTCGTCATCCTGCTCACCTGGATCATCGTGCGGCTCGTGCGCTGGATCGTCTCGCGCGTCACGCAGCGCGCGCGGATGCGGCGGAACTTGCGCGACGTGCTGATGATGCTGTCGGGCATCGCGATCTGGGTGGTGGGGCTGTTGATTTCCTCTACGATCCTGTTCCCCTCCGTCACGCCGGGCAGGGCGCTGACGACGCTGGGGCTCGGCTCGGTCGCGGTGGGCTTCGCCTTCAAGGACGTGTTCGAGAACTTCCTCGCGGGGCTCCTCATCCTGCTGCGAGAGCCCTTCAAGATCGGGGATCACATCTGGTCGGACGAGGCCGGGATCGAGGGGCAGGTGGAGGACATCACCATCCGCGACACCCGGATCCGGCAGACCGACGGGCAGCTCGCCGTCATGCCCAACGCGCAGCTCTTCCAGAACCCCGTCGTCGTGCGCACGGATACGGAGCTGCGCCGCACCAGCATCATCTGCGGTGTGGCGTATGGCGAGGATGTGGACGCGGCGCGGGATGTGATCCTGGAGGCCGTGCGCAATGTCGACAGCGTGCGCAACGACGTGCGCGACGTGCAGGTCTTTGCCCAGGCCTTCGGCGCGTCCTCCATCGATTTCGAGATCGCGTGGTGGACCGGATCGCGGCCCCTCGACATCCGCGCGAGCCGCGATCAGGTGGTCGCCGCGGTCAAGCGCGCGCTCGACGAGGCGGGGATCGAGATCCCCTTCCCCTACCGCACCCTGACCTTCAAGGCAGACAGCCCGGTGCCTTTGCCTGAGGCGAGGAACGAGGCCGAGGCGCCTTCCACAGCGTGAAACGATGCTCCTCATCTGAACTTATGCCTGCAAGTGTCTTCGCCCGTTGCAGCTTCGACCTTGCGCAGGCCCGGAAGGGGTGCGCAGGCTTTTACCCATGATCGTCGTCTTCGGCTCGATAAACCTGGATCTCGTGGTTCCCGTCGCGCGCCTGCCCGCGCCGGGCGAGACCGTGAGCGGTGGCGCCTACCGGATGCATCCCGGGGGCAAGGGCGCGAACCAGGCAGTCGCCGCCGCCCGGGCAGGCGCCAGGGTGGCGATGATCGGCGCGGTGGGCAAGGACGCCTTCGCGGCGCCCGCGCTCGGCGGATTGCAGGCGGCGGGCGTCGATTGCAGCGGGGTCGCGGAGGTGAGCGCGCCCACCGGCCTCGCCCTGATCGGCGTGGCCGCGGATGGCGAGAACAGCATCATCGTCGCCCCCGGCGCGAACGCCGTCGCCAAGGCGCGCGACTTGCCCGCGGGCGGCATCCTCGTCACCCAGAACGAGATCGCCGCGGAAGCGGTCGCCGAGGCGCATACCGCAGCGCAGAGGCGCCTGCGCGTGATCCACAACGCCGCCCCTGCGCGCGAGATCACGGCGGACGCGCTGGCCCAAATCGAGATCCTCGTGATGAACGAGAGCGAGGCCTACGCGACCGCCCGGCAGTTCGACCTCTCCCGCGCCACGGCGGAGGGGGCGGCGAAGGCGATCGCCGCCGCGCATGACGTGACCACCGTGGTCACGCTCGGCGCACAGGGGGCCACGGCCTTCGAGGGGGGGCTGGTACACCGCGTCTCCGCGCCCAGCATCATCCCGGTGGACACAACCGGCGCGGGCGACTGCTTCACCGGCGTGCTCGCCGCCGGGCTCGACGCCGGGCTCCCCCTGCCCGATGCGCTGCGCCGCGCGGCGGTCGCCGGCGCGCTCGCCTGTACGGCCGAAGGCGCGCAATCGGCGATGCCGGATGCCGCCGCCATCGACAAGCTGATGCGGTAGCGTGCCGAACGGCCCCGGATCGGGTCCGGGGCGGTCGCTTAGGCGGCTTCGGCCGGCGGCTCCTTCGCCCCGGTCATGAAGGCAACCGCATCGGACATCGAATAAGCCTTCGGATCGATCACGCAGAGGCGGCGGCCCAGCCGGTGGACGTGGATCCGGTCCGCGACCTCGAACACATGCGGCATGTTGTGGG
This sequence comes from Pontivivens ytuae, assembly GCF_015679265.1. Taxonomy (NCBI): domain Bacteria; kingdom Pseudomonadati; phylum Pseudomonadota; class Alphaproteobacteria; order Rhodobacterales; family Paracoccaceae; genus Pontivivens; species Pontivivens ytuae. The sequence goes on from NZ_CP064942.1 coordinate 342,443, forward strand.
AGATCAGCACGATCGGCATCCCCCGGCCGCGCACATCGTTGATGAGTTCGAGCACCCGCCGGCTCTCCTTCACGCCCAGCGCGGCCGTCGGCTCGTCCATGATGATGACCTTGGAGCCGAAGGCGGCGGCGCGGGCAACGGCGACCCCCTGCCGCTGGCCGCCGGACAGGGTCTCCACCGACTGATTGATGTTCTGGATCGTCATCAGCCCCAGTTCGGAGAGCTTGTCGCGCGCCTGCCGCTCCATCTCCTTCCGGTCGAGACGGCGGAGGAGCTTGCCCATCAGGCCCGGTTTCCGAAGCTCCCGTCCCATGAACATGTTGTCGGCGATCGACAGCGCGGGGGACAGCGCGAGGTTCTGGTAGACCGTCTCGATCCCGACCTCGCGCGCGTCCTGCGGGGCGTGGAAATCCACCACCTGCCCGTCGAGCCGGATCTCCCCCGCATCTGGCCGCACGGCCCCCGACAGCGCCTTGATCAGCGAGGTCTTTCCGGCGCCGTTGTCGCCGATCACCGCCAGCACCTCGCCGGGATAGAGGTCGAAATCGGCGCGGTCGAGGGCCGTCACCCGGCCGTAGCGCTTCACGAGCCCGCGGGCGGTGAGGATGGGGGCGCTCATGACGACACCTTCCGGATCCACTGGTCCACGGCGACGGCGGCGATGATCAGCACGCCGATCATCAGGTAGGTCCATTGCGGATCGGTCCCCATCAGGCGCAGGCCCAGCGAGAACACGCCAACGATCAGGCCGCCGAACAGCATCCCGAGGATCGAGCCGCGTCCGCCGAAGAGCGAGATGCCCCCAATCACCACGGCGGTGATGCTCTCGATATTCGCGAACTGCCCCGCGGTGGGCGAGACGGAGCCGATGCGGCCCACCAGCACCCAGCCCGCGAGCGCGCAGATCAGACCGGAAAGGACATAGACGGAGATCAGCGTGTGTTTTACCCGCACGCCCGACAGCTCCGCCGCGTCCGGATCGTCGCCGATGGCGTAGACATGCCTGCCCCACGCGGTCTGCGTCAGCACATAGTGCAGCCCCAGCACCAGCAGCACCATCGCGATGGCGCCATAGGTGAAGACCGCACCCCCGATCTCGATCCGCTCGCCGAAGAACTGGAGCAGAGGCGCCTGCTCCGCGATCTCCTGGCTGCGGATGGTCTCGTTAGCGGAATAGAGGAAATTCGCTGCCAACACGATCTGCCACATGCCCAGCGTCACGATGAAGGGCGGCAGGCGCATGATCGCCACCAGCACCCCGTTGATGAAGCCGCAGAGCGCGCCCACGGCAAAGCCGCAGAGCACCGCGATCTCCGGCGGCAGGCCGTAGCGGAAGGCGAACTGGCCCATGACGACCGAGCTCAGCACCATGATCGCGCCCACGCTCAGGTCGATCCCCGCGGTCAGGATCACCAGCGTCTGGGCCGAGCCCACGATGCCGATCACCGCCACCTGCTGGAGCACCAGCGTCAGCGCGAAGGGGGAGAAGAAGCGTTCCCCGACCAGCAGGCCGAAGGTCAGAACGCTCGCCACCAGCACGATCAGCGGCACCGCCGAGGGCGTCGAATGCAGGAAGCCGTGGATGCGGTAGAGCGGACCCCGGCCGCCCTCGAAGCTCGCCACGTCGGTGGAGCTGCCCTCCAGCCCGGATTCGTAGTCGTCGCGGGACGGGCCCGTCGTCTCGGTCATGTTCTCCTCCCGTCGGCGGCCTCTTCGCGGGCCTTGGCGCGGGCGATCCTGCCGCCCGCGCCGATGCTATCACGAAAGGCTCAGCCCCAGCAGAGGTCCATGCCTTCCTCGACGCTGATCGACTCCACGCCGTCGGCGGGCTGGTCGGTGACCAGCGCCACGCCGGTGTCGAAGAACTCCTTGCCGGGCGTGTTCTCCGGCAACGTGCCGTCGGCGGCATAGGCGGCGATCGCCTCGATGCCGAGGGAGGCCATCAGCAGCGGGTACTGCTGGGAGGTCGCCCCGATCACGCCGTCCGCAACGTTCTGCACGCCGGGGCAGCCGCCATCGACGGAGACGATGAGCACGTCATCCTGCCGCCCGAAGGCACGCAGCGCCTCGTAAGCTCCGGCCGCGGCGGGCTCGTTGATGGTGTAGACCACGTTGATCTCCGGATCCTGCGTCAGCAGGTTCTCCATTGCGGTGCGGCCGCCCTCCTCGTTCCCGGCGGTCACCTCGTTGCCGACGATGCGCGGATCGGTCTCGTCGCCCCAGCGGTTCGGATCGCCGAGGTCGATGCCGAAGCCCTGCAGGAAGCCCTGGTCGCGCAACACGCCGACCGACGGCTGCGATACGGCGAGGTCGAGCATCGCGATCTTCGCGTTCGCCGCCTCATCGCCCAGCGTCGCCGCGGCCCATTGGCCGATCAGCTCCCCGGCGAGGAAGTTGTCGGTGGCAAAGGTCGCATCCGCCGCATCGATCGGCTCCAGCGGGGTGTCGAGCGCGATGACGAGGATGCCTGCGTCGCGCGCCTGCTGGACCGCCGGCACGATCGCCGCGGTGTCCGACGCGGTGATCAGGATGCCGTCGGCCCCCGCCGCGATGCAGGTCTCGATCGCGGCCACCTGGCTTTCGTGGTCGCCGTCGATGCGGCCCGCATAGGAGTTGAGGGTGATGCCGAGCTCCGCGGCCTTGGCCTCCGCGCCCTCCTTCATCTTCACGAAGAACGGGTTGGTGTCGGTCTTGGTGATGAGGCAGGCCGATTGCGCCAGCGCGCCGGTCGCCCCGAACGACAGGACAAGCCCTGCCGCGATGCCGAATGCTTTCATTCTATCCTCCCAGAGTGGATCCACACCGGGCGGGCTGCGGCTATCGCTCGTTCTGCGGCCACCCGGCGGAGGAGACCCGGCGGCCGGGCCCTCCCCAACGTCAGATGACACACGGCGAAGTTGCTTTCGTCAACAAAAGGTTGGGCTCAAAGCTCCAGCTCGTCGACGAGGCGCGGGATCTGCTTCTTGACCGCGAAGAAGCCCTTGCGGCAATGCGGCCAGACGGCGGCATCGTAGGGATCGCGGGTGAGGTGGAGCGCGAGGCCCGCGCCCTCGGCCGCAGCGCGGAGCCCCTCCAGCCGATCCGCGACGGGGCCGGCGAGGGGGCGGCGCAGAGCGATGGTGTCCTGCCCGGCATCGCGGGCCGCTTGCACGATCTCCTCGACGCTGCTGACGCGCGCGGCGTCGAGGCGCCCGGCCGCATCATCGAGCGCACCGCGGGTGAACGCTGCGGCGTGTGCGCCAAGCTCCAGCGGGCTGCGCGCCGTCGGACCGTCGAGCGCCGCGACCGGCCCCTCGGGCGCGGGCGACAGGTCATCCTCCGTCAGCAGCCACAGCGCCTCCGCCGGCTCGGCATCGGCCTGCGGCAGCGGCGTGGGATCCGGCGTCTCCGCCGCCTCCGGGATCGGATCCTCGTCCGACAGCCCCTCCGGATCGAAGCGCCCGCCGGTGTACTTGCGGATGTTGTCGCGCCGCGCGAGGTAGGTCTTGCCCTTCGTGTGCAGCCCACCGACCCATCGCCAGCTCAGCGTGTTCGACGCCGCATCGCCGTCCATCAGGTGCCGCAGGAAGAAGTCGGCGCCCAAGCTCCACGGCAGCCGCAGGGTGAAGATCCAGATGCTCGCGAACCACATGCGGGCGTGGTTGTGGAGCCAGCCATGTGCCGCCAGTTCCTGCGCCCAGTCGTCGAACCCCTCGATGCCGGTGCGGCCCTCGACCGCCGCCTCCCAGTCGGCGCGCATCGCCTTGTCCTTGTCGAGCGCCATCAGCGCCCGCTCCCGCGCATCGACATACTGATGCCAGACGCCCGGCCGCTGCTCCAGCCAGCCGCGGAAGTACCCGCGCCAAACGACCTCCTGCACGAATTTCTCTGCGCCCTCCGGCCCATGCTCGGCCAGCGCAGCGGAGATCACCTCGCGCTCATGCACCAGCCGATGCGCGAGCCACGGCGACAGGGCGGAGACATTGGAGCGGTCCTCGGGCCCGAAATCGTGGTTGCGCCGGTCGCGGTACTGGCGACCGGCGCGGGGCAGGAACGCCTCCAGTTGCGCGAGCCCGGCATCGCGGGTCGGGGTCCAGTCGGTCATGCGGCCTCCTCGTTGCGTGAGGCCGTCAGCTATCGTGGCGCGGCGGCGGGTCAGCGGGGCGCGGTGCCGCAGGTCAGCGGCGCACCTTTTCCAGCACCCATTGGACGAAGCTGAGCACCAGGAACCAGCCGATCGCCCAGAGCACGATGTTGTAGGGCCGCCAGGGCGTGCCTTGGGTCCATTGCGTGACCAGATCGCCCTGCGGCCGGATCGCCTCGACCCCGAAGAGCCCCTCCCGCGGCCAGAGCGCGAGATCCCAGTAGCGCGATGTGTACCAGATCAGCGCGATGAGCACCGTGGCGAGGATCAGGCCCGCGATGCGCATCACAGCACCTCGATCGTGTCGGGATCGATCAGGAAGACCAGCATCTCGCCCCGGCGCAGGAGCTGCCCCTCCACCTCGATATAGAGCGCCATGTAGTCGTAGAGATCGCCCTCCAGCGGCCCGCCATCCGGCCCGCCGAGGAGCAGGAACTCCGAGCCCTCCACGGCCTGCGTGGAAACGAAGACCGGCGGCACGCCTCCCACGACGCAGAGGTTGGCGCAGGCGCGATGCGCGATGCCGCGCCCGGGGCGCATGGCACCCGCAAGGCACTTGCCGTCGCACATCTCGCCGGCCAGACGCCAGCGGCCCAGATCCTCCTCGGCCACCGCGGGCACCTCGCCGTCCTGCGCAGCGAGCCCGTTCTGCCCGCCGCGCACCTGGATCATGTCGAGATCGCCGCGCTGGAGAAGCTGGCCGGAGGCGAGGAACAGCCCGCCCTCGCCCACGCGCCCCTGCACACCCCGTTTGCCTCCGCCCGACAGCAGGATGGAGCGGCCCGCGGGCACGGCCTCCGTCCCCTCGCTCACATGCAGGATCGGATAGGGCTCCATGGTGATGACGCCGGTCACGTCCTGCCGCCCGAGATCGAAGCGGAACGCCCCCGTCCCCGGATCGGCCTGCGTCACCCCGATGATCCAGGCGGCGAGGCCGAAGCCCGCGACCAGCCCCGCAGCAATGGCGAGGAGCCAGGTCCGCAGCCCGGCGGGCACGCCGAGATAACCGACGAAGAAGGGACGCTCGCTCATGGGATCTCCTCCGGCAGCGGCACGGGCGGCACGGCGGTACCCGGCGGATTGGCGTGGCGGTCGACCATCACCGTCAGCCCGTCGAGGCGCAGGTTGTAGGTCGGCACCTTCTCGGTGAACGGCTCCGGCGAACGGCCGTCGTGGAGGCGGTACTGGAAGCCGTGCCACGGACAGGTGACACAGCCATCGACGACACGTCCCTCGCCCAGCGGCCCGTTCTGGTGAGCGCAGGCGTTGGAGATGGCGGAGAGCAGCCGCCCCTCGCGGAACACCGCCACCCGCTCGCCCCCGCCGAGGTCCACGATCCGGGCGAAGCCGTCGCGCAGCTCACGAGCCTCGCAGACCGGCACCCAGGCCTCGGGCCGTGGCTCGTGCCGCGCCTTCACCGCCGCCGCGACGTGCAGCCAGCCGACTAGGGCGGCGGAGCCCACCGTCATGATCGCGAGCGCCGGATGCGTCTGGTCCTGCAACGCGCCCAGCGCCACGTGGCCCACGACGGCGGCATAGGCCGGATAGATGAGCCAGTGCAGCCTCTTCCACAGCCGTGGCGTCAGGAACTTCAGCCAGAAATCGTGGCTGGTCGCCGCCATCACCAGCAGCACGATCAGCGCGAAGATCCCCAGCGCCTCGAACGGGAAGCCGAGCACCTGGCCGAAGGCGGTGTTGGCGGTCAGCAGCCCCTCCAGCTTCGGCGTCGGTGAGAAGGCGTAGTACCAGTCGAGGATGAAGCCCAGATGGGTCAGCGCCACGAAGCAGGTCAGCACCCCGAAATGCCGCCGGTTGTAGAGGAGCGGCAGGAACCGGTCGTCGAGCCGGGCGAGCGGCCCGATGCACAGGATCACCGTCAGCATCAGGAAGGCGCAGGTCCCGAAGGCGCGCGCGTTGTGGATCTGCCCCGTGATCGCCCGCTCATGGTCGAGCGCCGGCGGCACCAGCGTGACGAAGACCCAGAGGTAGAGCCCGGCCGCCGCGATCAGCACCCCGTCATAGAGCCACTTGTTCCGGTTCCACTGGACGGGGATGTACTTCACGCTCATGGGCTTATCCCGGAATGCCGATCCGCTCGGGCTCGTAGTCGGCGGGCCATGTCTGGCGGATAGTGAAACCCGCGGCGAGCAGGAGCACCAGCGCGCCGGCAAGCAGCACCGCCCAGACCCGGTGCGCGCGCCGCTCGGGCAGGTGCCGCTTACGCCAGTTGTCACGGCCCGTCTCCAGCACCCACCAACGCCACAGCACCAGCGGCCAGATCAGCAGGATCCCGGGCACCAGCAGCGGGCGGAAGACATAGGCGCCGCGCGCGTCCTCATCGATCCGGTCGACGCCGATCAGCAGGAAGGCGACGGCCACGACCGCACCGATCCAGAGCCAGTATTCGGCGAGCGTCAGCACGATCACGCGACCCCTCCATAGGGAATGCCGGTCAGGTCCCGCATCTCCGTCTTCCAGGTGGTGAGGTCATCAGGATTGAACTGGCTGACATGCGTGTGCCCGCAGGCCCGCGCCATGACCCGCATCAGCTCGGTCGCGGAGGCGAAGAAGTTCGCCAGCCGCTCCGCCGACTTTTCCACCACGATCCGGCTGACGAGCTCGGGCCGCTGGCTCGCGATGCCGACGGGGCAGTTGTTGGTATGACAGGCGCGCATGGCGATGCAGCCGATGGCCTGCATGGCCGCGTTCGACACCGCGATCGCGTCCGCGCCCAGCGCCAGCGCCTTGATGAAGTCCGCGGGCTTCCGCAGGCCGCCGGTGATCACGAGCGTCACGTCGCCCCGGTCCTGCCGGTCGAGATGCCGCCGCGCGCGGGCGAGCGCCGGGATGGTAGGCACGGAGATGTTGTCGCGGAACAGGATCGGCGCAGCGCCCGTTCCTCCGCCCCGCCCATCGAGAATGATGTAGTCGACACCGACCTCGAGGGCCGCGTCGATATCCTTCTCGATATGCTGGGCCGAGAGCTTGTAGCCGATGGGAATGCCGCCCGTCCGGTCGCGCACCTCGTCGGCGAAGGCGCGGACCTCGCTCACCTCGGTCCAGTCCGGGAAGCGTGCGGGTGAAATCGCGTCCTCGCCGGGGTTCAGGCCCCGGACCTCCGCGATCTCGGCATTCACCTTCTCGCCCGGCAGGTGGCCGCCGGTCCCGGTCTTGGCCCCCTGCCCGCCCTTGAAGTGGAACGCCTGCACCTTGGCCAGCTTGTCCCAGGTGAAGCCGAAACGGGCCGAGGCGAGCTCGTAGAAATAGCGCGAGTTCGCCGCCTGCTCGTCGGCCATCATGCCCCCCTCGCCGGAGCAGATGCCGGTCCCGGCGAGCTCCGCGCCCCGCGCCATCGCGCGCTTGGCGGGTGCCGACAGCGCGCCGAAGCTCATGTCCGAGACGAAGAGCGGGATGTCGAGGACCAGCGGCTTCTGCGCGTTCGGCCCGATCACCGTGTCGGTGCCGACCGGATGGTCGTCGAGCAGCGGCATCCGGTGGAGCTGGGCGGTCAGAAGCTGGATGTCGTCCCAGTCGGGAAGCTGCGGGCGCGGCACACCCATCGCGTCCATCTTGCCATGATGCCCGGCATGGACCGGGTTCGCGGCATAGGCATGGATCAGCCCGGTATGCGGCTCCTCCTCCGTCCCGTGACTGGTATCGGCGTACAGCCCCAGATAGGCGTCACGGTTGAAGGGCTGGGGGTGCTCGTCCTCCCATGCCTTGATCTCGTCGGCATCGACCCAGACCTCGCCGCCCTCGACCCAGGACGTGAACTTCGGCAGCACTTCCTCGTTCGCGTATTCGGAGACACCGGTGTCGAGCCGGTAGTCCCAGTCATGCACGCCGCAGATCAGGTTGCGCCCGCGCACGAAGCCGTCGGCCATTAAGGCACCGCGATGCAGGCAGCGGCCGTAGAAGACGGAAACCTCGTCGTCCCAGCGCACGACCACCAGGTCGACCTCACCGACGAGGGCGTAGGCCGGCTTCCGATCCTCGAGCTCCGACCACGCCGCAACCGCCTCTTTCCGCATCTCTGTCCCCGTCCGTTCTGATTGACATTCATCGTGGCACAGTCCGACGACAATTCAACGCCACGGACCCACCGGATTGAAAAAGTGATCGAAAGCTAAGTACCGCATGAACCGGATAGGGTTCAGATGTGAACACAGGGAACGAGCCGAAAGTGTTAGGCTCGACTGACATCCGCTCAAGCCGGGGAGGACAGCCATGAGCCTGGATACCGAGACGCAGCCGCTCGACTGGTACAAGGTCGGGCACGTGGACGACTTGCCCGAGGGCCGGGTGAAGACGGTCACGGCGCGCACAACGACGCTCTGCCTCTCGCATTTCCAGGGCCAGTGGGCCGCGATGGACAACCGCTGCCCGCACCAGGGCGGCCCCCTCGGCGAAGGCTCCATCGAACAGGGGGTGGAGGGCCAGTGCTGGATCCGTTGCCCCTGGCACGGCTGGGACTTCGACCCTCTCACCGGCGCCCCTCCCGGCGGGCACGAGGATACGGGCCAGCAGCTCTACCCAGTCGAGATCCGCGACGACGAGGTCTGGGTGGGGCTGGAGGCCGAACCGCCCCATGAGCGCACAACCACCGACGTGATGGCCGAGACGTTCGAGGCGTGGGGCGTCCGCCGCGTCTTCGGCATGGTGGGCCACTCGAACCTGGGCCTCGCCGACGCGATCCGCCGGCGCACGGCCGAGGGCGCAATGAGCTATGTCGCGATCCGGCACGAGGGCGCCGCGAGCTTCGCCGCCTCCGCCTATGGCAAGCTGACGGGCGTGCCCGCGGGCTGCCTCTCCATCGCCGGACCTGGGGCCACCAACATGCTGACGGGTCTCTGGGACGCGAAGGTCGACCGCGCGCCTGTCCTCGCCCTCACCGGCCAGGTCCAGACCCAGGTCTTCGGCCCCGGCGCCTTCCAGGACATCGACCTCGCCTCCGCCTTCGATGCCGTCACCCGCTTCAGCCAGATCGTACTGCCGAGCTCCAACCACGCGGAGCTTGCGAGCCTCGCCTGCAAGAACGCGATCGTGGAGCGGGACGTCGGCCACCTGATCTTCCCCGACGACGTACAGACCATCTCTTCCGACAAGCCGGCGGGCGGACCTCAGGGCCGCGTCGGCCCCGCCACGATCCGCGCGGGCGCGGACGACCTCGACGCCGCTGCCGACATGATCGCCAGGGCAGACCGCCCCTTCATCGTCATGGGCTGGGGGGCGAAGGACGTCGCCGCCGACGTCATCGCCCTGGCCGAAGCCATGGGCGCCCCCGTCGCCACGACCTTCAAGGGCAAGGGCCTGATCCCCGACACGCATCCGAACGCGGCCGGTGTGCTCGGCCGCTCCGGCACGCCGATCGCGAGCTGGTTCATGAACGAGTGCGACCTGATCCTGACGCTCGGCTCCTCCTTCGCCAACCACACCGGCATCGAGCCCTCGAAACCCATCATCCAGGTGGATTTCGAGCGCATGCAGCTCGGCAAGTTCCACCCCGTCGCCCTCCCCGTCTGGGGCGAGATCGGCCACTTCGCGCGAGAGATGGCGGGCCGCGTCACCCGCCACGGCCCCGACCAGATCGCGGAGCTGCGCGAGCGCTGGGCGATCTGGCGGGATGAAAAGACCTCTCGCCTCTCCGACGAAAGCCCGCGCGGCCTGTCGGCGGCCACGCTCTTTCACACCCTCACCGAACTCTGCCCCGAGGACGCGATCATCGCGGTGGACGTGGGCAACAACACCTACTCCTTCGGCCGTTACTTCGAGGCGAAGGGCCAGTCGGTGCTGATGTCGGGCTATCTCGGCTCCATCGGCTTCGGCTTTCCCGCCGCGATGGGCGCGTGGGCCGCGACGCAGGATTTCGAGCACTTGCGGGGCCGCAAGGTCCTCTCCATCTCCGGCGATGGCGGCTTCGGGCAATACGCGATGGAGTTCACCACGGCCGTGCGCCACGGCATGAACATCACCCACGTGCTGATGAACAACGGCCAGCTCGGCAAGATCTCCAAGGAGCAGCGCGCGGGCGAGTTCGAGGTCTGGCAAACCGACCTCGTGAACCCCTCCTTCGCCGCCTTCGCCCGCCTCTGCGGCGGCCACGGCCACAAGGTCACGACCAACGACGACCTGCGCCCGGCACTGGAGGAGGCTCTGGCGCTGGACGGCCCGTCGCTGGTGGAGGTCATGACCGATCCGGAGCTGGTGTGAGACGCGATTTCGAACCAAGGCAGCGATCCCGACAACCTCTGGAGGCTATCATGGCCAAACGCATCCACCCCGACGACCGCCCGTCCTTTCGAGGCGACCTCTAGGCGCCGCCGTTCGTTCTCGTCGGAGACCCGTGTGAAGGCGGGTCCGCAGACGGTGCGCGGGCGATGTGGAGCTGATCGAGAAGCTCGGGCGGAACGATCCCTGCCCCTGCGGCTCGGGCCGCCGCTACAAGCGGTGCTGCCTCAAGGGCGACCGCTATGACGGCAGCAACCGCCATCACTACTTTCAGAGAGCGCCGGTAACGCCGGCGCTCCCCCGTTTCGAGAGGGCCTGAGCGCCCCCTACTCCTTCTTGCCGAGCTGCTCCATCAGCGCGAGGCGGTCGGCCATCTTCCAGCTCTCCACGATCTCGCCATTGCTGATCTGGTGCACGGCGATCGCGCCGAAGGCGACCTCCTCGCCCGTGGGCTCGGCACCGTAGAGCACGCCCGTATGCGTCCCGCGGATGGTGCCGACCACCGTCACCACATCCTCGGCGACGTGGACGTTCTCGACATCGAAGCGGACATCCGCGAGCCCCTCGTCGATGCCGGCCACTTGGTCGAAGAAGCCCTCGACATCCATCGTCTCGGCCGACTCGCCATGCACCACCCAGCGATCGCTCAGCACGTCCTCCATCATGTCGATGTCGCGCGCGTTGATCGCGTTGTAGTAGCGCGCGACCATGTCGAGCGCCTGCTCCTCATAGAGCAGCGGCGATTCCAGCGCGTCGGCGAAGTGGCCCACATCCGGCGAGGCGGAGCGCAGCCGCAGCGTGCCGAGCACCTGGTTGTTCCGCTGCGGATCGAGCACGAGGATCTCGCCCTCGAAGACGCCGAACTGGGTCAGCTCCTCGATATTCGTGTAGTGCGTGATGATGAGAAGCGGGCCCGACCGGTCCGGATCCCCCTCCCACGCGGAGATGCGCTCGCGCAGGGCCGTGACGTTCTTTGCCCCTTGCAGCGACAGGAGCAGGTTCAGCTCCGCATCCGTCTGCACCGGCACGTCTTGCAGCACACCGGGCGTCGCGCGGTTGTAGCCCGCGGTCAGATGCTCCAGCGTCTGCTGGTTGCGGCACCACTCGCTGACCACGATCTGCGAGGGCACGATGTCGTTGAAGGCGAGCAAGCTGCCCAGATCGCGCATGTTCTGCGCGCCCTCGGGGCTCATGATCCGCTGGTTCTCGCAATCGGTCGGGCTCACGTCGACCACGTCGAGCTTGCTCCAGTCCGTGGGCCCGTGGCGCATCAGATAGACGACATCGTCGCGCAGGATCATCTCGCCGAAGAGCTGGAACGGCTCCAGCCGCAGCCCGTCATCGATGTCTTCTTGGTCGATCGTCGCCGACATCTCACCCACATGGGTGGAGATCTGGCGCAGCGTCTCGCCGCGCTCGGAATCTTCGGTAGTCTGCGCAAACAGCGCCATCGGAGCGGATACCGCAACCGTTGCGATGACGTTCAGGACGTATTTCATGAGTGCGGTCTCCTCAACCTGATGGAGCGGGCAGCGATCAGTGGCGAACGACGCGCCCGCAAAGGTTGAGATGGCATTCAACAACGGATCATCAATGGGTTGTTCTGGTATGTGATGGGCTCTCCCGCCGCACGACCGCGGATCGAGCTAGTAGATGGCCTTGGGAACGTCAGGGAAGATGGTGGTCCCGCCGCAAGCAAGCCTCTGACACCACGTCAGGCACGGCGGTGTAGCCGCCCAAAGGATCAAAATATCGGATGAAACAACTCCAATTCGATAATTAACCTCTTGAATAAGCCTAGTACACTACGGCAGCATTCTCAAGCCCCCAATTAATTGAATTATTTAACATTAAATCTAGAGCGAAACATTTACTATTAATAATCAAGTCTGCTCAAAACCTCATACGGCAAAAGCGATTATAAAGATGCTGCCACCCAGACGGGCGGACATGATGTCAAGAGAGGCGAGCAATCCCTGCTCGTTCGCACGAGCACTACGCAAGAGCGCAAAAGTCGTCGGTGCATTAACGAGCCCCATTCCGAGGCCCGCCAGAGTGACCGCAACGTAGGGTTCCCCAAACATGACAGCAGGGACAATTGGAAAATGCAAAACAAAGCCAATAAATATTAGAGCTCTATAATTATTATTACTCAATAACTTTGAAATGAAAAAGCTCACAGCACCGGATAAAATCCACAAAAGCATCAAGGCGAATCCAGCCTCTGATGGAGTTCGAAAGTCGGTGGGCAAAGCGAAGATGACAAAAGTACTTGCCCCAAAACACAAGAAAATTACCAATAGTATTATAAGACTCTCAGTGGACGGCACTCTGTATCGCACCACCCCTAAGTCAGTTTGATTTAAATCCTTTACCATGCATAACGCAAATAACGCAAACAAAGGAATAAGTAACCAAGCAGCCCCCCAACTTGCATATTCTGTCATATATCCAATAATTAAAGGCGAGATCGCAAATAATACGCTACTTATAGTTGTCCAAATTGATAGAGATCGCGCAGAACTCGCGCCCGAGTTCGATACGATGATGGGCACCGATGGAGAAAACAAACCTGCGGAGAAACCCTGAACACACCGGCAAGCCAGAATGTAGAAGAAGCCATATTCGGCGAGCATTGCCAATGAACTCAATGCATACAGAAAAACGCCCAACCTAAATGAGCGTGCAATATGACCTATGTCGATCAACCAACCAGAAATCGGAAGGCAAACCACCAAGCACAAACTATAAGCGGAGTAAACAATAGCAGCAGAGCTCTGCGAAAGATCCAGATGATAGACAATTATTGCAAAGCCACTCAATTCCATGATGTAGGATGTGTTAGCGGCTATTGCTCCAATAAAATTCCTTGAGGCCAAAACTAGTTTTTTCTAACTTTCTTTGCGTACCTTCCGACTTCACGCTCTTGTCCTGAGCGATCCACCAACGTATTTCTCAATTCTCGCCAATCCTGATCAGTCAGATCGTCCAATTCTGATACAAACTGAGCATCAGCATAAAACCTATTATCTGCCAACGCGACGGGAAACGGTTGCAGAAACGCAAGCGGCCAGTCCTCTTCAAATCGGATTTCTATATCGGTCCGAAGAGGCTTGATGTTGAAGAACAATGGACCGAACCACGCTCCAGTGTGTACGAAGCCTTCGAAGTATTCGAGGTGGGCTTTGGCGGGTACATTAGGCGGACGCCGCACCAGAATACCCCAATCCGGAGCCGTTCTGACCGCGAGGCCTGTCATGATCTGAAGCATGCCGTTCTCGGCTGCACTTATGAAGGGAGGACAGTGACCGACAACATCCGTGTCAGCAGCATCATCAAACCAGCCCCGATCACCCTCAAGGGTTACGCTATCCAGCAGCCTCCAGTCGGCATCGGGATCGAGACGCCAGAAGACTGACGCACCGTCATATCGGATGGAAAATGAGACCGACGGGAAGAGATACCACCCGATACTCGACGCGATACGAGCTGCTTCGCAAAAACGAAACGCTCGTGTGGGAAGGAGACCGCTAGCTGATTTGTCAGCCAGGATGGGCTTCTTCGCGCTTTCAAAAAGTCTATAGAAGCGCAGTTGTGGTTTGGAGAGTTCTGTCGTCAGCCCCTCCACAGGGGCCGACGGTTGTCCTGGATCTGCAAACTTCACCACGACGCCTGTTTGAACACGGGTGCCTTGCCGCCAACACGAACTTTCGTTTTTTCTTTCCAGTTCGAGCCCGAGGTCACCGGCGCCTTGCCTCCGATCTTAACATCGCTCTTGCTCGTCCAAGGCTTCAGAGTGACGACCGGAGACTTACCGCCGATTTTGACTTGAGACATATCCGACTCCATTTGAGAAAAGGATCCAATGAGCGGGCGCGATCGGCAGAATCTGCTCACACCGCTATCCGCAAATCAGACTATGATGAGAGGATTTACGCCAATCAAGCACAACCATAGACTGATTTTAACTATTTCCTATGATGCTGATTTTATTGAAAAATATGCCCGGAGCATTGAGATGCCGTCGCAACTCACCCGGCAGGCGCTTGAGGCGCGGTAGCCTCATTGAGCGTGAGGCTTCAGTTAAGAACCAGGCGTTCAATGCTCATGTTAAAGCCGCGTCGGATCCTGTTCTAACAGGGCGTCGGCAGCAGCATGATCTACATTTCCGATCTCGTCGGCGGTCGCCTGCGCAAATCGATGAAGTGGCATCGTCCGCGCGATACTTGCTGGCGATAGAACCGATCTTCACCGCCGCTAGATCCGCGAATTTAGCACTTGCGAGCTCCGTTGATCGAGACCGGCCTTTCGCCGAACGCTACCAACTCTTGATCACGCTTGCGGATCTGGCCGGAATGCCCGTTGCTCAAGTGCATAGGTCAATTCGCTCCGCCCCGGCCAGCTGCCATACTTCGCTCGATAATCCGTCATTGCCTCAACCATCCCACGGGCAATCCACGGGGCGGCGACCGAGGTGCCGGTCTCCCTGATCGAAGTGCCACCAAAAAATGCGCGCACGGGGACGCCTGCTATCGTCAGGCTACGATCGCTGACGGCGAGTACGTCACCCTCAACCGGGCGCGTCGGATCGCCGGGCGTTCCGAGCCCGGAATAAGAGACCATACGCTCCTCTCGTCCGGTTCTTCCGCCGACGCGCCAAACGTAGTTACCCGACGCATAGGCATTGAAGCTGCGTATACGCTGGATCGGGCTTGATGGACCGTCTTCATCGAACTCGATTTCGCGTCCTGCAGCGGTCTGCCGAGTATAGCTTGCGTGGCCGAGCCTCGCTTGCCGACCGCCGGAGCGCATCTCGACAAGCGAGTCGTCTCGCTGCACGAAAACCTCGACCTCTCCGAAAGCCTCCGCCTTCAACCCCCACCGCCCGACAGGCATACTGCGATCACGATAATCCCATCGCACCGTCGGGCCGAAGGCGAGTATGATGAGGTCGCGCGGTCGTCCGTGAGCGGGTGTTTCGCGTTTGAAGTACGCATATACGATGCTGCCGTCACGAAGTTGCAGCTTCATGCGCGTTCCACGTATGGGATTGCGTGTCGTTTCCGTCCACTCGGTATCGCCTGGCAAACAAAGAGCCGCGCGAAGGGCAAAGCTGCCGTCCTCCGGCACATCGGCGCGAAGAGAAACATAACTCGGTGTGCGGTCGTCCGGCAGCAAGTGTAACGAGAGCGGCCCGGTTTGCGATCCTACTCGAGCATGGCTCTGAGCCTGTCGACCATTGCCCATCGGCCACACCACATGAACCGGGCCGAGGCCCTCAATTGGCTGTCGCGCGGGATCGCAAAGCGCGTCGAGCGCGTGCGATAGTGGATCGCTACCGTCCTTGGGGCCTGAGAGAACGCCGTAGCTGATATTAATAACAGCGGGCAGAGCCAGCGGATCCAAGTCGCGAGACTTACCTAGCTCATAGGAGAGCGCCCTCGTCCGCGCCACCACGTGGACTACACCTAGAAGGATGAAGAACGGCAGCACTGCTCCAGAAGTGTCGCGAACGACCTCTGCCGGGAAGCCGACGCCTATGACCGGGTGCTCCGAGCCGAGATCTTCGACGGCGATTGCCATCACGCTCGAACCATGCGTACGGAGCCCGCGCATTCTGCGCCCACTTGGCGATCGGACGTCGTCTACGTCCAAAGCGCGGTAACGCCCCGAAGCGCCGCACAGTCTATCATGCGCAGTCTGTGGTTGGGCCAGATCAATCCCCGTGATTTCTGCGCCGAAAAGGACGGCTCCCCTGCGAGCAGCGGCCATCATCCAGACGCTGGCCAGATGGGCTCCCATCTGCGGCTGGGCGAATGGCAGCCCTTCGTCGATAATCGCGATCACCGTTGCGCTCTCCGGATTCTGCGGTCGCGCGCTTACGGGCATCAAGTCGCCTGGCTGCAGCTCCGGCGGAGGTGGCCCGGCGGGGTCGGTATTCTTCCGTGACACCGCGGCAGAGACAGCTGTTTCATCACAGATCACCTCCATCCCCAGAACTTCTTGCGCAGCAAGACGGTAATGCAGCAACGCGGTTCGGAAGCACTCCTTCACGCTCGCATCATCGGCAAACGCTGCATCCAACAACGCAGCAATATCCAGCTGCAGCAGCTTGCGGCCCTGAGAGGGATTGCCTGCAATGTCGATCTCGCGCGATAGCTTGCGATAGTCTAAAAGTTCCGAACCTTCGTACGGTACGGTGTCAGCCTCAGTCGTTTCTGATGTCGCCACGCGTCTAACCCCAGCGATGCTTCCATTCTTCTGATGCTTTACTCCAAAGCACGGCAAATAGCGGCGCTGGAAGCGGCGTTACAGGTGCCCCAAGAGGGGTAGCGGCAGCGTCTCCCTTCATCAAATGAGCGAGCTCATTGATGTCGTAGTCGCGCGATCTTCTGGGTTCGCATGCGTCCAGCGCATAGGCGCTGCCGTCGAATGCGTAACCGGTCGCCGCCATGTCAGCCTCGCTGTCCTCCTTCAGCGCGTTACGCGCTCGCGCTACCAGCAAACGAGCCAGAGAAATGCCGATTATGGCGCCCGACGCGCTGTCGGATGGATAGTGAACACCGGCGACCGTACGGTTGATCGCGACGCGCGATGCCAAGCGAAAGAGTTGGAGCACGTGCTCGTCGGGCGCTCGATCGTGAGGCAGGGGTTCGACCTCATGATCCGGGAACCGCAATGCCGTCAAAAGCGCCGCGATCATATGCGCTTGTGTAGAGTGCCCGCTCGGAAACGCGCCATGGCTCGGTGTTTGGATCACCGGCTGTATAAGGGGTGAAAAAAGTTCTGGCCGCGGGCATCCGAGAGCAATTTTGACTCGCTGAGCGAGCATAGTCGACCAGTCAAGCGCGGCACTGATCATCTCGAGCGTCCACTTGAAGCCGGCGGGCTGAAGTGGTGTGACCGCTCCAAAAAACGATAGCTGGTCGCTGATCTGGATGTCGATCTCCGGCAGCCGGTCATCTCGCAGATCCGCATAACTTGCCACGAGCGCGGCATCGCGCTCGAAGTCACTGAGATCTGGTCGGATAATCCTACAGATCGGCTGATCCGTTCCACCCGAACTGGAGCTGAAAATCGTAACTTCGTTTGCTCCGCCAGGCGTGCTTGCGGTGGTCTTAACACGGACTTCCTCGGTCAGTTCCGAGTGGACAACCGAGGCACGGTACACTTGATCAAGCTGCAGCATGCGGCCCGTACTGTGCTGTGCGTTGCCTTTGCCACTATCCGGGGTGATCTCGTCATTCTGCACAAGGGCATCACGTTGAACGATCAACGCCTCGCCCATGAGATAGGACGATTCACCTCCAGCGTGTTCAAAAATCTCATCGGCGATGTCTGTCGCAGTTCCGATCGTGCGGCCGCTGCGGCCACTCCGTCCACTTCTTCCGCTTCGGCCACTGGAAATCGGCATTTTGTCCTCCGCGCGCGGCAAAACATCGTTGATTGATATGGCGAATTGTTTGGTCTTCCCTACACGTGGTATGGATCTAAACGAACTTTGCAAGCATTGAAGTTTAGGGCCAACTCGTTGACAGTTTTGCGTCTCGAAATCTGCGGTCCCCTTCGCGTGACAACGCAGGATGGTGATGATCGAACTCCACGGGGCGCGAAGGCCAGGGGTATGCTTGCCCTCTTGGCGACAGGACGCGATTTTCAACGCACGCGTGCACAACTGATGGACAAGCTTTGGAGCACCCGCGGCTCCGAACAGGCGGCTGCAAGTCTACGGCAGGCTCTGCATGCATTGCGGGCTGCGCTCGGGAATGACGCCCTCACGTCCGGCAGCGGCTGGGTCGGCCTGGACTCGAGTAAGATCCATGTCGCGCTCGAACCGACCAACCTCGACGTTGATGGCTCGATCCCCGAATTTGCCGAAGGACTAGATATTCCGGATCCTGAGTTCGAGGACTGGATTCGCGACGCCAGACAACACTTTGCGGATCTTTGGTCAAAGACTATCGCTGACAACGAGACTACGATCTCCTCACCGGCCGAGAAACGAATTACACGGCTCGCAGAGTTCACTCGGCGACCTTGGAGTCCGCGCTCGATAAAGCTGGTCCTACCTTCAGAACCGCCTCTAGGGCACGACCGGAACGCGCTTTCGGATATCATCCTTCGTGATGGCGCGCAGAGGGCCGCACATATGCTGGGCGCCGAAGTAGCGGAGCACCGAACTCTATCAGCCGATGCGCAGTATTCACCGGGTAGTCTTCGCTTCGACTGCCAGGTCGCAGAGATTTCCGGGCGTGTCGTTATCCAGCCAACTATCGCCGATCCGATCAGTGGCATCGTGCTTTGGCAAAGAACGATGTCGGGGTCACAGGAAACGACTCAAGACCTGATCGATGAAGCTACAGCAGCCATTTCGAGCGCTGCTGTAACGCAAGTCTTCACTGCGCGCAGGACCGCAACAGCGCCACGCCTACTCGATGCATTCAGCTTCGATGCTTCACGTCTCCTTCAGGCAGATCAAGCGCTTGGAGCCGAAGCCGACAACACTGAAAGATCAGCAGAAGGACCTGTCCGCCTCGCCTACCGCGCGTGGCTACGGCACACGATGGTAATGGAGCGTCTCACACGAACTTCAAGCGATGCGTTGGAGGAAGCAAGTGAAATGATGCGCTATGCGCGTGAGGCGGCACCGTTTAATCAGTTCATTCTAGCTGTGGATTCACTAATCCATGGTGCTCGTGGCGAGGATGAACTCGCTCTTGAGCTCGCACTAGAGGCGCGGCGGCTGGATCCGAACCATGCCTTCGTTCGAAAGTCGCTGTCCGTGGCGCTTTCATTCAGCGGGCATCCGAAGGCTGCGCACGAAGAGGCTATCGCTGCCGGGCGGAACCAGATGTCACCGCTCGCGCCCGCGTTCTTCGAACTGCGCAAAGCCTATACAGCAATTGGAATCAACGACGCTGCAGGAGCGCTAAGGTGGGCAAAAGCCGCCATTCAACGCGCACCCGACCTGCGTGCGGCCCATCGCGTCGTGGCGGCACTTCAGTACGCAGATGGGAATGTCAAAGAAGCTGAAGCCAGCCTACTCAGACTGCGAACTCTCGAGCCGGACTTCAGCCTCGACCTCATGGCCAGCGACAGCTATCCCGTTGATAGTCTGCGTAAAGCTGGTCTGCTCTCTGTAACCGAATCTGGTTTGCTCTAATCTCTCTAACCCTTTGGATGCAGAGTAATGACTGCGTCGCCGGAGGTTCCGGAGGGGCCCGCCGATCCTGCTATCTCGCATTGAGGACCTGCCCGATTCCGGTAAGGTTGGGGCGAGCAGCGGGCGGGAAGGATCTTCAGTGAAGCCGGGCATACGGATTGCAGCACTCGCGTCGGTCGCCGTTCTGATCACCGTCGCCGGGGCCCTCGTGGTGGGTCTGGCGGGGACCGCTCCGGACCGGGACAACGCGTTTACCGCGCCCGGCCTCGATCCGCTGACCTTCGACGAGGCGCAGAACGAGTTCTATCGGCTGACGCCTGCCCTGCTCCTAGTCGTCTACGAGGCGTTCGGGCGGACGGGGGAGGACGAGATCTACGACACGCTGGCCGACGTGGCCCATGCGGAGGCGCTGGAGCAGCTCTATCTCGAGCGCGTCGGCGCCATGGCGGGCGGCGGGCTGGAGGAGGCCGATCAGGAGATCCATGAGATCAAGCTGCTCTCCTCGACGGTCACGAACGGAGGCGATGCGCTTCTCATCGATGCGTCCTGGCAGGTGATCGGCACGGTCGGCCATGCCGAACATCTTCACGTGCGGGGCAACAGCTACAGCGCGGACCTGACGATTTCGCCTGTCGATGGCGCCTGGAAGATCACCGATTTCGAGCTTCTCGACGTGAGCCGCGATGCGGCCGGCGAGACTTTCACGCCGCCGCCGACGAACTGATGGTCGAGATCGAGGACCTGACCTTCTCCTACCCGTCCGGCGGCTTCGGCCTTCGGGTGCCGTCGCTCACGCTGAAGGATGGCGAGCGACTGGCGATCGTCGGGCCGAGCGGGAGCGGCAAGACCACCCTGCTGAACCTGATCGCGGGGATCCTTCGTCCCGCAACGGGTCGGATCGACGTGGGCGGCACGGACGTGACCACCCTGAGCGATGCGGAGCGGCGGCGCTTCAGGGCGAGCCGGATCGGGTTCGTCTTTCAGGACTTTGCGCTGCTCGACTACCTGCCCGCGCGGCAGAACATCCTTTATCCCTATCGCATTTCTCCGGGCCTGGTGCTGGACGCGGCAGCACGGTCGCGGGCGGAGGCGCTGGCGACCGCGTCGGGCATCGGGGACAAGCTCGACCGGCATCCGTCGGCCCTGAGTCAGGGTGAGCAACAGCGGGTCGCGATCTGCCGGGCGCTGGTCACGCAACCGAAGCTCGTCCTGTCCGACGAGGCGACGGGCAACCTCGATCCCGAAAGCAAGGCGCGGATCCTCGACCTGCTCTTCGAACGGGCGGAGGCGGCGGGCGCGTCGGTGCTGGCCGTCACGCATGACCACGAGCTGCTGCCGCGCTTCGACCGCGTGCTGGATTTCAACGAGTTTCGCGAGGGTGCGGTGGCGTGAACGCTCTCTACCTCGCGTTCGCCTATCTGCGCTACAACTGGGTGCGCAGCCTCGTGATGGTGCTCGTCGCGGCGCTGATCCTGTTCGTGCCGGTGGCCACGCAGATCCTGCTGTCGACGAGCGAGCGGACGCTGACGGCGCGCGCCGACGCCACACCGCTGGTTCTGGGCAGCCGGGGGTCGGCGCTCGATCTGACGATGGCGGCCCTCTACTTTTCGGAGGAAAGCCCCGAACCGGTGGAGATGCGCGAGGTCGAGGCGGTGTGGGACAGCGGGCTCGCGACGCCGATCCCGGTGCACACGGCGTTTTCGTCCGGAGGCTTCCGGATCGTGGGCACGACGCTCGACTATTTCGACTTCCGGGCGCTGGAGATCGCGGACGGCCGCGGGCTGGCGGTCCTTGGCGAGGCGGTCATAGGGGCCAATGTGGCGGCGGCGCTGGAGAAGGGGACGGGCGACGCGCTGGTCTCCTCCCCCCAGAACCTCTTCGATCTCGACGGGGTCTATCCGCTGGAGATGCCCATCGTCGGCGTTCTCGCCCCGACCAACACCGCCGATGACGATGCGATCTTCGTCGATATCAAGACGTCCTGGGTGATCCAGGGCATCGGGCATGGGCACGAGGATGTGGTGACCGCCTCGGATGTCGAAGCGGGGCTGGACGTGACGGCGAATGCGGCGGTGGTCGAGTACCAGCGGATCACGGCCGAAAACCTCGACAGCTTCCACTTCCACGGGGCCGAGGCGGATTTTCCCGCGACCGCCGTGATCGTCGTGCCCAACGACACGCGCGCCGGTACGATCCTGCGGGGGCGCTACCTCGACCCGGAGGCGCGCACCCAGTTGTTCGAGCCCGCCGGTGTGGTTCAGGGGCTGGTCGACCGGATCTTCCGGATCAAGGCGCTGCTGGATGTCGTGACCGCGATCATCGCCGTCGCGGCCCTCGCGGCGGTCGGCCTTGCGGTGTTTCTCAGCTACCGGCTGCGCGCGGGTGAGATCGCGACGGCGGTCAAGCTCGGCGCGCGGCGCGGAATGGTGCTGCGGCTCTTGGCAGCCGAGACCGTCACATTACTCTTTCTGTCTGGCGTTATTGCTACAATGGGGGCCGCCATCGTTGCCCGGAACGCGGAGGCGTGGGTGGGATGGCTCCTGGCCCTCGGGACGTAAACACGAAGGATGAGATGATCATGAACAAGACACTTCTGGCGGCGCCGCTCGCCGTGATCCTCGCGGCCGGTCCGTCCGCCGCGCATTACGGCATGATCATCCCCAACGACCCGATGATCAGTCAGGAGGACGGGCGGAGCGTCACGCTGACCATGTCATTCTCGCATCCCTTCGAGATGGACGGCATGATGCTGGAGCGTCCGGTGTCCTTCGACGTGACGCACGAAGGGGAGACGACCGACCTCCTGGGCAGCCTGCAGGACGCCACCGTGATGGACGAGCAGGGCTACAGCCTCGACTATCCGCTGGAGCGGCCGGGCACCTACATCTTCTCGATGGAGCCGCAGCCCTATTGGGAGCCGGCCGAGGACGCCTTCATCATCCACTACACGAAGACCTACGTGACCGCCTATGGCGACGACGAGGGGTGGGATACCGAGCTTGGTCTGAAGACGGAGATCGTGCCGCTCTCCAAACCCTTCGCGCTGTGGGAGCACAACGTGTTCCAGGGCATCGTCAAGCTGGATGGCGAGGCCGTGCCCTACGCCGAGGTCGAAGTCGAGTTCTTCAACGATGGTGGTGCCGCGACGGTGCCCGACGAGCTGATGATCACCCAGACCGTGAAAGCGGACGAGAACGGCGTCTTCACCTACGCCCCGCCCGCAGGCGGCTGGTGGGGCTTCGCGGCACTGAACACGGCCGACTACACCCTGCCGCAGGATGGCGAGGACAAGGCCGTGGAACTCGGCGCGGTGATCTGGGTCCACTTCGAGAACTGGACGGGCGAGTGAGCCGTCTGCGCGCCCTGACCGCCTCCCTCGCGCTGATCGCGCCGGCCAGCGCCGGTGCGCATCAGCTCAACGTCTTCGCCTCCGTCGATTGCGAGGCGGTGCTAGTGGAGGCCAAGTTCTCCAACGGCCGGGCACCGGTGGAGGGCAAGGTGCGCGTGCTCGACGGGGAGAACACGCTCTTGACCACACTCGCGCTGGAGGCGGACGGGACGCGCCGGGTACCGCTCGACGGCCTCGATCACTCCGGCGGCCTTGTGATCGAGGTCGATACCGGGAGCCACGATGACTACTGGATCCTGACGCCGGAAGACATCGCGCGGCATTGCGGGAGTTGATGATGGTGCGCTCGATGATGCTCGCTGCGGTTCTGGCCTTCGCTGCGGCGGCGGCCACCGCGCAGGACACGCCGCGGATCGTCGCGGTGAACTATCCGCTGCAATACATGGCGGAGCGTCTGCTGGGCGATGAGGCCGAGGTGGTCTTCCCGGTGCCCGAGGGCGTCGATCCGTCGTTCTGGCGGCCCACCGTCGCGGATATCAGCGCGGTGCAATCTGCGGACCTGATCCTGCTCAACGGCGCGGGCTTCGCGACGTGGACGGCGCGGGTGTCGCTGCCTCGCTCGAAGCTGGTGGACACGTCGCGCGACGTCGAGGACCGCCTGATCGCGACGGAGACGATCACGCACAGCCACGGCGACGGCGGCGAGCACTCGCACGAGGGCATCGCCTCCTACACGTGGCTCGACCCGATGATGGCGCTGGCGCAGGCGGAGGCCATTGCGGAGGCGCTCACGTCACGCGTCATCGGCGATGCGGCGGAGATCGACGCGCGGCTGGAGGCGCTGTCGAGCAACCTCGAAGCGATGGACGAGATGGCGAGGGGCGCGCTGGAGGGAGTTGCGGACACCGTCTTCGTTGCGACGCATCCCCGCTACCAATACCTCGCCCGGGCGTATGGGCTGACCATCCTGTCGCTCGAATGGGAGGCCGGAGCGATGCCGAGCGACGCGGAGATGGCCGGGCTGCGAATGCTCGTGGCGGAGAACGACGCCAGCGTCCTGATCTGGGAGGCCGAGCCTCCGGCCGAAGCGCGCGCGGCCATCGCTGAGCTCGGCTTACAGGACGTCGTCTTCCCAACCCTCGCGGCACCGGTCGCCGACACGGCATTCTCCGACGCCTTTGGAGCCGCGGTCGAGCAGATGGCCGACGCTGCGGCACGCGCCGAAAGCGGCTGAGGTCCCCGCCCGCGTTTCATGCCGGATGATCGGGCGATGCGCATCCTGAGTGGTCCGGCATCGGCTCGTCGGCGGGAACGATGGCGGCCCGCCTCCCACGTCAGTTTCCCCTGAAGAGAGGACGCATTCGCCTCCGCCCCATCATGAGACCCTGGTCTGGCCCAACCTGCACTGCGAAAGCGGGCTTCGAAATCGGTGGCCTCGCCGAACCAGCGGCGCAGGTACAAGGGTTAGCCGTCCATCCCATAGATGTCGAAAGACCTGTACATCAAAGTCAGTTCCTCGCCCCCCTCTTCCTGAACCTGCGGCTAGGTCGTCAACTGATAAAGAGGATTCCCCTGCCTTGGGCTCGTGTTTCATTTCCGGAAACGGAGCGGTCATGACAGGCAGGCACGATCTGACGGATGCGGAATGGGCGGTGATCGCGCCCCTTCTGCCGAACAAGCCGAGAGGTGTCGCACGGGTCGATGACCGACGCGTCATCAGTGGCATCTTCTATATTCTGAGGACCGGAGCCCCCTGGCGCGACCTCCCGGAGCGCTATGGCCCGCGAACGACGGTCTACAATCGCTACAACAGGTGGGCGAAGAATGGCGTCTGGCTTCGCATCTTCGATGCCTTGGCGGAGCGGTCTCCGGGATCTCTGCATCTGATCGACAGCTCCATCGTCCGCGCCCACCAGCACGCCGCTGGCGGAAAAGGGGGGGAGAGGATCACGCCATTGGTCTCTCCCGTGGAGGCCTGACGACCAAGATCCACGCGGTCGTGGACGGTCGCGGCCTGCCGATCCGGCTGCTCTTGACCCCCGGCCAGGCATCGGACAAGACCACAGTGCCGGAGCGTGTCGGGCCGCTCGGACTGACCGGAGACGTCGTCGGCGACCAGGGCTACTTCGGCCAGGCGGTGATCGACGCCATCGAGGCGACAGGCGCGACGGCTCACATTCCGAGCCAGTCGAACGTCCGCGTGGTCCGAAGCGTGGACCGGACGCTCTATCGCGAACGCAATTGGGTCGAACGGTTCTTCAACCGCCTGAAGCACTTCCGCGGCATCGCAACACGACACTTCAAGACCGCAATGAACTTCCTGGCCACCCTTCACCTCGCCGCAGCGCGCATCTGGATCAGAGCTAATGAGTCCACGGCCTAGCTGATCTGCTCATAGCAGACTTCGCGCCCAATTACCCTGCCCACGGTCGCGACGATCTCCTACATGGTGGAAACGTCGCCCGCGATCGGGGCGGCGCGACCTTTCCAGAGGTCCGGCCACTCGAACGCCTGCGTCACCATTCAGCCGATATCCTCAGCCGCGATCTGGGCATAGGGCGTCCGGGGCTGCATCGGATAGCGGATGGTGCCGAGTCGGGCGACGGTAGCGGCGGTTCGGATCTCGTTCCAGTCGTCCATTTCAGGAACGCTGCATTGATGCGCAGTGCGGGCGCGTTAAGGTCGCTTTATTGCACTCATATGGCAGTCGATATCGACCGGAAAAGCGGAGGCCCCGTAAAGCGACCGACATCGCGCCGTCTCACCGTCAATCCCTCGCCCCGGCGACCCTGTCCGAAGTGCGTCGGTTGCTGTACCTGACCGCGCCGATCATGGTTGGACTGGCCTCCGGCACGCTCATCAGCATGGTCGACACGCTAATGGTCGCGCCGCTCGGGCCCGGATTCGCTGGCCGCGCTCAGGCTGGCGACGAGCGCGCTCGTTGTCTCTATTCAGGGATCTTCGGGCTGCTCTCCGTCGCGGGTGCTCATCTGGCTCGGGCTCCGGGCCGGCGAGGCTTGGGCGATGCTCGGAGAGTTACTAGCCGATGGGCTGCTTCCCGCGATCGGACTCGGGCCGGTTGCAGGTGTGTTGATTCTGATCGCCTTCCCGGCCTTCGCACGGCTCGGCATCAGCGTCGCAGTGCGAGCGCAGCTCTGGTCCTGCGATGGCCGCATCGCTTGTGCCCTACGCGCTGCTCAGGCTTTACCATCACCTGTTCAACGCGCTGGATCGCCGATGGGCGCCGCTCCGGGTGGTTCTGGCAGGCGTCGCGCCGAACGTGCCGCTCAACGGGGTGCTGATCCAGGGCGTCGGCGGCCTTGACTCGCTCGACCTGGCTGGAGCTGGGATCGCGAGCCTGCTTGCCACGACGTTCTCGCCTGTCCTGACGATCTGGCTATGGAGGTCGACGCGTATCGCCGGCGCGCGCGTCCCGGCCTGACACACGGCGTCTGTCTCTTCCGGGAACGTTAGCCGGCAGCGATGTCGAGCATGGGAGAGGGCGGATTTTATGCCACCGCGGGCATGATGACGGCGCTCTTCGGCGCCGTTGCGCTCGGAGCGAACGCGGTTGCCCATTCCATCGGCGCGGTGATGTACATGCTGCCGATAGGTATGACGGCGGTCGTCAACATCCGGGTCGGGCAGATCGTAGGCAGCAGGCAGGCGGAGCAGGCGCGGGCCGTGCTGGCAACGTCATCGTCGTCGTTTGGATGGGTGCGTTTATCAGGCTACTCCTGATGTTCCGCACCGATCTAGCGACCGCGCTCGGCACCGGTTCCGACGTGGTGCCCAGCGCCGCGGCCCCGTTCCTGACGCTAGCCTTAACGCAGACCGCGGACGAGAGTAGTCCACGGCGCAGGGGGCTCTGAAGGGGCCTGTTGGACATCAGGACGCCCACAGCCTAGTTGCTCGTCGACTACTGACTGCACGCGCTGCCACCGGCCTATGCCTGTGCGGTCGGGCTCGGCCCTTGCATGAATGGGGATCTGGATCGGCTACTGGGCAGGTGTCCTAGTTGCGGCAGTGACGTTGCAGGTGAGGTTTGTCGCTCGGACGCAGGAGCCGCCGCCGAGGCTTCTGAGGGTTGGAAGGCGCGGTTGGTGCGAATAACTCGTTCAGGGAACTTACGGCGATCTTTGGCTTATTGCGACGCGGTGTCGAAAGATGACCCGTTATGGGGAGCGACTGACGGTCCTGCCCAATGTGAACGCCACAAGACCCGCCATCGTCATAGCGATGCCGACTACTGTCGGTCCCGACAAGACTTCATCCAGCAATATCCAGCAGCCAATCGCTGTCGCCGCCGGGACCACTGCACCAGACAGCGCCGTCGCTGACACTCCAAGACGGGCAACGGCGACACCGAATACAAACATTCCTAGGCTCCAGACTCATTGATGCTCAAAGCCAGAAGATTACGGCGGCGGCGAGAGCGATGGCGGACAGGAAGACCTTGGGGCATCTGTCATAGCGGGTTGCGACCCGACGCCAGTCCTTCAGACGACCGAACATGATCTCGATGCGGTTGCGCCGTCTGTAGCGGCGCTTGTCATACCGGATGTCCTTGCCGCGGGAGGTTCTGCCGGGGATACACGGCCGTATCCCCTTATCCAGCAAGGCTTCGCGGAACCAATCAGCATCGTAGCCTCGGTCTGCTATGAGCCAGTCGACCGAAGGCAGGGACCCGCACAACGCCCGGGCGCCGATGTAGTCGCTTACCTGGCCGGCGGTGATGAAGAGACGTATCGGTCGCCCGAGGCTGTCCGTGACGGCGTGCAGCTTGGTGTTCATGCCGCCCTTGGTGCGGCCGATCAGGCGTCCACGCCCCCCTTTTTCAGCCGCAGGCTTGTCGCCGTGCGGTGGGTCTTCAGGTAGGTCGCGTCGATCATCGCCGTCTTCTCATCTGGCTCATCGGCAGCCAGACCCATCAGGATCCGGGCGAAGACACCCCTCTCGCTCCAGCGCTTCCACCGGTTGTAGAGGGTCTTGTGCGGGCCATATTCGCGGGGCGCATCGCACCAACGCAAGCCATTGCGATTGACGAAGATTATCCCAGACAGAACACGCCGATCATCGACGCGAGGCTTGCCGCGGGACTTTGGGAAGAAGGGCTCGAGACGCGCCATCTGCGCCTCCGTCAGCCAGGAGAGACTGCTCATGTCACCGCTCACTTTTCCAAGCGGTGAATCACACCTCGACCACCTGATCAATGGGTCCTAACCCTAATACAGTCCAACTCTTCATAAACCCACTCAACCGCATGGCTGGTCAGGCTCTCCTGTGTTGTTAGGACTTTTTCGCTGCCATTGGCGGTGATGCTGCAAAGACCGATCGGCGTGCGGGAGGGCTACGGCGTCCCGGCGCTGACGGACCAGGACAAGGCGAACATCCTCGGGCTCAACGCGGCCAGGCTGCACGGCATCGATGTCGAGGCCAAGAAGAAAGCATCGGCTGCGGACCCGTTCGGTCGTGGACCGGACAAATCCTACGCCGAGCCCAATTCAGGCGGCGACGAAGCGGCGATGTGCGATTTCGAGATGGACCGCAAATACGTCTAGGCGGGGACATCATAATCGGCGAGACGGAGGTTCGCGCCGCGCTCGATGGCATCAAGGACCCGTGCTTTTGCGTCGCGGGCGTGCCCGCCGGGCTGTCGGAGATGGGTCTGGTCCCGTTGGCGCGAGTCGAAGGCAACGCGCTCGAGATCGACGTGATCGCGACCGAGCCGACCTGCCCCGTCGCGATGATGCTCGTGAAGCAGGCGAGGACGGTCGTCGGCGCCTTGCCGGGCGCGACGTCGATCACGATCAACTTCGACCCCAGCCGACTGGACCGAGTAGGACGCTGACCCCTCCTATCGCGCGCGGCTTAATGCGTTTCGCCGTAGACGAGGGATTGATCCAGATGTCCTGGCCGGTCCACCCGCGCACCGAACCACGACGGGAGCAGCGCCATGAAGATCCTCATCGTGCAGGAGCGCGCCCAGCCCTTCCGATCGGACCGCAGCCGCGAGTTCGCGGGCCGTTTATCGTTCGTAGTCCGTGACGAGGCTAGCGAAGCCGTCGCTCATAAGGAGCAGTTCGTCGCCGACGGAGATCGGATGATGCGCGAAGCGTGTGGCCGCAGACGATGCCTTCGCGTCAGAACTGAGGGCGACGTGGCCGTTCCGGGCGCGGTGGGCGCGGCGGTCGTCGAGGACGGCTTGGGGGAGTTCAGCCGCAGCGCCGATGCCGGGGCCGAGCGCGCGTGCATCCGCGGCTTCGGCGCTAGTGTCCGGCTCACCGGTGCACCACCGGACGTCTTGGCCGGAGATGTGTAGAATCGGGCTGTCCGCGGCCCATGCCACCGACAAGCCGTGGCTTGTGAGCTGCGCCACTCCGAAGGCCGCCTTGGGGACTTCCCAAGGGGCGGCGACCTCCCGCGTCTTCTGTCGCTCGAACCGATCCTCGATGTGGGTGAAGACGGCGTGACAAGTCGCCTCGACGTCGTCGGCCTGCGTGGCGGCGAAGGCATTGCTGGCCGTGGAGGCCAACCAGGACGCGCCGCCCTGCTGCCCCAGCAAGCCCGGCGGGCCCATGTCGGTGGCGCCATCGATGACCCAGGCAAGCCGTGCCGTCGCGCCGCAGCGATCGTCGTTCGGCTTTTGCGCGCACCCGTTCACGCTGATCGTCTGGAGTGTCTCGAAATGCATAGCGCGCCCAATCCAAGGTCAGCCAATTCGTCGGCGCGACCGTGAAGGACGGAACAGATCCCGGCAAATAGACAATTGTTTCAACGCTGTCATGCGGCGCGGGGCGCCGTGTTTGTCCTTCGTGCGGAACGTCGAAGCCCAATCAAGAGCGAAACCAACTACGGCATGCCCACGAACTTGCGCATCGCGGTTCGGAAGCCATGGCCGGGCGTGAAACCCACGGCACGAGCCGCCGTGCCACGAGGAACCCCCGCCCTGATCAAGCCAGCCGCGCGGTTCATTCGCCAAGCCGTCTGATACTGGTGTGGGCTCAGGCCGGTCGTCAGGCGAAACGCTCTCTGGAAGTGTGTCGGGCTGATATGAGCAACGGCGGCCAGCTCCGAAAGCGTCACGCGCTTCGCAATGTTCGCGTGAAGATACTCCTGAACTCGCGAAAGCTGTTTGCGGTCCAGGCGATGGTCGTTGATCCGTGGACGCCGCGCGCCGAACATCTCGATCATCGTGTATCTGAGGGCGCCGCGCCCGAGCTCTTCCAGTTCGAGCGAAGACATCTCCCAGCCACCGCGACCTGCCGCGCGCAGCCGCAATGCCAGTGCCGTCAAGACGGGTTCCTGCTCGTTCCAGACATCGCCCAGATCGACGGCTCTCTCTGCCCGCAGTTCGTCAGCGATCTCGAGCCGAAGACGATCGGAGATCGTGATCGCGGCACACTCGGCCGGGGCATCAAGGCTGACCCAGTGGATCCTCTCCGCACCATTCGCACCGCCCGTGAAGGCACCGAGGCTGCGGGCTTCGGTCCGACCCTCGATCTCGACCAGGGCCTCGGTCCCGGAGAAGTTGAAGCCGATGCTGTAGGCCTCGGACACCGAGGGAGCGATATGCTGTGTCGGCGGCGGCACCACGCCCCAAAAAGCGCGCAGCTCGTTGGTCTCGATGGTCCACGTCATGCCGCGATCATAGGGGGTCTCCCGCAAATCGCACGACGTCGGCCGTCCCGATCTTGCGTATTTTCAATCACTTTCGCTGGCCGGAGATGAAGCAAATCAATCGTCTACGCCGCCAACAAACCAGGACGCCGCAAGATCGGGACGGCCGCGCCTGTTTTCGTCTGAAACTGCCCCAGCTCGCCCACTAATTGATTGATAGAACATGAGTTAGCGAGACATGGAGCCGAGACCCGTGACCGACGAAACTCGCCAAGAACCCTCAATCAACCCGACGCGGCGCAGTCTTGTCGCGGGCGGCGCGGCGGGTCTGGCCGCTGCCATGACGGCCAGCGCCGCCACTGCGCAGACCTCAACCCCGCCCGCGCGCTTCGCCGGGCGTCACGTGCTGATCACGGGTGCCACGTCCGGTATTGGAGAGGTCACCGCGCGCGCCTTTGCCGCCGAGGGTGCCCGGGTCTCCTTCAACGGTCGCAGGGCGGAACTGGGCGAGCGTATCGCGGCCGAGATCAACGAGGATCCAGCCGTTCAGGCCGCCGGTGGCGGCGCGCTCTACGTGCAATCGGACGTGCGCGACGAGCAGCAGATCATCGACTTCGTGCGGGCGGCCATCGATGCGCACGGTCCGCTGCACATCGCCTTCAACAATGCCGGCGTCGTGTTCGGGAACGGGTCGCTTACGGGCAACGCGCCGATGGCCGATATCGACGTGGCGGACTTCGACGACGTCTGGGCCACCAACACGCGCGGGCTCTTCCTGTCCATGAAGCATGAGATCCCGCGGATGCTGGAGAACCCGCCCTGGGGCGCTCGCGGTCTGCGCGGGGTAATCGTGAACAACTCCTCCGTCAGCGCCCATGGCGGCTTTCCGACGATCACGCCCTATTCGACGTCCAAGCACGGTGTGCTCGGCCTCACCCGTGGCGGCGCCATGGACTATGGCGGGCTGGGCTTACGCATCCTGGGCATCGCACCCGGCGGCGTCGACACTCCCATGCGCCGTGCGTCGATCGAGGCGCAGGGCCGCGATCCGGACGAGGCGCAGGCCCCCAATCTGATGCACCGGACCAATACGTCGCAGGAGATGGCGGAGATCGTGATGTTCCTCGCCACCGACGCGGCCTCCGCGCTCAACGGCGTCGATCTCGACGTGACCGGCGGGATGCTGACCGGCCCCTTCGCGCCGCCCAACCGCAACAGCTGATCCCCCACCCTCGAGCTGAAGATGACCGGAGACATCCCATGACCGACGAGACCGACCCAACCCGCCGCGCGCTCCTGACAACTGGCACCGTCGCGGCTGCCGCAGCGGGCCTTGGGGCCACCGCTGCGCGCGCTCAGGGGGCCGCGCCAGAAGGTGAACTGGCGGGGCGCACCGCGCTTGTGACCGGTGCTGCGCGCGCCATCGGCCGGGCGACGGCTGTTGCGCTGGCAGAGGCGGGCGCCGACGTCGCGCTCCTCGACATCGCCGATCCGGACGCGATCGACGGGCTCGCCTATCCGCTCGCCTCGCAAGCCGATCTGGACGAGGCTGTGGCCGCGGTGGAGGCCACGGGGCGGCGCGCCTTGCCCATCGTCGCCGACGTCCGATCCTACGAGGCCAATCGCGATGCCGTGGCACAAGCGGAGGCGACCTTCGGCCGACCGCTCGACATCTTCGTGGCGAATGCGGCACTCGTGCCAGCCGCCTCGCTGGACCAGATGACGGACGCACAGTGGCGCGACTGCATCGACGTGAACCTGACGGGTGTCGCCAACGGCATGCGGGCCGCGCTGCCGGGCATGGCGGAGCGTGGCTCGGGCCGCTTCCTCGCAACCTCGTCCACGGGCGGTCGGCACGGCATGGGCGGTCGCGCGCACTACGCGGCGTCCAAATGGGGCCTCATCGGCCTAATCAAGTCGGCAGCGATGGAGTATGGCCCCTCGAATGTCACGGTGAACGCCGTCTCGCCCACGGCAGTCGAATCCGTTCGGATGCCGCAGGGTGAGGCGCTCGAACGGGCGGCGGAGTACCTGACGACCCACTACAATACGATGCCGATCGCCTTCCTCCCGCCCGAGGCAATCGCGGACAGCTTCGTGTTCCTCGCCTCCGATCGCGCCCAATACATCACTGGCGAGATCGTCGAGGTTGCAGCGGGCGCGAACGCGCGCTTCACGGCGTGATCGCCAAAGTTCGCCGGCGCTAGAGTTGAGACAGAGGAGATGCAAAAGGACCCGTAGGGAGCGCGATCCCGTCGACACGACGCGCTGAGAGACAGTCCGTCATGGCCGCGATTTCGGACATCTCGATCGACTAGAGCGCCTCCCCAACGTCCGGATCGACGTGACCGGATGAATGGCCCGCTGGCTCTGACCCGTCGGCTCACATCAAAATGGCGTGGCGAAGGATCGGCTTTCTCTCCCCTCGCTTTTGCGCCGTTCTTCTTCCGCGGCGATGGCGGCATCGAGAGGGGTTCGGTCGGTTTGTCCGGAGAAGTTGGCGCGGCTCGGCATGGCCTCGGCGAAGTGTAGATACCGCTCCTGTGCCACGTCGTAGAGCCGCCGGAGCTCGGGCAGCGGGTCGGGGTGATCGTCCGCGCGCAGGTCGAGCCACGGGAAATCCTCGGTCCGGTGAATGCGCAGCGCGGCCGACTGCTTGCCGCGCTTGTCTCCGCCCGCGGCTTCTCCGGCCTCCATGGCGGTCATCAACCGTACGGCGAAGGGCAGGTCCGGGTTCGCGTCGTAAGCGGCGAGGGTCTGCCGGATGACGTCCTCGCCCGCCAGCATGTTCCCGGCGACCGACACGCCGTCGCCGGCAAGGTGACCGCACCAGTCGACGCAGTCCGCGCCCGTGTGAGCCGCGATGCGCCCCGAGGCGTCGATCATGTGCGCCTGCCGCTGGGCCTGACCTCGGTCTCGCGAGACGAGATCGGCGAGGACGTCGGACGGTGCTTCGCCTTGTGCCATGCGCTCGGCAGCTTCGATCCCCCAGAGCGGGTTGACGAAGGCCTGCGTGGCAACGGCGCATTTTCCGCCCCGGATATGCGGAACGAGGGCGCCGGCGGCGAAGAACCGGGATGCGACGGCAACGCCAAGCTGGCCGGTCGGCTGATCAAGAGCGACGATCGAGTAGGTCATGTCGCCCTCCCTTATCGTCCGACCGCATAGGCCTGCATGAGGCGCGGCGTTGCCCCCGCCCGCACCATGCCTTCCTTCGACCGGGAGGCCGCGGTGAGGCGTCCCACCGTCCAGGCATCGGCGACCTCGATATCGTGACCCCGGTCGCGCAGATCCTCGATGACGTCGTCGCCGAAGGACCGCTCCAGCATGAGGTGTCCGGGCCGCGTCCCTCGCGGGTAGAACGACGCCTGGAAGTGCCCGGTGTGGAAGAGAGGGCAGTCGATCGCTTCCTGCAGGTTCAGGTCCCCATGAACCAGTCGTAGGAGTTGGATCAACTGCCACTGGTCCTGCTGATCGCCCCCCGGTGTGCCGAAGGCGTGCTGCGTGCCGTCCGGCGCCTCGGCCATGGAGGGCGAGAGCGTCGTGCGCGGCCGCCGCCCCGGGGCGAGCGACGTCGGCAACCCTTCATCGAGCCAGAACATCTGCGCGCGCGAATTGAGCGGCATCCCGAGGCCGGGCACGACCGGCGAGGACTGCAGCCAGCCGCCCGAGGGCGTCGCGGAGACAGAGTTGCCCCACTGGTCGATCACGTCGATATGGACCGTGTCGCCTCGCCGCTCGGTGAGGTGGGCCATGGTCGGTTCCCCGGCACCGACACCGGGCCCGGTCGCGTGTTTCGCGGCGGCCCGTGCGATCGCCGCATCGGCCCACTTCTCGAAACCCTCGATCCGTCCCGGGCGCTGATCGAGCGAAGCTGTAGGTCCGATGAGGTCACGGCGACCTTCCGCGTAGTCACGCGACAGCAGCGTATCGACCGGAATGTCGGTGTGGGCGGGGTCGCCGTAGTAAGCCTCCCGATCGGCGAAGGACAGCTTCATCGTCTCGGTGACCTTATGGACGAAGTCCGCGCCGTTC
Source organism: Pontivivens ytuae (assembly GCF_015679265.1). Classification (NCBI taxonomy): domain Bacteria; kingdom Pseudomonadati; phylum Pseudomonadota; class Alphaproteobacteria; order Rhodobacterales; family Paracoccaceae; genus Pontivivens; species Pontivivens ytuae. The sequence continues at coordinate 376,961 of NZ_CP064942.1, forward strand.
GGATCCATCGACGCGATGCCGCTTCCCTCCAGCGTTCGGAGGGACTGCAGGAGGGTCGGCCCCTGGCTCCAGATACCGGCCTTCCAGACCGTCCAGCCGTGGTAGTCGACGCTGAGCGGGTCCTCGTAGGTCGCTTCCCAGGAGGCAAGGTCCTGACCGCTGAGCACGCCTTTCCGGTGCCCCCCTTCGGCGTCCATCACGCACGCATCGCGCATCCAGGTGTCGATGGCCTCAGCAATGAACCCTTCGCGGAAGGTGCGCCGCGCCGCCTCGATCTGCGCCTCGCGGCCACTCGCGGTTTCCGCTTCGGCGAGCAGTCGCTCCCACGTGTCGGCGAGGGCTGGGTTTCTGAACAGGCTGTTTGCCTCGGGGGCCGCACCGTTGGGGAGCCACGTCTCATGGGATGTCGGCCATTCGTCGCGGAAGAAGTCGGCGAGGCCCGCGATGGTGGCGGCGACGCGCGGCAAGATCGGGTGGCCGTGGCGCGCATAGTAGATGGTGGGCTCCAACACCTCTCGCAGCGGCAGTCGACCGTGATCGCGCAGCATCAGCATCCAGGCGTCGAATGCACCGGGGATGACGGTCGCCAGCAGCCCCGATCCCGGGATCACGTCGAGACCTTCCGAGCGGTAGTGTTCGATGGTTGCCCCGGCGGGCGCCACGCCCTGCCCGCAGATGACGCGCGGGGCGTCTTCGCCTGCGAGCCGGATCAGGGCGGGCATGTCCCCGAGCGGGCCGTTCAGATGCGGCTCGACCACGTGCAGCACGAAGCCCATCCCGGCGGCGGCGTCGAACGCCGAACCGCCCTGTTCGAGAAGTTTCATGCCCACGGCAGACGCGATCCAGTGGGTCGAGGCGCAGACTCCGAATGTGCCTCTGATCTCCGGTCGAGTGGTGAAGGTCATGGGACGTCCTGTTCTAGGTGTCGCGGGGGTCGAGCGCGTCGCGCAGCCCGTCCCCCAGAAGGTTGAAGCCGAGCACGACGAGGAAGATCGCAATGCCGGGGTAGAGCGCCATCCACGGCGCCTGTTCGAGGAAGTTCTTGGCGATGTTCAGCATCGAGCCCCAGGACGGGGCCGGCGGCTGCTGACCCAGCCCCAGGAAACTGAGCGAAGCTTCCGCGATGATGGCCGTCGCGATCGTCAGCGTCGCCTGGATGAGGATGGGCGGGAAAATGTTCGGCAGGATGTAGCGCCAGATCAGCGCGACATGTCCCACGCCCACCGCGCGGGCGCTTTCCACGTAGTCCTCCGTCATCACCGACATGGTCTGGCCGCGCGACAGGCGAATGAAGATCGGCATCGCCGACACGCCGATGGCGATCATGGCATTCGTCAGCGACGGTCCCAGAAATGCGGCCAGGGCAATCGCCAGGATCAGGAAGGGCGCGGCGAGCAGGGCTTCGGTGACACGGCTGATTACCGCGTCGGTCCAGCCCCGGCAGTAGCCTGCGAGAACACCCAGGGGAACGCCCAGCGCAACGGCGATGAGGACGGAGACCACCCCCGCCAGCAGGGAGGCCTGCGCCCCCCAGATCATCCGCGACAGCACATCGCGGCCGATCTCGTCCGTGCCGAACGGGTGCTCGGCGCTTGGCGCCTTGCGGACGGCGGACCAGTCGGTCTCCGCCGGTCCCGGCACGGGCAGAACCGGCGCCAAAAGCGCGACGGTCACGAAGAAGAAGACGATGATCCCACCCAGCAGGGCAGACGGGCTCTTGCGGAACTTCGCCCAGGCCCGGCTCCGCCGCTTTGGAAGGACAGGGTCCGACGCGGCGGATGGGGGATCGGCGACGGCGGTCATGCGTCCCTCATGCGCGGGTTGAGAACGCGGTAGGCAGCGTCCGCGAGAATGTTCATGAAGATGAAGGCGATGCCGGTGCACAGCACGATGCCCTGCACGACGGCGTAATCGCGGTTGAAGACCGCATCGACCACCAGCTTTCCGAAGCCCGGGATGGTGAAGATCTGCTCTGTCAGGACGGCCCCTGCGAGAAGCTCGCCGAACAAGAGCGTGGTCACCGTGACGACCGGCACCAGCGCGTTGCGAAGGGCGTGCTTCACGAGAACGGTCCGCTCCCGCAGCCCCTTCGCCCGCGCGGTCCGCACGTAATCCGACTGCAGCACGCTCAACATGGCGGAGCGGGTGTGCCGCATCAGCGTCGCGGCAATCGCGGTGCCCAGCACGAAGGCAGGCATCAACATAGTCCGGATCGATTGCAGGGGATCTTCGGAGAGTGGCTGATACCCGGAGGCCGGAAGCCATCCCAGTTGCACCGACACCAGCAGGATCAGCATGATCCCCAGCCAGAAATTCGGAACCGATAGCCCCGACAACGCGATCAGGTTGGCGAGCCAGTCGATCCAGGTCCCCTTCTTGTAAGCCGAAATCACGCCCGCCGGGATCCCGATGGCCATGGCGATGATCAGGGCCATCACCGCGAGCTGAATGGTGACGGGCAGCTTCTCACCAATCAGCTCCAGCACGGGCTGATTGGTGCGCAGGGATATCCCCAGATCACCGCGCAGCGCGTTGCCCGCCCAGGCGACATACTGGACGGGAATCGGGTCGTTCAGCCGGTACTTCTCCCGCAACGCCTCGATAAGCTCCGGGTCACGCTCCTCACCCGCCATGACGAGCACGGGGTCGCCCGGCAGCAGTTTCTGCAGGGAGAACACGAAAATCGAGATCAGGACGATCGTCGGGATCGCGATCAGAAAGCGGCGGACCAGAAAGCCAAGCATGTCCGGATCTCCTGATGGGGCCCGGCCAGGCGGCCGGGCCGGAAACTCGATCAGTTCTGGCTGACGCCATGCAGACGGATCATCCCGTCGGGATAGGCCTGAAAGCCGGACACGCTGTCATCCAGCGCCCAGATCCAGACCGGGTGGTAGAGATAGATGACCGGCATGTCCGTCTGCTGCAGGGCGATGGCCGCGTTGTAGCTTTCCCGGCGCACCGCGGGATCGGTCGAAAGACGCGCCTCGTTGAGGAACGTGTCCATGTCCGGGTTCGAATAGTGCGAGTCGTTGATCCCGCCGCCGGTGGTCATGAACTGGTGGATGTTCCCGTCCGGGTCGACACGGCCCGACCAGCCGATCTGGCTCGCCGTGTAATCGCCCGCGGACTGGTCGGCGAGGAGCGTCGCGAACTCCTTGGCGGCCAGCTCGATGGTGATCCCGGCCTCGGCGGCCATGGCCTGAATGACCTGCATCACCTGGGTCTGCACGGGGTTGTTGGCGACCTGAACCTCTATGGTGACGCCGCCTTCGAAACCTGCTTCAGCGAGGAGGGACATGGCGGCCTCCACGTCTCGCTCCGGAACCGGGAACTCCGCATTGTACCAGGGCGACGCGGGCGAGAACGGCTGGTTGCCCGGCGCGAACGCCCCCTCGAAGACCACCTGGTTCAGCGCGGCCCGGTCGATCGCCAGCGACAGGGCCTGCCGGACGAGGTTCGACTGGCCGAGCGGGTTTTCGGCCCGCTCGCCATTGGCGACGTTGATGGTCATGCCTTGGTAGCCGAGCGAGGTGGCCCGCTCGAGCTGCAGCCCGTCGTCGCCCTCCACGGACGATACGTCGGTTGCAGCGAGACGCTCCAGCATATCGAGGTCGCCCGCACGCAGGTTGGCCAGACGCACGGTCGTGTCCGGGATCGGAAGGAAGGTCACCGTGTCGAAGTTGATCTCGTCGGCACGGTAGTAGTCGGCGAACTTCTCAAGGACGATGCGATCCTGCTGAATGCGCTCGACAAAGCTGAAGGGACCGGCACAGACCGGTGCGAGACCGAAATCCTCGCCCGCAGCCTCGAACGCGGTCGGGGAGAGCATCATGCCGGACCGGTCGGCGAACTGGGCGATCAGCGTTGCGTCCGGCGCCGACAGCGTCATCCTGATCGTGAACTCGTCCACGACCTCCCAGCTTTCGATCGAGGCGACCTCCGACTTGCGGCGCGAGGTCTCGAGGTTCTTGGACCGGTCTATGTTCGCCGCGACGGCCTCAGCATTGAAGGGCGTGCCGTCGTGGAAGACGACATCGTCGCGCAGCGTCATGGTGAGTTCGGTGCCGTCGGCGTTCCACTCCCACCCGGTGGCCAGCGCCGGCACGATCTCCAGATCGGGCGTGATGTCCACCAGCTTGTCGCAGAGCGAGGCGTAGACGATACGGCCCACGAAGGTCCGGGACTGATCGGGGTCGAGGATGTCAGGGTCCTCCTGCAGCCCGATCCTGAAGTCCTGCGCGTGCGCCAGACCGGTGCAAAGCGTCAGAAGCGCTGCGGTTGTCAGTATTCTACCGATACGCATGAGGTCTTCCTCCTAGCTGGGTGATCCTTCCGCGGGTGATCCGGTGGCGGCACGTGCCGCGCCGTAGATTTCAAAGCGCCGCGCGGCCGCAGGACTGCGGCGGACGGCGTCGGGTTGAATGCCTTTCAGGGCGAGATCGCCGATGAAGTGGCAGGCTGCGACCCGGCCGTTGCCCATGTCTCGCAAGGCCGGTTCGTCGGTCCGGCATTTCGGCGCAGTGTAGGGGCAGCGTGTGTGGAACCGGCAGCCCGATGGCGGCGCGATCGGATTTGGCGGATCGCCGTCGACGGCCACGCGCGCCTTGCGCGCCCCGACCGAGGGGATCGGAATGGCCTCCAGCAGCGCCTCGGTATAGGGGTGAGCCGGGGCTTCGAACAGCGCGTCCGTCGGCCCGACCTCGACAATCTTGCCGAGATACATGACGGCGACGCGGTCGGACATGTGCCTGATGACTGCGAGGTCGTGGGCGATGACGATCAGCGTCAGGCCGAACTCGTCCTTCAGATCTTCGAGGATGTTGATGACCTGCGCTTGGATGGAGACGTCTAGGGCGCTGACGGGTTCGTCGCCGATCAGCACCTTCGGACGGGTCACGAGCGCACGCGCGATCCCGATGCGCTGACGTTGGCCGCCCGAGAATTCGTGCGGGTAGCGGTCCGCGTGCTCGGGTCGCAGGCCGACGCGGGTCAGTATTCGGGCGACGTCCGCGCGGCGCTCGTCAGCCGTGCCGATCCCGTGCGTGCGCAACGGTTCCTCGATCAGGGCCCCGACCGTCATCCGCGGGTTCAGCGATGAAAACGGATCCTGAAAAATGAACTGGAGCTCTGCACGCAGGTTGCGGAGCTCCTTGTCGGAGAGCGCGCCGATGTCCTGCCCCCGGTAGCTCACCTGGCCTTCGCTGGGTTCGATCAGGCGCACCAGAAGACGGGCGAGCGTGGATTTCCCGCAGCCCGACTCGCCGACAATCGCAAAGGTTTCGCCTTCACCGACGGCGATGTCGACGCCATCGACGGCCCGTACGACCGTGGGCTCTCCGAAGATCGGCTTCCTAGTGATGAAGTGTCGCTTGAGCGCGTGTGCCTGAAGGATGCTCGTCGTCATGCGAAGCGCGCCTCCTTCTCGGGTACCGCATCTTCGAGCGGCGCCCGCCAGCAGGAGACATGGTGTCCCCGCGAGACCTCCGTGGGCGCTGGAGCTGTTGCGCAGTCGGCTTGGACGAGCGGGCAGCGCGCCGCAAATCGACAGCCCGCCGGCATGTCCATCGGGCTCGGCACGCTTCCCGGTATCGTCACGAGCCGGTCCCGCCCGCCCCCAAGCGAGGGCATCGAACTCATGAGGCCGAGCGTGTAGGGGTGCTGCGGATCGTCGAAGATCTGGGAGGCGCTGCCGGCCTCGACGATCCGTCCGGCATACATCACAGCCACCTTGTCCGCCATTTCGGCCACGACGCCGAGATCATGGGTGATCATGATGAGTGCCGCGTCGCTCTCCTTGGACAGCCCGCGCATCAGCTCGAGGATCTGCGCCTGGATCGTCACATCGAGCGCGGTCGTCGGTTCGTCCGCGATCAGCAGTGAGGGTTCGTTGGCAAGTGCCATGGCGATCATGGCCCGTTGACGCATGCCGCCCGACAACTGGTGGGGATACTCCCTCAACCGCTTTTCCGCGGCCGGGATCCGCACGCGCTCCAACATCTCCAGCGCACGCGCGTTGGCGGCCTCCAGGCTCACGCCCTGATGCTCGCGCACGGCCTCGGCAATCTGATCGCCAATCCTGAGTGCGGGGTTGAGAGAGGACATCGGCTCCTGAAAGATCATCGCCATGCGGCCGCCGCGGATCTGCCGGAGGCTTTCAGCGGGCATCGAGAAGAGATCCTCGCCCTGAAAATGCGCCGTGCCGTTCGTGCGTCTGAGCACCGGTGTCGACAGCAGGCCCATCAGCGCGAGCGCCGTCAGGCTCTTCCCACAGCCCGATTCACCAACGATGCAAAGCGTTTCGCCCGGATTGAGGGCGAACGAGACATTGTCGACAAGGGGCTCGGGGGCTCCGGCGATCTGGATTTCGAGGTTCTCGACCTCCAGAAGCGGTACCCCGAGATCCCTCATTCGTCCAGGGTCCTTATGGATGTTCTGAGGTTGTCAGACAGCGCTTCAAGATGCGCTCGCATCGCGTCGAACGCAGCCGCACCATCCCGCCGTTCGATCGCATCGACGATCTTTCGATGCTGGGTTTCGTAGAGCGCCATCGTCTCGGGCGTGCGGGCCCGGTGACGCTGTTCCTGCCAGTCGGCGCCCATGCGCACTTCGTCGAGAAGCGCGAAGGCCGTCAGCATTACGCGGTTTCCCGCGATCCTCGCGATCGCCCGGTGCAGCGCACCGTCCCAGAGCTCGGCGGTGTCCGCATCCATGGGATGTGATGCGCGTTGAGCCAGCTTTCGAAGACGTTGAACATCCTCTCCCGTGGCCCGCAATGCGCAGAGCTCCGCGAGTGCGGGTTCGATGCAGACCCGCGCCTCCATGACGACGAGAGGGTCGGCATCCGGCGCGATCTCGGCCGCAAGCGCCCCCGTCGGGTCCGGCGGCTGCCCGGCAAAGGTTCCCTTGCCCTGCTTTCGCCAGATCAGGCCCTCGGCCTCCAGCGTATCGAGCACTCGCCGCACCGTCCGTCGCCCGCACCCCAGCTCTGCCGCGAGTTCGCGCTCTGTGGGCAGGCGGCCGTCGGCGGGAAGCTTCCCGGTCTCGATCATCTGCCGGATCGCAGACACCGCCGCGGCCGCGCTTTCGGAGTTTTCCGGTGCGTAGTTCAACTCGATCGCCACCCAACAAGCCGAGACATTGTTCGATTGGTATCGTACCAATCAAACATTGGTCCGCGGCCGGGAGTCAAGCTGTTGATCAGATCTTCGGTCCCGCCGGGCTGGAGGACGGACGGCATATGATCGGCGCGTGGTTCGAAGCTGCGCGGATCGGACTGCACCGGGGCGAGCGGCGCAAGGAGAAGATTCGGCAAGCCTTGCAGCACAACCGGCAGGTCCGCGAGGCTCAGGCGGGCGACGCCATCTCGGATCTGGTCGAGGTGCCAAAGCGTCGTCGCCATGTCAGCCCAGGCCAGTGACGCGAGGCACAGGAGACGCGCCTCACAGAGCGGGGCTATGCCGTCACCCGAAAACAGGGGGCTATTTCGCGGCGCGCCGGAGATCTGGAGAAGAACAAAGCCGGAGAGGCGAGGTCAGGGGTTAAGGCGCTGGACCGCCCACTCGCCCACGCTCAGGGCCGGGCGGGTCCAGCGGAAGCGGTCGTGGAGGCGGAACTGGCCGTCGGCCCAGAATTCGATCTCCACCGGGTGGATGCGGATACCGCCCCAGTGCGGCGGGCGGTCGGGGTTGGGACCCTTCTCCAGCCCCATCGCCGCGACCTTGGTCATCAGCGAGGCGCGGGACGACAGCGGCCGCGACTGGTCCGAGGCCCAGGCGCCGATCCGGCTTTGCAACGCGCGGGATCGGTAGTAGGCATCCGCCTTCTCGCCCTCCTCCCGCTCGGTCAGGCCGCGGACGCGGATCTGGCGGCGCAGGCTCTTCCAGTGCAAGCAGAAGGCGGCCTTGCCGGCACCCGCGATCTCCTGCCCCTTCGCGCTTTCATAGTTGGTGTAGAAGACGAAAGCGTCGTCCTCGATCTCCTTCAACAGCACCATGCGCACGTTCGGCAGGCCATCCGCATCGACGGTGGCCAGAGCGATGGCATTCGCGTCCTCGGGCTCGGTTCCTTCCGCCTCGGCCAGCCAGTGGCGGGCGAGCACGAAGGGATCGGAGCCTGCGAAGATGCCCGTGCGTGCCGTCTCCTCCCCCATGAAATTCCCCTTTGAAACCGCGTCCATGACGCTAGGACATTTCCTTGAAGCGCCGTTTTTTCTGACGTAAAGCGGTGCAACCACAAGAACAAGAGCGGAGCCCCCCGATGAGCGACATGTCCGGACTCATGGCTGGGAAACGCGGGCTCATCATGGGTCTCGCCAACGACAAGTCCATTGCCTGGGGTGTCGCACGTGCGCTGCACGATGCGGGCGCCGAGATGGCCTTCACCTACCAGGGCGAGGCGCTCGGCAAGCGGGTGAAGCCGTTGGCGGAATTGCTGGGCTCCGACATCGTCCTGCCCTGCGACGTGAGTGACGAGGCGAGCATGGACGCGGTCTTTGCCGAGCTGAAGGACCGCTGGGGCAGCCTCGATTTCGTGGTCCACGCCATCGGCTTCTCCGACAAGAACGAGCTGCGCGGGCGCTATGTCGACACCACGCCCGCGAACTTCCGCATGACGATGGACATCTCCGTCTATTCCTTCACCGCCGTGATGCAGCGGGCGGAGAAGATGATGAACGAGGGCGCCTCGGCACTGACACTCACCTATTACGGGGCCGAGAAGGTCATGCCGCATTACAACGTGATGGGCGTGGCGAAGGCCGGGCTGGAGGCGTCGGTGAAGTACCTCGCCATGGACCTCGGGCCGAAGGGGATCCGGGTTAATGCGCTCAGCGCCGGGCCGATCAAGACGCTCGCGGCCTCGGGCATCGGCGATTTCCGCTACATCCTGAAGTGGAACGAGCTCAACTCCCCGCTGCGGCGCAACGTGACCACGATGGATGTGGGCAAGTCGGCGCTCTACCTGCTCAGCGACCTGTCGTCGGGCGTGACCGGCGAGAACCACCATGTCGACAGCGGCTACCACGTCGTGGGCATGAAGGCGGAGGACGCGCCCGATATCGACGTCACCGTCGGGCGCAAGCCCGCGGCGGAGTGAGCGGATGGGCGCGGACAGCCTGATCGCCTTCAACCTCGCGCTTCTCGCCGCCGTCATCGCCCCGGGCCCTGCCCTGCTGCTGGCCATGCGCGCCGGGCTGACCGGCGGATGGCGCGCGGGGTTCGAGACGGGGCTGGGTCTCGCCACCATGGCCGCCCTCTGGACGCTGGCAGCGCTGCTGGGGCTCGATGCGCTCTTCACACTGTTCCCATGGGCCTATACGGGGATGAAGACGGCGGGGGCCATCTACCTCATCTGGCTCGCCTGGAACATCTGGCGCAGCGCGGGCGCCCCGGTCGAGGCGGCCGAGGCGCGGCGCACCCGGCCGTTCCTGCGCGGCTTTCTCGTCAATATCGGTAATCCGAAATCGGTGCTCTTCGCAGGCGCGGTCCTGGTGGTGATCTTCCCCCCCGACCTGCCGCTGGCCACGAGCCTTGCCATCGCCGCCAATCACCTGGCGCTGGAGGTCGCGTTCTACGCCCTCCTCGCCCTCGCCATGAGCCGCCCCGCCGTGGGTGGCGCCTATCTTAGAGCCAAGCGCTCGCTCGACCGGGTGACCTCCGTCATCCTCGGCGCGCTGGGGCTCCGGCTGCTTCTGGAGCGTTGAGCATGGACAAGCTTCCGCACGAAAAGGGGTTCCACATCTCCTGGGACCAGATCCACCGGGACAGCCGGGCGCTGGCCTGGCGGTTGGAGAATGACGGGCCGGGCGCGAGCGGGTCGTGGCGGGCGGTCGTCGCCATCACGCGCGGCGGCATGGCGCCCGCGATGATCGTGGCGCGGGAGCTCGACATCCGCACTGTCGACACGATCAGCGTGAAGTCCTACTCGCACCAGACCCAGGCCGAAGCGCAGGTCCTCAAGGCCCCCGATGCGGAGCTCATGGGCGATGGCGAGGGCGTGCTGATCGTCGATGACCTCGTGGACAGCGGCAAGACCCTCGAACTGGTCCGCCAGATGTACCCCAAGGCCCATTTCGCGACGGTCTATGCCAAGCCCAAGGGCCGCCCCATGGTCGATACCTTCATCACCGAGGTGAGCCAGGACACCTGGATCTTCTTCCCGTGGGATATGGCGCTGCAATATGTCGAGCCGTATCGGGGGACCGACTGATGTTCCAGGACCTGCTGAAGATGCTGCGCGGCGAGCTGCCGCCCGAGCCCATCACCGGCGACGACTCGCAGATCGCCATCGCCGCCCTCATGGTCCGCGTCGCCCGCGCCGATGACAGCTATGACGGCGTCGAGCGGGACATGATCGAGGACGTGCTCACCCACCACTACGACATGACCCCGGAGGAGGCGACGGAGATGCGCCTCCACGCCGAGAAGGTCGAGGCCGAGGCCGCCGACACCGTCCGCTTCACCCGCGTGCTCAAGGAAGCCGTTCCTTACGAGGAGCGCGATGCGATTGCCGAGGCGCTGTGGCGCGTCGCCCTCGCCGACAACGATCGGAGCGAGGATGAGAACGCCCTGCTGCGCACGGTAGTCGGTCTGCTCGGCATTTCCGACCGCGACAGCGGCCTCGCCCGTCAGCGCGCGGAGCAGTCGTTGCAGAACTGACATAATTACGCAGCGTCACTTCGAGGCTGTCCTTACGTCATTATGGCGAAAATGCGAATAGTCCTGCGAAGTTTGCCGAAAATTTGAACAACTTCGGGGATGGGCGATGCGTATAGTATTGGCTTTGACAGCACTCTCGGCTGCCTTGGCGATCACCGCAACTCAGGCACAGACCGTCAAGATCGGTGTCCTGACTTCGCATGAGAGCGAAGTCGCGCCGATCTCGATCTCCTTCCACGACGGTCTCGCCGACTACGTGACGCTCGCCAATGTCCGCGACGGCGGCGTGGACGGGGTCGATGTCGAGGTTGTGTCGTGCGAGACGCGCTACACGCTCGAGGGACACATGCAGTGCTATCAGGAGCTGGCGGCGCAGGGCGCCGTCGTCGCCATCCCCTCCTCGACCGAGGGGGCCTACGCGCTCAACCGCATGGCCTTCCAGGTCGGCGTGCCGGTGATGAATGGCGGGCTCGGCCAGACGGCGGTGGCCGATGGCGAGGCGTTTCCGAACTCCTTCGCCTTTCCGGCCAACTACTACCAGGCCGCCTCCGCGATGATCGAGCATTTCGAGGCGGAGCTCGGCGGGCTCGAGGGGCGGCGCATCGCCTATGTCTACCACGACAGCCTCTTCGGACAGGAGGCGATCCCGCTGCTGCAGGGGATCGCGCAGCGGGAGGGGTTCACCCTCGACCTGCATCCCGTGGCCCCTCCGGGTGACGACCAGCGGGCCGTCTGGGGTGCGATCGCGCAAAGCCAGCCGGATCGGGTGATCCTGTGGACCGTGGGCCGGATGACCGCGGTCAGCATCGGCACGGCGGCCGCTGTCCAGTATCCGCGCGAGCAGATGATGGGCATCTGGTGGACGACACTGGAGCTGATGATGCGCCAGATCGGCCCCGCCGCGGACGGCATGCGCGCGATGTCCATGTCCGGCGTCGGCCACGACGTCGCCGCCTACAACGACCTGAACGAGATGGTCTATTTCGGCGGGCTCGGCCACGGCACGATGAACAATATCGGCGATATCGACTATAACCGCGGGCTGACCGCCGGGCTCTACCTCGTCGAGGCGGCGAAGGCCGGGATGGCGTTCGCCGAAGGCGGCCGCCTGACCGGCGAGGCGATGCGCCGGGGGCTGGAGACGCTGGATCTGACGGCGGAGGAGATCGAGGCGAAGGGCTTCGGCACCCTCGCCCCGCCCCTCAACATGTCCTGTGGCAACCATTCCGGCGGCGGGCTCCTGCAGGTCATCGAGTACGACGCCCAGTTCCGCCGGTGGGAGAACTACGGCGATTACGTCGCCGCCGACGACGCGGTGGTGGATGCGGCGATCGCGGCGGCCTCCGGCGTCTTCACCCAGCAGACGGGCCTGCCGCGACGAAGCTGCAATGCCCCTTCCTGATGTGATCGAGTGACCGAAGCGCCGCCCTTTGCTGGGCGGCGCTTTGCATTTCGGCGGTCAGGTCAGCAGGCTCCAACCCAGCCAGCCGATCAGCACCACCAGCGCCGCGCCCACGACATGCGCCAGGCGACCGCGCAACAACCGCTCCACCCGCGGCCCGAGCCAGACGGCCAGGAGCGCGAGCCCAAAATAGCGGATGCCTCGGGACAGCGCGACGGCGGCGAGGAAAGGGATTAGGTGCGTCTGCGCCGCTCCCGCCCCCAGCGTCGCGATCTGGAACGGCACCGGTGTCACCGACAAAAGGAAGATCACGGCGAAGGCCCCGTCCTCGCCCAGCCGCCGCCGCATCTCCTCCAGCTCCGCCTCGAAGCCCAGCCAGGCGAGAAGCGGTTGGACCACAGGCTCGTAGAGCAGCAGCGCCAGCCCGTAGAACACCAGCGCGCCGAGGATGCAGCCGGCCCAGATCGCCGCCGCGACCCGCAGCGCGTGGCGCGGATGGGCGAACATCAGCGGGGCGACCAGCACCTCCAGCGGCACGGGCACGACGGTGCTTTCCAGAAACGAGGCGAGGGCGAGCTTGCGCCGCCCCGCCCCCTCCGCAGTCAACGCCGCAGTCCATTGCCTCACCCTGCCCATGGGAGGGAAACCCGGCCCGGGCGGTGTCGTTCCACCCGGGCCCGGTCTTATTGCGAGACGATCTCCGGTCCCATCACCAGCGTTGGCAGGAAGGTCGAGAGCGCCGGGATATAGGTCACCATGATCAGGAAGATGAAGAGCACGCCGAGGAACGGCAGCGCCGCCTTCACCACGCCCATCATCGGCATCCGCGCCACCCCGGAGGTCACGAAGAGGTTCAGCCCGACGGGCGGCGTGATCATCCCGATCTCCATGTTCACCACCATGATGATGCCGAGGTGGATCGGGTCGATGCCCAACGCGATGGCGATCGGGAAGACCAGCGGGGCAACGATGATCAGGAGGCCCGACGGCTCCATGAACTGGCCGCCGATCAGCAGGATCACGTTGACCATGATGAGGAACGTCACGGGGCCGAGGCCCAGCTCCAGCATCGAGTTCGCAATGTGCTGCGGGATCTGCTCGTCGGTCAGCACGTGCTTCAGGATCAGCGCGTTGGCGATGATGAACATCAGCGTGACCGTCAGCTTGCCTGCGTCGAAGAGCACCGCGCGCGTGTCCCGGTGCACCAGTGCCGTGACCAGCGTCCAGGGGGCGGACAGGAACGGCCGGGGCCGCCCCGTGGGTGCGTCGAGCACGTCGACGGCCGCCGCCGAGAGGCTCCGCGCCTCCGGCTGCGGCTTCAGCGGGCCCATGTCGCGATAGACGAAGCACGCCACGATGAAGGCGTAGACCGAGGCGACGGCCGCCGCTTCCGTCGGGGTGAAGATCGCGCCCGTGATGCCCGGAATGCCGTAGATCCCGATCATGATGATGGCGATCAGCATCAGCCCCCAGAACGCGTCCTTGAAGCTCGCCCAGATCTCACCCCAGCCCTGCCACTCGCCCTTGGGCATGTCGCGGATGCGGGCCATGACGTAGATCGCGATCATCAGCATTAGCCCGGCGAGCAGGCCAGGGATCACGCCGGCGAGGAACATGCGGCCCACCGACACGTCGGTGGCGGAGGCATAGACCACCATCACGATCGAGGGCGGGATCAGGATGCCGAGCGTGCCCGCGTTACAGATGACGCCCGCCGCGAACTCCTTGGTGTAGCCCACCTTGCGCATCGCCGCGATCACGATGGTCCCGATGGCGACCACCGTGGCGGGTGAAGAGCCTGAGAGGGCGGCGAAGATCATGCAGGCGAAGACCCCCGCGATGGCGAGCCCGCCGCGCAGGTGCCCCACGCAGGCGATGGAGAACCGGATGATCCGCCGCGCCACCCCGCCCGTCGACATGAAGGATGACGCGAGGATGAAGAACGGGATCGCCAGCAGCGTGTAGTGCCCCGCCATCGCCTGGAACAGCGACTGCGCGATGGAGGCGAGCGACGTGTCGCTGAGCACCAGCAGGAACAGGATCGACGAAAAGCCGAGTGCGATGGCGATCGGCACGCCGATCAGCAGCAGGGCGACGACGCAGATGAACAGGACGGCGACTTCCATCAGCGACGCTCCTCTTTCGCGAGGGTGTTGGCGGCGTCTTCCACCGCCTCCTCGGCCTCATGGCTCACGATCAGGCTGTCCTGCGTGCCGCGCACGATCCGCGCCGTCGCCTGGATCAGGCGGAACAGCAGCAGCGCGCAGCCGAAGGGCAGGATGAAATAGGGAATGACGCGAGGCAGCTTCTCGAACGGTGGATCGCCCTCGATCAGCAGCCAAGCCTCGATGAAGCGCAGCGATTCCAGCATCGGCACATATTGCGTCTCGTACCAGCCGTTCTCGCGCGTGTTCTCGTTGAAGCCCGTGGGGAACCAGCGTCCCGTGGTCTGGTCGAGATTGGCGAAGGGCGCCCAGTAGTCCCACGCCCCCTTCATCAGGAGCGCGGCGTAGGCGAGGCACACGGCAGCAGCCACCAGCGCCATGATCCGGCGCGGGCGCGAGGGCAGCCGCGCGGTGATCGCGTCCACGCCCAGATGCGCCGTGATCTTCACCGCGTAGCTCATGCCGAAGAGCACCAGCCAGGCGAAGAGATAGGTCGTGACCTCCAGCCCCCAGAGAAGCCCGGTGCCGAAGCCGTAGCGCAGCACCACGTTGGCGAAGGTGATGGCGGTCATGAGCGCGAGCAGGAGCGCGATCATGTTCTCCTCGAAGGCGCTGACGAAGCGGGTGAACGCGCTTCCCTGCGCGGCGTGTCGCGTGGCCGTGCTCATGGCCGATCCTCCACGGGTGGTGTTATGGGTGCGGGCGGCCCGCGAAAGAGGCCGCCCGATCGTCCGCCGGGGTCCGGCTTACATCGAGGCGTTGATCGCCTGGGCGGCGTCGATGTTCTCCTGCCCCACATCGTCGACGAACTCGTCCCAGACCGGGCGCATCGCGTCGACCCAGGCCTGGCGCTGCTCCGGCGTCAGCTCGCGGATGGTCCCACCCGCGTCGAGGATCGCCTGGCGGTTCTCCTGGTTCACGGTGAACGACTCGGCGTTCCGCGTCTCCGTCACCTCGGCGAGGATCGTGGCGAGCTGGTCGCGCACCTCGGGCTCCAGGCCCTGCCACCACTCGTCGGAGGTCACGACGAGGTAGTCGATGATGCCGTGGTTGGTCTCGGTGATGCCGTCCTGCACTTCGAAGAACTTCTGGCCGTAGATGTTGGACCACGTGTTCTCCTGCCCGTCGACGACGCCGGTCTGCAGCGCGCCGTAGACCTCGGAGAAGGCCATCGGCTGCGGGCTCGCACCCATCGCTTCCATCTGCGCGACCAGCACGTCGGAGGCCTGCACGCGGAACTTGAGACCGGCGGCATCCGTCGGCTCGATCAGCGGCACGTTGGCCGACATCTGCTTCATGCCGTTATGCCAGTAGGCGAGGCCCAGAAGGCCGCGGCGCGTCATGCTCTGCATCATCTCCTGGCCGGTCTCGGAGGCCTGGAAGGCGTCCACGGCCTCGATGTTCTCGAACATGAACGGCAGGTCGAAGATGCGGAAGACGCGGGTGAACTGCTCGAACTTCGACAGCGAGGGTGCCGCCATCTGGACGTCGCCCTGCAGCATCGCCTCCAGCACCTGATCGTCGTTGTAGAGCTGGGAGGACGGGTAGACCTCCATGCAGGCGGTGCCGTCCATTTCGGCGTTCACGCGCTCGGCGAGCAGCGACGCGGCGATCCCCTTGGGGTGGCGGTCGGTGTTGGTGACGTGGCTGAACTTGATGACGATCTCGCCGTCGTCGCAATCGGCCAGTGCGGGCAGTGCGGTCATGGTGGTCGCCGCGATGACCGCGGCAGTGGTCAGGAACTTCATGGTTTCCTCCCGGTCAGTGTTGTGCGCACGGCGGTTCGCCGCGCCCCCTCGCGCCACTTCAGGTGTCTGAAGCAACTGATCGGATCGGAGCGCGCGGACCCTGTCCGGGTCAACGAAGCGTCAAGGGGATTGCGGCAAAAAAGTGGTGGGATGCACGCGGATGTTACCAAGTTTACCCATCCGGTGACAAAACCGTGGGGGGATTTGGTTACACATCGGGACGATCAGCGGTTGCGGGGGCGATCTGCTCTCGCTCCAGCCCGTGGCGCTGCATCTTCTCGTAGAGCGTCTTGCGCGAGATGCCGAGCGCCTCGTAGGTCGCCTTCATGTTGCCCGCTTGCGCTGCGAGCTCGGCAGCAATCGCAGCCTTTTCAAAGCGTTCCATGCGTTCGGGCAGCGTGGCCGCGTGATCCGGCACGTCGCGGGAGAAGACGTCGAGCCCCAGCACGAACCGGTCCGCGGCGTTGCGCAGCTCGCGCACATTGCCCGGCCAGTCCCGCGCGGCGAGGTCCTTGAGCAGCTCCGGCTCCACCGCCGGGGCCGCCCGACGGTGGCGCAGGGCCGCCTGGTTGACGAGGTGCTGGAACAGGCGCGGCACGTCCTCCATCCGTGCAGCGAGTGGCGGCATGTCGAGGGCGACGACGGCGAGGCGGTAGTAGAGATCCTTGCGGAAAGATCCCGCCTCCACCCGCGCCTCCAGATCCGCCTTGGACGAGGCGACGAACCGGACATCGAGCGGCACGCTTTCGTGGGAACCGAGGCGCGTCACCGAGCGCTCCTCGATCACCCGCAGCAGCTTCGCCTGCAGCGGCAGCGACAGCGCGTCGATCTCGTCGAGGAAAACGGTGCCGCCCCGCGCATGCTCGAACTTGCCGTAGCGCGCGCGGTGCGCTCCGGGAAAGGCGCCCGCCTCGTGCCCGAAGAGCTCGCTCTCGATCAGCGTTTCCGGCAGCGCGGCCATGTTGATCGCAACGAAAGGCTTGTCGGCGCGGTCCGACAGGAAGTGGATGGCGCGCGCGGCGAGTTCCTTGCCCGTGCCCGTCTCGCCGCGCAGCAGGACGTCCGCCGGGCTCGCCGCGATGGTGCGCAGCCGGTGACGCAGCTCGACCATGACTGGAGCCCGGCCGACCAGCGTCGATTCCACCCGGTCGCGGCTCTCGAGCTCGGCGCGCAGCGCCCGGTTCTCCAGCGCGAGCCGCCGCACGGTGACGGCGCGGGCCACCGCCTCCGTCAGCCGCGCCGTCTCGAACGGCTTCTCGATGAAGTCCTGCGCCCCCGCCTGCATCGCCTGCACCGCGAGCGGAACGTCGCCATGCCCCGTGATCAGGATCACCGGCAGCTCCGCATCCATGTCGCGCACCTGCCCGAGGAAGGTGAGGCCATCCATGCGCGGCATCTTGATGTCGCTGACCAAGATGCCCGGAAAGTCCGGCGCGATCAGGTCGAGCGCGCGGGTCGGCGTGGCACAGGTCACGACGTCATAGCCCTTCAGCTCCAGGCTCTGCGCGATCGCCGTGCGCACATCGGCTTCGTCGTCGAGCAGGACGACGCGGATATCGGTCATGAGGGCACTCCGATGGCAGGGGGTCGCGATGGCCTCACTCCGCCGCCTCCAGCGCCGAGCGGGCGGGGGCGCCGCGGCCGAGCGTGACGACGAGGCGCGCGCCGCGCCCCTCGACCGCTTCGGCCTCGATGCGGCCATTGAAATCGCGCACGATATTGTAGGAGATCGACAGGCCCAGCCCTACGCCGCGGCCCACATCCTTGGTGGTGAAGAATGGATCGAAGATGCGCTCGCGGAGCTCCTCGGGCACGCCGGGGCCGTTGTCCTCGACCGTGATGCGCACTGTGCTCTCGCTAGGCTCGACCCCGATCCGGATCGCGGCATCCACCCGCCCCTCCGTGGCGTCGAGCGCGTTGCCGATGAGGTTCATCAGGACATGCTGCAGCCGGATCGCGCCCGCGCGCACCGTCAACTCCGGCGTCAGCCCCACCACCTCAGGCACCACGTCGGCGCGGGCGAGGCGGGCGTCCATCAGTTCCAGCGCCTCCTCGAAGACGCTGGCGAGCACCACGTCCTCCATCCCCTCCGCCGGCTTGCGGGCGAAGTTCGACAGGCGGCGGGAGAGCTGCGCCATCCGCGCCGTCAGCCGCATGATCCGGGCGAGGTTCTCGCGCGCGCGATCCTCCCGCCCCTGCTCGACGAAGGCATCCGCGTTCTCGGCATAGGAGCGGATCGCGGTGAGCGGCTGGTTGAATTCATGGCTGAGGGCGGTGGACATCTGGCCGAGCACGGCGAGCTTGCCCGCCTGCACGAGGTCCGCCTGCGCCTGCCGCAGCTCGTCCTCCGCCGCCGCCCGCTCCCGCACCTCCTGCGCCAGCCGGTCGTTGGCGGCACTGAGCGCCGCGGTGCGAGTCGCCACCTTCTGTTCCAGCAGCCGCCCCTCCCGCTCCCGCGCCACGAGCCGGTCGATCAGCAGGCGGCGGCGCGCGACAACGAGCTGGCCCGCGAGCGTAACAACCGCAGCCACCAGCCCCGAGACGATGACGGCGAGGAAGGCCTGCGCATGCGCCGCCGCCGTCGGCACCAGCATGTGCAGCGTCCAGCCTTCCGTGGCGACGGAGCGGGTGAGGTGCAGGAACTCCTGCTCCGTGCGGTCGGACCGGTCGGGTCGCCCCACCACCAGCTCGCCCCGCGGCGGCGCGAGGTCCGAGAGGCCCGAGACCGGCGTCTGCGCCAGCCCCCGCGCCGGGCCGCCGATCCGCGTGAGCCGCAGCTCCGGGTGGCCGGACAGCACGACGACACCATCGGCATCGGCGACGAAGACCTCGTTGGGGCTGAGCCGCAGCTCCTCCTCGATCCCCGCCACATCGGCGATGACCACGATGGCGCCCGCCACGGTCGTGCCCTGCCGGACCGGAAAGGCGAAGTGATAGCCGCGGCTGCGCGTCTGCTGATCGACCTCGAACCAGCGGCCTAGGCGACCCTCCATCGCCTCCCGGAAATGGGGACGGCCGATCATGGTGCGCCCGATCGTGCTGTCGAGCTCCGTCCAGTCGGAGGCCGCGACGACCCGGCCCGACCGATCGACGAGGTAGCTCTGCTGCGCGCCGGTCGAGGCGGTCCAGTTCTCCAGAAGGGCCGCGGCCCGCTCCGCCTCCTCAACATCGCCGGGGCTCTCCAGCGTGGCGAGCAGTTGCGGATGGCGGGCAAAGACCGAGGGCAGCGCGCGGAACCGTCCGAGCCAGCCGTTGAGGTTCTCCCGGTGCAGCTCGACCGCATTCGCGGCGCGCGCGCCGAGCTGGCCAAGGAAGTAGCGCTCCCCGCCCCAGAATACCGCACCTGCGACAATGATCGCGGCCAGGCCCACGAGGAGCGCCGGGCGCAGGCGGCCATATGACACCATTCCAGTCATCGCCCCGGACCCTAGCCGCCCGCGGGCGCGGGGTCACGCGGGTTCAGGGCTGCTCGATCCGCCAGAGGGTGAAGCGCTGCTCCACGTCGAGATGGCCCGGAACCGCCCGCTCCCCGATCCGCTCGGCCCCACCAAGGCGCCGTGCGAGGGCCGCGCCGTCATCGGGCCAGAAGGCGACGAGCAGCACCGGGCCTGGCGCCGTCGCGAGCGCTCCCACAGTCGGTGCAAGGATCGGCGTCTCCGCGAGGTTTCCCTGCCAGAGGCACGGACGCAGCGGCTCGGTCTGCTGGGCGGCGAGCGCCACCGCGCCCTCCTCCTCCAATGCCAGCAGGATCTCGCTGCAGAAGGCCGGGCGCATCCGATCCGACGCGAACGGATCGGCCGCCGCTGGCAGACCCGCGCCGTAGAGCGCGTAGAGACCCGACACGCCGATAAGACCAATGGCGAAAACTGGAGTCATTGCAGCCGCCCACGCCGCCCGCACCGTCTCGATCCGCGCCGCGGCCACGGGGACCAGCAGGACCAACGCGAGCATCGGGAACAGCATCGTGCCGCGCCCGAGCAGCGCGGCAGCAACCGTGATCCCGATGAGCAGGAGCGCGGCCCGCGCGCGCCACGCGCCGTCCACGGGCCAGAGTGCCCAAAGCACGAGCGGCCCCAATCCGAGTAACGCGAGTGCAACCGCGGAAAGTGGCATCGGAGGCACGGCGGGAGGATCCGTTGCCGCCCACCACAAAGCCAGCGCCAACAGGAGCGGCACCGCTCCAGCCGCCGCGAACACTGCGCCGCGCGGTCGCGGTCCGGCACCGAGAGCCAATAGGATTACCGCAAGCGCCACCACGCCGGCCGGATCCAGCAGCGCCGCGACGCTGCCGGCCGCCCCGGCCAACACCCACGGTCCGGCGCGCATCGGGGCCTTCTTCGTCACCTTCTCCGCCAGCGCCCCATCGGCCAGCCTTGCCATCACGGCGAGCGGCACCGCCGCCGCCAGAGCCATAGGCTCCGCCAGCGCGCCCCAAACAAGCAGCGGCGCGCTGGCCAGCACCGCGAGCCGCCAGCGCCGCGCATCGTCCCACAGGATCAGGAGCAGCAACGCCAGTGCCGCGACGCCCGGTACCCTCAGCGCAAGAAGCGTGTCACCGAAGACCCGAAGCGACAGCGCCGCCACCCCGTCCGCCAGCGGGGCGGGACCGGGGCGCAGGGTCACCGCGCGCTGCCACATCTCCGCCTCCGCCGGGGACAGCGGTACGACGAGCACCCCGATCAGCGGCAGGGCGAGCAGCAGCGGCGCCAGAAGCCAGAGCGCCGGCGGCGGCTCCGGCCGTTTCGCCCGGCGGCGCCGGGTCGTCTTGGTCATGGGGAAGGCTCCGGATCAGGCGGCGCGGCGCAGACCGGCGGCCGCCCGTCCGAAAGCCTCGAAGAGCGGGCGGGAGACCGGATCGGCCGCGGCGTTCCACTCCGGATGCCACTGCACACCCATGGCGAAGCCCGGCGCGCCCTCGATATAGATCGCCTCCGCCGTCCCATCGGGCGCGCGGCCATCGACGACGACGCGGGCGCCTGCCTCTTCGATCCCCTGGCCGTGGAGCGTGTTGGTGAAGACCTCGTCCGCGCCGAAGAGCCGCGCGAACCGCCCGCCGGGGTTCAGCGTCACCCAGTGGCGCAGCTCGAACTTCTCCTCCAGCGTGCCGTCGGGCGGCATGCGGTGGTTCATGCGGCCGGGCAGATCGCGGATCTCGGGATGGAGCGTCGAGCCGAAGGCCACCGCCATCTCCTGGAAACCGCGGCAGAGACCGAGCACCGGCACGCCGCGCGCCACAGCCTCACGGATCAGCGGCAGGACGAGACGATCACGGTCGCGGTCGAAGGCACCATGCGCCTCCGTCTCCTCGTGCCCGTACTCCTCGGGGTGCACGTTGGGCCGCCCACCGGGCAGGATGAAGCCGTTGCAGACCGACAGCGCATCCTCGACCGACACATGCGCCGGGTTCGCCGGCAGCACCACCGGCACCGCGTCGCAGACCTCCGCCACGACGGAGACGTTCATGACGCCCACGGCCTGTGCGGGATACTCGTCGTTGATCAGATGATGGTTGCCGATGATGCCGATGACGGGGCGGGCCATGCTCTCTCCTCACGCTGGCGAGCAAGATAGCCACCGATGTCCGCGCCGTCGAGATGGCGGGACGCAACGGATTGTCACCGATACATCGCCTTATCGCTTTCATCTTTCCCCAAATACGCAGACCGCAACCGGTACAACATGCGTATTTGAAGAAAGATGAAGGGCGCGGGATCAGTCCTCGCGGATCAGGGCCGTCACCTCGATCTCGATCTTCATGCGCGGGTCATAGAGCCGGGCGGAGATCATGGTGGCGGCCGGTTTCGCCGCGCCCAGCCACTTGCGCAGGGCGGGCCAGCAGGGCTCGAAATCGGCCGGGTCGGGCAGGATGTAGGTGACGCGCACGACGTCCTCCATCATGGCGCCCGCCTCTTTCAAAGCGGCGGCGATGTTGGCAAGCGCCTGCTCGGCCTGCGCCGCGGGATCGGCACTGATCGTCATGGTGGCGTAGTCGAAACCGGTCGTGCCCGCGACGAAGACCCAGCGCCCGTCGCGCACGGCGCGCGAATAGCCGATGGTCTTCTCGAAGTCCGAGCCCTGGCTCACGAAGCGGCGTGGCATGGCGGCATTTCTCCCCCGGATTTGACATGGCGCAAGGCAGGCCCCGGCCCTGCGCGCGACGGTGCGGTAGGATCACGAAAGGAGCAACCCATGTCCCACGTCCCCAACGAGCTGAGCGAGCTGTTTCCGGACAAGACCGCACTCATCCGGGACCTCAATGGCACGGATGCGCATTTCGCGGGGCTGACTGAGTCCTATCACGAGCTCAACCGCGCCGTGCACCGGGCGGAGACCGATTGCGAGCCGACCGATGACGCGCACATGACCGAGATGCGCCGCAAGCGCCTGCGCCTGCTCGACGAGATCTCGGCCTGTATCAGGGCTCGGGCGTAAGGCCCGCCGCCTCGATCCCGGCGATACCGGCTTCGGCATCGTTGTCGGAGGTGTCGCCGGTCACGCCCACGGCGCCGATCACCGTGTCGCCATCCTTGACCAGCAGGCCGCCGGGCACCGGGATCACCTTGCCGCCGTAGGCGCCGTTCACGGCCGCCATGAAATAGGCCTGCGCCTCGGCGCGGGCCATCTGCGCCCGCCCGCCCATGCCGAGCATCACTGCGCCGTAGGCCTTGCCCCGAGCGATCTCGAACCGCCCTGGGGAGGCGCCGTCCTCTCGCAGGAACGCCTTGGGGTGGCCGCCTGCGTCGAGCACCACGACAGAGAGGGGCTTCAGCCCCATCTCGCGGCCCTTGGCGAGGGTCTCGCGCAGGATGATCTCGGCTTGCTGGTGGGTGATCTCGGTCATCGTTGATCCTTGTCGGAACCGTCCCGGACGTGATCCGGGACCTTCTGGAATGCGGCGCCGGAGCGGGGTCCGGAGCATCTGAAGCGGGCGGTCCCGGCGCGGGGGCCGGGACGGTGCATGTTGCGAGAGGTCCCGGCGCTTCGGCCGGGACGGCGGAGTGCTACTCCGCCGCCTTCAGCTCCAACCGGCGGCGGTGCAGCACGGGTTCGGTGTAGCCGGAGGGCTGCTCGGTCCCTTCGTAGACGAGGTCCTCCGCCGCCTTGTAGGCCACCGTGTCGAAGCCCGGCGCCATGGGGCGGTAGGCCGGATCGCCCGCGTTCTGCTCGTCGACCTTGGCGGCCATGCGCTGCATGACCTCCTCCACCTGGTCCTTCGAGACGACGCCGTGGTGCAGCCAGTTCGCCATGTGCTGGGAGGAGATGCGGCAGGTCGCGCGGTCCTCCATCAGGCCGACATCATTGATGTCCGGCACCTTGGAGCAGCCGACACCCTGATCGACCCAGCGCACCACGTAGCCGAGGATGCCCTGCGCGTTGTTCTCGAGCTCCGCGCGCACCTCCTCATCCGACCAGTTCGGGCGGTCGGCGACGGGGATTGTCAGTAGACCCTCCAGCGTGCCGCGCGGCCCTCCGGCCCGGATCTCCTCCTGCCGGTCGAGGACGTTGAGCTTGTGGTAGTGCGTGGCGTGCAGCGTGGCGGCGGTCGGCGAGGGCACCCAGGCGCAGGTGGCGCCCTGCTCCAGATGGCCGATCTTCTGCTCCAGCATGTCGTGCATGAGGTCGGGCATCGCCCACATCCCCTTACCGATCTGCGCGATCCCTTTAAGCCCGCAAGCGAGCCCGATATCGACGTTTCGATCCTCGTAGGACTTGATCCAGGCGGTGCCCTTCATGTCGCCCTTGCGGATCATCGGCCCGGCTTCCATCGAGGTGTGCATCTCGTCGCCGGTCCGGTCGAGGAAGCCGGTGTTGATGAAGGCGACCCGATGCTTCGCCGCACGGATGCATTCCTTGAGGTTGGCGGAGGTGCGCCGCTCCTCATCCATGATGCCGAGCTTCACGGTGTAGCGCGGCAGGCCCAACATCTCCTCCACATGGGTGAAGATCTCGTCGGCGAAGGCGACCTCGTCGGGCCCGTGCATCTTCGGCTTCACCACGTAGACCGAGCCGGTGACGGAGTTGCCGCTGTCGCGCTTCAGATCGTGCATGGCGCAGAGCACCGTGGCGAAGGCATCCAGCATCCCCTCCGGCGCCTCGTTCCCGTCGCGGTCGAGCACCGCGGGGTTGGTCATCAGGTGGCCGACATTGCGCACCAGCATCAGCGAGCGGCCCTTCACCGTGACCTCGCCGTTCGGCATCGTGTAGGTCCGGTCCGGGTTGAGCTTGCGCTGGAAGGTGGTGCCGCCCTTCGTCACCTCCTCGACCAGGTCGCCCTTCATCAGGCCGAGCCAGTTGCCCCAAGCGAGCACCTTGTCCTCCGCATCGACGGCGGCGATGGAGTCCTCGCAGTCCATGATGGTGGAGACGGCGGCCTCAAGGTGGATATCGGCGACGCCCGCCTTGTCGGAGCCACCGATCTCGCTGTCACGGTCGATGACGATCTCGATGTGCAGGCCGTTGTTCTTCAACAGGATGGCGGTGGGCGCATCACGCTCCCCCCGCCAGCCGACGAGCTGCGTCGGATCGGCGAGCGCGATCGTGTGGACGACCTCAGGCGTCTCGCCCGAAGGCTGCTCGTCCTTCGCCTTCCTCGTCGCGTCGGCGGCGCGCCAGTCGGCGCCGTTCAGGACCTCCGCCTCCAGCCCGCCATCGGTGATCCGGTAGCCCACCGCGTCCCGGTGCGAACCGGAAAAGAGCGGTGCGGCCTCGTCGAGGAACCCCTTCGCCCAGTCGATCACCCGCGCCCCGCGCGCCGGGTCGTAGCCCTTGCCCTGCGGCAGATCGCCGAGCGCATCGGTGCCGTAGAGCGCGTCATAGAGGCTACCCCAGCGCGCATTGGCCGCGTTCAACGCATAGCGCCCGTTCATCACCGGCACGACGAGCTGCGGACCGGGGGTCGAGGCGATCTCCGGATCCACGCCCTTGGTCTCGACCTCGAAGGCGTCGCCCTCGGGCACGAGGTAGCCGATCTCGTGCAGAAAGGCGGTGTAGGCCTCCGCATCATGGGGCTGGCCGCGACGCTCCCGATGCCAGGCGTCGAGCTTGGCCTGCATGTCCTCGCGGATCGCCAGGAGCTCGCGATTGCGCGGACCCTTGTCGTGGATCAGGTCGGACAGCCCCTGCCAGAACGCGGCACTCGCCACGCCTGTGCCCGGCAGCGCCCGCTCCTCTATGAAGCCGTGCATCTCGCGGGCAACCTGCAGCCCCGCGACCTCGATCCGATCCGTCATGCGGTCCTCCCAAAATCGGTGTTGAGCGCAGAGGTAACGCGCAGACAGCTCGCCGCAAGCCTGATGAGATACACTCCCACAGAGTGGAAACAGAAGATTTGAACGGAAGCCACCGTGACGCCGCCGCCGGGATGGGTCACATGAGAAGGAAAAGGAGTCCGGCCATGCGCACCGACACCCCCGTGCCCACCCGCCTTCAGGACTACACCCCGCCCGCCTGGCTGGTGGAGACGGTGCACCTCACCTTCCGCCTCGATCCCGAGGCTACGGTCGTGCGGTCGGAGATCCGCT
This sequence comes from Pontivivens ytuae, assembly GCF_015679265.1. Lineage (NCBI taxonomy): Bacteria > Pseudomonadati > Pseudomonadota > Alphaproteobacteria > Rhodobacterales > Paracoccaceae > Pontivivens > Pontivivens ytuae. The sequence goes on from NZ_CP064942.1 coordinate 402,452, forward strand.
TCGTGCCGGGCGCGGGCGGCGACCTGCATCTCGACGGGCAGGCGCTGCGCCTCCTCTCGGCCTCGATCAACGGCGAGGCGATCCGGCCCGACCTGCACGAATGCGGCCTGACGGTGCTGGAGGAGCAGTTGCCGGATGGCCCCTTCACCTGGGTGGCCGAGACCCGGATCAACCCGCAGGCCAACACCGCGCTCGAAGGGCTCTACATGTCGAACGGCATGTACTGCACGCAATGCGAGGCCGAGGGCTTCCGCCGCATCACCTACTTCCCAGACCGGCCCGACGTGATGGCGGTCTACACCGTGCGGATCGAGGGGGCCGAGCCGGTGATGCTCTCGAACGGCAACCCCGCGGGCTCTGGCGAGGGCTGGGCAGAGTGGCACGATCCCTGGCCCAAACCCTCCTACCTCTTCGCGCTGGTCGCGGGCGATCTGCGCAGCGTCGAGGACAGCTTCACCACCCGCTCCGGCCGTGATGTCGACCTCCGCATCTGGGTCCGCGACGGCGATCAGGACCGCTGCGCCTACGCGATGGATAGTCTCAAACGGTCAATGAAGTGGGACGAGGAGGTCTATGGCCGCGAGTACGACCTCGACCTCTTCCAGATCGTCGCGGTCGACGATTTCAACGCCGGCGCGATGGAGAACAAGGGCCTCAACATCTTCAACTCGAAATACGTGCTGGCGAGCCCGGAGACGGCGACCGACGGCGATTTCGAGGGGATCGAGAGCGTCATCGCGCACGAGTACTTCCACAACTGGACCGGCAACCGCATCACCTGCCGCGACTGGTTCCAGCTCTCCTTGAAGGAGGGGCTGACGGTCTTTCGCGACCAGCAGTTCTCGGCCGACATGCGCTCCGAACCGGTCAAGCGCATCGACGACGTGCTGCGCCTGCGCGCCGCCCAGTTCCGGGAGGATGCCGGTCCGCTGGCGCATCCCGTGCGCCCCGCGGAATACATCGAGATCAACAACTTCTACACCGCCACGGTCTACGAGAAGGGCGCGGAGCTCATCCGCATGCTGCGCGAGATCGTCGGGGCCGAAGGCTACGCCAAGGCCCTCGACCTCTATTTCGAGCGACACGATGGCGAGGCGGCGACGATCGAGGACTGGCTGAAGGTCTTCGAGGATGCGACCGGCCACGACCTCACGCAGTTCAAGCGCTGGTACGAGCAGGCGGGCACACCTCGCGTCCACGTCGCGGAGCAGTTCGAGGACGGCCGCTTCACCCTCACCTTCCGGCAGGAGACGCCACCGACGCCCGGCCAGCCCGAGAAGGCGCCGGTGCCGATCCCGATCCGCTGGGGCCTGCTAGGCGCCCAGGGCGAGGTTGCCGCGGGCACCTTCGTGCTGGACAAGGCCCAGGACAGCCTGATTGTCGAGGTGCCGGAGCGGCCGGTGCCCTCCCTCCTCCGCGGCTTCTCCGCCCCCGTGATCCTGATGCATGAGGGCGCGCCGGGCGACCGCGCGGCCCGCCTCGCCCGCGACACCGACCCGTTCAATCGGTGGGAGGCGGGCCGCTCGCTCGCCCTCGACACGTTGGTGCAGGGGGCCGATCCGCAGGACTGGCTCGACGGGACGATCGCGGTGGCGATGGACGAGACGCTCGACCCGACCTTCCGCGCGCTGGCGCTCGGCTTGCCCTCCGAGGATGAGATCGCCCGCCAGATCGCCGAGACCGGCCGCTCGGTCGATCCCGACGCGGTCCGCGCCGATCGCATCGGGCTCGACCGAAAGCTCGCCGAAGCGCTGGGACCGCGCGCCGCCGAGCTGCGCGCCGCGATGGCGACGCCCGGCCCCTACTCCCCCGATGGCGACGCGCCGGGCAAGCGGGAGCTTGCGAACCGGATGCTCGGCCTGATGACCCGGCTCGATCCCACGGCGCCCGAGGCGCCCTTCGCCGACGCCACCAACATGACCGACCGCCTCACGGCCCTTGCTTTGCTGGTGCGCGAGGGGCGGGGTGAGGCGGCGCTCGCCGAATTCCACGCCCAGTGGCAACACTTGCCCGGCGTGGTGGACAAGTGGTTCGCCGTGCAGGCGGGACAGGCCGCGCCCGACCGCGCGGTCGAGGTCGTGACGGCGCTCACCGAGCATCCCGATTTCAACTGGAAGACGCCGAACCGCTTCCGCGCGCTGGTCGGCGGGTTCGCGGGCGGCAACCCGGCGGGCTTCCACCGGGTGGACGGTGCAGGCTACCGCTTCGTCGCCGATTGGCTGATCCGCCTCGACAAGCTCAACCCGATGACGGCCGCGCGCCTCTCCGGCGTGTTCGAGACGTGGCGGCGCTACGACGACACCCGCCAGGACCTGATGGAGGCGGAGCTCGAACGCATCGCCTCGACCGACGGACTGAGCCGCGACACGGCCGAGATGATCGGCCGGATCCGCGCCGCCTGAACTTCAGAAGCGCGTCCAAATCCCCTCCCCCACCGGGGGGAGGGTTAGGGAGGGGGGCGCGCGAGCCTAAAGCCAGCCCCGCACCGCCTCCACTTCATCCTGCGTGATCTCGTGCCCGCCCGGATGCCAGTGCTCCGCGACCTCGGCCCCTGCGCCGCGCAGCCCCTCCACGAGCTGCCGCGTCAGCGCGGGCGGACAGATCGGATCGCGCTCGCCTGCCGTGACCAGCACCGAGACACCGGAGAGATCCGGCCAGTCCGGCGCGAACGGGATCAGCGGATGCATCAGCACCGCCCGCTTCACCCCGGCCCACCCCGAAATCATGAGGTTCGCCAAGATGTTGGCCCCATTCGAATAGCCGAGCCCGATGGGCTGCTCCACCGCGTATTGCGCCAGCGCCCCGTCGAGGAACCGCCCCATCGCCGCGGTGCGCAGCGCGAGATCCTCCATGTCGTAGACCCCTTCGCCGGTGCGGCGGAAGAAGCGGCGGGCGCCGAATTCGGAGACGTCGCCGTCCATCGCCAGCAGGCCCGCCTTGGGAGCGAGGTGCTGACCGAGGCCCGCGATATCTTCCTTCGACCCGCCGGTGCCGTGGAAGAGCACGAGGGTCGGCGCGCCCTCCTCCGAGGGCGCGCGGTGCAGATGAACATATCCGTCCAACATCATGAAATCTCCGGCAGAACCTCTTCGATGCGCGACCGCAGGTGCTCGTGCTGCGTGGGCAGCTTGAGACCGGTGCCGAGCGCCTCCTTCGCCTCGTCGGCAGTGAAGCCCGGCTCCTCCGTCGCCACCTCGAACAGGACGCCCCCCGGCGTGCGGGTGTAGATCGCGTAGAAGTAATCCCTGTCGATCTGGGGTGTTACCTGGTGTCCAGCCTCGACAAGCGCACGGCGAACGGCGTCCTGCGCGGCGCGGTCGGGGACGGAGAAGGCGACATGGTGGACCGAGCCTGCACCCTCCTGCCCTGCCGGCATTTGCGGATCGACCTCCAGATCGATGGTCTCCGCGGTCGGCGAATGCGTTGTGGTGTGACGGGTTACACCGTTCTCCGTGCCGACTTCGCTGTAGCCGAAGACCTCCGTCAGGATGCGCGCGGTCGAGGCGCCGTCCCGCAGGCCGAGGGTCACGCCGCGGAAGCCGCGGATGGCGACGTCGGCGGAGATCTCCTCGGTTTCCCAAGGGGTTCTGGGATCATCTACCTGCTCGACAAGGGCGAATTCGAGGCCGTCCGGGTCGGCAAAAACCGCGCGACGCTCGCCGAAGAGCTCGTCCTGCCGCAGCGGTTCGCCGAGCCGGTCCGTCCAGAAATCCATAGACCCGGAAGGGATGGAAAAGCTTGTCAGAATGACTTGGCCAGCGCCCTTCCGGCCGGGCCGCATATGCTCCCAGGGGAAGAAGGTCATGATGGTGCCGGCATTCCCGACCTCGTCACCGTAATAGAGGTGATAGGTGCCCGGATCGTCGAAGTTCACCGTCTTCTTCACGAAGCGCTGGCCGAGCGTATTCCTATAGAATGTCAGGTTTTTCTGGGCGCCACCGGCGATGGCGGTGACGTGGTGGAGACCGTTGACCGGTGTCATGGCTGTGCTCCTGTCATGGGTTGCGTTGCCCCGGAAGATAGCCGCTCAGATGAGAAAACAAACAGGAGGGAAAGTGATTAACTGTCCATGAAATGGAAACCGGATCGCGATATGATTTGCGTATAACATGGGTGCACAGGGCGTATGACACCTGTGCCCCGGTTGGGCGTTAACCTTTGGGTTGGAATGCAGAGGGCCGCAGCTGGCCTGGAGGGCATTGGGACCGAATTGATGGGTCCGCGCTCTCAAGCAAGCATGTTGCGCGTTCGATGAATGACGCCGCCATCGCGCCTGCTCGGTAAGGCGTGGAGTGTTCTATCAACTGATTGGGACAGGCACTCAGCGTGCCACCGCCCCGGACATGATCCAGGGCCTTTGGCGACAGAGCGCCTTAATACGGAACGGCCCCGGCGCTTCGGCCGGGACGGTGCTTTAGAGTGCCCAAGCTTAACCCACAGATCCCACAATCACACTCAAGGCAGAGCCCGCGTCATCCGCGACGGCCCCGTGAGCACGTCTAGGATCCGGATCGAGACGTCGAGGATGCGCGGGTCTGCACCGGGCCCCCTCGCGAAGATCTCGTCGAGATACATCCGCGCGTTGCGGCGGCAGTCGAAGAGGTAGTTGCCCGCCGCCTGCCCGGCCCCGTCCTCGGCCCAGAGCTTCGAGATCAGGCCCGGCACGTGGGACAGGAACGGTGCCGCCTCGTCCATCTCCCGCCGGAACCGCTCCGGCAGGTCGGTGTAGCGGAAGGTGATGTGCAGCATGACCGGCCCGCCCTGCGGACCCTGCGGCGGATCCGACTTCGCGGAATAGCCCGCGGCGATCCCGCGCATCAGCAGCTTTGCCACCGCGGACGAAATCCGCTCGCCCCACCCGCGCGTAGACCCGTCAGGAGCGGGCGTATCGGGGCGGCGAAACAGCGCCTCCACCAGCGCCAGCCCGCCAAGCGGCCGGGGCAGAAGGAATGCGGGTCGGATCACGGCGGGGCGGGACATCGGAGGAGTTCCTTCTCAAAAGAGTGAACGCTGATCACAATGTAAAGGTGCATTACATCTGGACTTGGGTCAAGCCAAAAGTTATCAGTGTTCACATGGACATCGAAACGCCCCCGCGCCGCCCTGCCGAAGAGCGCCCGAGCTACCACCACGGCGACCTGCGCCGCGCACTGCTCGATGAGATGGCGGTGGTCGTGCGCGAGGACGGCGTGGACGCGGTCAGCCTGCGGGCGCTGGCGCGACGGGTCGGCGTCGCCCCCTCCGCCGCCTTTCGCCACTTCAAGGACAAGCGCGCGCTCTTCACCGCCTTCGCGACCGAGGCGCTGGCCGGGCTCGTCGCCAAGGTGCGCGAGATGCAGGCCGCCGCCCCGCCGGGCGACAAGCAGTTCGAAGCGATCGGGCGGGCCTACATCACTTTCGCGCGCGAGGATCCGGGCCGTTTCCGCGCCATGTGCCGGCGCGAGCTGATCGACGTGGACGACCCCGACTACCGCGCGGGCGGCGAGACGATGGACCAGCTCGTCTTCGAGACGCTCAGCACCATCGCGCCCCATACCGTGACGCCCGCGAACGAGACCGACGGCCGCGGCCTGCTCGCCTGGGCGGCGGTGCACGGGCTCGTCACGCTCGCCCTCGACGGCTGGATCGACGAGGCCGATCCGGCGGACCCCCTGGGCTCTCCGGAGGTGGAGGAAGCCTTCTGTCACCTGGGCCGGATCCTCAGCCCCGGCTGAGCCAGCGCGGCGTTTTGACGCCGCGTCCCCCTTGTGTCACCGTCCCCCCTGCGCAATGTCGGTTTCGCAACGATATCCGTCTCAAAGACGGGAAAAACAGCGGAGGGAACGGCCCGATGACGGAGATGGCGACACTCGCCGACAAGATCAGCATTGAAACAGCGATGCCGGTCAGCCAGCGCTGGACTGCGAAAACGGTCTACGAGCAGCTCAGCCAGACGGCGGAGGCTTATGGCGACCGCCCCGGCCTGAGCTTCCAGATCAAGTCCGGTCCGAAGGACAAGGCCGAGACGCTGAGCTGGTCCGAAGTGCACGCCAGGGTCACGCAGGCCGCCAACCTCTTCCGCAAGCTCGGCGTCGGCGAGAGCGACGTCGTCGCCTACCTGCTCCCCAACTGCAACGAGACCGCCATCGCGCTGCTCGGCGGGGCGACGGCGGGCATCGTGAACCCGGTCAACCCGCTGCTGGAGCCGCACCAGATCGCCGCCATCCTGCGCGACACGAAGGCCAAGGTCCTCGTCACCCTCGCGCCGATGCCGAAGACGAACGTGGCCGAGCTCGCCGCCCAGGCCGCGGCCGAGGCGCCGAACATCACCCATATCCTCGAGGTCGACCTCACCCGCTACCTCACGCCGCCCGTGTCCTGGATCGCCAAGCTGATCCGGCCGAAGGCGACCGGCGGGCACAAGGCGAAGGTCCTGAACTTCAACGCCGAAATGGCGAAGATGAACGCGGGCGCCCTCGATTTCGAGGAGCCGGCGGATGACGGCGTCGCCGCCTATTTCCACACCGGCGGCACCACCGGCATGCCGAAGATCGCCCAGCACCGCCATTCCGGCATGATCTACAACGGCTGGGCCTCCAACGAGCTCCTGTTCTCCGAGAAGGACGTGCTGCTCGCGCCCATGCCGCTCTTCCACGTCTTCGCGGCCTATCCGATCCTGATGACAGCAGTTGTGTCGGGCGCGCACATGGTGATGCCCACGCCGCAGGGCTATCGCGGCGACGGCGTGTTCGACAATTTCTGGAAGTTGGTGGAGCGCTACCGCGCGACCTTCATGGTCACCGTGCCCACCGCCGCCGCAGCCCTCATGCAGCGCAAGGTGGACGCCGACGTCTCCTCGCTCACCTACGCGCTCTGCGGCTCCGCCCCCCTGCCGGTCGAGCTCTTCCGCCGTTTCGAGGAGGCGACGGGCGTGCGCATCCTCGAGGGCTACGGCATGACCGAGGCGACCTGCCTCGTCAGCTGCAACCCCGCGACGGGCGAGCGCAAGATCGGCTCCGTCGGCCTGCCCTTCCCTTACACGGACGTGAAGATCCTGCACTGCGACGAGGCGGGCAACGTGGTGAAGGAGTGCGGGACCGACGAGGTCGGCGAGATCTGCGTCTCCAACCCTGGTGTCAGCGTCGGCACGACCTATACCGAGGCATCGAAAAATGTCGGCCTCTTCGCGGGCGACTACCTGCGCACCGGCGACCTCGGCCGGATCGACGCGGACGGCTTCATCTTCATCACGGGCCGGGCCAAGGACCTCATCATTCGCGGCGGGCACAACATCGACCCCGCGATCATCGAGGAGGCACTGGCCGGCCACAAGGACGTGGCCTTCGTCGGCGCGATCGGCCAGCCCGACGCGCATTCCGGCGAGCTTCCGGCGGCCTATGTGGAGCTCGTCGAGGGCGCCTCGACCTCCGAGGGCGAGCTGATGGCCTATGCCGAGGAGCATATCGGCGAGCGGGCCGCGATCCCCAAGCACCTGGAAATCATGGGCGAGCTCCCGAAGACCGCCGTAGGCAAGATCTTCAAGCCCGACCTGCGCAAGGCCGCGATCACCCGGATCTACGACAAGGCCCTGCGCGATGGCGGGATCGAGGCGCATGTCGCCCAGGTCGTCGAGGACAAGAAGCGCGGCCTCGTGGCCCAGCTCGCCTCGGAGAACGCCGCGGTGACCGACGACGCCGTGACCCAGGTCCTCGGCCGCTTCGCCCGGCCGTGGGAATGGGCCGCGAAGTAAACGGCGACATCGCACCGTCCGGGGTGACGGGATCGTCCCGGTCCCACCGCCCCGGACCCGATCCGGGGCCGTCCACACGACATCCGCGGGAGCTCGCAACCGACCTCCCACGGCTCACCCTTAAGCGAACGGTCCCGGCGCTTCGGCCGGGACGGTTCCAGGCAGAACCACCCCGGGCTCGACCCGGGGCCGCTCGCCAGTGCGGTGCCAGAAAGATCCCGGCGCGTCGGCCAGGACGGCGTCCGGACGGACCCGGCACCGCCCGGAAGGCATCGTCCGCGACCGTCTCCATCCCGCCAATAAACTGTCGCCGCCTGCAGCCCGGCGCCCGCCCTTTTCCTTTCCCCTCCGCCCTCTAGCTCGTCGGCCAGCAATGACAGGAGGGCTCCATGGCCAGATTCGACGGAAAGCGCATTCTCATCACCGGCGGGACCAGCGGCATCGGCCTCGCCACCGCGAAGCGGATCGTCGAGGAAGGCGGGGAGGTCGGCGTCACCGGCCGCAGCCAGGCGCATCTCGACGAGGCGGGGCGCAGCCTACCCTCGGGCTCCCTCGTGCTGAAGAACGACGCCGCCTCGCCGGAGGAGGCGAAGGAGCTGGCCGAAAAGGTCGCCGACAGCATGGGCCGGATCGACGGCCTGTTCCTGAACGCGGGCTTCGGCAAGTTCGGCCCCGTCGAGGACATGACCGCCGATTTCGTGGACGCCCAGTTCGACGTGAACGTGCGCGGCCCGGTCCTGCACATGGCGCATCTGAAACCGCACCTCGCCGAGGGCGCCTCGGTCCTCGTGACCTCCTCGGTCGCACCCTATCTCGGCCAGGCCCCCGGCGCGGTCTACGCCGCCACCAAGGGGGCGGTGACGGCCATGGTACGGAGCTGGGCCCGCGACCTTTCCGAAAGCGGACGGCGCTGCAACGCCATCGCCCCAGGCCCGATCGAGACCAATTTCTTCGAAGGCATGGGCATCCCCGAGGATCAGGTCGAGGCGCTCGCCGGCCAGATCAAGTCCCAGGTCCCGCTCGGCCGCTTCGGCACCGACGCGGAGGTCGCCGCGGTCGCCTGCTTCCTGCTCTCGGACGACGCATCTTATGTCACCGGCTCGGAATACGTGGTCGACGGCGGGATGGTGATGCGCTGACGGAGCGCCTCCGGCGGGCGTATTTGGCGAGAGTGATGAGGCCTTCATCTTTCGCAAAATACGCCCCTTCCGCGCCGGAGGCGCGGCCCGGCCCAACGCCGAGGGGCGCGCCAGCGTCCCGAGGGGGCGGGAGCCTCTAGAGCCCCAACACCTCGCGCGCGAAGGGCACAGTGATCCGGCGGCGGCGGGCCAGCGCCGCAGCGTCCAGCGTCTCGACCGTCCGCGCCACCATGGACAGCGACCGGTCGAGACGGCGGGCCAGGAACTCCGGCAGGCGGGGGTCGATCTCCATCTGCCGGTCGGTCGCGACCTTCACGATCACCGCCATCAGCAGTGCGTCGTCCGGCGCGCCCAGCGCCACATGCGCCGCGGATTGCAGCCGCGAGGCGAGATCCGCCGTCGCCAGCCGCCAGGTGAGCGGCGCGCCCTGCCCCGTCACCAGCAGCCGCCCGCCGGTGGCCGCAAGCATGTTGTGCAGGTGAAAGAGCGCCGCCTCCCGCGGGCGCGGATCCTCGAGCTCGGCCAGCGCATCGACGCCCTCGACCGCGGCGAAGCCTCCGGCGGCGAGCGCGGGCACCTCCGCCTCGGTCAGGGCCGCCGCCTCGATCACCGGCGCGCCCGTCGCCTCGGCCCAGACATGGGCGAGATGGGTCTTGCCCGAGCCCGCCCCCCCGGTCACCGCCAGCTTGCCGCCCGGCCAGTTCGCCCAGTCGTCGACCATGGCGAGCGCCGCGGCATTGCTGGTGGAGACGAAGAAGGCATCGCGCCCCAGCGCCGTGCGCGCCGGCAGCGCCAGCGGCAGCTGGACCGCGCTCACGACCCGTCCGGGCCGCGATAGAGCCGGCCCTTCATGTACTGCTCCAGCCCGAAGCGGGCGAGCACGCCGATCACCGCCGCGATCGGCACCGCGATCATCAGCCCCGTGAAGCCCATCAGCGAGCCGAAGGCGGCGAGCGCGAACATCAGCCAGACGGGATGCAGGCTGACGGACTCACCCACGAGCTTCGGCGTCAGGACATTCCCCTCCACCATCTGCCCGACGATGAAGATGGCGAGCACGACCACGATCCAGATCGGATCGCCCCAGAACTGGAAGAGCGCCACCCCCACCGACAGCGCCCCGCCGGTGATCGACCCCACGAAGGGGATGAAGGAGATGAGCCCCGCAAAAAGCCCGATGATCAGCCCGAACTGCAGGCCGATCACCGTCAGCGCGATGGCGTAGAACGTGCCGAGGATCAGGCAGACCGTAAGCTGCCCGCGCACGAAGCCCGCCAGCACGTCGTCCACCTGCCCCGCGAGGCGGCGGATCGTCGGCCGATGCTCCCGCGGCAGCCACCCGTCGATCTTCGCGATCATCCGGTCCCAGTCCATCAGCATGTAGAAGGCGACGACCGGCGCCACCACCAGCAGCACGAAGAAGTCGAAGACCGCGAGGCCCGAGGCGAGGATCTGGTTCGCGATCGTCGGGATCCGGTCGCGCAACGTCTGCGTCGTGGTGTTGATCGCATCGCGCAGCGCGCTGCCTTCCTCCAGCAGGTCCGGGAAGCGGACGGCGAGGCCTTCCCGCAGCGTCTCGGCATAGGAGGGTGCGACCTCGATCAGCGCCTGCGTCTGATCGACGGCCACCGGGATCAGCAGCACCAGCACCATCGTCGTGGTAAAGAGCAGCCCTGCCGTGATCACCACCGTCGCCCACAGTCGGGAGAAGCCCACCGCCTCCAGCCGGTCCGCCACGGGATCGAGGAAGTAGGCGATGGTCATGCCCACCAGGAAGGGCAGCAGCGTATCGCCCACCAGCCACAGGAAGAGGATGAAGGCGACCGCGCCCACTCCCCAGTAGCGCAACTGCTCGCCGGTGCTCAGTGCCATGCTCCGCCTCCCTGCCGTTCCGCGAAGATGTGGCAGATCGCCCCGCGGGCCGCAAGGCGGCGGCTAGAGCGTGATCGGCCGCATCACCTCGGGCTCGATGACGTTGACGTTGGGCAGGCCCTTCTTCAGCGCCTCCGCCGACTGCTCCAACACCTCGAAGGTCTGGTAGTGGCAGGGGATCACCGTCTCGAAGTTGAAGAACATCTTCGCCGCGAACGCCGCCCGCTTCATGTCCATGGTGAAGTGACCCCCGGCCGCGAGGATGCCGATCTGCGGCTGATGCAGCGCCTCGAACACCTCCATGTCGGCCATCACGTCCGTGTCGCCGGAGAAGTAGATCGTCTTGCCCTCCCCCGCGATCATGAAGCCGCACTCCGCGCCCGCATAGAGCGGCCCGTCCGGCGTGGCGACGGAGGAGGAGTGGACCGCGTTCACCATGGTGATCGCCACCTCGCCCACCCGGATCGTGCCGCCCTTGTTGAAGCCGATGGTGGGCACGTCCTCCGTCTCCTCCCACCAGCTCATCAGGTCGAAGATGCCCGCGATGGGAATGCCTAGCTCCTGCGAGATCGCGAGCACATCCGAGGCATGATCGCCGTGCCCGTGGCTGAGCAGGATCAGCGTCGCCTCCTCGATCGCGCGACCGCGCTCTGCCTCGGCAAAGAGCGGGTTGCCCGTCAGCCAGGGATCGACCAGCAGCACCTGGTCCGCGATCTCGATCCGGAAACCGGAATGGCCGAGCCACGTGATTCTCATGACTGCCTCCTGTCATATCAGGGTCTTGCGCAGACCCTAGAGCGAATGGCAGAGACTGCACAACGTCGGAAAGGCAAGATGCGATGCTAACAACGATCGCTCTGATCCTGATGCTGGCACAGCTCAGCGGCGCCGAGCAGTTCTGCGGCTGGTACGTGAACCCCACGCCGGGCAATCACTGGCTGGTCGATGCCGACGGCACATGGACCTTGTCCACGCAGGGCGGAGAGCGCGTTCCCGGCTTCGACGCCCTGCCCGAGACCTCGTTCGATTTCGCCGGGGAATGGCGGCCGTCTTTCGTGGAACTCGGGAACGGCGACGTGGTCGCACACCCCTCCTATGGGCGTGGATGCGCCTGCATCGCCGCCGCTCGGGGAGAGATAGCGGGCACGTTGCGCCGGATCGACACGCTAGAGCCTCTTCCGCTCGTGCGATGCGATGCCGACCCTGCCCTACCGGACATCGAGTGACGTTGCGGTTCGCATGCCCGTCCCATAGCGTCTGCGCAAGCGAAACAGGAAGCACCCGATGGACGGCCTCACCCAGCAATTCGACGGCTATTGCGAACGCACCGACTTCACCTTCTGGTCGGAGCCGCTGAATGCCGTCACCAACGCGGCCTTCCTGATCGCAGCCCTCCTCGTCTGGCGCCTCGCCCGGCGAGAGGGGCGGATGGAATGGGGGATCGCTACCCTGATGATCATCCTGACAGCGATCGGCATCGGCTCGTTCCTGTTCCACACCTTCGCGACGGCCTGGGCCGCGGCGGCGGACGTGTTCCCGATCATGCTCTACATCCTGGTCTACCTGTGGCTCGCCACGGTGCGGATGCTGAACCTGCCCTGGTGGGCGGGCTTAGTGGCGGTGGTGCTGTTCTTCCCCTATTCCGCAGCGGTTGCCACGGCGGTCGAGACCGCGAGCGGCGGGCTCAACGGATCGGAAGGCTACGTGCCGACCCTCCTGCTGATCGCGGCCTACGGCCTCTTCCTGCTCGGCCGCAAGCCCGAGACGGGGCGCGGCCTGCTGATCGGCTCGGGCATCCTCGCCCTGTCGCTGACGGCCCGCACGGTGGACGAGGCGCTCTGCGACGTGTTCCCGATCGGCACCCACATCTTCTGGCACATCCTGAACGGCGTCATGCTGGGCTGGATGATCGTCGTGATGATGCGTCACGACGCGGCCTACCCGCCGGACGACCCCGACCCGGCCGAGGACGCCGCCCGCCGCCAGGCCGCCTGACCGAAACCTCTCTCACCGGAGCACTCCCGCCCATCGGTCGCCCATCGGCTCCCTCCCGCCCGAGCCAGGCGCGCCTGCGGCGTGTTCACCTCGCCCAGCTCTCTCTCTTCGTCAAATATCCCCGCCGGAGGCGTCCCGACCCTGTCTCCCGCTCGCCACCACCGGAAAGGGCGCGCCAGCCCCCGCGCATCACTCTCGCCAAATACGCCCTCTCGGACCTCGCCCATGGGCGCGCCCACTGCGGGTGTCTACGGGCGTACGACTGCCACGCGACCACGGTGCCCCGCACGCCCACCACGCGAAAAGGCTGCTGCCCGGCGCCGACCTCCCCCTTCTTCTTGCTTCAAGTATCCCCGCCGGAGGCGGTCCCGAAAGATCACGCAGTCGCCCCGATCTGCTCTTCTGGGGATGACACCGACAGCGTCGTTAGTAGATATAAAGGATGTCCCTCCCACCCGCCTTCTTCGACGAGCTGCGTTCGCGGACCTCGCTGTCCGCCGTCGTCGCGCGCAAGGTGAGCTGGGACAATCGCAAGTCCAATCCCGGCAAGGGCGACATGTGGGCGCCCTGTCCGTTCCACCAGGAAAAGACCGCCTCCTTCCACGTCGATGACCGCAAGGGCTTCTACTACTGCTTCGGCTGCCAGGCGAAGGGCGACGTGATCCGCTTCGTGATGGAGACGGAGAACATGCCGTTCATGGAGGCGGTGGAGACCCTCGCGAAAGAGGCCGGCATGCAGATGCCCGCCCGTGATCCCCGCGCGGTGGAAAAGGCCGAGGCGCGCGCGGGCCTCTCCGAGATCATGGAGATGGCCGTCCGCTTCTACCGCGCGCAGCTTTCGGGCGCGAAGGCGGCCGACGCGCGGGCCTACCTCGAACGGCGCCAGCTCACCCCCGAAACCCAGTCGCGCTTCGAGCTCGGCTTCGCGCCGGACAGCCGCACGATCCTCTTCGAGCATCTGCGCGGCAAGGGCGTCGCGGCGGAGGACATCGTGGCCGCCGGCCTCGCCATCCAGCCCGACAGCGGCACGCCCTATGACCGGTTCCGCGGCCGCATCATCTTCCCGATCCGCGACGCGCGCGGCCGCGCGATCAGCCTCGGCGGGCGGGCGATGGATCCGAACGCGCGCGCCAAGTATCTCAACGGGCCCGAGACGGAGCTCTTCGACAAGGGCCGCGCGCTCTACAATCATGGCCCCGCGCGGGAGGCGGCGGGCAAGACGCAGAGCCTGATCGTCGCCGAGGGCTACATGGACGTGATCGCGCTCGCGCAGGCGGGGCTCGGCCACGCGGTGGCGCCGCTCGGCACCGCGATCACCGAGAACCAGCTCCAGCTCATGTGGCGCATCGCCGACGAGCCGGTGATCGCGCTCGACGGCGACAAGGCGGGCATCCGCGCCGCGCGCCGCCTGATCGACGTCGCACTGCCACTCCTGCAACCGGGCAAGGGTCTGCGCTTCTGCATCCTGCCCGAGGGCCAGGACCCCGACGACCTGATCAAGGCAGACGGCGCGCAGGCGATGGAGGCCCAGCTTTCCGAGGCCCGCCCGATGGTCGACCTCCTCTGGGAGCGGGAGACGGAAGGAAAGACCTTCGACAGCCCCGAACGTCGCGCCGCGCTCGATGCGGGCCTGCGCAAGCTCCTCGCCGCTATCGCCGATCCCAGCCTGCGCTCCCACTACGCCGCCGCGATCCGGGAGAAGCGGCAGGCCCTCTTCGGCGGGCCGCCCGCGCAGCGCAGCACCTGGTCTCCGCGCACCATCGCCGAGGCGCCGACGGCAGGCGCCCGCGGCTCGATGCTCACCAGCGAGGATGGCGCCGCCCGCCTGCGTGAGAGCGTGATCCTCGCCCGCTGCCTCGCCCATCCCGACGCCGCGATCCGGCGCGAGAGCCTGCTGGAGCGACTGCCCTTCACCTGCAACGATCTCGCGGCGATCCGGGACGCCCTCTTGTATCGGCTCGGCTCCCCCTTACATGCGACGCCTGACGCCGCGATGGAGGCCCTGGCGGAGGATCTCGGCTTCGACCCCGCCGCCCGCCTCTCCGCCGTTCCGCATGTCCGCATCGACCCCCACAGCCGGGCGGAGGCGGATACGGAGGTGGCCGAGGCCGCACTGGTCGAGCTGATGGAGCTTCATGCGGGCTTCCTCGGCATCGGCGACGAGGTCCGCGACGCGGAGGAGGATCTGGGCGGCACCGCGGACGAGGGCGTCACGTGGCGGCTCAAGCAGGCCAGCCTCGCACGCGACCGCGCGATGCGGGGTCACCGCGATTTTAGGGCCGCCGATGGTGGCGAACAGGAATTATCGGACCATCTTTCGCGTTTAATCGCCGATGAGGTCTGGATAAAGAAGCGTTAAAGCAGAGTGTGAACGAATCAATCGCGATTCAGTACCCTGCGCGGATACCTGCTGATTCGGCGGCGGCAAACTGGCCGCAGCACGGCGGGACGGGATGACGGAGTAGTAGATGGCAGCCAACGACCTCGAACAGCGCAAGGACGAGGACCAGGAGAGCGGCGCAGGCTCCATGCTCGACATGAGCCAGGCTGCGGTCAAGAAGATGATCGCGCAGGCGAAGGCCCGCGGGTACATCACCTATGACGAGCTCAACCAGGTGATGCCGCCGGATCAGGTCTCCTCCGAGCAGATCGAGGACGTGATGGCGATGCTCTCCGAAATGGGCATCAACGTCATCGAACCCGAAGAGGCCGAGGAGGAGGGCGAGAAGCCCGCCGAGCCCGAAGCCTCCACCTCCCGCGAAGTGGCGACGACCTCCGCCTCCAACGAGACGCTGGATCGCACCGACGACCCAGTGCGCATGTACCTGCGCGAGATGGGCTCGGTGGAGCTTCTGAGCCGCGAGGGCGAGATCGCGATCGCGAAGCGCATCGAGGCCGGACGCAACACCATGATCGCGGGCCTCTGCGAAAGCCCGCTGACCTTCCAGGCGATCACGATCTGGCGCGAGGAGCTCATGGAGGAGCTCATCATGCTGCGCGACGTGATCGACCTCGAGACCACCTTCGGCGCGTCGATGGACGACGACGAGGAAGAGGAGGTCGTCGCCGACGAGGAGCAGCCCGCCGCCGAGGAGACCTCCGAGCCGAAGGCCGAGGGATCCGGCGACGAGGATGATGAGGAGGACGAGCAGGCCAACCTCTCCCTCGCCGCGATGGAGGCGCAGCTCAAGCCGCAGGTGCTCGAAACCCTCGACCGCATCGCGGGCGATTACGCGCGCCTGGCCGAAATGCAGGACGACCGTATGTCGGCCGCGCTCAACGAGGCGTCGACCTTCACCTCCGCGCAGGAGCGCGAATACCAGCGCCTGCGCTCGGAGATCGTGGAGCTGGTGAACTCGCTGCACCTCCACAACAACCGGATCGAGGCGCTCGTCGATCAGATCTACGGCATCAACCGCAAGATCATGTCGCTCGACGGCGAGATGGTGAAGATCGCCGACCAGGCCCGCGTGAACCGCAAGGAGTTCATCTCCGAATACCGGGGCGCGGAGCTGGAGCCGGGCTGGCTCGACCGCGTCACCGCCAAATCGGGCCGCGGCTGGTCCACGCTGGGCGAGCGCTACCGCGAGAAGATCGACGACATCCGCGCCGAAATGGGCGAGGTCGGCCAGTATATCGGCGTCGACATCTCCGAATTCCGCCGGATCGTTGCCCAGGTCCAGAAGGGCGAGAAGGAAGCGCGCATCGCGAAGAAGGAGATGGTGGAGGCGAACCTGCGCCTCGTGATCTCCATCGCGAAGAAGTACACGAACCGCGGCCTCCAGTTCCTCGACCTGATCCAGGAGGGAAACATCGGCCTGATGAAGGCGGTGGACAAGTTCGAGTACCGCCGCGGCTACAAGTTCTCCACCTATGCGACGTGGTGGATCCGGCAGGCGATCACCCGCTCGATCGCCGACCAGGCGCGCACGATCCGCATCCCGGTCCACATGATCGAGACGATCAACAAGCTGGTGCGCACCGGCCGCCAGATGCTGCACGAGATCGGCCGCGAGCCGACGCCGGAGGAACTGGCCGAAAAGCTCCAGATGCCGCTGGAGAAGGTGCGCAAAGTGATGAAGATCGCCAAGGAGCCGATCTCGCTTGAGACGCCCATCGGCGACGAGGAAGACAGCCAGCTCGGCGATTTCATCGAGGACAAGAACGCCGTCCTACCGCTCGACGCCGCCATCCAGGGCAACCTGAAGGAGACGACGACGCGGGTGCTGGCGTCGCTCACGCCGCGCGAGGAGCGGGTGCTGCGCATGCGCTTCGGCATCGGCATGAACACCGACCACACGCTCGAAGAGGTCGGCCAGCAGTTCAGCGTTACCCGCGAGCGGATCCGCCAGATCGAGGCGAAGGCGCTGCGCAAGCTCAAGCACCCGAGCCGGAGCCGCAAGCTGCGCAGCTTCCTCGACCAGTAAGTCCTTCGAGATGAACGCCAACGTGCCGCGGTGATCCGCGGCACGTTTTGGTTTAGGGCTTTGGGTGGAGGATGAGATGCCCGACCGCGTCGCCGACCTGCCCGACCCCTTGCGCCACCGGATCGCCGGGCGCGACCTGATCGTGTTCGACGGCGAATGCGTCCTCTGCTCCGGCTTCTTCCGCTTCATCGTGCGGCACGACCGGGCGGAGCGGTTCTCCTTCGCCATCGCGCAGGCGCCGCTGGGCCAGGAGCTCTATGCCGCGCTTGGCCTGCCCACGGATGATTTCGAGACCAACCTGATCATCGCGGACGGGATCATCTACAGGAAAGGCCCTGCCTTCGCCGCCGCGATGGGCGCACTCGGCTGGCCGTGGCGGGCGCTCGGCGTGCTGCGATACGTGCCGCGGGTGATCTCGGAGCCGGTCTACAACCGGATCGCGCGGAACCGCTACCGGATCTTCGGGCAGTACGACACGTGCCTGATGCCGACGCCGGAGCTGCGTGGCCGGTTCCTCGATCGGGGAGAGCTGCAGGCGGCCTGAATATGTTACAGGTTGAGGCGTTAGTCACAAAACCTGTAACATATTCGGAGGCGCTCTGACGGATCCGAGGCGACACGGATCGAACGGCCCCGGATCAAGTCCGGGGTGGTGCTTCCCCCTTGCCACCGTCCCGGCCGAAGCGCCGGGACCGCCCACCTCTCGCCCCCGGCATCAACTGGCGTCCAGACGCGCCCCCAACTCACCCCGTCGGCATCAGGAACACCTCGCGGATCGCCGCCCGCTCCGGCTGCTCCAGCGCGTAGACCACGGCGTTCGCGGCGTCCTCGGGTTTCAGCTTGTCGGGCTTCGGCGTGTCGAAGAAGGGCGTGTCGACCATGCCCGGCGCGATGACCGTGCAGCGGCCGCCCCATTCGCGCATCTCTTCGGCCATGTTGCCGGCATAGCCGTGCACGAACCACTTCGTCGCCCCGTAGATCGAGCCGGAGATGTGGCGCCGCCCCGCTGCCGAACCGGTGAGGATCAGGTGGCCCTTCCGCTCGCGCAGATGCGGCAGGCTGACCCGCGCGGTGTAGAGCAGCGCCATGATGTTGAGGTCGATGAGCTGGCGCCACTCGGCGGGGTCGCCCTGTTCGGTCCCCGGCGTGTCGAGCCCCTTGCCCGCATTGGCGAAGGCGGCATCGAGGCCGCCGAAATGGTCCACGAGCTTTGCCACCGCATCCTCCTGCGCCGCGAGATCCGTGGCGTCGCCCGGCAGGGCCAGCGCGGCATCGCCGAACTCGCCCGCCAGCGCCTCCAGCTTGTCCGCGCTGCGGGCCATCAGGCCGACGGACCAGCCCGCCGCAACGGCCGCGCGGGCGGTGGCGGCCCCGATGCCTGTCGATGCTCCGGTGATGAAAAGAACCTTGCTCGCCATGATGCCCTCCTGCGATCGTGCTGGTGCCGGTCAGAACTGGACCGGTGCCGCGCCATTTCGAGGGACGATGCCTGCGACAATCGCAATCGAGACCGCGGGACCGGGTCTCTACGAGTTCACGCGGGAGGCGGTGTCGGTCGCGGCCCGGCACGGCGGCGACGGCGTACTGCACCTCATGGTGCGCCACACCTCCTGCTCGCTCCTGATCCAGGAGAATGCCGACCCCGACGTGCAGCGGGACCTGCGCGCCTTCTTCGAGCGGCTGGTGCCGCCGGGGGACGACCCGTCGATGCGCTGGCTCACCCATGTGCTGGAGGGGCCGGACGACATGCCCGCCCATATCAAGGCGGCGATGCTGCCGGTGAGCCTCTCGATCCCGGTCGCGGGCGGGCAGCCGATGCTCGGCACCTGGCAGGGCATCTACCTGTTCGAGCATCGCACCCGCCCGCACCGGCGGGAGATCGCGGCGGCCTTCCTGCCAGAGGCTTAGCTGTGGCCGGCGGGACTCACGCCGGGCCGACGGCCTGCGAAGGCTTGCCACACCACCCGTTGGGCGGCAGAGTAGCTATCGCACCACCGATGGCAAAGGGCGCGACATCTCGCGTCCGATGGACGGAGTCTCACGATGCGCTGCCCCTTCTGCGGAAACACCGACACACAGGTGAAGGACTCCCGCCCCGCGGAAGATCACGTCGCGATCCGGCGGCGGCGCTACTGCCCGGCCTGCGCAGGACGCTTTACCACCTATGAACGGGTGCAGCTCCGCGACCTCGTCGTCATCAAGAAATCCGGGCGGCGGGAGAGCTTCGACCGCGACAAGCTGGAGCGCTCGATCCGCATTGCGCTGCAGAAGCGCCCGATCGAGGCCGAGCGGGTGGACCAGATGATCTCCGGCATCGTGCGGCGGCTCGAAAGCATGGGCGACAGCGACGTCGCCTCCGACACGATCGGGGAGATCGTGATGGAGACGCTCGCCCGCATCGACACGGTGGCCTATGTGCGCTTTGCCAGCGTTTACAAGAACTTCCAGGCGGCGGACGATTTCGAGGAGTTCGTCCACGAGCTGCGCCCGCCTGTGAAGGCCGGCGAGGATGACTGAGCCGGACGACCCCCGACATTTGCGGCAGGCGCTGGCGCTCGCAGCGCGCGGGCTGGGGCGCACGTGGCCGAATCCGGCGGTGGGCTGCGTGATCGTGGCCGGGACCCGCGTGGTCGGCCGCGGCTGGACGCAGCCCGGCGGGCGCCCGCATGCGGAGGCGATGGCGCTGGAGGCGGCGGGGGGCGCGGCACGGGGTGCCACGGCCTATGTGAGCCTCGAGCCCTGCGCCCATCACGGACGGACGCCGCCCTGCGCCGATGCGCTGGTGGCGGCGGGCGTCGCCCGGGTCGTCGTGCCGATGGAGGATCCGGACCCGCGCGTTTCGGGCCGCGGCCTCGCCCGCCTGCGGGAGGCGGGGGTCGACGTCGTCGTCGACGGCCGCTTTCGCGCGGCGGCCGAGGAGATCAACGCGGGCTTCTTCAAGCGCGTGCGCGAGGGGCGGCCGCTGGTGACGCTGAAGCTCGCGACCTCGGTGGACGGCCGGATCGCCACCGCGACCGGGGAGAGCAAGTGGATCACCGGGCCCGAGGCGCGGCGCGCGGTCCATCTGATGCGCGCCCAGCACGACGCGGTGCTGATCGGCGCGGGCACGGCGCGGGCCGACGACCCGATGCTCGACGTGCGGGAGATGGGGCTGGAGGGCGCGAACCCGGTGCGGATCGTCGCCGACGGCGCGCTGTCGCTGCCGCTGACCGGGCGGCTCGCGCAGACCGCGCGGGACGTGCCGCTCTGGATTCTGCACCGCGAGGGCGTCGATCCCCATCGCTGGCAGGGGTGGGAGAGCGTGGGTGCGGAGCTCATCGAGTGCCGCGTGGACGCGACCGGCGCCCTCGACCCCGTAGACATGCTCGGCCAGATCGGCGCGCGCGGCGTGACGCGGGTGATGTGCGAGGGCGGCGGACGGCTCGCGGCCTCGCTGCTCCATGCGGGCCTGATCGACCGGCTGGTGCAGTTCCAGGCCGGGCTGACGCTGGGCGCCTCGGGGCTTGCGGGACTGGGCGAGCTGGGGATCGAGCGGTTGGGGGACGCGCCGCGGGCGGAGCTGTTCTCCGTGCACCGGATCGGGGCGGATACGGTGGCGGAGTGGCGCTTCGGGTGAGGGGTCGGCGCCGGTGGCGGCGTGCGCCTCCGGCGGGGATACTTCGGGACAGATGAAGGGGCGGGCGTGGCGTGTTTGGGTCGACGCTGCTCTCGGGGCGCGTTCTTGAAGATTTCAGCTCCGTTTGCGCCGGAGGCGCGCCTGGTTCGGGCGGGAGCGCGTCGGGTCTAGTGGCCTCGCGGGTTGATCGCATCAGCGGCCGCGGAAGAGGCCGCCGAGGATGCCGCGGGTGATCTGGCGGCCGAGCTGGGTGCCCATTTGCCGCGCGAAGGACTTGCCGAACGCCTCCATCGTGGTGTCCGACCGGCGGCGCGGCTTGCGGTTGGTCGTGGGCGAGTAGCGGCGAGCGCTGCGGTATTCGCGGTCGCGCCAGCTCGGCGCGTCGTCGCCGCCGCGATAGGTGCGGTCGTGGGCTGGCGGCGCATCCTCGGGCTCCGGCGCTTCGGTCTCGGCCCTGGCGCGCAGCTCCTCGAAGGCGGAGGTGCGGTCGACGGTCTGGTCGTACTTGCCTTTCAGAGGGCTGGCCGCGAGGGTCTCGGCCCGCTCGGCCTCGGTGATCGGGCCGAGGCGGGAGGACGGGGGGCGGATCAGCGTGCGTTCGGCGATGCCGGGCACGCCCTTCTTTTCCAGCATCGACGTCACCGCCTCGCCGATGCCGACCTCGCGGATCGCGTCCTCGGTGTCGAAGGCGGGATTGGGGCGGAAGGTCTCGGCGGCAGCGCGCAGGCCCTTCTGATCGCGCGGGGTGTAGGCGCGGAGAGCGTGCTGAATGCGGTTGCCGAGCTGGCCAAGCACGTCCGCTGGGATGTCATCGGGGTTCTGCGTCACGAAGAAGACGCCGACGCCTTTCGAGCGGATGAGGCGGGCGACCTGCTCGACCTTCTCGATCAGCGCCTCGGGGGCGTCGTCGAACAGCAGATGCGCCTCGTCGAAGAAGAAGACGAGGCGAGGTTTGTCGGGGTCGCCGACCTCGGGCAGTTGCTCGAAGAGCTCGGACAAAAGCCACAGCAGGAAGGTGGCGTAGAGACCCGGCGCGGCCATCAGGCGGTCGGCGGCGAGCACGTTGATCCGGCCCTCGCCGCCCTCCGTCGCCATCATGTCGGCGAGGTCGAGCGCGGGTTCGCCGAAGAAGCCGGTGGCGCCCTGGTTCTCCAGCACCAGCAGCGCGCGCTGGATCGCGCCGACGCTGGCGCGGGAGATGTTGCCGTAGCGCAGCGACAGATCGGGGCCGTTCTCCCCCACCCAGACCAGCAGCGCCTGCAGATCCTTGAGATCGAGGAGTGCGAGCCCCTGCTCGTCGGCCACGCGGAAGGCAATGTTGAGCACGCCCTCTTGCGCGGGCGAGAGGTCCATGAGACGGGCGAGGAGCAGCGGCCCCATCTCGGCCACGGTGGTGCGCACCGGGTGGCCCTGCTCGCCGAACATGTCCCAGAAGACGACCGGAAAGGCGCGATAGGCGTAAGGCTCGAGGCCGATGGTCCCGGCGCGCTCCACCAGCTTGGGGTGCGACGGCGCCTCCGCCGAGCCGGGGCGGGCGAGACCGGCGAGGTCGCCCTTCACGTCCGACAGGAACACCGGGACACCGGCGGCGGAGAAACCCTCGGCCAGGATCTGGAGCGTCACGGTCTTGCCCGTTCCGGTGGCGCCCGCGATCAGGCCATGGCGGTTCGCGTATTTCAGCTTGAGCGCCTGGGGGCTCGCATAGTCTTCGGCCCCGCCCCCGATGAAGATCGTGTCCGTCATGTTGGTCTCCCCAAGCGTTCGTCCGGCCGACAATACATCGTTAACCTCGAAGGGCTATCCTGTGTTGGGTTGCGGTGCGCCGGAACCCGTTTCTCTCCCTGTCAACTGGCCGTGCCCCTGGTGGCACGGCGCCTTTTTCCGGGTATATCTGCGGGCCGGTGATGCACGCGGGGCGCGATCTGGCGCGTGCGCACTCGGGGGACATAGTTTTGCCCCAAACAAGTTTGGCGCCAATCACGAACCGGAGTGTTGACGGCGCTGTGACGATTCCGTAGCGTTCTCCACGAGACTACGGTTCGGCCAGTCTGACAGGGACTTCACCATCAAAAGGTGACGGAAAAGGGTGCTTCGGCACCCTTTTCTGATGTTGGAGGTGCAAAAGTTGACAGCACGCGGTGCGGCTGCCACCTGTCCTCCCACAGATGCGCAGAGACTGACAGGGACCCCTATGGACTTCCGAACGATCGCCACAATTCTGGCGCTGAGCCTCGCGGCGATGCCCGCCGCCGCCCAGACCACCGGCCCGACGACGGGCTTCGCTGCGCCGCCGCCCCCTCCCCCGCCGCAGCCGGAGCCCGAGCCGGAACCCGAACCGCAGCCGGAGCCGGAAGCGCAGGCGCCCCGCGAGCCTGCGGGGCCTGAGGAGGTCCGCTCGGTTCACAACGACTGGGAGGTCCGCTGCTTCGGCGACAGCGACGACTGCTTCATGTTCCAGCTCGCCAACAACTCCGATGGCCGGCCCGCGGCGGAGTTCAATCTGGTCAAGCTCCCCGAGGGTCAGCAGGCCGCGGCGGGCGTGACGCTGACGCTGCCGCTGGGCGTGTTCCTGCAGGAGGGCGTGGTGGTGCGCGTCGATGAGGGGCGGGCGCAGCAGTATCCCTACAACTTCTGCGTGGATAACGGCTGCATCTCGCGCTTCGGGCTCAACGAGGGGTTTGTGGAGACCATGCGGGCGGGGAACAACCTGACCTTGCGGGTGGCCGCGATCAACGTGCCGCAAGACCAGAACCCGATCACGCTGACGATCAGCCTGTCGGGGTTCACGGCGGCGTGGAACGCGTTGCCCTGAGGGGCGCTTTCACGCCGTCGGTTGAGCTTTCACCCCCTCCCTAACCCTCCCCCTCAAGGGGGAGGGGATGGGTTGAGTGGGGCAGATACGCCCGCACCCTGGCCCTTCCCCTAGAGGGAGATCAGGGGGCTTTGCGGATGGCGAGGACGGCGTTGAGGCCGCCGAAGGCGAAGGCGTTGGTGAGGGCCACCTGCACATCGGCCTGCCGCGCCTCGTTGGGCACGACGTCGAGGTCGCAGTCCGGGTCCGGCTCCTCGTAGTTGATCGTGGGGGCCACGATACCGTCCTTCACCGCCATGATGCAGGCGAGCATCTCCACCGCGCCCGTGCCGCCGATCAGGTGGCCGTGCATCGACTTGGTCGAGGAGATCATCAGCCGGTCGGCGTGGTCGCCGAAGACGTCGCGCACCGCGGCGCATTCCGTGCGGTCGTTGGCCGCCGTGCCGGTGCCGTGGGCGTTGATGTAGCCGACCTCGTCGCCGTTCAGGCCGGCCGCGGCGAGCGCGCCCTTCATCGCGCGCACCGCACCGTCGCGGTTCGGCATTACGATATCGGAGGCGTCGGAGGACATGGCGAAGCCCACGACCTCTGCCAGGATCTCTGCGCCGCGGGCCGTCGCGCGCTCGTACTCCTCGAAGACGAAGATCGCCGCACCCTCGCCTTGCACCATGCCGTTGCGGGTCTTGGAGAACGGGCGGCAGCCGTCCTTCGACATCACGCGCAGGCCCTCCCATGCCTTGATGCCGCCGAAGACGAGCATGCTTTCCGACCCGCCGGTCACCATCACGTCGGCGACGCCGGAGCGGATCATCTCGAAGGCCTGGCCCATCGCGTGGTTCGAGGATGCGCAGGCTGTGGAGACGGTGAAGGTCGGCCCCTGCGCCCCGTGCTTCATCGAGATGTGGGAGGCCGCGGCGTTGTTCATCAGGCGCGGGATGACGAAGGGGTGGACGCGGTTCTTCGCCTCTTCGTAGACGGTGCGATAGTTCTCGTCGATCGTCTGGAGCCCGCCGCCGGAATTGCCGAGGACGACGCCCGCGCGGGGCGCCGTCGCCTCGTCGAGCGTCACGCCGGACTGGGCGATGGCCTCCTCCGCAGCGATGAGGGCAAACTGGGTGAAGGGGTCGTAGAGCGTGATCTCCTGCCGGGAGAAGTGGGCGGCCGGATCGTAGTCACGCACCTGCCCGCCGATGCGGATCGAGAGGCGGTCCACGTCACGGAAGTCGAGCTCTCCGATGCCGCTGAGCCCGTCGCGCATGGCTGCAAGCGCAGCATCCGCGCCCCGACCCAGGGCGCTGATCGCACCCTGCCCCGTGATGACGACGCGTCGCATTCAGCCGGCTTTTTCCGCGACCAGCGCCTTGACCGCGTTCACCATGCTCTGAACGTTGGTGATGTCGAAATCGGAGTCCGCGGGATCGTTCGCGTTGAACGGGACCTGGACGTCGAACTCCTCCTCGATGGCGAAGACCGCCTCGACGAGGCCGAGGCTGTCGATCCCGAGATCATCGAGCGTTGCGTCCATGCCGACCTCGGACGGGTCGAGCACGGCCTGCTCGGCGATGATGGCGCGCATTTTCTCGGTCACTTCGTCGGACATCTTCGGCCCCTTTTCTCACATGCGGCGTCTTTAGCCCTTGTGATCGGGCTTTGAAACCCGATTCTGAAGGTCTGTCACCTTCTCCGCCAAGCGTGGCAAACGTCGCATCGCCTTGAATATGTTCATGAATACCTCCTGCTTGAGCGCAGGGTATCCCATCATGACCGATTTGGGGGGGACCCGGTTCGTCACGCCCGAGCCTGCGAGGATGATGGAGTCGTCCCCGATCGAGATGTGATCGGCCACGCCTACGCCGCCCGCGAGGACCACGCGGTTGCCGATCTCGGTCGAGCCGGCGATGCCCGTCATGGCGCAGAGCAGCGTCTTTTCCCCCACCTGCACGTTGTGGCCGACCATGACCTGCGCGTCGACCTTGGTCCCGTTGCCGATGCGCGTGTCGCTGACCGTGCCCTTGTCGATGACGGAGTTGGCGCCGACCTCTACATCGTCGCCGATGACGACGGAGCCCAGCGAGTTGATGCGGACATATTCGGTGGGATCGAGGCTCTCGGTAATTGAGCCCTTGGCCATGTAGTCCTCGACCTTGTTGGGCTGGGGCGTGACGAAGGAGAAGCCGTCGCCGCCGATCACGGCATTGGCCTGCCCGATGAAGCGGTCGCCGATGGTGACGTCCGAGCCGATGCGGCAGCCGGGCATGAGGTAGGCGTCCGCGCCGATGGTCACGCGGTCGCCGATGGTGACCTGCCCCGCGATGCGGGCGCGCGGGCCGAGGGTGACATGCGCGCCGATCACGGCATGGGGCCCGACGCTCGCGCCCTCGCCGAGGGTCGCGGTCGGGTCGATCACGGCGGTGGGGTGGATGCCGGGTGCGGGGGCCGGGTCGCGGTCGAAGATCCGGGAGAGCCCTGCCATGGTGTAACGCGAGCGGCCGGAGAAGATCGCGGCCTCCAGCCCCATGGCCTGCCAGTCGGCGCCGTCGGCGACCACGGCGGCGCGCACGGCGCGGCCCTTCAGCTTCTCGGCAAATTCGGGATCGATTGCGAGGGCGAGGTCGGCGGCCCCGGCTTCATCGGGCTGGCGCAGGCGCGCGACCTGAAGCGAGAGGTCTCCGGCGGCTTCCGCACCCAGACGCGCCGCGATATCGCCGATGGTGAGTGACATGCCTGCTCCCGAAGATGTGCAGGCACATATATCCCCGCATCTCCCCGGTTGGAAGATGCGGGGGCGGTCCGTGCCGCGTCGTCAGCCCTGGCCGAGCAGGAGCTGAACGCCCTCGGCCTCCAGCGCGTCGAGCACCAGCGCATCGCGGCCGTAGACGTCCTGCCGGAACTGCAGCACGCCCTCCTCGTCCTGCCAGACGGTGCGGTAGTCGAGATGGACCGGCACGCGCTGCTCGAGGTTCACCTGCGTCTCCCGCCCCGTCGCGCGGTAGCGGTCGAAGAGCGCCATGGGATCGGCGGTCTGGGCGCGCAGCAGCACCTCCGCCAGTCCGCGCGGATCGGCGACCCGCACGCAGCCATGGGAGAAGGCGCGCGCATCGCGGGCGAAGAGGCTGCGCGACGGCGTGTCGTGCAGGTAGATCGCGAACTGGTTGGGGAACATGAACTTCACGTTACCCAGCGCATTGCCCGGCCCCGGCCCCTGGCGGATCCACCAGGGGAAGAAGTCCTCGGAAAACACCTGCCAGTTGATGATCGACGTGTCCTCCGGCGTCCAGATGCCGGTGCCGTCGTCGATCAGGCTCATGTTGTTTTCGTTGAGGTAGTTCGGGTTCTCGCGCAGCTGCGGCAGGATCTCCTCGGTCGCGATCGAGCGCGGTACGGTCCAGGTCGGGTTGACCACCATGTGGGTCATGGTGTCGGAGAACTCGACCGTCTGGTGGCGCGCCTTGCCGATCACGACGCGTGTGGTGAAGATCTCCTCCTCCCCCTCGCGCAGCCACATGCGGTAGTCGGGCATGTTGACGTAGATGTGCCGCTCGTCGTCGTTCCAGTCGGTCCAGCGGACGCGCTCCAGATTGACGAGGATCTGGGCCAGCCGCTCCTCCGCGGTGGTGTTGAGGGCGGCGAGCGTCTTCGGCCCGATCACGCCATCGTCGTTGAGGCCGTGGCGGCGCTGGAAATCCTTGAGCGCGGCCTCGGTCACCGGGTCCATGACCTCGGAGGTCATCGGATCGACCGGCTCGGCGGTGCTGGCTGCGACGGGCAGTGCGTCGCCGAGATCGGCATTGGCCGCCTCACCCGGATCGCCCTCCAGCGGCAGGTCGTCATTGTCACTGCTCACGGTGTAGTCGGGCTGGACGGTGCCGGGCTCGGGCGGGGTGTAATCGCCCATGGAGGCGAGGCGGGCGCGGATCGCGGGGACGCGCGGATCGCTCTCGCCCAGCTCGATGGCGCCGCCGCCCGGGATCTCCTCCCCGACCCAGCCGCCGGAGGCGACGAGCGCGCGCAGGTCGCGCAGCGCGCGGACGAGCTCCATATAGCCGTCCCGCTGCGGCGCGACGGAGAGGACGTGCTGCGCGGGCTGGTTCGCCTCGGCCAGCGCCATCAGCTCGGCAACCGCGTCGATATCCTCGGGGAAGACATGTATGTTCTCGCTGAGGGCGTTCGGCTGGACGATCCCGACGAGGCGCGTGCGGACGAAATCGAGATAGGCCTCGGCCAGCGCCAGCTCGCTTTCGGGCGCGGCACCACCATCGTAGGCGACCTCGACATGGCGGGCGATCCGGTCGATCGCGTCGGTGTCCACGGGCAGGCCGTGCTCACCCTGACGCGCCATCGCCTCGCTCAGCGCGCGGGCCGCGGCGGCGTCGGGCGTGGTGAAGAGCGGGGCGTAGTCGCGGGCCGCGTAAAACGCCTCGATCTCCACCGAGTCCGACGCCTGCAACAGCTCGGCTAGTTCGGGCCACACCGGCTCCGGGGCCGGTGCGGGAGCTTCTTCGGCGGTCAGCGAGGCCTCCAAAGGCGCCTCGATAGCTGATTCCTGCCCCTGACCTGCCATCGGCGTGGCGGTCGACAGGAGTGCCATAATGGCAACTGACGCGAGGAGAGAGGGGGCTTTGTTACCTGAATGCGACACTTATTCGGTCCCTTGCAACGATTACTATTGCCTCATTTCCGGCGAAAAACCGCCGATGCGACGCGGGCCATGGCGCTCATCCGGCAGATTTCTGCCGATCAAGTCGTGGTGAATGATCCGTTACCGGGGGACGCGGAACAT
Source organism: Pontivivens ytuae (assembly GCF_015679265.1). Taxonomy (NCBI): domain Bacteria; kingdom Pseudomonadati; phylum Pseudomonadota; class Alphaproteobacteria; order Rhodobacterales; family Paracoccaceae; genus Pontivivens; species Pontivivens ytuae. The sequence goes on from NZ_CP064942.1 coordinate 430,822, forward strand.
TCGTGAACATCGTGTGGCCTTCCCGTGTTCTTATACCGTGAGAGCACGGAAAAAGGCGCTGCACAACTGCCACTTGGCGCAAAAAAGCCCTCATGTCATAACGCTCGACAAGCAATCTCGGTTCACCCCCAGAAGGTTGCAAAGAGGGACAGATAGGGACTTTTTCCATGACGAAGAGTAACGTCGTAGGCCGACGTGCTTTGCTTGGCGCGTTCGCCGGCATCGCGGCCGTCTCCGCCGCGCCGGTTTTCGCCAATGCTCCCGGTCTGCTGACCGGTGCAGGCAACATCCGATCCATCAAGATTTCCAACCCGCGCACCGGCGAACGCCTCGACAGCGTCTACTGGGTCGAGGGCGAGTACATTCCGCAGGTCCTCGACGAGATCAACTTCATCTTCCGCGACTGGCGCCAGAACGAGGTACACGCGGTCGATGTGCGCACCATCGACATCATGGCCGCCGCCGCACGCCGGATGGAGACCTCGGAGCCCTACTCCCTGCTCTCCGGCTACCGCAGCCCGGCGACCAACCGCATGCTGCGCTCCCGCAGCCGGGGTGTGGCACGCAACTCCTACCACATGCAGGCGATGGCGGCGGACCTGCGCCTGTCCACGCGCAGCGTCCAGAACATGTACGACGCGGGCGTCGCCTGCAACGCGGGCGGCGTGGGGCGCTACGGCCGCTCCAACTTCGTCCATTTCGATTGCGGACCGGTGCGCACCTGGCGGGGCTAACCCCCAGGGCGATCGGCCGCCAACACGCGGAAAACGCACCACTAGAGGCCCTGCCATAATCGGCGGGGCCTCTTCCTTTTTGCGGGCGGCTGGGGCGCTGCCCCGGACCTCGGAATACTTCGAGACAGATGAAGGGGCGGACCGGCTCGATTGTCCCGCCGCGACGTGGACGATAGAATACGAGTCATGGGAGCAACGCGATGAACGCCTGTCTTCTGATGCGTCCGGGGCCGCGGCGTCTGCGGCCCACGTTCTATCGCATCGAGATCGCGCGCAATCTCTTCGGCGAGTTTTCCGTCATTCGCGAATGGGGCCGGATCGGCGGGCGGCCCTGCGCGCGGGTCGATCTCTTCGAAGGCTTGCTCGAAGCCTCCCGCGCCGCGGACCGTCATCGCCGGGCCCGGATGCGCGGTGGCTACGCCCGCATCGACTAGAGCCTCATGTCATCGCGTTTTCGCGACGTCGGGCCGCACCCGTCCGGCTGGAAAACGCTCAGAGCGGCCGGATCCGCAGGCGGGTGAGGCGGTTGCGCTCCCGCTCCAGCACCTCGAAGCGGAAGCCGTGCAGCGAGAAGACCTGGCCCGTGGTCGGGATCGTCTGCGCCTCGTGAATCACGAGGCCGGCGACCGTGTTCGCCTCCTCGTCCGGGAGCTGCCAGTCGGCCGCGCGGTTGAGGTCGCGAATCGTCATGGAGCCGTCGATCAGATAGCTGCCGTCGGTCGTCCGCTCCAGCCCCTCGACCTGCACGTCGGTCTCGTCGGTGATGTCGCCGACGATCTCCTCCAGGATGTCCTCCAGCGTCACGAGACCCTGCAGTGCACCGTACTCATCGACCACCAGGGCGAAGTGCGAATGACGGCGCAGGAAGGCGCGCATCTGGTCGTCGAGCGTCGTGGTATCCGGCACGAACCACGGCTCCATGACCACTTCCATGATGTTGAGCTCGGCTAGGTTGTCGAGCCCGCCGGTGGTCCCCCGCGTCAGCTTGTCGACGGCGCGCAGGAGATCCTTGGCATGGATGATGCCGACGATGTTCTCGGGCTCGCCCTTGAAGACCGGGATCCGGGTGTGCGGCGAGCGCAGGCAGGCCGTCAGGATCTCCTCCGGTGGGCTGTCCGCATCGATCATCTCGATATTGCGGCGGTGGATCATGACCTCCTCCACCGTGCGCAGCTTGAGGTCGAGGGCGGCGAGCAGGCGGTCGCGGTCGTCCTTCTCCACCGTTCCTTCGGAGGCGTGCAGCGTGATCGCCTCCGCGATCTCCTCATGCGCCATGATCTGCGCCTCCGGATCGGTGGCGACGCCGAAGAGGCGCAAGGTCAGCCGCACGATCAGCCGCACCACGTTGACCACGGGGGCGAGCACCCGGACCACCATGCCGATCGGCAGGGCGACGAGGGAGGCCATGCGCTCGGGATTGATGATCGCGTAGGTCTTCGGCATGACCTCGGCGAAGATCAGCACGAGCAGCGTCATCACGAGGGTGGCGACAGCCACCCCGCTCTCTCCGAACATCACGGTGAAAAGCGCCGTGGCGAGCGAGGTCGCGAGGATATTGGCGAGGTTGTTGCCGAGCAGGATGCCCCCGATCAGCCGCTCGCTGTCCTCCTTGAGCTTGAGCGCGCGCGACGCCCCGCCGTCGCCCATGCCGTGCAGCTTCGCCCGGTTGGCGGCGGTCAGCGCGGTCTCGGAGCCCGAGAAGAAGGCCGAGAAACACAGGAGGATGAGGATCGCGATCAGCGGCCCCCACATCGTCGGTTCCCAGGTGATGAAGCTCTGCGCCTCGTCCATCATGTGCTCCTTGCTCGGTCGGGAGAGACATTAGGCACGCCGCGGTCCAGTGCAATGGGCAGGCGGCGATTGGGGGCGGTGGGGGTGCTGGTACTCTTGGGTGATCGAAGCCTGGATGTCGCGAATACCATCTCTATCGCGGGTATTTGTGGGTAGGTGCCCGGCATCATTGAGAGTTAGGGGGCGCGGGACCGACGCTCTAGTTCTTGGCACCGCCCCGGACGTGATCCGGGGCCTTTGGCTCAGGTGTCGTAGAGGCTGAGAAAGGTCCCGGCTCTGCGGCCGGGACGGTGGCGTCTGTGGTAACCTCCGGCGCAACCGGAGCATTTGCTCAACGCGACGAGATCCTTAGGCCTCGCCCAAGGACGACCGCGATGACATCCACTCCCGGATTGCCCTCGCCACTGCGTCGGGGCGCTGGTGGTGGAGCCAGTGGTCGCAGCCCTCCAGCTCTACGCGCGTGAGGTCTTCACAGAGCGCCTCCAGCCCCTCCGCCGCCTCGGGCAGCAACGCCGTGTCGTCTAAACCCCAGATGAGTAGATGCGGCATGGTCACCCGCATCTCCGCCTCCGCCCAGGCGGGCAGCGGGATCGGCGCGCCGGGCTGCGCGACCTCGACCGGAGAGACACGGTACCAGCTCACCATGCCCTCCACCGCGTTCGGGCGGGACCATTCGCGTTCGTACTCGGCGCGGAGCTCCGGCGTCAGCCAGCCCATGTCCATGTGGGCGGAGAAGAGGCCGAGCAGTTTTTCGAAGTTGTTCGCGCGCAGCGTGTCCTCCACGCCGTCCGCGCGCAGCCAGTCGATGTACTGGCTGGCGGCCGATTGCGGCCCTCCGGCGGCCAGCGCCTTCTGGAACAGCACCGGATGCACGCCGTTCAGGATCACCAGCCGCCCGATCCGGTGCGGCAGCGCGAAGGCGGCGGCGTAGGCGACCGCAGCCCCCCAGTCGTGGCCCACCAGCGTGACCCGCTCGCTTCCTCCCGCGTCCAGCACCGCCGCCACGTCCCCCAGCAAAGCAGGCATGGCGAGGCCCTTCAGGTCCGGCCACGGATTGCGGCTGATCCCGAAGCCGCGCTGGTCGAAGGCGAGGCAGCGAAACTCCGGCAGCGCCTTCATCACGCCGCACCAGCTCAGGCTGCTCTCCGGAAACCCGTGCAGGAACAGGAGCGGCGGCGCATCCTCCGGGCCGGAGGTCAGCAGCCGGGTCGGTGCACCGCCGATATCGAGAAGCGTTTCGCGGATCATGGCGTCAGCCTGCCGCGAGCGCCGGCTCCTCCGCAAGTTCGGTCGTCACGTGCGCCGTCCGCTCCAACGTCCGGTGGACGGGGCACTTGTTGGCGATCTCCAGGAGCTTCGCCCGCTGCTCCGGCGTCAGCGCGCCCTGCAGGTGGACCACGCGGTGCAGGTGGTCGATCTGCGGCGTTGCTTCGGCCCGGTCCGCATCGGCGGCATGGATCTTGCCATGGGTCACGTCGACCGAGACGTGGTCGAGCGGCAGCTCCTTGTGCCGCGCATACATCCGGATCGTCATCGAGGTGCAGGCCGCCAGCGCGCCGCCGAGGAGCTGGTAGGGCGTGAAGCCCAGATCGGTGCCGCCGAAGTCCACCGGCTCATCGGCGAGCACGTGGTGCTTCGGCCCGGCATTGATGTCGTGCAGGAAGCCGCGCGGGTCGCTCTCGCTCGCGCGCACGACCCCCTCGGGTACGTCGGCCGGAGCAGGAGGCGGCGTGAGGTCGATATAGCGGGCCGCCCAGCGTTCGATGACTCCGGCAGCATATTCCGCATCGGCGGCCCTGGTCAGCAGGTGGTCGGCGGTGTCGAGCGTTACGAAGCTCTTCGGGTGCCGCGCCGCACCCCAGATCTCGGTCGCGTTTTCGATGCCCACGGTCTGGTCCACCGGCGAGTGCAGGATGAGGAGCGGCTTGCGCATCGCGCCTACGGCCTCGCTGAGCTTCGCCCCCCGCACATCCTCGACGAAATCGCGGCGGATGGTGAAGGGACGCCCGCCGAGGCTCACCTCCGCCTCGCCCTCCTGCTCGATCCGCGCGAGGGCAGGGCCGAAATGGGCGGTAACGTGGAAGGGATCGGCCGGCGCGGCGATGGTCGCGACCGCCTTGACCGAGGCGACCTTCCCGGCGGCGGCGAGCACCGCGGCCCCGCCCAGCGAGTGGCCGATCATCAGGTCCGGCGCCATGCCGAGCCCGTCCAGATGGCCCGCCGCGCGCACCAGATCCTCGACATTCGAGGAGAAGTGCGTGTTCGCGAACTCTCCCTCCGAATGGCCGAGCCCGGTGAAATCGAAGCGCAGCACGGCGATCCCGGCCTGCGCGAGCCTCGCAGCGATCCTGCGCGCGGCGGGGATGTCCTTCGAGCAGGTGAAGCAATGCGCGAACAGCGCCGTGGCCAGATGCGGCCCGTCCGGCCGGTCGAGGCGGGCCGCGAGCATCTCGCCCGAATGGCCCTGGAAGCTCAGTTTCTCGCTGGTCATCACATCCTCCCTGCGTCGCCCGGTCACAGGTAGGAGGCGGGGAAGCATCCTCCAACCGAACTGAAACATCCCTCACCGATCGGCGAGCGTAGGCCCCTCCTTCATCTGTCCACAAGTATCCCGGGGTCTGGGGCGGAGCCCCAGGACAGGGGCCTTACAATAAACGCATAGCGTTTCAGGCCCGAACGGGGCGGAGCCCCCCAGTGTTCCTTATCGGGCGAGCGCCAGCAGTCGGTCGAGGTCGAGATGGGCTTCCATGTGGTCGGCGACGCGGTCGAGCACGTCGTCCACGATGGTCTCGTGTTCCGCACACGCGCTTTGGACGCCGAGCCCGGCAAGCCACACCGCACGAAACGGGCCGGAGGAGAAGAGGCCGTGGAGGTGCGTTCCCGCGATCCGGCCGCTCGGCGACACCGCCCCTTCGGAGCCACCGGGCAATTGGAACAGGGGCCGCTCCGTATCGGGCCCCTTGATCCGGCCCATGTGGATCTCGTAGCCGCGGACGGGGACGCCCTCCGGCGTCGCGCCTTCGGTGGTCCCGAGGCGCTTCTCCGGCGCCATCACCGTCGCCACGTCGAGCAGGCCGAGGCCCGCGGCCGCGCCCGGTCGCCCGTCCACACCGTCGGGATCGTCGATATGGTGGCCGAGCATCTGGAAGCCGCCGCAGATCCCCAGCACGTGCCCGCCGCGCCGGACATGACCCGCCAGATCCACGTCCCAACCCTGCTGCCGCAGAAACGCCAGATCGCCCAGCGTCGACTTCGTCCCCGGCAGGATCACCGCCGCGGCATCGCCGGGCAGCGGTGCGCCGGGGGGCACCATCACGATCTCCACCCCCGGCTCGGCGGCCAGCGGGTCGAGGTCGTCGAAATTGGCGATGCGCGAGAGCTGCGGCACCGCGATCTTCACCGGCCCGTCGCCGCCGCCCGCCAGCTCCAGCGCGTCCTCGGCCGGCAGGCGGCGCGCCTCGGCGAACCACGGGATGACGCCGAGGCAGGGCCAGCCGGTGTGGCGCTCGATCTCCGCCACGCCCTCGTCGAAGAGGGAAACGTCGCCGCGAAACTTGTTGACCGCGCAGGCCACGACCTGCGCCCGGTCGCCCGCCTTCATCACCGCCGCATGGCCCGCGAGCTGTGCGATCACGCCGCCGCGGTCGATGTCACCGACCAGCAGGACCGGCACGTCCGCCGCGCGCGCGAAGCCCATGTTCGCGATGTCGTTGGCGCGCAGATTGGTCTCCGCCGGGCTGCCCGCGCCTTCCACGATGACCAGATCGGCCTCGGCACGTAGGCGGGAGAAGCTGTCGAGCACCGGCGCCATCAGCTCCGCCTTGCGCCGCCAGTAGGCCCGCGCCTCGGCCCGGAAGGCGACCTTGCCCTGCACCACGACCTGCGAGCCCGTCTCCGTCTCCGGCTTCAGGAGCACCGGGTTCATGTGGACCGAGGGCGAAACGCCGCACGCCGCGGCCTGCAACGCCTGCGCCCGCCCGATCTCGCCCCCCTCGGGCGTGACGGCGGCATTGTTGCTCATGTTCTGAGGCTTGAAGGGCCGGACGCTCAGCCCGCGCCGCACATAGGCCCGGCAGAGCCCGGCCACGAGCATCGACTTGCCCACGTTCGAGCCCGTCCCCTGCACCATCACGGCCTTGCCCATCCCGCGCGCACCTTCCATCTTCTTCCAAAGGCACAAGGAGGCCCCATGAGCACGACGAATGACGCCCATCGCGAGGCGATGCAACAGGCCCAGACCGAACATCGGGAGAAGATGGCGCAGAAGACCCGCGCCGATCGCGGCCTCGTGCTCATCCACACCGGCGACGGCAAGGGCAAGAGCTCGTCCGCCTTCGGCGTCGTCGCCCGCGCGCTCGGCTGGGGGCAGAAGGTCGGGATCGTCCAGTTCATCAAGGGCAAGTGGAAGACCGGCGAGCGGGAGTTCTTCGCCCGCTTCCCCGAGATCGACTGGCACACGATGGGCGACGGCTTCACCTGGGATACGCAGGACAAGGAGCAGGACACGCAGGCCGCGATGGAGGCCTTCGCCCAGGCCTGCGCGATGATGTCCTCGGGTGAGTACGACCTGATCGTGCTCGACGAGATCAACATCGCGCTGCGCTACGACTATCTCGACGCGGCCGCGGTGCGCGACGGGCTGGAAGGACGGGCGAAGCAGACCTCGGTCATCCTGACCGGGCGCGACGCGAAGCCCTCGCTGATGGAATATGCCGACCTCGTGACCGAGATGGTGGAGGTCAAGCACCCCTTCCAGGCGGGCATCAAGGCGCAGCGCGGCATCGACTATTGAACACGCCCGCCCACCTGGTCCTGTCCGCGGGGCTCTTCGCGCGGCCTGATGCGAAGCGGATAACGGCCGCCGCCCTCTTCGGTGGGCTGCTGCCGGACCTGTCGCTCTACCTCATCGGGGCGTGGTCGATGACCGTGGGTGGCCAGTCGGCCGAGACCTTCTTTCGCGAGACCTACTACAGCGGCTGGGTTCAGCAGATCATGGCGGTGGACAACTCCATCCCGCTCTGGTCACTCGTGGCGGTAATCGCGTTGGCGCTGCGCAATGCGGCGGGCACGGCCTTCGGCGTGTCGGGGCTGATCCATGTGATCGCCGATTTTCTGCTCCACAACGACGACGCGCGGCAGCATTTCTGGCCGCTGTCCGACTGGGTCTTCGTCAGCCCCATCAGCTATTGGGACCCGGATCATTACGGCACGATCTTCGGCGCGTTGGAGACGATGGGCGTGCTGCTGATCCTCACCATGCTTTGGCGCCGCTTTGAGGGGCGGTTTGCACGCAGCGTGATCGCGGTGGCGGGGGCTGCACAGCTCGCGCCGATGTTCTTCTGGGCGATCGTTTTCGCCTGATCCTGCTCACGGCGTGCCGCGCGCCGGCATCATCGCGTCGGTGATCGTGCTGTCCTCGCCCGCGACCTCGGCCAGCGGACGGTAGCCGCGCTTGCCCCAGGTCCGCTCCAGCACCGTCGGGTGCACCCGCTGGTGCGGCCCCGGCTGCACGAGGCGGCGGGAGCGGTAGAGAAAGAGCTTGCCCGTCCCCGACCAGTTGCCGAGCGAGGGAGCGAGCGGATCGCAGGGAAAGCGGCTGCGCCAGCCTTCGGGCAACGTCACGCCCACCCGCTCCACCCGTTCGAGCATCCAGACCAGCGGGATGTTCGACAGCCCCCGCGCCCGCGGCTTGCGCCAGACCTGCCCGCCGATATCGCCGTGATTGCCCGCGAACCAGACCTGCTCCATCCGCCCCTCCCAACAGGGCGGGCGGTGCCAGAGCACGGGCGAGTATGCGACCCGCATCTCGTCGAGCGCGAGGGCCTGCGCGGCGAAGCGGACGGCGGGGCTGACATTGTCGTCGTGGAAATCCGTGGCCATCGGGGCCAGCCGGTTGATCAGCGGATAGGGCAGGCCCAGCGCGCGGACGGTGTCCCAGACCCCCACCATCTCGATCGGTACGTCGCGGTGGCAGAAGAGCTCGGAGAAGCGCCGCGCGTCGTCCGTCCGCCGCATCCGCTCGTAATAGCCGAAGGACCGGTCGACGCGCCGCGCTGTGGCGTGCTTCGCTTTCAGAAGCCCGATGCGCTCGATCCAGCCGGCGAGCGAGCGCACCGCGTAAGCGCCGCGCGAATAACCCAGAAGCACGATCCGGTCGCCGGGCACGTAGCGCGAGGCGATAGTGGCATAGGCCTCCGCAATCGCCTCGTTGACGCCGATCCCGGCGGCGGCGTGCAGCCATTTCGACCAGCCCCGCCCTTGGATGCCGGGATGGTAGCCGACCGATTGCCGCGCGGTCTGGCCCACCTCCTCCAGCAGCCGGAAGGCGAGGCCCGCATTGGTCTCGTGGCCTTCCGTGAGACGCGAGAACGTCCCGTCGATGATGAAGACATGGGTGCGGGGCGAACGCTGCGGCATACCGCCATTTCAGCGGCTTGGCCGATCACTGGCAAGTCAAGGCTGCGTTCCGGTTTGTTTCAGAGATCGTGTGCCTCCGGCGGAGATACTTCGAGAAGAGAGATCAGGGCGCGATATCGAGCGTGCCGCCCGGCTCGGCCGCGCGGGACTGGCAGAGGATCATCGCGGTCTCGCGCTCGGCTTTCGACAGGACGAAGTCGCGGTGGTCGACGGCACCGGCGGTGACGGTGCACTTGCAGACGCCGCAGAGGCCGTCGGCGCATTTCACGTCCACCTTGATCCCGGCGTCGATCAGAGCGTCGGAGGCGGTCTGTTCGGCCGCCACGGCGACCTCACGCCCATAGGGCAGGCGCAGGGTGAAGGGATGGTTCTCCCGCTCCGGCGCTTCGGGAACGGAGAAGTACTCGCGATGCAGCGCCTCCTCCAGCCAGCCGTTGGCCTCCGCCGCCTCCAGCACCGCGCTCATGTAGCGGTCGGGGCCGCAGGTGTAGAGATGCGCGCCCTCCGTGTGGGCGGTCAGCGCCGCGAGGTCGGCGCGGGTCTCGTCGGAGAACCAGTAGTGCACGCGGTCGGCCCAGGGCGCGGCGGCGAGGTCATCGAGATAGGCGGCGGTCGCTCGTGTCTTGCAGGAATAGTGCAGCTCGAACTCCCGCCCCAGCGCGTGCAGCCGGTGCGCCATGGCGATCATCGGGGTGACGCCGATGCCGCCGGCCATCAGCAGCGTCTTCGGCGCATCCTCCACCAGCGGGAAGTGGTTGATGGGGCGGGAGATGAAGACCCGCCGCCCTTCGGAGAAGATCCGGTGCATGAGGGCGGAACCGCCGCGGCCCGCATCCTCGCGCAGCACGCCGATCTGGTAGATGTCGCGCCGCGCCGGATCGCCGGACATGGAGTACTGGCGCAGGAACTCCGGCGCCACCACCACGTCGAGATGCGCGCCAGCCTGCCATTCCGGCAGGTCGCCGCCATCCGCAGCGCGGAACTCGTACTTGGTGATGTCGCCGGTCATGTGCTCGACCTTCGAGACCACGACCGGCAGCACCGGCGCCTCCGCCCCGAAATCGCGCAGCTTGTGCGACGGGTCCTCGCCGCGCGCGATCCGCCGCTTGTACTCACCGGCAGAGATCAGCGCCTTGTAAGCCGCGATCCCCGCCTCCCGGTCCATCGGATCGGGGAAGGGCCAGGGGTGCGGGGCGAGCGGCGCGGGATAGACGGCAAGCGTCTGATCCTCGTGGCGCAGGTCGAGATCAGGGGAGATGTCGCGCCGGTTCACCGGCTGCACGGCGGGGCGGTAGGGGCCGTCGCTCTCCATCTCCAGGTCCCACCACCACTTCTTGGCCGGGTTCATGTTGCCCCGGCCAAGGCGGTCGTCGAGGGCCGCCAGGTGCTTCGCCGCCCCCGGCACGTGCATCGCGGCCCAGCGGAAGGGGGCCTCGGCGAACAGGCCTTCGAGGTTCCACGGACAGGTCTTCATGCAGCGGCCGCACATGGCGCCGCCCGCCGTGCCGATGCGGTAGGTGGTGCATTTCTGGCTGTCGGACTTCCAGATCTCGTAGCCGTTGAACATCCGCTTCGGCCCGGCGGTGATCGCGCCCGAGGGGCATTCGCGGGCGCACTTGTTGCAGGCCTCGCAAAAGCGTTGCAGGCCGAAGTCGATGGGCCTGTCATGCGCCATCGGCATGTTGGTCGTGACCGCCCCGGATTTCAGCCGCGGGCCGAGGAAGGGGTTGAGGATGACCTCTCCGATCCGGGAAACCTCGCCGAGGCCGGAGAGCAGCAGCAGCGGCGGCTGCAGCACCTCGCCGTCGATGACGGAGTGGACGCGCGCCTCGTAGCCCATCTCGCGGATCGCCTCCGCGATGACCCCACCGAGCAGCGAGAAGCGCAGGTAGGCGCGCATGGATTGGGCGCAGGCGATCCAGTCGTCGCCGCTCGCACCCTCCATCGTCTCGTGCCCCTGGTCGATGATCATGGAAACGGCGTTGGCATGGTAGGCGGGCAGCGGGTCGCCCTTCGCGTCGTGGGAGTAGTAGGCCCAGTCCGGGCAGCGGCTGATCCCCACCGCGTCGACGCCGAGGAAATAGCTCGCCGCCTTGATCCAGTCGGCGTTGCGTTGCGCTTCGTCGGCCTGCGGGTCCTTCGCCTGCGCCGGGCCGTCCTGCAGCAGCGTCAGCGCGCCCAGCGCCCGGCGGAACGCGAAGGCGGAGGCGGACTTGCGCACGTAGTTGCCGTTCTTCGCGTTCTCCTGCGGGCCGCGGCCCATGTCGCCGAAGAGCGCGCGCGAGAACATGTCGGCGCGCTTCGGCACGCGGGGGACGCGCGGCTCGTCGATATAGGTGGTGGGCGTGTCGACGCGCTTCAGCGTCTCGAAGGGATGCGCACCGTTGGCGTAGTTGCGCTTGGCGAAGGGGTCGGCATTGAGGGCCGTCTTCGCCTGCGCGCCGAGATACCATTGGACACCCTTGCCGCCGGGATCATCCGCGAGCGGCTGGTCGGGCGCGACCACCAGCGTCGTGGTCACAACGCCAATGCCGAAGCGCTCCCCGAACCACGGATTGACGAGGCGGCCGCCCTCGACCCGCGCGAGGCCTGCTGCCACGGCGAACCGGCCCAGATGCACGTCGGACGCGGTGCCCTGGTGCGCCCGTGCCTCGTCGCCCAGCAGGCGGATGTAGCTCGATAGGACCGAGCCGGTCTCGCCCGCCCGCAGCGCCGCGCGCGCAGCCTGCGCCCCCTCCAGCATCCACTCGCCCGGCGCATCGCGCGGATCTCGCGGCCAGGCATAGAGGTAAACGAGCGCGTGGGTGTGGTGGCGACAGTCGCCGGGCGGGACGGCGGCGCTTTCCTTCAGCTCCGCCATGATGACGTCGATCCCGGCCGAGAGGGTGGAGGTCTGGCGGGTCTGGAGCTCCTGCGCCAGTGCCGCGACCCCGGGATTGTGGAGCGGCGCATCGCGCCACATCGCGGGCCGAATCGCGCAGGTCCCCGCAAGGCTCGCATCGCAGTAATAGGTGAAGCTCTTCAGGTGCCGCGCCCGCTCCTCCAGATCCTCGGGGATCACCGCCCGCTCCCGCTTCACCAGCCCGTCGCGGGTGGCGTCCAGCATCGCCTGGTATCGGGCGAGCGCCCGGCCGAGCGGCGTGTCGGGCACCGCCACCGGCGCATCCTCCGGCACGCGCGAGAGGTCCGGCATCGGCCCGCGCCGCAACGTCTCCGCCGGATAGGGGCCGAGGTGGAAGGGCCGGTCGGCATAGGAGCGCAGGCGCATGTCAGAGACCTTTCAGCGGGCCAGGCCGCGCGGCGTTAAGCTCGGTGAGCAGCGCCAGCAGCCGGTCGCGGGAACAGGGATCGAGGTCGCGGGTCATGTCCTCGGCATTCGCACGGGCGGCGGCCACGGCCTCGTCGAGCACCGCACGACCAGCCGCCGTAATCGCCACGTCCCGCGCCCGCCCGTCGCCGTTGGAGGCGGTGCGAACGACACGCCCCTGCCCTTCCAGCACGTTCAACGCGCGGGAGATCGCGGCGCGGTCCACCCCAATGAAATCGCTCAAGCCAGACGGCTGCCCGATCCCCTCCTGCCCGACGCCGAGCAGGACGCACCATTGCAGGCGGGTGAGCTCCAACGGCTCCAGCCGCGCCTCGAATCCCCGCTCGACGGCCCGGGCGAGGCGGGAGAGCTGGTAGCCGAGCGAGGCGTGCAGGTCATAGGACATGATTGACAGGATCAATCAAACTGATTGCCCCTGTCAATCAGTTTGCAGGCTCTCCACCGCCGCCCGGAACGGCTCGGGCAGCTCCACCGGTCGCCGCGTGGTGCTGTCGACATAGACGTGGGTGAACCCGGCCTCCGCCGACGCGCTGTCGGCCGCACCGTCGAAGAGCCCGACCTCGTAACGCACCGAGCTGCGCCCGACCTTGCCAACCCGCAGGCCGCCGGTCACCGGCGTCGGAAAACCGAGGCTCGCGTGGAAGATGCAGTCCGACTGCACCACGAGGCCCACCACCGGCCCATGCGGGATCTCCAACGTCCCCGTCCCCACGATCCAGCCGTTCACGACGCTGTCCACGTACTCGTAGAACACCGCGTTGTTCATATGCGCGTAGACATCATTGTCGCGCCACCGGGTCGCCATCGTCACGAAATGACGGTAAGCCGCGCGGGTGGCGGGAGCGGGTCGGGTCATGGCGCGTCTCCGGATGGCAATGGAGGCCAGCATGGTCAAAGCCGTGATCTTCGACAAGGACGGCACGCTGTTCGACTTCACCGCGACGTGGGGGCCGTGGACGGCGGACCTGCTGCGCGACCTCGCCGATGATGCGGCGCACGCCGACCGGCTGGCGCGGGCCGTGGGCTTCGACCTTTCCACCTGCCGTTTCGACCCCGCGAGCCCGGTGATCGCCGGCACGCCGGGCGACTCGGCCCGGGCGCTGGAGGCCGCCCTGCCCGGCATGACGCTCGACGCGATCGTGCGGATCCTGATCGAGCGCAGCCGCGACGTGGTCCCCGCCCCCGCTGTCCCGCTCGCCCCCCTGCTCAGCGAGCTGACGGACCGGGGCCTCGCGCTCGCCGTCGTGACCAACGACGCCGAAGGACCGGCGCTCGAACAGCTCGACGGTCACGCCCACCACTTCGCCTTCATCGCCGGATGCGACAGCGGGCACGGGGCGAAACCCGATCCCGACCCGCTGCTCGCCGCCGCCCGCGCGCTGGGCCACGCGGCGGAGGATTGCATCATGGTCGGCGACAGCCTGCACGATATTCGCGCGGCCCATGCCGCCGGGATGCGCGCCCTCGGTGTGCTCACCGGTCCCGCGACCGAACTGCCGGGGGCCGAGGCGGTGCTGCCCGATATCGGCCACCTGCCCCGCTGGCTCGACGCGACGACATAGGCCCCGAAAACGACACCGATCCGTCGCGACCGTCACAGAATGCCGCGGCCGAGCGGCCTTTCCTGTCTCCATGCGGAGGAGACCGACATGACGATACAGACCCGCCGGCGGGGCGGCGGACGCGCGGGCAACACCCGGCGCAGCACGGCCAAAGCCATCGAACAGATGCCCTGGAGCCCGCCGGTCAATGTCGACCGGCCCACCGAACCCCTCTCCGACGAGGGGGTGGCCGCCATCCACGACACCGCGATGCGCATTCTCGAGGAGATCGGGATCGAGTTCCTCAACGGCGAGGCGCGCGACTACCTGCGCGAGGCCGGCTGCACCGTCGAGGGCGAGAACGTGCGCATGGACCGCGATTGGGTCATGGCCATGGTGGGCAAGGCACCCGACACCGTCACGATCACCCCGCGCAACCCGGACCACGCGATCACGATCGGGGGCCGGAACATGGCCTTCGTCAACGTCTCCTCCCCGCCCAACGTGATGGATCTCGACCGCGGACGGCGCGTGGGAGATTTCGAGAGCTTCAAGGACCTCCTGAAATTCACCCAGTATTTCAACTGCATCCACGTGGCGGGCGGCTATCCGGTCGAGCCCGTGGACATCCATGCGAGCATCCGCCACCTCGACTGCCTCTACGAGAAGCTGACGCTGACCGACAAGGTCTGCCACGCCTATTCGCTCGGCCCCGAACGGGTCGAGGACGTGCTGGAGATGGCGCGGATCGCCGCCGGGCTCACCCATGAGGAGTTCGACGCGGCCCCGCGGCTCTACACCAACATCAACTCCTCGAGCCCCCTGAAGCACGACTGGCCGATGCTCGACGGCGCGATGCGCTTCGTGAAGCGCGGCCAGCCGGTGATCGTGACGCCGTTCACGCTCGCGGGCGCCATGGCACCGGTGACGATGGCCGGCGCGGTGGCGCAGTCGGTGGCGGAGGCGCTGGCGGCGATCGCCCTCTTCCAGCACATCCGCCCGGGCGTGGGCTGCGTCATGGGCTCCTTCACCTCGAACGTGGACATGAAGTCCGGCGCGCCCGCGTTCGGCACGCCCGAGTACGTACGCGCGACGCAGATGACCGGTCAGATGGCGCGCTTCTACGGGCTGCCCTTGCGCGCCTCGAACGCCTGCGCCTCGAACGCGCCGGACGGACAGGCGATGTGGGAAAGCTCCAACTCGCTCTGGGCCGCGGTCAATTCGGGCGTGAATCTCGTCTATCACGCGGCTGGCTGGCTGGAGGGCGGGCTCATCGCCTCCTACGAGAAGTTCGTGATGGATTGCGAACTGCTCCAGCAGATCCAGCGCTACATGGACCCCGCGATCACCGCGACCGATGCGGGGAGCCTCGCCTTCGACGCGATCCGCGAGGTCGGACCGACCGGCCACTTCTTCGGCACGCAGCACACGCAGGACCGCTACCAGACCGCGTTCTACGCCCCCTTCCTGAGCGACTGGCGCAACTACGAGGCGTGGCAGGAGGCGGGCAGCACCTGGACGGCGGATCGGGCGAACGCGACGTGGAAAGCGATCCTCGCCGAGTTCGAGCCGCCTGCGATCGACCCGGCCATCCGCGACGAACTCAAGGACTTCGTCGCCCGGCGCAAGGCGGAGGGCGGCGCGCCCACTGACTTCTGACGGAACGCCTCCGGCGGGCGTATTGGGCGAGAGTGATGAGGCAGGCGCCGCGCCCCGGCCCATCACTCTCTTCAAATACGCAAATCGGCGCTCAGAGGTAGGACGCCACGATCTCCGCCATGCGCTCCGGCCCCAGGATGGGCGGAAGCAACGTCAGGAACGCGCCCTGCGGATCGAGCACGTAGATGAACGAGCCGTGGGAGTAGATCGTGCCGTATTGCGGATCCTCGAAGACCGGTTTCGCCTCGATCTGGTAGGCGTCCCGCAGGGCGGCGAGATCGGCTTCGGATCCGGTGAGACCCACCATGCGGGGATGCCGCTCGGGCACCGCCTCCGCAAGGGCCGTGACCGTGTCCCGCTCCGGATCGACCGTTACGAGGATCGGGGTCAGCGTATGGCCCTCCGCCGCCAGCATGTCCGTCACCTCCGCCATCCGCGGCAGCGCCGTGTCGCAGATCGCCACGCAATTGGCATAGCCGAAGAAGAGCAGCTGGTGATGGCCATCAGGATCGGTTTCCGTCCGCTCCGCGCCGGTCTGGTCGATCAGCGCGAACGGCCCGCCGATATTGCCCGGCAGGGGCAGCGCGGTGTCGGGCAGCGGCGGCGCATCGCCTCGGGTTTCGGCGAGGTGGCGCGCAGCCTCCTCCGCCGTCTTGTGCTCGACCCCGTCATGGGCCGCGGCGGCGCCTGCGATCAGCACCGCGAGCAGGGCATGTCGCATCAGAACCAGTCCTCGATGAAGGCTGCGTCCGCCTCCTGGCCGAGGCCCAGATAGCCGTCCCGCTCGATCAGCGCGTTGATACGCGGGTCGCGGCGGAACCACGGGCCCTCGCCGGCGGCGTCTGGGAACTCCTCCTCCCACGCGGTGGTGAAGCGGTTCGCACGGGTCCACTCGCCATCGGGCAGCTCGCGGATGCGCTGGACCTGGTAGAACTTGGTGGCGATGCCGGTCCAGTCCTCCTCATTCACCAGAAGGCCGTCGACCTCCACATCCATGCCGCAGAACGGCAGGAGGTCCACGACCGCGCCGGAGAACACCGGCTGGCCGTTCTTGAGCACCATCACGAGCTGATCGTCGGCAGCGCGGACGAGGCCGAGCTGGCGCGCGCCTGCGCCGCAATCTTCCGGACAGTCGCCCGTCAGCTCGCAGGCGAGATCGACGACCCGCGCCTCGAAGAACGCCTTCTCCTCCCCGATCAGGCCCCAGGAATTAGCCTCGGAGCCTTCGGCGAAGTCCTGCGCACCCGCGGCGGTCGCGGTCAGCAGGAGGGCGGTCAGAACGTGCTTCATTCGGCCGGCTCCGGAATGACGAAGCCGGGGATCACGCCCCATTCGTCGTGGTTCTCGTTGGTGAGGCCGGAGTTGTCGACGACGGTCTCCACCACGAGGTAGTCGATCCCGTCGCGACGATAGTGCAGCCCATCCGCGACCAGCCGGTCCGACTGCAGCTCCAAGAGCGTGTCCATGTCGGCGAGCACGCCCTCCCCTTCGAGCTTGAGGATCATGTAGACCTCGCCCTCCTCGGTCAGCAGTCCGACGGGAATGCCGCCCGCGGCACACCACAGCGCGCAGGTGTGGTGCGCGGAGCCCTGGACCGCCTCCGGCGCGCCCATGACGCCGGAGAAATAGCACCACGTGTCGATGAATTCGCCCTCGACCTGGATGCGTTCCGGTGTGGTTTCGGCCCTGAGCGGGGCGGACAACGCTGCAAGCAGCAGTATCGCGGAAGAAGTTGATTTCATTACGGCACTCCTGTTGTCAGATTTACCTTACACGCAAAATGCGAAGATGACTCTTCACGTTTTCGCCCTGATTGATTTGTGATCGTCCGTGACGGGAAATCGCCGATGACGCAAACGGACCTCGTTTTGTCTCATTCCGTCTTGGCAGGGCGGTGCCGGTCCCCTTGTCATGGGACCCAAGCAAGGAGACGAGCCCATGACCCAGCACTACCGCGCCATCGTGATCGGGGGCGGCGTCGTCGGCGCCTCGGTCCTCTATCACCTGACCAAGAAGGGCTGGACCGATGTCGCCCTGCTGGAGCGCGACGTGCTGACCTGCGGTTCCTCGTGGCATGCGGCGGGCGGCTTTCACACGCTCAACGGCGATCCGAACGTGGCGAAGCTCCAGCAATACACCGTCGATCTCTACAAGGAGATCGAGGAGATCTCGGGCCTCTCCTGCGGCGTGCACCTCACCGGCGGCGTGCAGCTCGCCAAGACCAAGGAGCGGATGGAGAGCCTCTACATGGCGCAGGCGCGCGGGCGCTACATGGGCATGGAGCTGGAGATCGTGACGCCGGAATGGACCAAGGAGCGCTTCCCGATCCTCAACGAGAAGGAGTTCCTGGGCGGGCTGTGGGATCCGATCGAAGGGCATCTCGACCCCTCCGGCACCACCCATGCCTACGCGAAATCCGCCCGGATCGCGGGCGCCAAGGTGCACGAGAAGACCAAGGTCGAGGACCTGCGGCGGGACGAGACCGGCACCTGGCGGCTCACCACCTCGCAAGGCGAGTTCACCTGCGACCACGTGGTCAATGCCGGCGGCCTTTGGGCGCGCGAGGTCGGCCGCATGGTGGGGCTGGAGCTGCCTGTGCTCGCCATGGAGCACCACTACTTGCTGACCGAGGAAGTGCCCGAGGTCACCGCCTTCAACAAAGAGAGCGGGCAGGAGCTGATCCACATCATCGATTTCGAGGGCGAGATCTACACAAGGCAGGAACGCGACGGCGTCCTCCTCGGCACCTATGAGCGCGCCGCGACCCCGTGGATGCCCAAGGAAACGCCGTGGAACTTCGGCTCCGAGCTGCTGGAGCCCGATTTCGACCGGATCGCGCCGTCGCTGGAGGTCGCCTTCCAGCATTTCCCGGCGCTGGAGACTGTCGGCATCCGCCAGGCGATCAACGGCCCCTTCACCTTCGCCCCCGACGGCAACCCACTGGTCGGGCCGGTGCGCGGGCTGCCCGGCTTCTGGTGCGCCTGTGCCGTGATGGCGGGCTTCTCCCAGGGCGGTGGCGTCGGGCTGGCGCTCTCGAACTGGATGGTGGACGGCGATCCGGGCTTCGACGTCTGGGGCATGGACGTGGCGCGCTACGGCGACTGGGCGACGCTCAGCTACACCAACGAGAAGGTGCGGGAGAACTACTCGCGCCGCTTCCGCATCCGCTTCCCCAACGAGGAGCTGCCAGCCGCGCGGCCCCTGCGCACCGGGGCGCTGCATGACCGGCACATCGCCCTCGGCGCGCAGATGGGCGACAACTGGGGGCTGGAGACGCCGCTCTGGTACGCGCCCGAGGGGGTCGAGGAGACCTTCTCTTGGCGCCGCTCCACCGACCACCAGCACGTGGCGCGCGAGGTCGCGGCGGTGCGTGAGGGCGTGGGGATCATCGACATCACCGGCTTCTCGAAGTTCGCGGTGCATGGGCCCGGGGCCGAAGGCTTCCTCGACAAGGTGCTCGCCTGCAAGCTGCCCGCCGAGGGCCGCATGACCCTGGCCCCCATGCTCAACGAGAACGGCAAGCTGATCGGCGATCTCTCGGTCGCGAATCTGGGGCGCTACTACTGGATGGCGGGGTCGGGCATCGCGCAGGAATATTACCTGCGCCATTTTGAGGCGCACAGGCCCGAAGGCGTGACCATCGACGCCAAGGGCCCCGCCATCTGCGGCATCTCGATCGCCGGACCGAAGGCGCGCGACTTGTTGGCGCGTGTCGCGGGCGAGGATGTGAGCCACGAGGCGTTCCGCTTCATGGCCGCGCGCGAGATGCTGGTCGGCCACGTGATGTGCACCGTCGGCCGCGTCTCCTATACCGGCGATCTGGGCTACGAGATCTGGATGGAGACGGAATTTGCCCGCTATGTCTGGGACTTGCTGATGGAAGAGGGCGCGGATCTCGGCATCGCGCCCGTCGGCATGCGGGCGCTCAACTCCCTGCGGCTGGAGAAGAACTGGTCCTCCTGGGCGCGCGAGTACCGCCCGATTTACGGTGCGCTGGAGGCGGGGCTCGACCGCTTCGTCGCCTATGACAAGCCCGCCGACTTCATCGGCAAAGCGGCCGCCCGGGCGGAGCGGGAGAGCGGCGGCGCCCTGCGGCTGCTCACCTTCCGGGTCGATGCGATCGACAGCGATCCGATCGGGGACGAGCCGATCTGGTGGAATGGCGAGGTGAAGGGCTGGATCACCTCCGGCGGCTACGCCCACAACCAGGGCACCTCGATGGCGCAGGGCTATGTACCCAAGGAGATCGCGGGCGAGGCCGAAGGATGGGAGGTCGAGGTGCTGGGCGAGCGCCTGCCGATGCGGCCGCAGTTCGCGCCGGCTTTCGACGCCAATGCGAGCCGGATGCGCAGCTAGGAACCTGCGCCTCCGGCGGGGATATTTCGAGCAAGAAGAAGGCGTTACGTCTTCTTGAAATACGTCATGTCGCCGCGGTGAAAGACCCGGTCAGTGTCCAGAACGGCGTCGGGGGCGATGTCCTCGGCACCCTTCAGGCGATCGTAGAGGGCGGAGAAATCACCGTAGCACTCCGACAGTAGCGATTTGAAATCGTTAATGACGAAGTAGGTCTTCTGGTAGTCGTCGATCTCGTATTCGGTGCGCATCACCCGTTCCAGATCGAAGCCGATCCTGTTGGAAGATGTATCTTCGAGGCTGAAGCGGATCTCCCCGGTGGAGCTCAGGATCCCCGCGCCGAAGATGCGCAGGCCGTCCGCGTGGCGCATCAGGCCGAATTCGATGGTGTACCAGTAAAGCCTTGCCAAGTTGTGAAGCTGGCCGCGCTCCATCGCAGCCTGCCCGCCCTTGCCGTAGGCTTCCATGAAATCGGCATAGGTCGGATCGGCGAGCAGCGGCACGTGGCCGAAGACGTCGTGGAAGATGTCGGGCTCCTCCAGGTACTCCATCTCGGCCTCGGAGCGGATGAAGGCGCCGGCCGGGAAACGGCGGTTGGCGAGGTGGTCGAAGAACACCTCGTCGGGCACGAGGTCGGCCACCGGCACCACGGACCAGCCAGTGAGCGGGCGGAGTTTCTCGGAGAGCTTCTCCATGTCCGGCACGCCGCCGCCGGAGAGGTCAAGCGTCTGAACGGCCTCGATGAATTCGGGGGCGGCGCGGCCGGGCAAGAGCTCCGTCACCGCCTTGGCGAGGCGGTTCCAGCGGTCGTGTTCCTCGGCACTGTAGGTGTGCCACTGCTGGTCGATCGTGTAGTCTTCGCGCTTCGGCGCGGTACGGTAGCGATTACGGGCGTCGGTTTCGTCAAGCATGGGTTACTCCTCTCGGATCATGGGAGAAGACTGCCCCGAAAGGCCGGACGAATCGTTTCGTCGTTACTTGGATTTCGTTGAAATTCGGTAAAGCTGGCGGCACTCTTGGGCCATGATGAAACAGTTGTCTCTTTCGCTGACCGAGCTCGACCGCCTGATCCTGCAGGCCCTGCAGCGCGACGCGACGCTGTCGGTGCGCGGTCTCGCCGAGAAGCTCGACCAGTCGCAATCGACGATCTGGCGGCGTCTGACGAGCCTGGAGAAGGCGGGCGCGATCCGGGCGCGGGTCGCCCTGCTCGACCCCGCGCGAGTCGGCGTGCCGGTCTGCGTTTTCGTACAGATCAACCTCACCGGGCACGGACCGGAGGTGCGCAAGTCCTTTGAATCGCTGGTGGAACGCACGCCGGAGATCCTCGACTGCTATGCCGTGACCGGCACCTTCGACTACACGCTGATCGTCCGCTGCGGCTCGGTCGAGGATTTCGAGGAGCTGCTGATGCACCGCATACTCAACCATGACAGCGTGGCCAACGCTTCAAGCCAGTTCGCACTGCGCCAGATCAAGAGCGAGACCGCGCTGCCGATCTGAAACATCCGTTCCATGGCGTCCGGTATGAAAAGCGTATGATTTGCGTATGACATCGGTATGCCACCAGATCGCTCGAATGCACCGCATTAACCGTGGATCGCGCGGCTGTCCTCCGGCGCCTCGGCCCGTTCCGTCATCCCGTAGTCGCGGATGATGGCGGCGACGCGCAGGCGGTAGTCGGCGAAGTGGACCTTGCGGCCCATGGCCTGCGCCCGGCGATGCTCATGGAGCTTGCGCCACTCCTCCAGCGCCGCCTCGTCCCGCCAGATCGAGAGGGACAGGAGCTTGCCGGGTTCGGTCAGGCTCTCGAACCGCTCGACGGAGATGAAGCCGTCGATGGCCTCAGTATGGGCGCGCATCTCGGTGGCGAGGTTGAGATAAGACGAGCGGTGGCCGTCCTTGGGCCAGACCTCGAAGATGACGGCGATCATTGGGGGCCTCCGATGCGGTGGTAGAAGGCGCGGTCCTCGCGCCGGATGAAGCGGTTTTGCGCGGCAAAGGCGTAGTTTTGCGCGCCTTCGGGGCTCCCGGCAAGGCGGGCACGGTAGGCCTCGTAGGCGGCGAGGTCGGCGATCTCGTAGAGACCATAGGCGGTGGTCGCCGTCCCCTCGCGCGGGGAGAAGTAGCCGATGAGGTTGGCGCCGGCGGCGGGGATCGCGGCGGCCCAGGTCTCGGCATAGGTCTCGAACTCCGCGCGCTGGAAGGGCTCGATCTCGTAGCGGATGATGCAGGTGAGCATGGGTGGTCTCCTTTCGCGGTGGACCGTGCCACGGGCGGGCGCGCGAACGGTTCGGGCCGGGCCGTAGCATCGGCGCGCGATGATGGCCTAGGATCGGCCCATGGCAGACGGACCGGATATCGCGCGCATTGCCACCCTGATTGGGGAGCCGGCGCGGGCGCGCATGCTTTCCGCGCTCATGGGCGGGCAGGCGCTGACCGCGAGCGAACTGGCCGAGGAGGCCGGGGTGACGCGGCAGACCGCGAGCGGGCATCTGTCGCGGCTGGAGGACGGTGCGCTGATCGCGGGCGTGAAGCAGGGGCGGCACCGGTATTTCCGGCTGTCCGGGTCGGATGTCGCCGAGGCGCTGGAGGTGCTGATGGAGGTGGTCGACCGGCGGGGGCCGGCGCGGGTGCGCCCCGGTCCACGGGAGCCGGAGATGCGCCACGCGCGGGTCTGCTACGACCACCTCGCCGGGACGCTGGGCGTGGCGCTGCATGACGGGCTGCTGGCGCGAGGATGGCTGGCGCCGGGGTTGGTGCCGACGGCGGAGGGGACGGCGGCGTTCGAGGATCTGGGCATCGACATGGATGAGTTGGGCAAGGCGCGGAGGCCGCTCTGCCGCGCCTGCCTCGACTGGTCGGAACGGCGGACGCACCTGGCGGGCGGGCTGGGGGCCGCGCTCTTCACCGCGTTCGAGGACCGGGGCTGGTTGAAGCGTGTGCCGGGCGCGCGAGTGGTACGGTCGCCGGGGGAAGCGGAGCTGCGCGACTGGCTCGGCAACTGATCCTTCATCTTTCGCCCGGATGCTCGTGGATGGCCACCGGCAGGATGTGCGTATTTGGACAAAGAAGAAGACGGGGCGGGCGGCGCCAGATTGTTTCCATTCCGAACGATTTTCGGCGGAGGAAACCGCGCCATATTGCCCGTCAGGAAACACCATGGAGATGTGTCATGAGCTGGAACCCCGCGCTCGACCCCCATTGCCCGACCGGAGACGAGGTGGACGCGATCGAGACGCTGATCGTACCGCGGGCGCGCGATCTCGGCGGGTTCGAGGTGCGCCGTGCCCTGCCCGCGCCGCAGCGGCAGATGGTGGGGCCCTTCATCTTCTTCGACCAGATGGGCCCGGCGGAATTCATCACCGAGAAGGGGATCGACGTGCGCCCGCATCCGCATATCGGGCTGGCGACGGTCACGTATCTCTATGACGGAGCGATCCATCACCGCGACAGCCTCGGCAGCTCGCTTGAGATCAAGCCGGGTGCCGTGAACTGGATGATCGCGGGGCACGGCATCACCCATTCGGAGCGGACGCCGGGCGACGAGCGGGCGAAGGACGGATCGAAGCTCTTCGGCATCCAGACCTGGGTGGCCCTGCCCGAGAAGGATGAGGAGGGCGAGGCCGGGTTCGAGCACGTGGCAAAGGAGGAGCTTCCGTTTCTGGAGGGGGAAGGCAAGGAGGTGCGCCTGATCCTCGGCTCGCTTTACGGCGAGCGCGCGCCGGTGAAGACGTTCTCCGAGATGTTCTATGCCGACGTGGTGATGAAGGCGGGGTCGAAGATCCCGCTCCCCGACGAGCATGAGGATCGGGGCATCTATGTCGTCTCCGGCGAGGTCGAGATCGCGGGGCAGCGATACGAGGCGGGGCAGATGATGGTCTTCCGCCCCGGCGACGCGATCACGGTGAGCGCCACGCGCGACGCGCGGCTGATGCTGTTGGGCGGTGAGACGCTGAACGGGCCGCGCTACATCTGGTGGAACTTCGTCGCCTCCTCGAAGGAGAAGATCGAGGCGGCCAAGGAGGCGTGGCGCGAGGGGGATTGGGAGCATGGCCGCTTCCAGCTTCCGCCCGACGATCATGCGGAGCACATCCCCCTGCCCGATCGGTGACCGGGCGGGCACAGGCTCAGCCGTCGTCCCGCGGCGCGGCGCAGCGGGTCGTCATCTCCTGCACGCCATCCTCGACGGTCAGGAAACAGGGGATGTCGTCGGTGGGGGCCGCGGCCTTCAACGCATCGTGGACCGGCATGTGCAACGCGGCGAAGGCGATCAGCAGATCCTCGTCGGCCAGCGTGGCGCGCAGGCGGTCGAACATGCGCAGGGCGCTCGCGTCGATCGCGTTGACCCCGCGCATGTCGAGGAGCAGGCAGCGCGCCTGCGGGTGGGCGGCGATGATCTCGCCCAACCGCGCTTCGACATGGCCGACATTGCCGAAATAGAGCGAGCGGTCGATGCGCACCGGCAGGACGGGCAGCGTGTCGAGCTCGACCCTGTCCCGGTCGGTGGAGCGGTAGTTGTCGGCCCCGTCCGCCCGCCCGATCCGGGTCACCCGCGGCTGGCTGGAGATCCAGAGGAAGACGGCGAGCCCCGACAACGCGCCCGCCACCAGCCCCCAGCGCACGCCGAAGAGGACGGTCGCAAGGAAGGTCGCGGCGATCACCACGCCCTCCGCCCGGCTGTGGGTCCAGACGGCGCGGATGTCGCGCACCTTCACGAGACCGACGATGGCGCTGAGGATCAGCGCGGCCAGTGCGGCCTCGGGCAGTGCGGCGAGCAGCGGCCCCGCGAACAGGATCACCGGCAGCACGATCAGCCCGCCGATGGCGCTCGACAGCGGTGAGCGGGCGCCGGAGCTCTCCACCAAGGCCGAGCGGCTGAGGCTGATGCCGGGGGCGAAGCCGCCGGTCACGCCCGCCGCGACGCTGGCCGCGCCCACCGCCAGCGCCTCGCGATCCGTGTTGAGCGCATCGTTGCGGCGGCGCGGCAGGGACTTCGCGACCGCCGTTCCGGTGACGAAGACAACGAGCGCGACCAGCCCGCTCGACGGCAGCAGGCCGAGCCAGGCGCTTGGATCGGCGAGGGGCAGCATCGGCTGCGGCAGCCCGCCCGACGGCGCTTGCACCCGCGCGACGTCGAAGGGCCGTGCGATGAGCGCTGCGCCTGCGATGATGAGGAGCGGCAGCCCCTTCACCACGGCCAGCCGCACCGGGGCGGGCAGAGCGAGGGGTGCGATCGCCCGGTCCGCGAACCCGTTGGCGAGGAACAGCAGGGCGAGTACGCTCGCCCCAACCGCGACCGTCATCCCGTCTGGCGCCCCTGCCCCGGCGAAGATCGGCACCGCGTCGATCAGGTTGCCCGCCCGCGGCAGGTCGAGGCCCAGGAAGGCGGGAAGCTGGCTGACCGCGATCAGCACCGCAATGGCCGCCGTGAAGCCCAGAAGCGCCGGCTCACTCACGAAATTCACCAGCCGCCCCAGCCGCACCGCTCCGAGGATCAGCAGGATCGCGCCGCTCTCAACTGCGATGATCGCGGCGGCGGCCATCGGCTCCAGCTCCGTCCCGGCGATGGCATCGGCCACGACCAGCGAGGCGAGCGCCACCGGCCCGACGGAGACGAAGGCGCTGCCGCCCAGTGCCGCATAAAGCAGTGGCGCCACCATGGCCGTGTAGAGCCCCGCCTCCGGCGGCAGACCGGCGAGCAGCGCATAGGCCATGGCCTGTGGAATCAGCAGGATGGCGAGGATCAGCCCGGCGAGCAGGTCCGCACCGAAGCCCCCGATGTCGTAGTCGCGCACCCATGGCGGGATCAGGGCCGCGGGGCGAAGCGCCATGGCATATCCTCCCGCCCACAACCTAAACCGCGGGCGGATGGGGTCGAATTTCGCTCTCCTGCCCCGCGACTTGTGGTACAAATTCCGCGCCGTGGTCACCCCCTGCGGCCAAGGACCGTTCGGGCGAGGAGGCCCGCGGGCGCGGTCCCCAACCATGACCATCGGAAACGGAACATCACGTGACTTCTCTACATTCTGATCGACCCGCCTCCGGCCCTGCCGGATCCTGCGACCGTGCGCGCCGCGCCTTCTGCCTGGGCGCGATCGCGACCGCGGCGGCGGGCCCGGCGCTTGCCCATCCCGGGCACGAGGGCGGGCATCCGAGCATCACGCTCGCCGTCCGGCTCCTCGGCGCGCAGCGGGTGGACGACGCGGTGGCGGTCGAAATCGCCTTCGCCAACGGGGGCCTGCTGCCCATCGTGGTCCGTGAGCTCTCCACCCCCGATGGCGAGATCGCCGAGCGGCGCCTGCCGCTGGTGCTGAACGCCGGTGAGGCGGTGCTCTGGAACGGCGACGAGGCGATCATGGTCCGCGGCATCGCCGAGGATGCGGAGAGCTTCCCCCTCGATATCGCGACCAGCAACGCCTCGGCCCGGGCGACCGTGCGGATCACCGCGTGAGGCTCGACCACGCCGAAGTGCATGTGGTGGCCAACCCGCCGCCGGGCTTCGGCGGGCGCTATTTCATCCTGGTAAAGGTGGTGGCCGAGGGCGGCCTCCACGGCTGGGGCGAGGTCTATGCCGCCGCCGTGGGGCCGGAGGCGATGCGCGCGGTGATCCTCGACGTCTTCGCCCGGCACATGCGCGGCCGCGACGTGGCGGAGGTCGAGGCGATGTACCGCGCGGTCCATTCCTCCGGCTTCACCCAGCGTCCCGATCCGACGGTGATGGGCGCTTTCTCGGGACTGGAGATCGCCTGCTGGGACATCCGCGGCAAGGCGCTGGGCGAGCCGGTGCACCGCCTGCTCGGCGGTCGGGTGCAGGAGCGGGTGCGCGCCTACACTTACCTCTACCCGCGGGCGGGCGAGGATGCGGCCGCTTTCTATGCCTCGCCCGAACGCGCGGCGGAGGCGGCGGCGGAGCGCGCGGATCAGGACTTCACGGCGGTGAAGTTCGACCCGGCGGGGCCCTACACGGTGATGGGCGGACACCAGCCGGCCCTGTACGACCTGGAGCGGTCGGAGGCGTTCTGCGCCGCGATCCGGGCGGCGGTGGGGCCGCGCGCCGATTTGCTCTTCGGCACCCACGGGCAGTTCACGCCGGACGGCGCGATCCGCATAGGGCGGCGGCTGGAGCCCTACGATCCGCTGTGGTTCGAGGAGCCCTGCCCGCCTGACACGTTGCCGGCGGATCTGGCCCGGGTCGCCCGCGCCGTGCGGATCCCCGTGGCGACGGGGGAGCGGCTGGTGACGCCTGTCGAGTTCGCAGCCGTGCTCCGTGCAGGGGCCGCGAGCATCCTGCAACCCGCCCTGGGCCACTGTGGCGGGCTCTGGGCCGCACGCAAGATCGCGGTGCTGGCCGAGGCCTTCGGCGCACAGATTGCGCCGCATCTCTATGCCGGGCCGGTCGAGTGGGCGGCGAACGTGCAGCTCGCGCTCGCCTGCCCCAACTTCCTGATCGCGGAGACGATCGGCGACGGCACGGGCTTCCAGGCGGATCTGCTGGTCGAGCCGATCCGGGTGGAGCGCGGCCATATCGCGCCGCCCGAGGCGCCGGGCCTGGGCATCGACGTGGACGAGGCGGTGCTAACCGCGCACCCGTGGGACGGCAGCCAGCTGCATCTGGAGATGCAGGCGACCCCGCACCGCTACGACGCGGAGGAGAAGTTCGGGGGCGGGTGAGCGGGCTCGGCGAACGAACCGCCGCCAAAGAATCCTGCCAAGCCGCAGAGGTCAGCGCCCGACCCTGGGGTGGGCGCGTTGGAACGGCACTGATCCGTGCCTACAGAGCAAACTGTCGGTCGGCGGCGCAGCTTGCCCCGCCGCAAAAGCGTCCTCCCGTGGGGAGGGTCGGGCGCTGCCCGGCGGTCCCGCCGGGCGATTGGGTGGTTCGAGGCGATACCGCCCCGGACTTGATCCGGGGCCTTTCGATGCGGGGCGCTTTGGTGCGCAGCGGTCCCGGCGCTTCGGCCGGGACGGTTACGGTCGGACCTGATCCGGCCATCTGCTGCTTCGGCAGATCCTCGGGGCGAGCCCGAGGATGACGGTGCCCGATGACCACACCAAGCCTCACGTTCTCAGCCGGAGTGTTACGATCTGGTAGGGGGTGAGGTCGATTTCCACCGTCCCGTCGTGGAGGGGCAGAGCGGCGCCGGGATCCTCCAGCAGACCGGCGATCTCCACCTCCGTCACCGCCTCCGAGACCGCGAGGCGGACCGGGCCGCGGTTGCGGTGGGCTTCGTAGAGACGGACGATCAGGCCGTCGCCGTCCTCGGCGGGTTTCACCGTCTCGATCACCACATTTGGATCGAGGGCGCGCAGAGGAGGCTCCGGCAGCGCGCCCGATGCCTCGCGCAACGGAAACACGCGGACCGGGTGGTTGAGGGCGTAGGCCTGCGCCGGGACCTCGCCGCGCCAGTCGCCGGGATGGGGCATCAGGCTGTAGGTGAAGGCGTGCCGTCCGCGATCCGAGATGCGGTCGGGCATCGTCGCGGACTTGATGAGCGACAGGCGGATCACGTCGCCCCTGATGTCATAGCCGTACTTGCCGTCGTTGAGCAGGGCGACGCCGTAGTTGCCCTCCGAAAGGTCCGCCCATTTCTGCGCAGGCACCTCGAAACGGGCCGCGTCCCAGCTCGTGTTGCGGTGGGTGGGGCGCATGATCTGGCCCCACTGGATCTCGTAGGTGGCGAGCGGGCTGCGGACGCTGACGGGGAAGGCGGCCTTCAGGAGCACGTGGCTCTCCTGCCAGTCGATTTCTGTTACAAAATCCAGCCGCCGGGACGAATGGTGTAACACGACGCGCTGGCGGATGGTCGAGTCGCGCCAGCGGCGGTGGATGTCCACGGCGGCGCGCAGCGGGCCGGTCTCGATCAGCTCCAGGCTCTCGACATGGGTGATCGCGTCCGAGCGCTCCTCGAAGAAGATGTCGATGTCCCAGGCGTCCCAGGAGATCGGGCGATCCTCGAACGCCTGAAGCTGGTTGCCCTTCGCGCCGGGGCGCAGGATCTCGCGCCGGGTCTCGCGGTCGTGGAGGCGGTGGATGAGGCCGTCCGGCCCGATCTCGACGCGCAGGAGCGGGTTTTCGAGGATGGTCATCCGCTCCTCCTGCCAGGCGTGGAGGCCCTCGGGGCGCGGGGGCTCCGCTTCGACGGGGTGGAGTGCGGTGAGGGTGTAGGCCCGGCCCGGCAGTTCGACGAGGAGGCCACCGGGGATGGCTTGGGCGGGCAGTATGCGGCCGGTCTCGTCTGCATAGGCCGTCGCGTCGCCCTCGATCACCGCCTGCCTCAGAATATCGAGCGGGGTGGCGTTGACGAGGAGATGGCTCGCGCCGGGCGGGGCAAGCAGCGGGGCGGCGGCCTCCATCGCCTCGCCGCAGGTCCAGGCGATGATGCCATGGTCGCGGCGTGCGTCGTCATAGACCGCGCTGATCGAGGTGCCGGTGAGGATGTCGTGGAACTGCGTGGTGCAGAGCCGCCGCCACGCGTCGTAGAGGTCCGGCACGTCGTGCCCGGCGAGGCGGAGGAGCGAGGCCATGTACTCCGTATCGTGGAGCAGAACTTCGGCCCGGCGGTTCGCGCCCTTGATCCAGCCCTGGGAGGTGAGGACGCCGCGATGCCCCTCGAGGTAGAACTCGCCGGACCACATGGGCAGGTCGTGGGCCTGGCTTTCGATCGTCTCGAAGAAGCGGCGGACGGTGGAGGGGACGACGCGGGGCGCGCCGGGCATGGCGCCCCAGATCCCGGCCTTACGGATCAGCTCGTCGGTCGGCCCGCCGCCGCCGTCGCCGTAGCCGTAGCAGATCATGAGGTCGCGCAAGGAGGACTTCATGGTGGAGCGGGTCCAGGTACCGACGACTTCGCCGGCGCTCAGGTCGGACTTGTAGTTCGTCGGGAACGGCAGGTGTTGCACGTCGCGCGGCGTGGTCAGGAACTGGGCGAGCACGCGGGAGCCGTCGATCCCCTCCCACCACGTCGTGGAGGACGGCATCTGGTTGTACTGGTTCCAGCTCACCTTGTTGGTGGCGAACCAGCGCAGGCCCGCCTGCTTCATCAGTTGCGGCAGCGAGGCGGGGAAGCCGAACGTGTCGGGCAGCCAGAGCACCGGCGTCTCTGCCTCCTCACCGAAGCGGGTGCGGACGTATTGGCGGGCCAGCAGGATCTGGCGGACCAGCGCCTCGGCCCCCGGCATGTTGGCGTCAGGCTCGACCCACATGCCGCCCAGGATCTCCCACCGCCCGGCTTGGACCTGCTCGCGGATCTCCTCGAAGAGCTCCGGGTAATCCTCTTCGGTCCAGGCGTAGAGCTGGGGTTGGGAGTGGGAGAAGCGGAAGGACCGGTGCCGCTCCATCAGGCGCAGGACGTTGGAATAGGTCCGCGCGTTCTTCCGCCGGATCTGGGCGATGGGCCAGAGGTAGGCGACGTCCATATGCGCGTGGCCGATGCCGTGGAGCGTCACGTCGAGCGGGCTGCCGGCGTGTTCGATGGCGCCCTTCAGCCCGGCGAGCGCGGCCGGAACGCTGGCGCGAAAGGCGCTGCCCAAGGGATCGCGGGTGTCGAGGTCGAGGAAGGCGCGGTCGAGCGCGTTGAGGAGCGCGTGCTTCTCCGGCCGGTCGTCGTGGAGCGCACGGGCCATGTCGAGGGAGACCTCGGCCAGCGTCACGAACTCCTGCAGCGGCCGGTCGAGATCGATGACGCCGCATTCGCGGATGAAGAGCTGCGTGCGGTCGTTCGGGTCGGGCGGCCAGCCGGTCAGCCCGGTCCAGCCGTGGAGCATCAGGTCGTGCGGCAGCCCGTCCGCAAGCTCCGGGGCGAGGTCCACGGTATGGTGATAGCGGTCGGCCGACGCGAGGGGCCGCCCGTCGATATGCAGCAGCGCCTCGGGATGGGTGAAGATGTCCCCCGCCTCGCCCAGCGGCAGGTGCAGCGCGGGGTCGCGCCAGCCCGCGGGCACGGTGAAGCGGGAGCGCAGGACAAAATGGAGATCGGCGCCGCCCCAGTAGCTCTCCCACTCTAGCGGGCCGAGCGACGTGCCGGTGCCGGGCTCCGCCCGCGCGCTCGGCAGGCATTCGAGGTGGAAGGGCTCGATGGGCACGCGCGCTTGCGCGACGAGAGGACGGATCAGGTCGAGCCGCTTGCCGATCTTCTCGGCCGTCAGGCGCAGGCTGTGGGCCATCTAGAGCGTGAAACCGGGGATCTGCCCGCGGAAGATCGTGGCGCCCGGCTCCAGCCGGTCGAGCGCGTCGAGATCGGCGCGCGCCTCCTCCGCCGAGCCCCAGTCGCGGTCCACGTCCGGCCAGGGGATCGAGGAGATGAGAAGGCGGGTATAGGGATGCTCCGGCGCGCCGATCACCTCCTTCGGCGGCCCCGCCTCCACCACCTGGCCCTTGTAGAGCACCATGACGTAGTCGCTGACATGGTAGGCGGTGGCGAGGTCGTGGGTGATGTAGAGGATCGAGATGCCGTGCCGATCCTTCAGGTCGTAGATGTTCTTGAGGATCGTGGCGCGGAGGCTCGCGTCCACCATCGAGACGGGCTCGTCCGCGATCAGCAACTTCGGGCTGAGCATCAGCGCGCGGGCGACGATCAGGCGCTGGCGCTGGCCGCCCGAGAGCTGGTGCGGATAGCGGGCGAGCACCAGATCGGGGTCGAGGCCGACGGCGGCACACGCCTCCTCCATCGCCTGCCGGGTATGCGCCTCCGACTGGGCGAGGCCGAAGCGGCGGAAGGGAAAGCGCAAGGCGTGGTCCACCCGGTAGAACGGGTTGAAGCAGGCATAGGGGTCCTGGAACACGGCCTGCACGTCCTTGCGGAAATCGAGCCCTTCGGCCTTCGTCAGCCGGTTGATGTCGCGGCCCTGGAAGCGGACGGCGCCTTCGGTGGGCTCGGTGAAGCCGAGCATGAGGCTGCCCATGGTGGACTTGCCGGAGCCCGACTGCCCGACGATCGAGATGATCTTGGGCACCGCGCCGTCGAGGCGGAAGCTGAGGGGGTGGAGCGCCGTGACCTCGCCGTAGCGCTTGCACACGCCATCGAATTCGAGAAGCGGATCGGCGGGGAGTTCCTGCGGGGCCGCGGCCTCGCCCGGCGGATTGTCGAGGAAGCTCTCTCCGCCCACGAGGGGGACGGAGGAGATGAGCTCGCGCGTGTAGGGGTGCTTCGGTGCTTCGAGGACCTGGCGGACGGGGCCGAACTCCACCAGTTCGCCGAGGCGCAAGACGGCGAGGTCGTCCACCGATTGCGCCATCAGCCCCATGTCGTGGCCAATGAGGATCAGGCCCGCGCCGATGCGGCCCTGCACCTCGCGCAGGGTCTGCATGACGTGGCGCTGGGTGATGACGTCGAGCGCCGAGGTCGGCTCGTCGGCGATGATGAGGTCGGGGGTGAGGCAGGTGCCTATGGCGATACAGACCCGCTGCTTCATGCCGCCGGAGAGCTCGTGGGGGTAGAGGCGCCCGACGTGGGAGGGTAGGCCGACACCGGCGAGGGCCTCCTCGGAGCGGCGCTTGAGCTCCTCGGCCGGGCGGCGGCCCTCATGGGCGACGATGCCGTCCCAGAGCTGATCCTCGACCCGCATGACGGGGTTGAGGGAGTTCATGGCCCCCTGCGGGATGTAGCTGATCCGCGCGAGGCGGGTGCGGCGCATCTCCGGATCGGTGAGGGTGAGGATGTCGGTCTCGCCAAGATGGATCTCGCCGCCGGCGACGAAGCCGGGGGCGGCGAGCATGCGCATGGCGGCCAGCGCGGTGGTGGTCTTGCCCGACCCGCTCTCCCCGATGAAGCCGATACGGCGGCCCTGCGGGACGGAGAGCGAGAGGTTGGTGACTGCATGGACGACCCCGGCGGAGGTCGGGAAGTCGATGGACAGGTCGCGGATGTCGAGGACGGTCATGGGGCACTTCCCTGACGATCTGCTGGCCTCCACGGTGCCGCTTCAGAACGGAGGATCGCGCCCGGCACCGAGGGTGGGCGCAATCGCGCCCGCCCTGGGGGGCGGGGTCGGGCGCGATCCGGGGCTGGCGCCCCGGGGGACGGCCGATCAGCGTGATCGCTCGTCATGGCCCACGGTGGCGTTTCGACTACTCCCAACCTGACCGCACTAGAACTAAGGATCGCGCCCGGTCCGAGGGGGGCGCAATCGCGCCCGCCTGGGGGGCGGGGCAGGCGCGATCCGGGGCTGACGCCCCGGGGGGACGGGTGATCGGTGGGCCGCTTCATTTGCAAGGTCGATGCTTTGCATGTGTGGCGATCGCCTGGGCGCGGGCGCGAACCAAAGCCGACACTCAGGCGAACCGGATGATCCATGTGCGGCGCAGCCATCAGAGCTTCCTCAGACGGGGGTTGGAGACCTCGTCGAGGCCGAGGTTGATGAGGAGGAGCCCGATGAACATCACCGCCAAAAGCAGCGTCGGGATCGCCCACCACCACCAGAGGTTCTGGATGAGCGCGCCCGCGTTGATCGCCTCGTAGATCGTGCGGCCGAGCGTCGGCACGCGCTGCGGACCGAGGCCGAGGACCTCGAGCCCCACCGCCGTCACGATCGACGTGGTCACGTTCGCGATGAACGAACCGAAGAGGTAGGGGACGAGGTTCGGCAGCATCTCCCGGAACATGATGTGCATGGTCGAGGCCCCGGAGAGCCGCGCCATCTGCACGTAGCCCGCCTCGCGCATCGAGAGCACCTGCGCCCGGATCAGCCGCGTGGGTGATTGCCAGACGAAGCCCGCGATCAGCACCGCCATCATGGTGAGGCTCACGTCTCCGAAGGCCGACTGGAACACCACGAGGATCAGGAGCGGCGGGATCGTGATCATCACGTCCGACAGCACCCGGATCACGTCGTCCACCCGCCCGCCGACGAAACCGGCGGTGAAGCCGAGGAAGATCCCGATGCTCATCCCGATCAGCGAGGCGAGCACGCCGACGAAGAGCGAGTTGGGCGCGCCGATGATGAGCAGTGCGAGCACGTCCCGCCCTGCCCCGTCGGTGCCAAGCGGGTTGGCGAGGGTGCCCGCCTGCCCGCGCATGTTCTCGAACCCCACGGGCGGCAGGCGCAGCATGCTCGACCCGGTGAAGACCAGATCCGGATCCCACAGCACCCGCCCGATCAGGCCGAGCGCGACGATGCCGAGCAGGAGGCCCGCGCCCCAGATCAGCTTCGGGTTGCGCCAGGGATTGTCGAAGCGGCGCATGCGGCGGGCTTCGGCGCGGGTCGGTTGCTCCTCTGTCGTGATCTCGGCCATGGCTCAGCGCGCCTCGTGCCGGATGCGGGGATCGATCAGCGGATAGATCAGATCGACGAGGAAGACGCTGAGCGCCGTCATCAGGATGATGACGTAGCTCACCCCCTGGATCACCGGGAAGTCCTGGTCGAGGATCGCGTCGTAGAGGAGCTTGCCCATGCCGTTATAGGCAAAGATGCGCTCCACCAGCACCTGCCCCGCGATCAGCAGCCCTATCTTCAGCGCGAAGGCGGTGATCTGCGGCAGGATCGCGTTGCGGATCATGTAGCGGTAGAGGATGTAGCGCGGCCGCAGCCCCTTCGCCTCGGCCAGCTTGGTGTAGTCCTCGCCCTGCACGGTGATCATCAGGCCGCGCATGCCCAGCGCCCAGAAGCCGAAGGACACCACGACGATCGAGAGCGCGGGCAGGAAGCCGTGATAGATCACGGATTGCACGAAAGCCCACGTCCACCCCGGCTCGACGAAGAGACCGTAGGCGCCGGTCAGCGGGAACCACTGCATGTTCGCCGCGAAGATCCACATCAGCAACAGCCCCGACAGGATCGGCGGGATCGAGGTGAAGACCATCGCCGCCGGGATCGCGACGCGCACCAGCTTCGGCGAATGGTCCCACACCATCAGTGCGCCCAAGAGGTTGCCGATGATGAAGGTGATAACGATGGAGACGAGCATCAGTCCCACCGTCCACGGCAGCGCGTTGCCGATCATCGTGGCGACCGGGGTGGGGAAGGAGGCGGTGGAGAGCCCGAAATCGAACTGCACCACGTTCCGCAAGTATTTGACGTATTGAACGATCATCGGATCGTTCAGACCGAATCGCTCCTGCAGGGTCGCGAGGATCGCTTCGGAGTTCGCGACCGTGCCAGCGCCTGCCGTCATGCGGCCCAGCATGATCTCCGCCGGGTCGACCGGGGACAGCCGCGGGATGATCCAGATCAGCGTCGCGGCGATCCACACGGTGAGCAGCAAGGTCACCAGACGGTTGAAAATATAGGCCCTCGGGATGCGTCCCATGACGTTCTCCGTCGTGCGGGGGATGAGGGCGGGCCGTCGGAGGGGTAGACGGCCCGCCCCGGCTAAGCTGAGCGGTACACCACGGTCGCCGGGGGGCGGCCGCCCGCAGCCTGCACTCAGTTCGCCTGTTCGAGATTATGGATGATCTGGTGGGTGTGGTTCCACCAAAACGCGGGGTGGTTGTACGCATTTTCCGCGGTGGGCCATCCCGTCCAGTATGTCTCGTTGTAGGGCAGCAGCTTCGCGGCCTGCACCAGCGGGATGAACGGCATCTCCGCATCGAGGTGGGCGTAGGCCTCCGCAACCATGCCGGGCAGCGCTGGATCGTCGGGGGCGAGACCGCCCATCTCGTCGACGATCGCGGTATACGCCTGCGCGGCCGCGCTGTCCCACCGGGCGGTATTGTTGAAGCCGGGCGAGCGCTCGCCGACCGGGACGACGTTGTCCGCGGTGTAGCGCGTCATCGAGGTCCAGGGCTCGTTCACCGAACCGCAGGAGAGCCAGGAATAGGTCATCTCGTAGGCGCCGAAGGGCAGGACCTCACCCCAGAAGACCCCGTTCTCCACCGGCACGGCGCGGGCGGAGATGCCGGCGCGGTTGAGCTGCTCGACCACCACGTCGATGGTGCGGGTGTATTCCGGGGAGGCGGAGTTGACGTGGATCGCGACGGTAAGATCCTCGCCGTCCCGCTCGTAGATGCCGTCGTCGCCCTTGGCATAGCCCGCCCCCTCGATCAGCGCGTCGGCGGCGGCGACATCCGCGGTGGCGGAGAGGCCGTAGCCCGCGTCCTTGATGGCGTCGATGAAGGGCTCCATCGCGCCGTACTGGACGAACATGGTCTCCGACGGGACGGTCGTGCCCTCGTAGGCGACGTTCACGATCTGGCTGCGGTCGATGATGTGGGCGACCGCCTTGCGCATGTTCGGATCGTCCCAGGGGGCGACGGTCGTGTTG
Organism: Pontivivens ytuae; assembly: GCF_015679265.1. Lineage (NCBI taxonomy): Bacteria > Pseudomonadati > Pseudomonadota > Alphaproteobacteria > Rhodobacterales > Paracoccaceae > Pontivivens > Pontivivens ytuae. The sequence goes on from NZ_CP064942.1 coordinate 466,843, forward strand.
ATCTCGAGCTGGCGGGTGCAGGGATCGGGCCAGGCATAGGGGTAGTCGTCATACCAGGCGATCACGGCGGGGTTCTGCGCGCGGATCGCCTCCAGCGTGCCAACCGTCACGTTCTGCGCGACGTCGATCTGGTTGGTGGCGATAAGCTGAGCGCGGCTCTCCTCCCCGCCCGTCTCCAGCCAGATGAGGCGCTGGGGCGCCGGCAGGTCAGCAAAGCCCGTGGCCGCCCCCCACCAGTCATCATTGCGGTCCCAGATCGCGCGGTTGGTGGCGGACGAGGTGTAGGTATAAGGCCCGGTGCCGATCGGCGGGAAGAAGGCGAAGGTGGTGGGATCCTCGCCCGCCCAGACATGCTCCGGCATGATGAGGAAGGAGCCGAAGATGCGCACGCCGAAGTTCTCCACGTCGAAGCGCGGGTTGGCCTCGGTGAGCGTGAAGCGGACCGTGAGGTCGTCGACCTTCTCCACGCTCGCGACCTGGGCGCGGATGGTGGCGGCCTCCCGCTCGGAGAGCTCCTCGTTGTCCATGGCGGTCTGCACGGTGAAGACCACATCGTCGGCGTCGAACGCCTCGCCATCGGACCAGGTGACACCCTCGCGCAAGGTCAGCGTCCACTCGGTGAAGGCGTCGTTGGCCTCGAAGGCCGTGCCGAGCCAGGGCTCCAGATCGCCGGTGGTGTAGTTGAGGATGAAGAGCGGCTCCCACATGGCCTGATGCGCGCCGTGCTGGCGGCGGCCGGGGGCGGTGAACCAGTTGAAGTTCTCCGGATCGCGGATGGTGCGGTCGAGGTCGAAGATCACGGTGTCGGCGCGGGCGACGTCCTGGGCGAAGGCGGGAGCCTCCGCCATCAGGACGACGGCCGAGCCGAGCAGAGCGGCTTTGGTCAGGTTCATCGAAATTCTCCCTGTGCAATGGCCGGTCCTTGCTGGCCGGGCCTTGTGGTTGCCCGGGCGCGTTCTCGGCCCCCGGGGAAGTGTGGGTCTCCTACCGCAGGTAGTCCATGACGAGCACGCGGGTGCGCGCGGGAATATCGTTTCGGGTCAGGACCTTTCGGGGTCCGAAGGCGAAATCCACGTCCTCGTCCTTGAAGTGGCCGAGGAAGCTGCCGATCCAGTGCGTGTTGCGCGGGCGGTAGGTGAGCGTGCGGAAGTGCATCGGGATGACGAGCTTGGGCTGCACCCGATGGATCATCTGCATCAGGTCCGGCAGCTCGATGGTGAGGTATCCGCCGGCCAGCGCGAAGAGGACGTCGGTGTCCTCGAAGAACGCGATCTGCGCGTCCGTGAGCGGGTTGCCGACGTCGCCCATATGGGCACAGCGGACGCCGTCGAGGGTGAAGCGGTACATGCCGTTCTGGCCGGGCACCTCGTGCTCGGGATGGTGGTCCCACTCGGCGGCTTCGATCGCCGTGACCTCCAGCCCTGCCGCGGTGGCGGTGCCGCCGTTCTGAGCGATTTCCAGCGCGTTGAGCACGGCCGGATCGCCCGGGATCAGGTCGGCGCGGCAATGGGCGTCGTCATCGTCCGAGGAGATGAGGACGAGGTCGGCGCTGTCGGTGATCGGCGCGTAGCCAACGCCCTCGGGCGTATAAGGGTCGGTGATGACGGACGGCCCCGTGTCGGGGCGCAGGCCGAAGGCGGCGTGACCGTACCAGGTGACCTCCACGCCCGCGCGCCTCAGTTGTTGCCGACGACATGCGGGCTCGACGTCGCCCGGATGTCGTCGTTGGCGGGCCGCGGGTAGTGCTGCCAGAGCCCGGTGGAATCGAGGCCGCGGCAGATGATCGGTTCCACCCCGCGGGCCCATTTCGGATCGGTCACACGGACGCTCGGCGGGCAGTAGCGCAGCGTCAGCCCGCAGCGCCGGCGGTCCGAAGCATTGCCTTCGGAGCCATGGACCAGCATGTCGGCGTGCAGGGAGATCTGGCCGGCGCGCAGGGCGTTGGTCACGGGCGCGCCGAGCGCGTCGGCGCCCGCCGTCTCCTTGTGGAAGACCGCGTCGCCGCCGGTCTGGCCGGTAGAGAGCGCGCCCTTGTCATGGGTGCGCGGGATGAAGCGCATGGCCGCGTTTGCCGCATCCGCGTCGTCGATGGCGAGCCACACGGTGACGGTGCGCGCGGGGCTGAGCGACCAGAAGCTCGCATCCTGGTGCCAGGGCACGCGGCGCGGATCGCCCGCGGGCTTCGACAGGATGGCGGTGGCCCAGCAGATGATGTCGGGACCCACGATGTCCTGCACGTGATCGAGGATGCGCGGGTCCGTCGCGATGTCCCACAGCCCCGACAGCCGCGCCTGATAGCAGTTGATTCCATAGGCGCCGTCGGGGCCCATGTCGGCCATCAGCCGGTCCACATAGGCGCGGATGCGGGCGATCTCCTCGGGCGGGAAGATGGTGAAGGGCGCGACCCAGCCCTCGCGGTTGTAATGCGCGATCTCGGCTTCGGTCAGGCGGCGGCGCGGGCGGTCGGGCACGGGCGCGAAGCGCAGGTCCTGGCGTGTGGTCTGCATCGGATTTCATCCTTCTTTGCCACCAGCCTGACCTGCCCCGCGCGGGCCGTGGAGACCCCAACTTGACAAAACGATGTGCCTGATTGACTTTGTTCAAGTTTAATGCTGCGCCGCAACAGGGGCTTGACTGGTCGCATGCGTGAAGCCGTGTTCAGAATTGACACCTACCTGCGGGGGGATGAGGCCTATCATTTCGCGCGCAAGGAGCTGTCCTCCCAGCGCCCCGCCCTGCGCCACCGCCACGACTACTACGAGCTGTTCCTGATCGAGCGGGGGGCCGCGAACCACTGGATCAACGGGACCGAGGAGCGGCTGGTCGCGGGCGACATGGTGTTCATCCGGCCCGACGACTGCCACGCGCTGCAGGCCGAGGACGGGATCGGCTGCCGGATCCTCAACGTGATGTTCCTGCCCGGCACCGCCGATCACCTCGCCGCGCGCTATGGCAGCGAACTGGCCGAGCGGTTCTTCTGGTTCGCGGGCGAGCTGCCGATGGTGCTTCACCTGACCGGTGCGCAGATGGAGCGGGCCATCAACACGGCCCAGCAGCTCGGCGGATCGCGGCGGACACTGGCGCGGATCGAGCACTTCCTGCTCGCGATCATGACCCATGTGCTCGACGAAGTGGCGACGATCGAGCGGAGCGCGCCGCGCTGGCTGATCGCGGCCTGCCAGGCGGCCCAGCAGCCGGAGGTGTTCCGGGAGGGGGCCGCCGGGTTCGTGGCCGCCGCCGGGCGTGGGCATGAGCATGTGTGCCGGCAGGCGCGGCGGCATCTGGGCGTCTCGCCCACCGTCTTCGTCAACCGGATCCGCATCCAGCACGCAGCCATGCTGCTGTCGGCCACCGGCCGGCCGCTGGCGGATGTGGCGGGCGACTGCGGGATCGAGAACCTGAGCTACTTCCACAAGCTCTTTCGCGAGCATTACGGCACCACCCCCGGAGCCTATCGCGAGCGGCGCCAGCGCGACCCGATCCAGAGCGGGACTGTCACCGAAACGTCGGTTTAGCTTGCTAACCGGCTGAACGAGCAGACGTTGGGGGGCTGAAGATGTTTCGGGTGATCGGGGCGACGGTGATCCTGCCGAACGGCGTGGCGCGCTGCGAGGTGAGCGTCGAGGACGGGCGGATCGCGGCGCTCGACGCCCCGGCAACGCCGGGCGAGGTGAAGGTGGACGGGCGCGGCAAGGTGCTGGCACCCGCGCTCATAGACATCCACGGCGACGCGTTCGAGCGGCAGATGATGCCGCGGCCCGGCGTGATGTTCCCCCTCGATCCGGCCGTGCTGGAGACCGACCGCCAGCTTGGGGCGAACGGGATCGCGACGGCGTTCCATGCGGTGACGCTGGGCTGGGAGCCGGGCCTGCGCTCCGTCGAGCAGGGGCGCGCGTTCTGCGCGGCGCTGGAGCGGCTCGGGCCGAGGCTGACGGTGGAGAACGCGATCCAGCTGCGGTGGGAGACCTTCGCCTTCGAGGCGGTGGACCTGATCGAGGAGGTGCTGGCCGGCCCCCTGCCTGCCGCCATCGCCTTCAACGATCACACGTCGATGTCGATGCTCGACCCGTCGATCCGCATCCAGGACCGGCCGTTCGAACAGGCGGCGGACTACCCGGCGGTGAGCTTCGACGCGCCGCATCTGCCGCGCAAGATGGCGGGCTCGGCCAAGCGGGCGGGGCTCGACATCGAGCCCTATCTCGAGCGGATGGGCGACATCTGGACCCGGCGGGCGGAGGTGCCCGCGGTGATCGAGCGGGTGGCGGCGGCCGGCCGCGAGGCCGGGGTCGGCATGCTGAGCCACGACGATACGCAGGACGAGACGCGGACCTTCTATCGCGGGCTCGGCGCGCGGATCAGCGAGTTTCCCATGCGGATCCCGGTCGCCGAGGCGGCGAAGGCGGCGGGCGACGCCATCGCCTTCGGCGCGCCCAACGTCGTGCGCGGCGGCAGCCATATCGGCTCGCCCTCCGCGGCGGAGATGGTGGAGGCGGGGCTCTGCGATATGCTCGCCTCGGACTACTACTACCCCGCGATGCTGGCCGCGGTGGCGCGCTTGCATGAGGAGAAGCGCGCACCGCTCGACAAGCTGTGGCGGCTGGTCTCGGCAGGACCGGCGGAGGCGATGCACCTGCCCGAACGGGGCGAGATCGCGGTGGGCCAGCGCGCCGACCTCGTGCTGCTCGACTGGCCCGAAGGCGAGACGCCGGCGGTGCGGCGGACCTGGGTGAAGGGGCGGCTCGCCTACTCCGCGGGCTGACCTACCGGAACCAGCGCGCCCAGCCGTCCTCGTAGTAGCGGACGAGGGCGTGGGAGAGGATGGTGTTGGTCTCGACCTCCAGCGGTGCCGTGTCGTGGCCGAAGGTGGTGAGGCCCGGCCACAGATCCGCATGATAGAACTGCAGGCCCTCGGGCAGCGGATCGGGGTCGCGCAACGGGCCGGGGCGCGCGAGCACGAAACCCCAGGTGCCGAAGCTCGGCACGTAGGCGTGGTAGGCGGTCGTGGAGAGCGTGCCGCCCGGGCGCTGCGGATCACGGGTCTCGTCCAGCGTGCGGTCGATGGACCAGAACGCCTCCCGCGCGAAGACGGGAGAGCCCGCTTGGGTGACGAGCGCGCCGCGTGGTGACAGGCGCTCGACGAGGCGGGCGTAGAACTCGCGGGAATAGAGCTTCGAGACCGAGAAATCGCGCGGATCCGGCAGGTCGAGGACGATGGCGTCGAATACCCGCCGGTCCTCGTCCGCGAACTGCCAGGCATCGTCGGCGATGATCTCGACGCGCGGGTCGTTCAGCGCGCGGTCGTTGAGGGCGGCGAGGTGGGGCACGTTGCGGAAGAGCTCGGTCACGCGGGGGTCGAGGTCAACCAGAACGACCTCCTCCACATCCGGCCAGCGCAGCACCTCGCGCGCGGCCATGCCGTCACCGCCGCCGAGGATCAGGATGGAGGTGCGGCGCGGCAGGCGGCTCATCATGGGGTGGACCAGCGTCTCGTGGTAGCGGTGCTCATCGAGGCTGTCGAACTGGATCGAGCCGTTGAGAAACAGCCGCGTCCGGTCGCCGAAGCGGGTGACGACGATGCGCTGATAGGGCGTCTCCTCGCTGAGGATCACGTCATCCTCGAACATCGCCGTATCGGCGAGGGAGACGAGGCGGTCGGTCCAGATCAGCGCCGCGGAACAGGCAACGAGCCCGCCGAGCCAGAAGCCGCGGATCAGCCAGCCGATGCGCTCGCGAAAGAGCCACAGCGAGATGCCCGCGACGACGAGATTGAGCACGCCGAAGACGAGGCTCGCCGCCATCAGCCCCAGTTGCGGGACGATCACCAGCGGGAAGAGCACGGCGGCGACCAGCGCCCCGGCATAATCCGCCGTCAGCACGCTGGAGAGCGTGTGCTGCATCGCCTGACGCGTGTGCAGGATGCGGGTGATGAGCGGGATCTCCAGCCCCGAGAGCGCGCCGATGGCGACCACCAGCGAGAAGAGCAGCAGCCCCAGCCCGTCGAGCCAGCCATAGGCGAGGAACAGGATCGGTGCGGAGAAGCCGCCCACGATGCCGAGCAGGACCTGGGAGAGGACGAAGCCCCGCTCCGCCTCCGTCACGTAGCGCGAGGCCCAGGCGCCCAGCCCCATGGAGGTCATGAAGACGCCGATGACGAGGGAGAACTGCGTGACGCTGTCGCCGAGCAGGTAGCTCGACACCGCACCCGCGATGAGCTCGTAGACCAGCCCGGCCACGGCCACCGCGAAGGTGGCCGCCAGCAGCCAGAGCCCCTGCGCCTCGGCCGCCGGGCGGGTCATCCGCTGACGATCACCGCCGCGATCAGGATCGATATGGCGAGGAACAGGCTGCCCATCAGCACCGCGATGGCCATGTTCTGCTCCTCCTCCACCTCGCGGCGCAGGGAGAAGGGGGTAAGCCACTCGATGACGATCCAGCTTACGATGAGCAGGCCGACGCCGAGGGCGGTGTAGAAGATCGTCGCCACGATCTCGGCGAAGATGATGGTCTCGAATGGGTTCATGTCGCTCTCCTCATTTGACCCCTCCGACAAAGCCGTAGCCGCCGCCCGGGGAGCCGACGCGGGCGGATTGTACCGATGTGCTCTGCCCGCCATAGCCGCTCATGCTGAGCATCGCGGCCGCACCGATCAGGCCGAGGACGAGCAGGACGAGGATCGCGCGCGCCAGCATCAGTCGTCGCTCCAGTCGCTGCCGGACCAGCGGCGGGTGTTGTGGATGGTCCGCTGCACAAGCATCCCGCCGCCGACGGCGAGGAAGGCGAACGCGAGATACCAGAGCCAGCGGGTGGCGGGCTTGCCTTGCGTCACCTCGACGGCCATGCGCTGTGCGAGCTGGCCGCCCTGCCAGTCCACCGCGGCCTCGGACTGCGCCATCTCCAGCGTGTAGTTGCCCGGCGGCAGGAGGAGGTGCGCGCGCGCCCAGCGGGAGCCCTCCGTCCAGCGGCCATCGGAGTCGCGGCCGAAATAGTAGCCCATGCCATCATCGAAGGCAGCGACGGGCTCGTCCTCTGCATCGTAGAGCTCGACCTCGTACCAGGCCCAGCTGTTGGAGACGTCGGACCAGATGGAGATCTCGGTGAGGCCCTGCGGGGCCGTGACCTCGAAGGGCAGCGTGAGCGGGTTGCGGACGCTGACCTCGCCCGACTGGGCGATCCGCGTGCCGGCGGCGCCGAGCGCGAAGCTCAGAACGACGGCGGCCGCGGCCCCGGCGAGCGTCAGGTTGCGGGCAAAGAGCGCGAGGGAGGAGCGGCGGAACGCCTGCAGCGGGTGCACGCCCGAGGGACGCCGCCAGTCCTTCGCCGCGATGCGGAAGCTCGCGAAGGTCGCCGCGCGGTCGAGGTGGCGGGAGAGCTCGTATTCCCGCTCCTTCCCGGTCTCGCGCATCGTCAGCATCTGGTCGTCGCCCATCAGCGAGACATAGAAAGAGTCCTCGTCGAGCTTGGGCGTGTAGTTGAACTCACCCTCGATGAACGTCGCCTCGGGCCGGCCGGAGCCGTAATAGCGATAGCGCGTGCGGCCCAGATGGGCGGCGGGGCGGCTCTCCGCATTCTCGATCGTGCGGGCGGAGATGAAGGCGGGGGCCGGCAGATCGCGGATCTTGCGGGTGAAGACGAGGTGGCCGTCCTCCCACGTGATCCAGGCATAGCCGTGGGTCCAGGAGAAGACCTGGTGGTCGACCCAGGTCCAGGTCCGCCCGCCATAGCGTTCCCGCCAGGCGATCGTGCCGATCACGGTGAAGGGCACGCCATAGACCTCGCCTGTCATGCCGATGGCGAGCGGGCTTTCGGGCCGGGGCATGTCGCGGAACTGCGCAATGACCTTGTAGCCGTCCTGCGCGTCGAGTTCCGCCCCGCAATAGGAGCAGACATGGGCGCGGACGCGACCGCCGCCGAGCACGCTGAGCCCGGCGCCGCAATTGGTGCAGTTGAAGCTCTCGGGCCGCGTCATAGGGTCTGCACGTCCCACGGATCGACCCAGCGGCCGCGGGTCCAGGCCTCGCCGCCCTCCCAGGTCTCGACGGTGGCAAGCGCGCGCTCGGGGCCGGAGAGGTCGAAATAGAGGTGCTTTTCGCCGACGCTCAGCACCTCTGGCAGTTCGCCGCGCACGGCGATGCATTCGGCGGTTTCGGCCTCGGTGACGCGGTAATCGGTGCCGTCGATGGCGACCGGCGTGCCGAGGCGCGGGCGGAAGCCGCGGGGCCAGAGGGCGCGGGGCAAGGGCTGCTCGATGGCGTAGTCGCCCTCATCGACGCTGAGCCACCAGCCGTCATCGTTCTGGTCGATGCACCAGTATTCGTCCCACCAGCCGCGGCCGTAGTCGTAGCGGGCATGGCCGAGGGGTGTGAGCCGCAGGCCCTCGACGGCCACGTCGCGAACGAGGGTGACGAGGGATGGCATGTCGTGCATCACCCCGCCGGAGCCCGCGAGGCGGAACCCGTCATCCATCAGCACGCTGGTGGAATGGCAATGGGCGCAGTCGATCATCTTGGACTGCGCAAGGCGCGGGGCCAGCGGCGCACCGCAATTCGCACAGTTGAAGCTGTCGAGCGCCATTCCGTCCGCCGTTTCCTGACCCCTGGGGCCTGCCGGACGCGATCAAGCCGGAAACGGTTCCGGGAGACAACCGGGAATCGGGCGGGTGGAGCGTGCCGTGGGGCGACGTTATCCTGCGGGCCACACCAGGGGGTGGAGGCGGGCATGGAAGAGCTGTCGGATGACGAGGTGATCGCGGCCGCGACCACGGGGGACGCCTTTCGCAAACCCTTGCTCATCGACGAGTTGGCGCGGCGGGCGCTGGCGGATCCGGCGTTGCTGGGCCAGGCGGTGGAGGCAATCTCGGCAGAGCGGGCGCTGCTATCGCGGCAAGGTTATGCGCCGGGATGGATGGCGGCGGGGCGGATCCTCGACAGCGGCGATGCGGGGGCGATCGCGGTGCTGCTGCGGGCGATGGACGCGTGGTCGGCGCGGGATCAGGCGGATCTCGTGGCGCTGTGGTCCGGTCCGGCGGGCCTTGCGGAGGGGACGCGGGCACTGTTGGAGCGTCACGGCTGGGCACCGAAATACGATCCGGAGCGGCGGTAGGGCGGCGCTTCGCACGCCGCCCCGAAGCGTTCAGCTCGCCTCGCCCACCGTGCCGCCGAGCTGGAGCGCCACACGCTCGGCCGCGAAGGCCAGCACCTCCTGCCGCGTGTTGCCGGCGACACCTTCGAGGAAGGGCCAGTCGGCCTCCATCGAGAAGACGATGCCGTCGGTCTCCTCCGGCGTCATCACGTCGTCCCCGTCGAGCGCGTTCGCCACCCGGTCGCGTAGGGCGGTGAGGAAGACGCGTTGGGCCGCGACCTCGTCCAGATCCACCGGCGACGGGCCGTGGCCGATATGCAGCTGGTCCTTCGCGTCGTAGCGGGTCGCGAGCGTGTCGAGCTGGTCGAGCCAGGCCTCCACATCCTCGAACGGGACGGCGGGCGCGCCGACATTCACCAGGTCGCCGATGAAGGCGAGGTCGGCCTCCTCGACCGTGACGGTGAGGGTGGATTCCGCCTCGCTCGGACCGAAGATGTCGAAGCGGAGCGTGGTGCCGCCGATCTCGCGCACCTCTCCGTCGGAGACGACGGTGGCGTCGGCCACGGCTTCCGTCAGCACCTCCTGCGTCGGGAAGCGGTCGCCGTGGCGCTGGTTGCGCATCTCGATGAAGCCGCGGCCATCGGTGCGGATCGAGGCGAGCGTGGTGGCATCGGTGATCACCTCGGCCTCCGGGAACGCCTCGAGCCAGACGGGCAGACCGCCGTAGTGGTCGGTGTGGGCGTGGCTGATGATGATGGCGGTCACCGGCTGCGCGGTGGTGGCGCGCAGGTGGCGTAGGGCGCGCTCGGCCTCCGGCAACAGGCGCTGGGTGTCGATGAGGACGGTGCCGGCCTCTGTCTCGAACCAGTGGGTGTTGACGCTGTCGACGTCGCGGACCTGGCTCGCATAGCTGTGCACGGTCAGATCGTCGGCGAGCGCCATGCCCGGCATGAGCGCGAGGGTCAGGGCGAGGTTGCGGAAGGTGGTCATCTTGATACTCCAATGCTGCGGTCGGGCGTCCATTCTTGACGCCTGTGTCAAAGTTGGGGTGGGAAGGCATTCTTGACGAGAGTGTCAAAGACGGAGATGTGGAAACAAACCGTCACCCGCTGGAGGGGCCCGAATGGTCGGCATCCGGAAATTCGACGAGGCAAAGCTGATCAAGGACGCGATGCGCACCTTCTGGGCGCGGGGTGCGGCGGCGACCACGATGGCGGACCTCGCGATGGCGACGGGGGTGCAGCGCGGCAGCCTTTACAACGCCTATGGCGACAGGGAGACGCTGCTGATCGCGGCGCTCGACCTCTATGCCACGCGGTGGCGGGCGCAAGCGGTGCAGGCGCTCACCGATCCGGAGCCAGAGGCGGCGGTGGCGGGGTTCCTGCAGGTCCACACCGACCGCATGGCCGATCCTGGCAACCCGCCGGGCTGCCTGATGACGGAGGTCTCGATGGAGCTCGCCGATCTGTCGGAGGCGGTGGCGCAGCGGGTCGCGATGCACTTCCAACAGACCGAGGACGCGCTGCAGGCGTACTTCGAGGCGGCGCAGGGGCGTGGGGCGTTACACCCTCCGCTCCAGCCCCGGCCCAGCGCGCGCTTCGTCGTCGCCACCAGCCGCGGGATGGCGGTGATGCACAAGGCCCATGGCGGGCGGATCGACGTGGTGGAGGATGTGGCAGCCTCGGCCAGCCTGCTCTTTCGCCGGCCGAGGTGAGGGGTGCTTAGCCGGCGGCCTTGAGCTCCGGCGTTGCTTCGGCGGCGTGCTCCACCGGCTCCCATTGCAGATCGCCCGCGTAGCGCCAGGCCATCCGGCCCGTCTCGTCGAGCGCGAAGAGGTGGAGCCAGCGGTTGTCGAAGAGTGCGCGCACGCCGTCATGGCGGCCGAGGATCTCGGCCATCGCCTCGCGCGGAGCCTCGATGCAGACCGACAGGCGCAGCGGGTCGTGAACATGGCCCTCGCCATCGTGGACCGACTGCCAGGGCAGCCCGGCGCGCAGGGTGCCGCCGTTCCCCTCGATCACGCCGATGCCGCCCGTGACGTTGTGCAGGAGCTTGTTGCCCGAGCCGAAGAGCGTCGGCGCCACGGTCGAGCCGTAATACTGCAGGCTGATCCAGCTCGCGACCACGACGGGCGCGGTCATGATGAGCTCCAGCACGCTGAAGCTCTCGTCCTGCCGCCAGTCGTAGTCGTGGAGGAAGGCGCGGCCGGCGAGGCTCTTGCCCGCGGTCCGCTGGCGTGGTGCAGCGACGAAGGCCTTGCACCCGGCGAGCGCCCATTCGGGGCGGGTCTCGGCCCAGTCGCGGCTGCGGATCGCGATGTCCCCCTCCCCCGCGGCGCGCGGCAGGCGCAGCGCCCGCTCGGCCCGGGTGCTCTGCCCGGCGGTGGCGAGCCAGCTCTCGGCTTGGCGGAGGTCGTTGGCATGGTCCTTCGACGGGTGGTCGTCGGCATAGATCGTGACGGCGTCCGTCGTGGTGTCGTGCAGCGCGCCGAGGAAGAGAGTGTCCGCCGGAACCTCGATCCCCCGCGGCCGGAGTGCCGCGCGCACCTCCGCATCGTTGAGCAGGGCTGCGAGCAGGCGGGCGTTGACCTCGCCGGAATAGCCGCCGCAGGCGCCGCAGTGGAGGCCGCTGGCGTGGGGGTTGTTGACCACGTTGGCCCCGTGGCCCGCGAGCAGGATCAGCCGGGCGAAGTTGCTCGTGAGGGACATGGCGCGCAGCACCGTCTCCGCCGCGTCGGTCCGCGCGTCGAGATCGAGCGCGGGGTCGAGGCGCGGGGCGGGTTCAGCGGGCGCGGACGAGGGCGCAAGGCCCAGCGCGTCGCGCACCAGCTTGCCTGCGTAGATCGGGCCCGTCGCCTCGACAAAGGCGAAGGAGGAGACGGCGGCGAGCTTGAACCGGCCCCAGGCGCGGGCGGCGCGGGCCTTGAAGCGGGCGGTGAGATCCGCTTCCTCCTCGCCCGCCGCGGTGGTGGAGACGCCGGGGTTCAGGAGCACCGGCAGCCGCCGCTCCTCGACATCGGAGGCGAAGGACTTGTGCGCGACCGGCAGGCCGAAGAAGCCCGCGAAGCCGAGCGTGCGGATGTTGGGATCGACGGCCTCCAGCCCGCGGCGGAAGATCTCCGACCGGACGTCGATGCAGAACGCGGCCTGCAGCGCGGGGCGGCTGTCGGAGGCCGCGGGCGCTGGCGCCGCGAAGGTCTGCGCGAGCTCCCGCTGGGCGGCGCGCTCGGCGGCCTCCTGCAGAATGGCGTCGATGACGTGATCCGCGGTCGGGGCGAGCGGGGCGGCGTGGGCGGTGCGCACCTCCGCCCACCGCGCGGCGATCTGGTCGGCGTGCTGGGTGAAGAGCGCCTCCTCCCACAGCAGCCGGATCGCGAGCAGGTCGGTGATGGTCGCGTCATGCTCGCCAGCGAGCTCCGCCTGCCAGAGGGTGTAGCGCGCATACTGCGCCCAGCCGCCAAGGGAGAGCAGGAGCTGGTGGAGGTAGGTCTCCAGCGCGTCATCCATCAGGCCCAGCGTCTCGATGGCGCGGGCGGTGGCGGCGGAGGCCGTCTCCGGCGCGTCGGCGACGAACTGGGCGAAGCCTGCGAGGCCCGCGATCTCTGGCGTCAGGTCGTGGGTCGCGACCTCGCGCCAGGCGGCATAGGCCCCCCTGCCCTTCGGCGCGGCCCAGAGCGCCTGGCCCTGGTCGAAATAGCCGGCGGTCCAGGCGCCGATCCGCTCGGCGAGGAGGCCGGGCCAGTCGGTGCCCGACGCCTCCGCCGCGAGATCGGCGATGGTGGGCAGGGCTTCGGGGGCGGCACGCTCGGCCCCCGCGGAGGTGCGCAGGGCAGCGAGGTCGGCCGGGGCGCCCGCCGGGGCGGTGGCGAGGGCCGCGGTCAGGTCCTCATCGGTGATGGTGCCGTCGGCGATGCGCGCGGCATACCACGTGCGGTCCATGGTGACCGGCGCTCCGGCGACGCGGCCGAGCCGGGCGGCGACATCCGCAAGGCCCTCCCCGGTCTGGCCGAGGAACGGGTTCACCGCGACGGAGGAGGCGAGCGGCCAGACCGGCGGGATCGCCCGGGCGGCGGCGTCGGTGGCGGCGGCGAGCGCTTCGGAAGAAAGCGAGAGGGTCATCGTTCGTACTCCTTCGCGAGAGATCAGGACGTGGACCGGCTGGACCAGCCGCCGAGCAGCCGGTCGAACACCGCGTTGGCGTAGAGCCCGTTCGAGAGGTGGACGCGCAGGCCCGCCGCCGCCGGGTGGTAGGCCCAGAGCGGGAACATGGCCTGTGCGACCGCCACGAGGCCGAAGCTGACGAGGGCGAGCACGATCAGCGCCCATTCCAGCGGCCCCGGCGCAGGCGTCGGCGGCAGGGTGCCGGACATCAGGCCCTCCGCCGCGGTCTGCAGCGCGAAGTAGCCGATGGCGGCGGCCACCGAATAGGCGGCGGTGCGGCGCGTCAGGATGCGCGGCGCGGCATCGGCGAGCCCCTGCGCCAGCAGGTAGGCGACGCCGAAGATCAGGATGGCGCCCAGCGCGATCGCCTGCGGCGACTTGCCGGTGAAGCCGAAGATCAAGCCCACCACGGCGTAGATCGCCAGGGCCAGCAGGAAGGCGCGGCCCACCGCGGCCCCGTTCGGGATCGCCACCGGACCCGGCCGCCGGATCGAGGCCACGCCCTCCACCGCCATGCCGGAGGCGAGGAACGCATGCGCCTTGTAGAGCGAGTGCGCCACGATGTGCAGCAGTGCGAGCGGGAAGAGCGCGAGGCCGCATTGCAGGATCATAAAGCCCATCTGGGCGACCGTGGACCAGGCGAGCGAGGTCTTCACCGCCGGCTGGGTCAGCATCACCAGCCCGCCGAAGAGCGCCGTGAACCCACCGATCATTACGAGCACGGCCAGCACGCCGGGCGAGAGCAGCATCACGTCGGCGAAGCGGATCAGCAGGAAGCCACCCGCGTTGATCACCCCGGCGTGGAGGAGAGCGGAGACCGGCGTCGGCGTCTCCATCACCTCGGTCAGCCAGCCATGGGTGGGGAACTGGGCGGATTTCAGGAGGGCCGCGACGGCGAGCAGGATCGCGACGGCGACGGCGATGCCCCCGCCCTCACCAAGGCGCGCGGCGGCCAGGATCTCGGCAATGTCGCCGGTGCCATACTGGATAAGCAGGAGGATCGCGGCGCCGATCAGCGCGGCATCGCCGAGGCGCGCGGTCACGTATTTCTTGCGCGCCGCCCGCTGGGCCGCCACCCGCTCGGGGTAGTGCAGCAGGAGCTTGTGGAGGAAGAGGCTCGTCGCGATCCAGGCGGCGACCAGTTGCAGCAGGCTGCCCGCCGTCACCAGCAGCATGACGGCGGCAAGCGTGGCGCAGAGCCAGCCGGTGAAGCTACCCTGCCGCGCCTCGCCGTCCATGTAGGTGGCCGCATAGCGCAGCACGACCCAACCGACGAAGGTGACGAGGAGGAGCATCACGGCGCTCAGCGCATCGAGCCGGATCGAGAGGCCGAGCCCTGCGACGCCGATCAGCGGGCTGTTACCGCTGCCCGCCGCGATCAGTGTGATGGCCGAGAGGACGGCGACGCCAAAGGCGGCGAGCGCCGCGAGCTCCACGGTCTTGAGCACGGAGCCGGGGCGCTGCTCCGGCCCGCGAAAGGCGAGAAACGCGGCGAGGATCAGCGCGAGGGGTGCCAGAAGCGGCAGGAAGGCGAGCAGCATGTCAGGTCTCCCGATGGTCGGCGTGACGGTTGGGGAGCCATGTAGCGGCGCACCCTGATTATAGAAAATACATTGTTTATCCCGTTTCGTTCGCTTTAGTAGAACACATGGCCGAGCTGAACTATCACCATCTGCGCTATTTCTGGGCCGTGGCCCATGACGGGAACCTCACGCGGACGGCGGAGCGGCTGAACCTGTCGCAATCCGCCGTCTCCGTTCAGATCCGGACGTTGGAGGAGCATCTGGGCCACGCACTCTTCGAACGGCGGGGGCGGCAGCTTCACCTGACGGAGGCGGGGCGCATCGCGCTCGACCACGCGGACACGATCTTCGCCGCGGGGACGGAGCTGGTGGGCACGCTGAAGGAACGCGGGCGGACGCGGCAGGCGATCCGTATCGGGGCGCTGGCAACGCTCTCGCGCAACTTCCACATCGAGTTCCTGCGCCCCATCCTCGGCCGGCCGGATGTGGAGGTCGTGCTGCGCTCGGGCACCACGGCCGAGCTGTTGCTGGGGCTGGAGACGCTGAACCTCGACGTCGTGCTGATGAACCAGCCGCCGCCGCGGGATGCGGCGACGCCCTTCGTCTCCCACCGCCTGGCGGAGGAGGCGGTGAGCCTTGTCGGCACGCCCGAGCTGGTCGCCGGGGGCGCAGATCTGCGCGATTATCTCAGTTCGCAGCCGGTGATCCTGCCGACGATCGAGACCAATGTGCGCATCGGCTTCGATGCACTGACCGACCGGCTGGGCCTGCGCCCGCAGATCGCTGCCGAGGTGGACGACATGGCGATGATGCGTCTTCTGGCACGGGAGGGCGCGGGCCTCGCGGTCCTCCCGCCCATAGTCGTGCAGGACGAGCTGAGCGACGGGCGGCTGGTGGAGGCGGGGCATCTGCCGGGGATCAGCGAAACCTTCCACGCGATCACGATGAAGCGGCGTTTCCCGAACCCCCTGCTCACCGACCTGCTGGGCACCGTCCGGCCGGAGGCCAATCAGACATAGGCGCCGGAGGAGTAGGTGAGCTCGTAGCCGTGGCTGTAGAGCTCGAAGACGATGCCGAACGGATCCTCGACATAGACCATGCGGTAGGGCTTTTCGCCCGGGTAGTACTCCCGCACCGGCATGCGCTGCCGTCCGCCCGCTGCAACGATGCGCGCGGCCAGTCCCTCAATGTCCGGGTCCTGCACGGCGAAGTGGAAGAGGCCATGGCGCTTGTAGTCGAGGTTGTTGTCCTGAGCGTAGTTGCCGGGAAACTCGAAGATCTCGATGCCGATCCCGTCGGCGGTGGACAGGTGGGCGATGCGCAGCGAACCCCAGCCCTCGCCGAAGACATCGGTGCACATCACGCCGATGGCGCTGTCATCCTCGACCGCCTCGGAGGGCTGCATGATGACGTAGAAGCCGAGGACCTCGGAGTAGAAGCGGACGGCCGCTTCGAGGTCGGGGACCGAGAGGCCGATATGGGAGAAGGTGCGGGGTGTGGTTGTCATGCCATGCTCCTGCCAGACGCGTGTGAGGGGTCGTGGCAGGACAGATAGGTGGCGGCGGATGCGGGACGATCAGCCGTGCTTGAGCACAGGGCTCTCCTCGCCCACGCCGCGCATCGGGGCCTCGAGCGCGGCGGCCAGGGCGTGGGGATCGAGGCCGAGGCCGGGGCGGTCGGGAATGCGCAGGCGGCCCTCGACCACCTCCACCGCATCGAGCCCGGCGAGGTCGTAGAACCAGTTGTGCATCATGTGGAACTCGACGGAATGGGCCGCCGGGTGGGCTGCCGCGACATGCAGCGAGGCAAGGAAGAGCACCGCGGAGCTGGACGAGTGCAGTGTCAGCTCCGCCCCCGCCTCCTGCGCGATGTTGCCGACGGCCAGCGTCTCCTCCACCCCGCCGCACGCCGAGACGTCGGGCATCAGGTAGCCCACGCCGGCCTCGGCGAGCCGGGCGAAGCTGGTGCGCCAGGGTAGTGTTTCGTTGCCGCAAAGCGGGATCGGCGCGCGGGCGGCAAGGCGGTCGTGCCCCTTCCAGTCGTCGGGGATGATCGGGGCCTCGAACCAACCCACCGCGTGGGGCACGAGCGCATCGGCGAAGCGGGCGGCGGCCTCCTCGTCCTTCGTGTAGTGCGCGTCCACGTAGAGGTCGACGTCCGGCCCGATGGCCGCGCGGGAGGCCGCAACGCGGGCCACGTCGGTGTCGTGATCGGCACCGCCCACCTTGATCTTCACGCGGCGGTGGCCGCGCTGGACGTAGCTCACCAGCTCCTCGCCCAACCGCTCCGGCGTCTTGTCTGGGGCGTAGAGCCCGCCCGAGGCATAGACCGGCACCTCCGCCGACGTGCCGCCGAGGAGCTGCCAGAGCGGCACGCCCTCCTGCCGCGCGCGGATATCCCAGAGCGCCATCTCCACCGCCGAGAGGGCGACGGCGAGGATGCCGTAGCGCCCGCTCATCACGCAGGCGTCGCGGACGCGGGCGTTGAGATCGCGGGCCTCCTCGAGAGTGCGACCAACCACCAGCGGGGCCACATCATCCTCGATGGTCGCCTGCAAGGCGGCTGTGGAGGCGTAGGAGGTCCAGCCCTCACCGACGCCGACCGTCCCGTCCTCGGCCGTCACGAAGCAGAAGAGCATCGGCTTGTGCGTCCAGGTCCGCCGCGCGTTGCGCTGTTGTCCCGACATCGGGATGCGGACGGCCTTCACTTCGACTGACTTGATCTGCATGTCCGGCCTCCTGTGGGCGCAGGTTAGGCAGCGGATCGCTCTTTCAGCAAATGCAAAGGTTCGAGTTTCACTTGCAGATCAGGCAACTCTCAACGTGTCGAAGACGGCGGCCATGCAGTCGCGGAAGACCGTGGCGGCCGGGGTGAGCGTGACGCCGCGCGGGGTGAGCACGCCGTATTCCAGCGGGAAGGCCGGTGCGATCGGGATCACCTCCAGCGCCTCCGGAACGGCGCGGGCGGTCACGGGATCGGTGATCGCGTAGCCGAGGCCGCGGGCCGCCAGCATGCAGGCGACCTGGGAGGAGGACGTGCTCATGCCCGTGCGCGGCACGATGCCCGCGGCGGCGAAGATCGCTTCGGTCTGGCTTTGCAAGAGGGTGTCGGGGGTGAGCGCAATCAGCGGATGCTCGGCCAGCGCCCGGGGCTCCACCACCTTCTGCCCGGCGAAGGGGCCGCCGGGCGCGAAGACGGAGACGGCGTTCAGCGTGCCGAGCGGCTGGATGTCGAGCTGGTCGCCTGCGACCGGCAACGGGCCGAAGCCCACGTCGAACTGCCGGCCGCCCAGCCACCGCTCCATATCGCGGCGATGATGCGTCTCCACCGTCAGGTCCACGTCGGGCATCTGCGCCCGGAACGCGGCGGCTGCATCGGGCAGCGCGCCCCCGGCGAGGCGGGACATGACGACGACGCGCAGGCGGGCGTCGCCGCCCTGCTTTATGTCCTTCGCGATGTTGCCGAGCTGCTCGATGCCCGTCAGGATCCGCTCGGCCTCGCGGTGAAAGCGACGCCCCTCCCCGGTCGGACGCAGCGTGCGCTTGTCCCGGTGGAAGAGCGCGAAGCCGACCTCGTGCTCCAGGTTGGAGATCAGGCGCGACACGGCGGGCTGGCTCAGGTTCATCGCATCCGCCGCCGCCGACAGCGACCCCCGCCGCAGGACGAAGCAGAAGGCGGTGAGGGATTTCAGGTGCATCGCAATTCATCCGCTTTTCGAAAGAGTCGATTTCAACTTTGCATTTGCCTTATGAAATTGCACGCCCGACCATGAGGGGCAATGACAAAGCCACTGCTTGGGGAGGATGGGCGATGATTGAGAGACGG
Organism: Pontivivens ytuae; assembly: GCF_015679265.1. Classification (NCBI taxonomy): domain Bacteria; kingdom Pseudomonadati; phylum Pseudomonadota; class Alphaproteobacteria; order Rhodobacterales; family Paracoccaceae; genus Pontivivens; species Pontivivens ytuae. The sequence goes on from NZ_CP064942.1 coordinate 485,429, forward strand.
ACATTAGTGAAGGCGGCGGTGGCCGCGACCCTGCTGGCGAGCCCGCTGGCCGCGCAGGACTTCCCCAGCAAGCCGATCACGCTCGTCGTGGGTTTCAATGCCGGTGGCGGCACCGACACCTATGCGCGCGCCCTCGCGGGCACGATCAACGAGGCGCTGGGCATGCCGATGGTCGTGGTGAACCGCCCCGGCGCGGCCGGGATGATCGCGGCGCAGTTCGTCACCGAACAACCGGCGGACGGTTACACGCTCTACATGGCGAGCGCGGGCTCGTTCCTCGTGAAGGCGATGTATGACGGCGAGGCAGCGCCCGTGCAGCCGCTGGAGGACATGCGGATCCTCGGTCAGATCGGGGCCTCGATCCCCGGCCTGCTGGTGCCCATCGACAGCCCGTTCCAGAGTGCCGCCGACCTCGTCGCTGCAGCCCAGGACGATCCTGACGCGCTGCGCTGGTCGCATCCGGGGCGCGGCTCGCTCTTCCAGCTCACCGGCGTCGCGTTCCTGCAGGAGAACGGGATCGCGGTGCAGGACGTGCCCTTCCAGGGTGGCAGCCGGGCGCGCAACGCGGTGGCGGGCGCGCAGGTGGATTTCGGGTTCATGGGCGTGCAGCTTCAGAACGGGTTCGAGAGCCAGATCCGCGCGATCGGCGTTGCAGGCTCCGAGCGGGATCCGGCGAACCCGGACACGCCGACCTTTGCCGAGCAGGGCCTGCCGGACGTGCCGCTGACCAATCCGCAGATGATCATGGCCTCCGCCGAGGTGCCGGACGACGTGGCCGCCATCATTTCCGAAGCGATCGCCGCGACGGTCGAGGGCGAGACCTATGGCCGCCTCGTCACCCGCGCGGGGCTCTCGGTGCAGGGCGGGACGCCGGAGGAGGCACGCGGCCGGCTCGAGGCATTGCAGGCAGAACTGGAACCCCTGGTCGAAGCGACACGGGAGTAAGACTGCGGGCCGGGGCACTGCTCCGGCCCCGCCAATAAAGAGGGTCCAGCTTGGGGGAGTGGGGCCGCGAGGGGACATCGAATGATACGCAGCGCGGATTTCTGGACCGGGCTCTGCCTGGCCGTCGTGGGGGCGGCGCTCCTGCTTCTGACCTACGACATCAGGCTCACCGAAGCGGGTCTGATCGGGCCGCGCTTCGTGCCGCAGGCCGTTTGCGTGCTGCTGATCGCGGGAGGGCTGGCGTTGGCCTTCGGTCCGACCTCTCCGGGGGGTGAGGCGGGCCCCGCGTTGCCCTGGCGCGCGGCCGCGTTGGTTGCGGTAGGCATCGGCCATGTCGTGCTGACGCCGCTGATCGGATACCTTGCCACGAGCGCGGCGGTCGCAGGTGCCGCGGTGGTGCTCTTCGGCGCGCGGGACTGGCGGGTGATCCTGGCGACGATGCTCGCCCTGCCCCTAGCGCTCCACCTGATCTTCATCGAGCTGATGGGCGTGTTCATGCCGCGGGGCCGCTGGTTCGACCTGCTGGCGCTGCTGGATTGAGCGCATGGATATTCTCGACGGTTTCGCCACGCTATTCGCCAACCCGACCGCGCTGGGCTTCGTCGCACTCGCGGCCTTCATCGGGGTGGTGATCGGCGCCCTGCCCGGCCTGACGGCCGCCGCCGCCATCGCGATGCTGGTGCCGCTGACCTTCTATCTCGACCCGCTGGCGGCCCTCGCGTTCCTCTACGTGATCGGGAAGTCGGGGCGCTATGGCGGGTCGGTCGCGGCGATCCTGTTCAACACGCCGGGCACGACGGCGTCGGTCGCGACGATGACCGACGGCTATCCGATGGCCAAGCGGGGCGAGAGCGTGCGAGCGCTGCGCATGGCGACGGTCGCCAGCGTCTCGGGCGACCTGATCGGCGACATCATCCTGATCTTCGGCGCGGCGCTAATCGCGACGCAGACCGCGAAGTTCGGGCCGCCGGAGTACTTCGCGGTCTACATGATGGCCTTCCTCGTCATAGGGTCGGTCGTCGGCGCCTCCGTCATCAAGGGGCTGCTGGCGACGGTGCTGGGGATCGCGGTGGCACTGGTCGGCCTCGACCCCATCACGGGACAGGCGCGCTGGACCTTCGGCGTGCTGGAGCTGGAGAACGGCTTCACGCTGGTGCCGCTGCTGATCGGGGTCTTCGTGATCTCGGAGCTCATGGTGCAGGCCGAGGCGCGGCTGACCGGCCAACAGGCGCGGGTGATCGACCGGGCGAGCGGCGCGGGGGCTGCGCTGCGCTGGCTCGACGTGCGGCCGCTGGTGGGTGTCATCACCCGCTCCGCCCTCTACGGCGCGGTGATCGGGATCATGCCGGGGCTCGGCTCCTCCGTCGCGGCCTTCGTGGCGTATGGGGAGGAGAAGCGGCGCGCGCCGGACGGGCACGAGTGGGGCACGGGCAAGCTGGCCGGTGTCGCAGCGCCCGAGGCCGCGAACAACGCGGTCTCCGGCCCCTCGATGATCCCGCTGCTGACGCTCGGTGTGCCGGGGACCACGGTCGCGGCGATCCTGATGGGCGTCTTCTTGATCCACGGGATCCCGATCGGCCCGACGCTGTTCGTGGCCGCGCACGACCTCGTCTACGGCCTCTTCGCGGCGGGGCTGATCGGCATCGTGCTTTACGGCCTGATCGGCTGGTTCTTCGGCCCGGCGATCGGACGGGCGATCGCGGCGGTGCCGGCGGGCCTCGTCTATCCGGCGATCTTCATGATCACGCTGATCGCGGCCTATACGGGGCGGCTGAGCCTCTGGGACGTGCAGGTGATGCTGGGCGCGGGCGTGCTCGGCTACGCCATGCGCCGTCTCGGCTTCCCGCCCGCCGCCTTCATCATCGCATTCATTCTCGCCCCCGGTGCGGAGGAGGCCCTGCGCCAGAGCCTGCTCCTGTCACGCACCGGATGGACGATCTTCATAACAGAGCCGGTCGCGGCCGCCTTCCTGACCGTGGGGGTCGGGGTGGCGTTGTGGCGCAGCCTCCGGCCCAGCCTGAGGACTACGCCATGAAACGCTATCTGCTTCCGCTTGCCATCTGCGCCGCCCCGGCGGCCGCCCAGGACCTTCCGCCCGAATGCGACAGAGGGGAGCTGCATGTCCCCTTCTCCCATGTGAATGCAGGATCTGGCCACCCGAAGGGAGAGGCGGCGGCGGAGCTCGCACGCCGGGTCAACGTCGAGTTCGACGGCACGCTCTGCATGAGCGTCCACCCGCGCCGCGCGATGTATGACGACGAGGATCTGCTCAACGCCATGATCGACGGCGAGCCGCTGATGGGCGCGCCCTCCACCACGCAGTTCGACCGGCTGACGCCGCGCTACCGGATCTTCGACCTGCCGTTCCTGTTTGAGAACATGATCGCCGCGCAGGAGTTCCAGATCTCCGACGACGGGCTGGAGCTGCTGGCCGCACTGGAGCAGGACGGCATCCACGGCCTCGCCTACTGGTCGAACGGCATGCGCCAGCTCACCGCGAGCCGACCGCTGGACGAACCGGCGGATGCGGCCGGGCTCACCTTCCGCGCGCAGCCCTCCGCAGTGATCGAGCGGACCTTCTCGCAGCTCGACGCGACCTCGATCCGGATGCGCTTCGGCGAGGTCTATGACGCGCTGGCCGATGGCAGCATCGACGGGCAGATGAACTCCTTCGCCAACATCTTCGCCGAGCGGTTCTACGAGGTGCAGAACTGCGTGCTGGAGGCGAATGTCAGCGCGGGCACCTATGTCGTGGTCGCCTCCACCCCGGTGATCGAGGCGCTGGGCGAGGATCTGGAGCGCTTCCAGTTCCTGCTCGACGAGGTCACGCATGAGCGCAACGGCTTCACCTTCGAGCTCAACGAGCTGGCCAAGATCCGCATCCGCGGCGATGGCGGCTGCGTGCGCAGCATCCCCGACGCAGAGCGCGCCGACTGGGTCGATGCGCTCGATCCCGTTCAGGTCGAGTTCACGGAGGAGATCGGGGCGGAACTGATCGAGGCCGCGCGCGCGGCCAGCGGCAGCTTCTGAGCCGGGCGTCAGGGCATCATCTGGCGGCGCACGACGTCGCCCACCTGCCCCCGCAGCCACATGTGGAGCGGATCGGTCCGCCGCCGCTCATGCCAGCAGAGCCGCACCGGCACGGGGTCGAGATCGAAGGGCAGCCGGGCGGTCGCGAGGCCGAACCGCCGGGCGTGGCACCGGGCAATCGGCTCCGGCATCGTCGCGATCGCGCCGGTGCGTGCGATCAGGTCCGGGATGGCGACGAAGCGGGGCGTCCACGCGATGACCTTGCGCGCGTGCCCCATGTTGGCGAGCCGCTGATCGGTGTAGCCCGCCTCCTCGTTCCGAAAACCGACGGCCACATGGGTCGCCTTCAGGTAAGCATCCAACGTGGCCGGAGGCATCGCGTCGGGCCGGTGCAGCAACATGAAGCGCTGCTCGAAGAGCGTCGCGGCCCCCAGCCCGCGCGGCGGAGGCGGCGCCACCGACACGGCGAGGTCGACCCGCCCATCTCCGACCCCGGGCCAGATCGACTGGTGGTCGACCTCCCACACGCGCAGCACAAGCCCCGGCGCCTGCTCGCGCAGATGCGAGACGAGTGCGGCGAAGGCCATGTCGTGCACATCGTCCGCCAGCCCGATCGTCACCTGGGCGCGGATGGCGGTTGGATCGAACTCCGAATGGGTGAGCGCCTGGCCGATGACATGCAGCGGCTCGCGGATCTCCAGCCACAGCGCCTCGGCCCGCGGGGTGGGCTTCACGCCCTTCGGCGTCTTCTCGAACAATCGGTCGCCGAGGATGTCGCGCAGGCGCGCGACCGACTGGCTGACCGCGGGTTGCGAGCGGCCCAGGCGCTCGGCCGCCAGCCGCAGGTTCCGCTCGGACATGATCGCGTCGAAGACGATCAGGAGGTTCAGGTCGGGCCGACTGCTCATAACTCCAGCTTATGATGCTCACTCAGCCGTTCAATTGGAGACTATGAGGCCGAACACGTAAATCAGAGGCATCGGCAGCGATGCCACACTCCAGCGAAAGGACCGGAGCCATGATCACCTCGAACCTGCGCATCAATCAGTTGAGCGACGACGCCTACCGGAGCTACCTGCAATATCTCGAAGCGCTCGACGCCAAGGATATCGACGCCTATGCCACCTTCCTCGCCGACGACGTCTCGATCCAGTTCGGCAACGCCCCTGCCGTGGAAGGCAAGGAGGCGGTGGTGGGCATGCTGGCGGGCTACTGGCAGAGCTTCCGCAGCATCGAGCATGACCTCACCAACATCTACGGCACCGACCGAGCCTACGTGCTGGAGGCGCTGAACCACTACGAACGGCATGACGGGCGCAAGGTCACGGTGCGCGCGGTCGCCTTCACGGACCGGGGCGAGGACGGACTGGTCACCTCCATCCGCGTCTTCGGCGACACCTCCCCGGTCTTCGAGGAGTGACGCCTGGGTAGCCGCGACTGCCTTCGAGCGGGAGGCGTATCGGTGCTGCGCTTCGAGCGGTAGGCTCGGGGAATGACAGCAAGCGCCTACATCGATGGCATCAGGGCGAAGATCGGCCACGACCTCCTCCTGCTGCCCAGCGTGGCCGCCCTGATCCATGACGGAAGGGGGCGGCTGCTTCTGCAACGAAAGGGCGGCTCGCAGGGTTGGAGCCTTCCGGCCGGCGGGATCGAGCCCGGCGAAACGCCGATCGAGGCTCTCCGCCGCGAAGTGCTCGAAGAAACCGGCATGACCTTCGGCGAGGCAGATCTCGTATCGGTTCTGGGCGGCGCGGGATTTCGCTACCGGTATCCGAACGGCGATCACGTCGAATACACCGTCGCCGTCTTCAGATGCAGATCAGCTCAGCCGTCGCAGTCCGTTATCGATCCCGAAACACAAGAACTGAAGTACTTCGCCGAAGCCGATATGCCGCCCCTCGCACAGCCCTACCCCAAGGCGATCCTTTTCCAGTAACCGCTCGGTCCGCGAAGCAGTCATCGTGCGAAGGGGACGGCGACAGCAAAAGTTGGCGGAGGCGGTGGGATTCGAACCCACGAGACGGTCACCCGCCTGCCGGTTTTCAAGACCGGTGCCTTCAACCGCTCGGCCACACCTCCGACCCGGTGATGCCTACACGGGCCGACGCGGGGCGTCCAGCGCTGCCCTTTCCTTGGTCGAAACCTTCCTGTAGGCTTCGCGCAGCAGCAAGACGACGGGGTGCATCACGCCCCGCGACCGGATCGAGGCGGGGCAATTAGCATGGCACGGCGTGCATTGGTGGCGGTTCTCTGGACAGGGGCCACGGCCCTCGCGCTTTCGGCCTGCGAGACTCAGGACGACGAGGCGGCGCTGACCCGCGAAACGCCTGTTATTACAGAGGAAGAGCCAGCGCGCGTCGAGCCGGTGGTCGAGGAACGGCTGACGCCGCGGCCCGACCTCTTCTCTCTTCAGGATGAGGCGATCTGGGATGGCCGCCCCTCGCTGGGCGGGGCTTGGATCGCGCACCCCGATGTGGGCAATCCAGAGCGGGTCGAGGTGACGGACGTCACCAGCGGGCAGTCGATCACCGCGGCACTCTTCCGGCGCGAAGCGGGCCTGCCGGGCCCGGTCTTCCAGCTCTCCGCCGATGCGGCGCAGGAACTCGGCGCGGAGCCGGGCGTTCCGCTGGAGGTCGAGGTGATTGCGGTCCGGCCCGAGGTCGTCGATGTGGCCGATGACGCCGCCGAAGGCGATGCCGAGGAGGCCGAGAGCAACGCGGCGGAGGTAGAGGACGCTGTCGATGTCGTTGCGGAGGGCGAAGCAGCTGCGGCAGCCGTCGACGAGGCCGCCGCCCCGGCGGACGACGAGGCTGCAGAGGTCGAGCTTGCCTCCGACGAGGCCGCAATCGCGGAGATTGCGGCGGCCATCGTTGCAGCCCCCGATCCCGAGCCCGCCATTGAAGCGGCCGCCCCGGCGGTCGAGGAAGCCGAGGCGCCGCAGCCGGTCGCAGAGGCCGTGGCCCCTGCCCCCGCTGCCGCACCCGACACGCCCTTCATGCAGGTCGGCATGTTCGGGGTCCCGGGCAACGCCGAAGCACTGGTGGAACGGCTGCAGGCCGAGGGGCTTGCTGCCCGCGCCCTGCCCGCCGGTAGCCTCACCCGTGTCGTCGTCGGCCCCGCCGAAAGCGACGCGGAGCTCGCCGAGACCCGACAGCGCCTGCGCGAGCTGGGTTTTTCGGACGCGATCGCCATTTCCCTTTAGAGTAACCGTCGGTTTGCCAAGGAGTGTCCGACCCGTGTTCTTCCGTCCGCTGCTCGCCCTCGCCCTGATCGTTCCGCTGACCGTGGGGGCGCAGACCCTCGACACCGCCGCGAGCTCCGCCCTCGTGGTCGATTACGAGACCGGCGCGGTGCTCCTGGAAAAGAACGCGGACGAGCCGATCCCGCCCGCCTCCATGTCGAAGCTGATGACGCTCAACATGCTGTTCGAGGCGATCCAAGAGGGGCGGGTGAGCCTTGAGGACACCTTCCCGGTGTCCGAAAACGCCCACGGCTATGGCGGCTCCACCATGTTCTTGGAAACGCGGCACAATCCGACGGTGGAGGACCTGATCCGCGGCATCGTCGTGCTGTCGGGCAACGACGCCTGCATCGTGGTGGCCGAGCAGCTTGCGGGCTCCGAACGGGCTTTCGCCGACCGGATGACGGCGCGGGCGCGCGAGCTTGGCATGAACGATTCCACCTTCATCAACTCCACCGGCTGGCCGCATCCGGAGCATCGGATGAGCGCACGAGATCTCGTCACCGTCGGGCGGCGGATGATCGACGAGTTCGGGGAGTTCTATCACTACTGGGCCGAGACCGAGTTCACCTGGAACGACATCACCCAGCGCAACCGCAACCCGCTGCTCTACTCCGATGTGGGCGGCGACGGGCTGAAGACGGGGCATACCGAGGAGGCGGGCTACGGCCTCGTCGGTTCGGCGGTGCGCGACGGGCGGCGTGTGCTCTTCATGGTGACGGGGCTCGACAGTATCTCGGCCCGCACGACGGAGTCCGAGCGGATCGTGAGCTGGGCCTTCCGAGAGTTCGAGAACGTAACCTTCTTCGAGGAGGGCGACGTGGTGGCCGAGGCCGATGTCTGGCTGGGCGAGCAGGCGAGCGTGCCGCTCGTCGCGGGCGACTCCATCGTGGCCACCCTGCCGATCGGCCAGGCGGCGAACGCGACGGCCCGCGTCATCTATGACGGGCCGATCCCCGCGCCGGTGCGTGCCGGTGATCACGTCGCAGACCTCGTGCTCGACACCGGCACGGTGGGCGAGATCACCATTCCGCTGGTCGCCGGCATCGAGGTGCTGGAAGGCGGCGCGATGACCCGCGTCCTCTCTTCCGGTCGGTTGCTGGCCGAGCGGGCGTTGGAGCAGATCGCCGGCGGCGGGGAAGAGACCGCGGCCGAGACGGCGACCGAATAGGGCATGTTCGTCACCTTCGAGGGGATCGACGGTTCCGGAAAGTCCACCCAGGCACGGCGGCTCGCGGCCGCGCTGGAGGCGCGCGGCCAGACCGTGCGTCTGACGCGGGAGCCCGGCGGCTCCGCTGGTGCAGAGGAGATCCGGCGGTTGCTCGTCGAGGGCGATCCCGGCCGCTGGTCGGCGGAGACGGAGATCCTGCTCTTCACCGCCGCCCGGCGCGACCACGTGGAGCGGCTGATCCACCCGGCGCTCGCCGACGGGGAGATTGTGGTGAGCGACCGGTTCGCGGACTCCACCCGGGTCTACCAGGGGGCCACCCGCGGCGACCTGCGCGGGATCGTCGATGAGCTCCACCGGCTGATGATCGGGCTGGAACCGGACCTGACCTTCGTCATCGACATGGACCCGGAGGTCGCACTGGCTCGTGGCCTCGCCCGCCGCTCCGGCGAGGATCGGTTCGAGGATATGGGCGCAGGCTTCCAGGCGACGCTGCGCGACGGGTTCCGGGCGCTGGCGCACGATCTGGCGGAGCGCTGCGTGCTGATCGACGGCGGGCGGAGCGAGGACGCGGTCGCGGCCGATGTGCTCGCCGCCTACTGCGCCCGCATCGGGGTGCGCGCATGAGCGACGACGCCCTGCCCGAACCGGACCGCGTCGAGGGCGCGCCGCATCCGCGGGAGACGGCCTCGCTGCATGGTCAACACGCGGCTGAGGACCGGTTCCTCGACGCCGCCGCCGGGCGGCTGCACCATGGCTGGATGCTCACCGGGCCGCGCGGCGTGGGCAAGGCGACGCTCGGCTGGCGGATCGCGCGGTTTCTTGTGGACGGGGCGGAGGACCGCGGCACCGGCCTCTACGTCCCCCCCGACAGCTCCACTTTCCGCCGGATCGCAGCCTTGGGCGAGCCGCGGGTCCATCTGACCCGCCGTCCTTGGGACGAGAAGGCGAAGCGCCTGCGCACCGTGATCGGGGTGGAAGAAGTGCGGTCGCTCAAATCCTTCTTCACCATGAGTGCCGCCGATGGCGGCTGGCGCGTGGCCATCGTCGACGCCATGGACGAGATGAACGTCGCGGGGCAGAACGCCCTCCTGAAAGTGCTGGAGGAGCCACCCGAGCGCGCGCTGATCCTGATGGTCTGCCATCAGCCGGGGCGGCTGTTGCCGACGATCCGGTCGCGCTGCCGCGAGCTGCGGCTCGGCACGCTCGACGCGGCGAGCCTCGACAGCGCGATGATGGATGCGGGCTTCCCGCCGGAGGGGAATGCGGCGGCCCTCGCCGAGCTCTCCGGTGGCTCGGCGGGCGAGGCGATCCGCATGATCGCGGACGATGGCGTCGCGGTCTACGCGGCCCTCGTGAAGCTGCTCGACGGCGCGCCGAAGATGAGCCGCCCCGCCATGATCGGGCTGGCGGAGACGGCGGCGGGCCGCACCGCGGAGACCCGCTACGACCTGATGGTGCGCCTCGTTGACCGCCTGCTCGCCCGCCTCTCCCGCACCGGGGCGATGGGCGAGACGCCGGTGGAGGTCGTGCCGGGCGAGGCCGCGGTGCTGGCGCGGCTGGCGCCGGGGCTGACGGCCGCGCAGGGCTGGGCGGACCTTGCGGAGACACTCGCGGGCCGCGTCGGCCACGCGCGGGCGGTGAACCTTGACCCCGCGCAGGTCATGCTCGATACGTTCGTGCAGATTGACGCCACGGCCCGGCGGGTCAGTTAAGGGTCCCGATGCTGACCGACAGCCATTGCCATCTCGACTTCCCCGATTTCGACGGTGAACTCGACGAGATCGTCGCGCGCGCGGCTGATGCGGGTGTCGCGCGGATGGTCACCATCTGCACTCGGCGCGAGGGGCTGCCCCGCGTGACCGAGATCGCCGAGCGCTACCCGAATGTCTGGTTCGCCTACGGCATCCACCCGATGCGCGTGGCCGAGGAGCCGATGATCGAGGTCGCCGAGCTGGTCGAGGCCGCGCGACATCCAAAGATGGTGGCGATCGGCGAGACCGGGCTCGACTACCACTACACCGCCGAGAGCGCGGACGCCCAGCAGGAGAGCCTGCGCCGCCACATCGCCGCGTGCCGCGAGACGCGCCTACCCCTCATTATCCACGCGCGCGACGCGGACGAGGACATGGCGCGGATCCTACGGGAGGAGCACGGCAAGGGCGCCTATGACTGCGTCATGCACTGCTTTTCCAGCGGGCGCGCGCTGGCAGAGGCGGCGTTGGAGCTCGGCTTCTACCTTTCCATGTCCGGCATCGCGACCTTCAAGAAATCGCAGGAGCTGCGCGACATCTTCGCCGCCGCCCCGCTCGACCGGGTGCTGGTGGAGACCGACAGCCCCTACCTCGCGCCAGTGCCCCATCGCGGGAAGCGCAACGAGCCCGCCTTCACCGCCCACACGGCGCGGGTGGGGGCGGAGGTCTTCGGCGTCAGTGAAGCCGAGTTCGCCGCCGCCACCGAAGCCAATTTCGAGCGGCTGTTCCCGAAGGCTGCGCGGACGGAGGCGGCGGCCTAGTGGCGCGTCTGGTCTTCACGATCCTGGGCTGCGGCTCCTCCGGCGGCGTACCGCGGCTGGGCGGGCACTGGGGCGCCTGCGATCCGGAGAACCCGAAGAACATGCGCCGCCGCTGCTCCATGCTGGTCGAGCGGTTTGAGGGCGAGGCGGTCACGCGGGTCCTGATCGACACCTCGCCGGACATGCGGGCACAGCTCCTCGACCTCGGGATCGGGGTGCTTGACGCCGTGGTCTACACCCACGAGCACGCGGACCACGTGCACGGGCTCGACGACCTGCGCATGATCGTCTTCAACACGCGCCAGCGCCTGCCGGTCTATGCGGACGAGAAGACGACGAACTCGCTGATCGACCGCTTCGGCTATGCCTTTATCCAGCCCGAGGGCAGCCCCTATCCGCCGATCCTCGACCTGCGCCCGCTCGCCGGACCGATCGAGATCGAGGGTGCGGGCGGCGCGATCTCCTTCGTGCCGTTCGAGGTCAACCACGGCTCGATCGACGCGCTGGGGCTGCGCATCCATGACCTCGCCTACCTGCCCGACGTGGCCGTGATGAACGACGCGGCCTTTACAGTGCTGGAGGGGCTCGACTGCTGGGTGGTGGACGCGCTGCGCTACAAGCCGCACCCGACCCACGCCCATCTGGAGCTGACGCTGGAGTGGATCGCGCAGGTGCAGCCGCGCCGCGCGGTGCTCACCAACATGCATATCGACCTCGACTACGCGACAGTGGACGCCGAGACGCCGGAGCATGTCACCCCCGCCTTCGACGGGATGCGGATCGAATATGAGATCTGAGCGCGCGCGAGCCAGCGGCCGGCGCCTCCGGCGGGGGGATACTTCGGCGAATCCGAAGGCGGCGCGGTGCTAGGGATCCTGGAGACGGTCATTCCGGTCTTCCTGGTGATCGGCGCCGGGTGGCTGGCGGTGCGGGCGAAGCTTTTCACCTCCGCCCATGTGGACGGGCTGATGGTGTTCACCCAAGGGTTCGCCATTCCGTGCCTGCTCTTCGCGGCGCTGGCGCGGCTCGATCTGGGCGCGGTGTTCGATTGGCGGCTGCTGGTGAGTTTCTACGCCGGGGCAACCGTGTGCTTCGCGTTGGGGATCATCGGGGCGCGGCGGCTGTTTCGGCGGCGGCCGGGCGAGGCGGTGGCGGTGGGGTTCGGGGCGCTGTTCTCGAACTCCGTCCTGCTGGGCCTGCCGATCATGGAGCGGGCTTACGGCGCCGAGGCGCTGGCGGCGAATTTCGGAATCATCGCGATCCACGCGCCCTTCTGCTACCTGCTGGGGATCACCGCGATGGAGGTCGCACGGGCCGACGGGCGCGGACTGATCGGGACGCTGCGCGCCATCGGGCGGGCGATGTTCCGAAATGCGCTGATGATCGGGCTCGCGGCGGGCTTCGCGGTGAACCTCTCCGGCGCGACCCTGCCCGAGCCCGTCTGGGCCGCGGTGGACCTGATGGTGCGGGCAGCGCTGCCCGCGGCGCTCTTCGGGCTCGGCGGCGTGCTCACGCGCTACCGCATGGCTGCGCAGGTGCCGCAGGCGCTGATGGTGGCGTTCCTCTCGCTGGTGGTGCACCCGTCCATCGCATGGGTGCTGGCGGTCGAGGTCTTCGCGCTGCCCCTGCCCTTCGTCCGGGCCGCTGTGGTTACGGCCGCGATGGCGCCGGGGGTGAACGCCTATGTCTTCGCCTCGATGTACAATCGGGCCGAGGGCGTGGCGGCGAGTGCCGTGCTGCTGTCGACCGCCCTATCCGTTCTGAGCGTGTCCGTCTGGATCTGGCTGCTCTCGGGCCTCTAGGTGGATGAGGTTCGAGAGGCGGGTGGTGTCGGCGAGAAGCCCGCAATTCTCCCCTTCGGAGACGCAGAAATCGTAGGAGCCCATGTCGAGGTTCAGCGCCATGTCCGGCGCGCAGGCAGCCCGCAGGCTTGCGGCCGCGGTGTACAGGGTCACGGGCCCGGCGCTCTGCCACAGTCCGAGGCCGCTGCCGGTCTGGAAAAGGAGCCGCCGGGTGAAAGCGGGCGCCCCATCCAAGGGGCGCAGGTCGAGCTCGCCGCCATCGATCAGCAGATGGGTCTGGAGCAGGGAAAGCCCCTCCTGCCCCACCCGCTCAGCCATCGCCGCACGGCCCTCAGAAGTGTCGAGACCGATGCGGTCGCGGCGGGTGATGGTCGCGTGGCCATCCTCGATCAGCAGGACGCCGTCGACGCGCGCGCCGGTACCGCTGATGACCTCGCCCGCCCGCGCGAAGAAGCCGACGGGGAGCGGCTTGTCGCCCTCCCGCGGCTCGGTTCCGGTGTAGGTGCCGGTGACGGAGATGCCGCCCTCGGGCACCGCGTCCTCGGGCAGCAGCACGATCTCGACCCGCGGGTCGGCGTCGAAGAACAGCACGCCCGGCGCTTCACAGGCGAGCGCCGGGGTCGCCGCCAGCGCCAGCAACAGCCAGCGCATCAGCCCGGGCTCATGCCGCGCAGGCGTTCGGAGCGGCGGCGCAGCATCTCGACGGTCGCGAGGAGCACAATGGAGATCGCGACGAGGATCGTGGCCACGGCGAGGATCGTCGGGCTGATCTGCTCGCGCAGGCCGGTGAACATCTGCCAGGGCAGCGTCTGCTGGCTTGCCGAACCGATGAAAATCACCACGACGACCTCGTCGAAGGAGGTGATGAAAGCGAAGAGCCCGCCCGAAATCACGCCTGGCAGGATCAGCGGCATCTGCACCTTGAAGAAGGTTCGCACAGGCCCCGCGCCGAGATTGGCGGAGGCGCGCGTCAGCGACTTGTCGAAGCCGACCAGCGTCGCCGTCACCGTGATGATGACGAAGGGAATGCCCAGGGCCGCGTGGGCGAGGATGATCTTCACGTAGCCCACGAAATCCTGGCTGAGGCCGAGCCGATCCTCCAGGAAGTTCCCCATCTGCGAGTAGAAGAAGAACATGCCGGTCGCCGAGATGATGAGCGGCACGATCATCGGCGAAATCAGGATCGCCATGATCGCCCCGCGCGCCGGCACGTGGGACTGCGACAGGCCGATGGCGGCCAGCGTGCCGAAGGTCACGGCGAGGATCGTCGCGATCGGCGCGATGATGAACGAGTTCTTCAGCGCCTGCTGCCAGTCGGGATTGGTGAAGAAATCCCGGTAGTGCTTCAGCGAGTAGCCTTCGGGATCCAGCCGCAGCATCTCAGGCGTGAAGGTGAAGAAGTCCTCCGCGTTGAAGCTCAGCGGAATGATGATGAGGATCGGCAGGATCAGGAAGGCGAAGATAAGGCCGCAGATGACGCGGAACCCGTAGTGCCAGGCCTTCTGACCGGTGGAGGCATATGCAGGAAGGGCCATGGCTTACCCCAGCTTCACGTTGTCGATGCCGACGAGGCGGTCGTAGACCCAGTAGAGGACCAGCACGACGGCGAGCAGGATGCTCGCCAGTGCCGCGGCCAGCCCCCAGTTCAGGCTCGTCGAGATGTGGTAGTAGATCCGGTTCGAGATGAACGTGCCGTCCGTGCCGCCCACCAGCTCTGGCGTGATGTAGTAGCCGATGGCGAGGATGAAGACGAGGATCGCCCCTGCCCCGATACCCGGCACGCTCTGCGGAAAATAGACCCGGCGGAAGGCGGTGAAGTCGGTCGCGCCGAGGGACTTCGCCGCGCGCACGTAACTCGGCGAGATCGTCTTCATCACCGAATAGAGCGGCAGGATCATGAAAGGCAGCAGGATATGCGTCATCGCGATCACCGTGCCGGTGGCGTTGTTGATGAGCGCGAGCCTGCCGTCATCGCCGACCAGCCCTATCCAGACCAGCGTGTCGTTGATGACGCCCTGCTGTTGCAGCAGCACCTTCCACGCGGATGTCCGGACCAGCAGCGATGTCCAGAACGGCAGCAGCACGAGGATCAGCAGAAGGTTGGCCGATCGCGCGGGCAGCGTCGCGAGCAGATAGGCGATGGGATAGCCCAGTAGCAGGCAGGTGAAGGTGATCGTCACCGACAGGATCAGCGTGCGGATGAAGAGTTTCACGTAGATCTGCTGGAAGCCTGCAACTGGCTCGATCCCCTCCGGCGTGCGCTGCAGATCGACGGCGGCGAGGAAGTAGCCCGCGGTGATCGTGTCGGAATTCGACTGGATCGTGAACCAGACCTCCGGGTCGAGCCAGTCCTCGTCGATCTCGGCGAACTGCTCGGAATAGGGCACGCCCTCCTCGAACCCGCCGAGACGACGCTCGTTCGTCTTGCGGAAGAGCGAGGACATGCCCGACATCTCGTAGTTCAGCCGGGAGCCGAGGCGGGTGTGGATCTTGGCCTCCGTCGCCTCCAGCATGTCCTCGTAGAGCGCTTCGAAGACCGGTTCGCCGGGCGGATCCTCTCCGAACTCCCAATCCTCAAGCGCCACGACGGTGCGCGGGATGGTGGCCGAGACGATCTCGTTGCCGACGGAGCGGAGCAGCATCTGCCCGATCGGCACGATGAAGGTGAGCAGGATGAAGAGCAAAAGCGGCGCGATCAGCAGAAGCGCCCGGATCTTCTGGCGGCGCAGGGCGCGCGCCAGGCTGATCTTGAGCGGCGTGCCGTCGGCGGCGAGGACGGGGCCGGACGCATCCCTGTCGGCGCTGCGTCGGCGCTCATCGGGTGTCGGGGCAAAGGTGCCGGTGGTGGCGTCGGTCATCGGCTGTCTTCCTCGGCGCGGGCGGCGCGCTCGATTTCCTGCGGGGTGAGGTCCCGCTCATGGGTGGCGATCCACCAGAGGTTCCCGGCCATGTCCTCCACCCCGCCATCGCGGTCGCCGTAGAAGCGGGCGTCGGGGTGCATGATCGGGCGCGCACCGTTCTTGACGGCGCGGGCGAAGGTGGCGTCCACATCGGGGACGTGAATGTAGAGGAAGCCCGGGCGGATCATGCCGGGCTGGGCGTCGCCCAGAAGGATGGAGCACTCGCCGATCCGGATCTCGTGGTTCCAGAGCGCGCCGTCCTTGCGGTAGAGCGGCTCGCCCACGGGCGTCGCGTCGAAGACCTTCTCGGCAAAGCGGGCAACGCGCATCGCGTCGGGCACCACGATGAAGGTGGAGACGCGGGACCGTTCGGGGGCCATCCAGTTGGGGCGCGGGTCGCTCATGCGGGGCGTGTCGTGTCCTTGCTACCGCCCCGGACCTGATCCGGGGCCTTGCGGTGCGGGACGCCCTGCGGCGGGCGTCCCTTTCTTTCGGCCGGTCCCGGGTCTACGCCCGGGACGGGTCCGCCTCAGCTTACTGCAGCAGCCAGGCCTGGAACTGCGCGTCGATGTCGTCGCGATTGTCGGCCCACCAGTTGTAGTTGAAGAGGAAGGTGTTCACGGCGTTCGCCGGATCGGTCGGCATGTGCGGCGCCATGTCGATGCCGAGCTCGGCGTGCTGACCCACCAGCGGTGCGGAGGACGCGCGCGCCGGGCCGTAGGAGATGTACTTCGCCTGATCGGCCAGACGCTGGGTGTCCGTCGCATAGCGCAGGAAGTCGAGCGCGCGGTTCAGACGATCCTCCGGCAGGCCGGCGGGGATGATCCAGCCGTCGAGGTCGAACATCTGCCAGTCCCAGAGCATCGCGACCGGCTGGTCCTGTTCCTCGATCACCGAGAAGAGGCGGCCGTTATAGGTGGAGCCGAGCACCACCTCGCCATCGGCGAGGAGCTGCGGCGTCTCGGCACCGGCGGACCACCACACGACCTGATCCTTGATCTCGTCGAGCTTGGCGAAGGCCTGGGCGACGCCCTCCTCCGTCTCCAGCAGGTCGTAGACATCCTCGATGGCCACACCGTCACAGATCAGCGCCCACTCCATGTTGGCGATCGGCCGCCGCTCGAGGCTGCGCTGGCCGGGGAAGTCCTCGGTGTTCCAGACGTCGCAGACGGTGGTCGGCACGTTGCCGTTCCACTCCTCGATGTCCGTGCGGTAGCCGAAGGTCGTGGAGTAGACGATCTGCGGCACGAAGCAGTCGGAGACGATCAGGTCGCCGAAGTCCTCGGAGGCCGGGGTGCCGTCGGGCGCAGGGGCCAGCACCTCGTCATGGTCGATCTCCATGGCGATGCCCTCGTCGCAGAGGCGCATAGCGTCTGCTGCAACCACGTCGACCACGTCCCACGTGATGTTGTCGGCCTCGGCCATCGCGCGCAGGCGGGCCACCGCCTCGGCCGAGCTCTCGTCCCACGTGAACTCGACGCCGGTCTCCGCGGCATAGGGCTCCGAATAGGCCTTCTGCTGCGAGTTTTGGTAGGCGCCGCCCCAGCTCACAACGGTCAGCTCGTCCGCCATGGGGCCGTCCTGTGCGGTGGCCACCGTGGCAAGCGCGAACGCCGAGGTGGCGCCGATCATGAATGTCTTGAGTTTCATATCCGTCTTTCCCTGTGCCCGGTCTGATCTCTCGGTCCGCGGGTCGCCTGCCGGGCCTGGGCCCCCGCGGTATGTGCCACGCCCCCTCCCGGTGCGCGGCGAATTCCTGGTCAGGCGTCGAGCGCCCGCGCGTCCTCCGGCGCCCAGCCGATCTTGATCCGCTCGCCCTTCGCGAGGCGGCGCTGATCGCTGGAATTGCGCGACTTGATGACGAAATCCTCGTTGCCCGCCACGCGCAGCCGCGTGCGGAAGATGTCGCCCATGTAGATCCATTCGAGCACTTCGGCGTCGATGGTGTGGGCGTTCTCGGGCAGGCGGGTGTGGTCGATCTCGACCCGCTCGGGCCGGATGGAGATCGTGGTCTCCTCGCCGGGCCGGGTCACGTTGACCGGGGCCGCGTCGATGATCTCGCCGGAATGCAGGCGGACCTCGGCGACCCCATTCTCGATCTTCTCGACCTTGCCGCCGAGCGTGTTGTTCTCGCCGATGAACTGCGCGACGAAGCTATTCTCGGGCCGCTCGTACAGATCCTCGGGCGGGGCGAGCTGCTGGATCTTGCCGTCGTTGAAGACCGCGACCCGGTCGGACATGGTCAGCGCCTCGCCCTGGTCATGGGTGACGTAGACGACCGTAATACCAAGCTCCTCGTGCAGGTGCTTGATCTCGAACTGCATGTGCTCGCGCAGCTGCTTGTCGAGCGCGCCGAGCGGCTCATCCATCAGCACGAGCTCCGCATCGAAGACCAGCGCGCGGGCCAGCGCGATGCGCTGCTGCTGCCCGCCCGAAAGCTGGGCCGGACGCCGCCCGCCGAAGGCGCCCATCTGCACCATGTCGAGCGCGCGTTGCACCTTCTGCTCCCGCTCGTCCTTGCTCATGTTGCGGACCTCGAGCGGGAAGGAGAGGTTCTCGGCCACCGTCATGTGCGGAAACAGTGCGTAGTTCTGGAACACCATCCCGATCCCGCGCTTGTGCGGCGGGATGTTGTTGATGGGCCGCCCGTCGAGGCGGATCTCCCCATGGGTGGCGCTCTCGAACCCCGCGAGCATCATCAGGCAGGTGGTCTTGCCGGAGCCGGACGGCCCCAGCATGGTCAGGAACTCCCCCTTCGCGATGGAGAGGTTCAGATCCTTCACGACGAGCGTTTCGCCGTCATAGCTCTTTTGCACGCGATCGAATGTGACGAAGCCTTCCGGCGTTGCGGTGTCGGTCAAGCAGTCGGTCCCTGTCTATCGCCGGAACGGTTCCGGCTCTGATTTGCGCAAAAGCGTAACAGGCTCGTCCCCAGATTCAACGCCCCGCCGATTCGGGAGGCGAAATCGACCACCCTGCCGAAAGTTGCAGCACTGGCTGTGCACGTAGGAGGCGATCAGCTCGCCACCGCGTCGAGCGCCATCAGGTAGCCGCGCGCGCCGAAGCCCGCGATCACGCCCGTCGCCACCGGCGCGATGTAGGAGCGGTGGCGGAACGGCTCGCGCGCATGCGGATTGGACAGATGCAGCTCGATCACCGTCGCGCCGGGCCGAGACTTCAGCGCGTCGTGGAGTGCCACGGACGTGTGTGTATAGGCCCCCGCGTTGACGATGATCGCCGCCTCCGCGGCGTGCGCGGCCTGGATCAGGTCCACCAGACCGCCCTCGGAATTGGTCTGCGCAAAGGTCAGATCGACGCCCAGCTCCGCCGCCCGCGCAGCGCAGCGCGCCTCGATATCGGCGAGGGTATCGGCGCCGTAGATCTCCGGCTCGCGGGTGCCGAGGAGGTTCAGGTTGGGGCCGTTGAGGATGTGGACGGGTCGGGTCATCGGGCTCTCGCTGCGGTCGGTCGCGACACCGTGCCGCGCCGCGCCGCGCCGAGCAAGCCCGTCATCCGAGCCAGGCGTCGAGCATCGCGCTCTTCGGATCGGTCAGGCCGTCGATCACGTCGAAGTGGTGACGGCCCGCCTCGACCTCCAGCATGGTCGTCGCCCCGCAACCGGCCCAGATATTGGCGATCAGCTCGGACTGGCGAATGAACTCCGGCCGTTCGTCCGCACCGACCCAGGCGATGTGACGCGTGCCCTGCCGGGGCGGGTGGAGCGCCGGGCTCTCCGCCGTTGCCTCCTCCCAATCGAGGCGCAGGTCGCGGTTGAGCGTGGTGCGCAATAGCGGGCGCAGGTCGTGGAGGCCGCTGATCGACAGCACGGTCTTGAGGCGCATCGCGCTGCCCTGCCCCAGCGGGCTCGCGGCGCTGGCCATGCGGGTCACCAGATGCCCGCCCGCAGAGTGACCAGCGAGGAAGATCGGCCCCGGCACGATGCCCGCGGCCTGCGCGATGGCACGGGCGACCTGCCCGGTGATCGCAGCGATCTTCGCCTCGGGACACAGCGTGTAGGACGGGATCGCGACGGCGTAGCCGCGGGCGACGGCCCCTGCAGCGAGGTGCGACCAGTCGCCCTTCGCGAACTGCCGCCAGTAGCCGCCATGGACGAAGACGGCGAGGCCGCGCGGCGCGCTTTCGGGCAGAAACAGGTCGAGCGCCTCGCGCGCCCCGGCGCCGTATCCGATGTCGAGCCGAACCTCGGGTACGGTCTCTCGGAAGGCGGCGGCGGCCCCGGCCCAGCGCGGCGGATAGCCCTCCGCCCCCTCGATATGCGCGCCATTCGCGTAGGCGTCGTCCCAGTCGTCGAGCGCGCGGACCAGCATGTCGGATCGTTCTCCCTCACTCTTCCGGCGCCGTCTTGACCCCCGCCGGAGAGCCAGCGGTAGCACAGGCCCGTTCAGGCTGCATGACGCTTGTTCAGGGATTTAGCGCTGTTTTGCCGAACTGTTGTTACGCGACCGCACGATTATTGCGATGCGACAACTAACCTTAAAGTTGTATTTAATGGTCAAACGGTTACATCCCTCGCATTTCCGTGGCCAGCTCGTCACAAATGGCGTTAACACACTGTTTAAGCGCTGCCAGAACCGCATTTCGGTCACACCGCGACACTAGGCGGTGCCGAACAGAACCGACAGGTGTGCTGGAGAGACGAGACCGTGGCGAACATCTTCACCTATTCGATCTTTACCGCGGCCGAGATCGGCCTGACGGGCAGCGGGTCCTCCCGCCAGATCACGGTGCCGACCACGGCGCCGACGCTGCAGCTCCACCTCACCGACGACGACAACAACTTCGAAAGCCAGCTCGACGAGAGCGGGACGACGGCAAGCACGTCGCAGCTCGGCTGGGTCTTCGATCCGACCTCGGGCTACTCGACCACGCTCGCGGGCATCGAGACCTATATCGACAACGTCATCACTTTCGATGTCGGCGGCGGAAACACGGTCGACGTCTACGAGATCTTCCTCGACAGCGGCAGCGGCGGGCAGACTTACTACATCATCGGTGAGCCCGACGTCACCGCGTTCGGCGGATCGACGGGCACCAATCCCAGCGACGACTTCTTCCCCAGCGGTCTGTCCTATGACGACGTGCCGACCTGGGACGAGACGCTGACCGGTGAGACCGGCGGCCCGAATCTCGGCGGCGACGACAGCATCCAGGGCTTCGAGGGGGACGACTCCCTCCGCGGTCTCAGCGATGACGACACGATCGAGGGCGGCGAGGGCGACGACAGCATCGACGGCGGCTCGGACGATGACAGCATCCTGGGCGGCAGCGGCAACGACTCGCTGATCGGCGCGGAGAACAACGACACGGTCCTGGGCGGCGCCGATGACGACATCGTCTACGGCGACGGGTCCGACGTGCGGAACCCGGATCAGGACGCCGCGAACTTCAACTTCAACCGCTCCAACGTCGACACCACCGGATCGAGCGCGCCGGGCGGCGTGGGGGCGGAGTCGGTCGGCGACTTCATTACCTACGAGAACGTGGCGACGACCGCGGGCGGACAGGCGATCGACGCGCGCTTCGTCCTTCTGAGCGTGACCGAGGCGGACGGCGTGACCGCCTCCAGCATGCCCGTCGACCTCAACAACTCGGACACGACCGACCCCAACATCGTCATCCTGAACGTCGGGGCCACGAACACGACCGCCGGCGCGGCATTTGCCGGGCACCAGGCCCGGATCCGCGTGGAGTTCTATCTCAGCGGCACCGAGACGCCGGTCACGGTGAACGGCACCTTCACCTTCCTCGATCTCGATGAGACGACGAGCGGTGGGGCCACGACCGACCGCGAGAAGGTGACCGTCAGCACGACCGAGTTCACCAACTACACCGTCACCGATACGACGAGCCTGCTGGTCGAGGACAACGGCTCCAGCTTCTCGTTCTCGGGCACGCAGAACAACAACCAGAACACGCAGACCAGCGAGCAGCAGCAGAACTCCCAGGTCAATCTGGACTTCACCAACCGCTCGAGCTTCGAGGTCACGCTGACCTCGCGGAACGTGAACTCCGGCTTCACCTTCGACACGTCGAACTTCACCGTCGCAACCACGTCGGAGAACATCTCGGACGAGGGCGACGACAGCGTCGATGGCGGCGCGGGCAACGACACGCTGTTCGGTTCGGCGGGCAACGACACGCTGACGGGTGGCACCGGCGACGACGTCATCGACGGTGGTGCTGATGCGGACCTCATCCTGCTGGAGGACGACTTCGGTGCGGACAGCATCGATGGCGGCGCCCAAGGCACGGACCAGGATACGCTGAGCGCGATCGACGTGACCGGTGAGGGCGTCGACGTCATCCTGAGCGACTTCAACTCCGGCACCGTGGTGGGCCGCACCACCGGCGGGACGGCGGCGAGCTTCGACGAGATCGAGGTCTTCATTGCCACCGAGCAGGACGACACCTTCGACTCGACGGCCGTCACGCAAGGCACGGAGATCAACACCGAGTCCGGCTCCGACACCATCACCGCGGGCAGCGGCGACGACACGATCAACGCAGACAGCACCCTGGCAGGCACCTCGTCGGCCAGCGGTGACGACGTGGTGGACGCGGGCGGGGGCGACGACGTCGTCACCACCGGCGGCGGCGCAGACACGATCACCGGCGGGACCGGCAACGACGACATCGACGCGGGCAGCGGCAACGACACCATCCTGCTCACCGATCTCTTCGGCACGGATACAATCGCGGGTGGAAGTGGGACCGACACGCTCGATGCGAGCGGGCTGACCGGCCACGGCGTTACCATTGA
Organism: Pontivivens ytuae; assembly: GCF_015679265.1. NCBI lineage: Bacteria > Pseudomonadati > Pseudomonadota > Alphaproteobacteria > Rhodobacterales > Paracoccaceae > Pontivivens > Pontivivens ytuae. The sequence goes on from NZ_CP064942.1 coordinate 507,811, forward strand.
GTACACCGCCAATCAGAACGGTACGGTCAGCGACCAGACCAATGCGGCAGGCAGCTTTACCTCGATCCGCAACCTGATCCTATCCGATCAGGACGACATCGTGAATGCCGAAGCGTCGCTTGCGTCGCAGACGCTGGACGGCCGGGACGGCGATGACAGTATCACCGGTGGCGGCAATCGCGACAACATCTCCGGCGGCGAAGGCAACGACACCCTGCGTGGCGGTGTCACCAACAGCACAACGCGCATCGACACGCTTGATGGTGGCGAAGGCACCGACCTGATCTTCTACGGCAGCCGGGAGCAGATCGCGGGCGGCACCGGCAGCGATACGATCGAGTTCCAGGATGACGGTCAGGCCGGGGGCGTCACCATCGACGGTGGCGAGGATGCGGACGGCAGCGATATCGACGTCCTGCGCCTCGACGGGACCGGGCTGCGGCGCAGCGATGTCACCTTCACCAGCGCCGACGAGGAAGACGGCTTCTTCATCGTCAACGAGGGGGCGGCGGACGAGTACACCGTCACCTTCTCCAACATCGAATCCGTGGTGTGCTTCGCCTCCGAAACGCGCGTCCTCACGCCGCTCGGCCTGCGCCGGGTCGATGCGCTGCGGATCGGCGACCTCGTCGTCACGCGGGACAACGGGCTGCAGGCGATCCGCTGGATCGCGCGCAAGGAGGTGCCTGCGGTCGGCGCCTTCGCCCCCGTGGAGTTCGAGATCGGACGGCTCGGCAACACGACGCCGCTCCGCGTCTCGCCCCAGCACCGGATCCTGATGCGCGACAGCGGCCTGCGCCTGTCCCATGGCAGCGACGAGATGCTGATCGCCGCGCGCCACCTCGTGGACGGCGACGGCGTGCATCTGCGCCCCGGCGGCATGGTGGAGTACGTGCACCTGATGTTCGAGCAGCACGAGATCATCTTCGCCGAAGGGGTCGAGGCCGAGAGCTTCCACCCCGGTGAGATGTCCCTTGGCCAAATCGGCGATGCGGCGCGGGAGGAGCTCTTCGCGATCTTCCCCGAGCTGCAGGCCTTTGGCGCAACCGCCTACGGCCCCTCGGCGCGCAAGACGCTGCGCGCGCGCGAGTGGGCCGCCCCCCTCGCGACCCACGTCTAGAGCGACAACGCCTCCAGCAGACGCTCCGCCCCGACATCGACGGCGGGCGCGTCGAGCTCCACGACGCCCCGGCGCAGCGTGAGGTAGCGGTCGGCGAGGCCGCGTGCGAAGTCGAAGTTCTGCTCGACCAGCACGATGCACATCTCGCCCTCGGCGCGCAGCCGCCGGATCACCTCACCGATCTGGGCGATGATGTTCGGCTGGATGCCTTCCGTCGGCTCATCGAGGAGCAGCACGCGGGGGCGCGTCACCAGCGCCCGCGCGATGGCGAGCTGCTGTTGCTGGCCGCCGGACAGGTCTCCCCCACGGCGGCCGCGCATTTCGGCCAGCACGGGGAACAGCTCGAAGACGTCCTCGCGCACCTTGCGCGCATCCTTGGGAAGGCAGGCGAAACCGGTCTCCAGGTTCTCGGCCACGCTCATCAGCGGGAAGATCTCGCGGCCCTGCGGAACGTAGGCGATGCCGGCCCGCGCCGCGCGGCTGGCGCTCAGATGGCCCAGCGCCGCCCCGTCGAGAGTGATCTGGCCGTCCACATAAGGGTGCCGCCCGGCGATGGCCTTCAGCAGGCTAGTCTTGCCCATCCCGTTATTGCCCATCACGCAGGTCACCTCGCCGGGCCGGGCCGTCAGGCTCACCCCGTGTAGGATCTGGCTCTGCCCATAGCGCAGCGTCAGGTTCTCAACTGTCAGCATCGGAGCGCCCCAGATAGACGTCGATCACCTGCGGATCGTTCGTGACGTGGTCGAGGCTGCCCTCGGCGAGGACGGAGCCCTCGTGCAGCACCGTCACCCGGCAGTCGAGGCGCCGGACGAAGTCCATGTCGTGCTCGACGACGATGACGGCGCGGGTGTGCGCGGCGCGCTTCAGGATCTCGGTCGTGTGCTCCCGCTCCTCGACGGTCATGCCCGCGGCGGGCTCATCAACCAGCAGAAGCTGCGGATCCTGGGCGAGCAGCATCCCGATCTCCAGCCACTGCTTCTGCCCGTGGGAGAGCTCACCGGCGGGCCGGTCGAGCTCCGCCGTCAGGCCCACCTCCTCGGCCAGCTCCTCGATCTTCGCCACATCGTCCGGCGTCGCGCGGAAGCGGAGCACGTGCCACCAATCGCGCGGTTTGCTGAGGGCGAGGGTGAAGTTCTCCCGCACGCTCTGCGCCTCGAACACGGTGGGTTTCTGGAACTTGCGCCCGATGCCCTCCAGCGCGATGCGCGCCTCGTTCAGTCCGATCAGGGAGAGGTTCCTGTCGCCCCACAGCACCTCGCCCTCGTCGGGCCGGGTCTTGCCGGTGATGATGTCCATCATCGTGGTCTTGCCCGCCCCGTTCGGCCCGATGACCGCCCGCAGCTCCTCCGCGCCGATGGAGAGCGACAGATTGTTAATCGCCTGAAACCCGTCGAAGGAGACGGAGACGCCGTTCACTTCCAGAAGCGCGCTCATCTACCCCTCCCGAACCGATCAAAGAGCCCGCCGATGCCCTGCGGGAAGAAGAGCGTGACCGCCACGAAGCTGAGGCCCAGCAGCACCAGCCACCAGTCGGTCCACTGCACCGTGTAGAAGCCCAGATCCACCGGCGGCGCCCCGCCCCCGGTGAACCAACTCGACAACAGCGAGACAAAGGCCGCGCCGATCACCGCACCGTAGAGCCGCCCGCGCCCGCCGATCGCCACCCAGACCGCGAGGTAGATCGAGGCGATGGGCGCAAGCTCCGCCGGGTTCACGATGCCCGCCTGCGGGTAGTAGAGCGCCCCCGCGATGCCCGCGACCACCGCCGTGAGCGTGAAGACGAAGAGCTTGTAGTGCTCCACCCGGTAGCCGAAGAACCGCACCCGCGCCTCGTCATCGCGAATGGCGCGGATCGCACTGCCCATCTTGCCCGAGACGACGCGGGCGAAGAGGACATAGCCCACCGCGAGCGCCACCGCGGAGGCTACGAAGAACACGATGGAAATGGTGGATTGCGGCACCCGCTCGAACCCCGGGATGTTCTGCAGGCCCGAGAGCCCGTTGTTCCCGCGCAGCCCGCTGTCGTTCTGGAAGAGCCACAGCGACAACGCCAGCGTCATCGCCTGCGTGAGGATCGACAGGTACACCCCCGTCACCCGGCTGCGGAAGGCGAGCCAGCCGAAGACCAGCGCCAGCAGCCCGGGCACCAGTACTACGGCGAGCAATTGCAGCGGCAGCGAGTGGGCGAACGCCCAGATCGGCGGGAACTCCGAAGAACCGACCACCCCGAAGATCTGCGTCGCGATGGCGTCCCGGATCTCCCCCTCCGTCGGCGGCAGGGCACCGTTGGCGAGGCTGCGCTCCACGATCCCTTCGGTCCGGGCATACATCAGCCACATGCCCACGGCGTAGCCGCCGATGCCGAAGAACGCCATGTGGCCGAGGCTCAGGATCCCGCAATAACCCCAGACCACGTCCATCGCGACGGCGACGAGGCAGAGGCACAGCGTCTTGCCCAGCGTCTTGACCATGGAGGTGGAGACGAGCCCCATCTCCGCCATCACGACCGTGCCGAGCGTGAAGAGTGACAGCGCGATCAGGAACCACATGACCGAAGGCGTGCGCAGCAGCGTCGTGTTCCGCATGGCTCAGTCCCCCGCCGCGCGGCCCTTGAGCGCGACGATGCCGCGCGGCCGGACCTGGATGAAGAGGATGACGATCAGGATCATGTAGGTCTGTGCGGCCAGCGTGTTGGACGGGTTGAGCCACTCGATCCCTTTCTGGAACCCGCCGATCAGCCCCGCACCCGCCAGCGTGCCCCACACGTTGCCGACGCCACCGACGACCACGGTCATGAAGCTCTGCACGATGTAGGCCTGCCCCATCTCGGACGTGACCTGCGCATAGAGCCCGATGGCCACGCCCGCGATCCCCGCGATACCGGAGCCGAGGCCGAAGGTCAGCATGTTGATCCGGTTCGGATCGATCCCCATCGAAGCCGCCATGCCGGGGTTCTGCGTCACCGCGCGCACCTCCAGCCCCAGCCGGGTCCGCTTCAGCACGAAGAGGATGAGGGCGAGGAACATCAGCGCCAGCACGAAGATCGCGATGCGGATATAGCTGATCGAGATCACGTCGTTGATGACCCACGACCCGTCGAGCCAGGCGGGCGACGTCAGCGGCCGCGCCTGCGTGCCGAAGATGTTCTTGGCCAGCTGTTGTAGCGCGATGGAGATCCCGAAGGTCGCGAGCAGCGTCTCCAGCGGCCGGTGGTAGAGCCAGCGGATCACCAGCCGCTCCATCGCGACGCCTGCGCCGAAGGTCACGGCGAAGGCGAGCGGCAGGGCGAGCAGGATCGACAGCGTGTAGTCGGGCACGAACTGCTGCACGACGAAGCCGGTATAGGCCCCCATCATGATGAACTCGCCATGGGCCATGTTGATGACCCCCATGACGCCGAATGTGACGGCGAGCCCGATGGCGGCGAGGAAATAGATCGAAGCGAGCGACAGCGCGTCGAGCCCCAGATCGGCGGCCTGGCTGACGGCTACCCGCGTCTCGATCCCCTCCAGCGCATCTTCGGCGGCCGCCGTGATCTCCGCATCGGGCTCGTCATAGATCACGTAGAAGACGTGGGAGGCGAGCGCATCCGCCCGGGCCTCCTCGGTAACCCGCGGCGCGACATCGCCGGCGGCGGCTAGGGCGTCGTAGACGGCGAGCCGCGCATCCTCGGTGTCGAGGCTTTCCACGGACACATCGCCCACCATGCCGTCGGCGATCCGCAGGACCAGCGTGTCGCGGATCCGGCTCGCTGAAATGAGCGGCGGCGCCAGCTCCGCGGCGATGAGGCGCGCGTAGGCCTCCTCCTCCGGCAGGTCGCGGCCGGGCTCCAAGATTGCGGCGACATTGGCGCCCTCGGGCAGCTCGACGCCGACGCCTTCCTGCCGCGACAGGATCTGGTTCAGCGTCGCGCGCGCATCGACGGACAGGTCGCTCGCCAGCCCTCGGATCGCCGCGATCCGCTCGTCCCGGTCCTCGGCGAAGCTCGCCGCGAGCATGTTGGCCACCCGCGTCTTGCGCAGGCGCAGGCCGCCGTTCGGCTCCTCCTCGATCGAGGCGCGAAGCGGCGCGAGCTGGTCCGGGTCCATGTCGCGCGCGATCGCATCCACCGCAGCGATCCGGCGCGTGACATCCTCGGCGGAAAGCTGGAACTGCACCAACGCCGATCCGATCTCCCGCCGCACGCCGCCGTTTGGCTTTACCTGGGTAAAATCATCCTCGAAGACCTCGCCAAGCTCCGTCCGGTCCGCAATGTCGAAGAGCGCCAGCCGGTCGTCGCCCAGTTCCTCAGCAATGAAAAAGAGGCCGTCCTCCTCCCGCTGCCAGACGCCTTTGTCGCGCCAGGCCTCGAGGAAGCCCTCGACCTCCGGCAGCCCGGAGGCCGCGAGATCGTCGAGCACGACGCCCACCGTGCGGCGGCCGGGCTTGGCCACCTCCTCCGCATGGGTCTGGAGCAGGTCCTGAAGCTCCTGTGCCGCGGCAGGCGGCGTGAACGCGAGCAGGGTGAGTGCCGCGAGAAGGATGCGGATCATGGGGCGTCCGGTCTTTCAAAAAAGGGCGGCGCGCCCCTGTGAGAGGCGCGCCGCATCTTCGATCAGTAATTCGACTTGATCTGCACGCAGCTCTCGGTCGCGGTGTTGTACATCCCGCATTCGAGCTCCTGCCAGTCGGAGACGAGCACCGCGCTTTCCGGCAGGAAGTCTGTCCACGCGTCGCCGTCGACCTCTTCGGTCTGGGAGATGATGTCGAACTGCCCGTCTGCCTGGATCTCACCGATCAGCACCGGCTTGGCGAGGTGGTGGTTCGGCAGCATGACCGCTGTCCCGCCGGTGAGGTTCGGGAACTCCTGCCCGTACATCGCCTCACGCACCGCATCGACCTCGGTTGTGCCGGCCGCCTCGACCGCGTTCACCCACATGTTGAAGCCGATGTAATGTGCCTCCATCGGGTCGTTGGTCACGCGGTCCGCGCCCATGCGCGCCTGCCAGGCGGCAACCCACTCCTCGTTCGCGTCGGTGTCGGCGGACTGGAAGTAGTTCCACGCGGCGAGGTGGCCGACGAGGTCGGAGGTGTCGAGGCCCGAGAGCTCCTCCTCCCCGACCGAGAAGGCGACGACGGGAATGTCGTCGGCGCTCACACCCTGCGCCGCAAGCTCCTTATAGAAGCCGATATTGGCGTCGCCGTTGATGGTAGAGATCACACCCACCTGCTTGCCGTCCTCGCCCAGCGCGATGACGTCGGACACGATCGTGGCCCAGTCGGAATGGCCGAAGGGGGTGTAGTTGACGAAGATGTCCTCCTCCGCGATGCCGTTGTCCTGCAGGTAGGACTCCAGGATGTTGTTCGTCGTACGCGGATAGACGTAGTCGGTGCCGAGCAGGGCGAACTTCTCCACCCCCAGCTCCTCGAGGAAATAGTCGGTGGCCGGGATCGCCTGCTGGTTCGGGGCCGCCCCGGTGTAGAACACGTTGCGCGAGCTCTCCTCACCCTCGTACTGCACCGGGTAGAAGAGGAGGCCATTGAGCTCCTCGATCACCGGTAACACGGATTTGCGGCTCACGGACGTCCAGTTGCCAAAGATCACGTCGACCTCGTGGACGGTGAGCAGTTCCCGCGCCTTCTCGGCGAAGAGCGGCCAGTCGGAGGCCGGATCGACGACGACCGCCTCGATCTCGCAGCCCAGAAGGCCGCCGGCCTCGTTCTGCTGCTCGACGAGCATGAGCATCGTGTCCTTCAGCGTCGTCTCCGAGATCGCCATCGTGCCGGAGAGCGAGTGGAGGACGCCGACCTTGATCGGCTCCGCGCAGTCCTGCGCGGCTGCACCTGTGGCTGCGGCCAGCGCGATCGCGGAGACCGTGGCGAGGGGGCGAGTGAGAGACATGAGCGGATAGCTCCCCTGTCAGGGTGCGGTGTGTCCGGTCCCGGCGGCGGTTGAGCGTCCCGCGCCTCATGCTAAGTCCGAACCACAGCACGTTTCGTGTTGAGGCCATCGGGTGGGGCGTTCGTGGAAAGATGACCCGCCCGGTGGCCGCTCGCGCCGTTGTGGCGTCGTCACCCTAGTCATCGCGGCGTCGCAGAACCTAGCGGGTTTGCCCAGTTCTTGATGTCGCAGGGCTGTTTTCGCACAATGAGAAAGCATTGAACGGCAAATCGTATAAAAATTAAGCACTCGTTGCGCCGGTAACTCGGTAGACGCGGACGAAAAGGCTGCGCCGGACACGCAGAATGCGATTCGCAGAGGGCGAGTGAACTGCCACGTTTGACATGACGTTCGGAAGCGTCGGTCGCGCTCTAACTATCGTCGATGTCTCGAACCTCCGGGCGCGACCCCAGATGAGAGACTGCTTGCGGCGCAGCTCCCAGATAGTCGGTTCACGATATGGTCTCCGGCGCGCACCGCACTCAGATCACCCTCACCAAACCTTCACCGCAAGACCAGAAACCGAATCGAACGCCATAGCTGGAGCGTCGGACCGCGGGCCTCCGGCCGTGTCGAGCGCCGGATCAGCGGAAAACCGCGCGATTAATTTTGAATAATTTTAGGTAGTTATCGACGCACTTTGAAACCAAAAGCGGCGAATGGCCGCGATGTTCTGCACTTGTCCCCCGAAACGTCAAAAAGGCGGTCCTGTGACACTGCAACGGCCGCAAGTCCTCTCCAAATCCGGCATTGCCTTCACGCCCGCCTTTCCAAATCATCTTTAAGGAGAACAGGGGGATAGAAAACAAAGCCCCTAGTTGATCCCTGGGAGGGACGCCATGGGCATGATTTTCGATGCTCTTTTTCAGTCGCAGCCGCGCGACCTGCAAGAACAGGTGACGCGGCGGCCAGTCGATCTGCCGGGTTTCGCCGCCGGAACACGGGTCGCGACGCCCTCCGGGCCTGTCGATGTCGCAGCCCTCAAGGTCGGTGATCTCGTCCGGACGCTGGACCACGGCACCGCACCGCTGCGGCGGGTGGAGCGTTGGACCTGCTCGCTGTGGCGCACCTCGCCCGCGAGCCGCCTGATCCAGGTGAAGGCGGGCAGCCTTGGCGCCGGACGTCCGGCGGTCGATCTCATGCTCTCCGCCAACCAGTGCGTCATGATCTCCGACCCCGGCTGCGTGGCGCTGTTCGGCACTGCCGAAGTGCTCGTGCCGGTCGGTCTGCTGACCGGCCTGCGCGGCATCTCCACGGTCTTCAACCGGTTCAGCACCGACTACGTGACGCTGGTGACCGAAGAACACGAGCTGCTGATGGCCGACGGGCTCGAAGTGGCGACGCCCTACCCCACGCCCGATCTGCTTGGCCTGCTGTCGCCGGAGCGAACGGCGCCGCCGCCGGCCCGGCCCAGTGTCCCGCGCAAGAGCCTCGACATGCTCGTCGCGCTCCTGGAGCTGGAGCACGCGATGGGCGACGGACCGATCACGATGGGGCGGCACGGCAACTACCTCTACCTCGTGCAGGATCCTCAGTAGGTCCGACGCCGGCGGCGTTGTCCGCCTGTGCTGTGGCTGGACCGTGTGAGCGCCTGCGCCCGGCGCGGGCGGGACGCATTCACCGGCACCAGTGCAGGCGGCTTCGGCGTCTCGACGGGCGCCGTCCGCTCGGCCGCCAGCTCCCGCGCAAGAAGCTCCGCCTCTCGCCGCTTCAGCGTGTAGCGCGCGGCCTGTCCATAGCCCGTGTCGGGATGAGCGCGCAGGTCGGGAAACAGTTCGAGCAACTCATCCCGCTGGTCCGCATCCAGCGTCCCCATCCCCCACGCGCCCGGCTGCAAGGTCTCGACCGGCAGGCCGTCGGCCATGACGACCTCATGCTCGTCGAGCAGGATGTGAACGTAAGTCACGACCTCAGCGCTCTCCTCCACCGTCACGTTCCGGCCGTCGACAAGGTGCTTGGCCGCCGCCAGTACCTCCGACGCCGCGAACCAGAGCTGCGCACGCGGGCTGCGGATCAGGATGCGGTGCTGCTGCGAGACGAGGATGTCCCGCGGGGCGCCGAACGTCCCCGCCCGGATTCGCACCGGGGCGAGCCTGCCGCGCGCCGGGACCGTGCGGCCGCCGACCCAGCGGATCGGCTGGGGGCCATGGTCCACCGTGTGGACGAGGTCGCCGGGCCGCAGCGTCTCCACCGGCCGGGCACCGTCCGGGGTCCGGATCCGGGTACCGGCGGCGAAGCAGACGACCTCCTCGATCTCGGAGAAGGTGGTGATCCCCACCGTCTCCCCCTCCTCATCGAAGAAGGTGATGGTACCACGCTCGGTGGCGCGATCGTTGTTCTCGTAGTCGATGCGGAAGCTGCCGCCCTCGGGCAGCAGGATGCGGTCGAAATCGTCGCCACTCTCTCCGCCGATGATGAGGTCCGAGCCATCCGCCCCCGACAGCGTGAAGGTATCCCGATCCCCGCCGCCGAGCAGAGTGTCGTCGCCTTCGCCGCCCTCGATACTGTCCGCGCCGTCGCCCGCGTCGATGGAGTCCGCACCTTCGCCGCCCGTGAGCGTGTCGTCGCCGGTGAACCCCCGGATCGTGTCGTCGCCGATCCCGCCATCGACGACGTCGTCGTTGCCGCCACTGTCGAGGACGTCATTGCCCTCGCCACCGGTGATCGTGTCGAAGGCGTCGCCGCCCTGGATCGTATCGTCCCCGTCGCCACCGTCGATCGTGTTGGTTGAGGCGGCCCCGTCGAAGACCGTGATGCTGTCATTGCCCTCGCCGCCGCTGACCTCGTGCGCCGAGTTGTCGCCGGTGAAGACGTTGATCGTGTCGGCACCCGTGCCGCCTTCGACGGTGTCGGAGACACCACCCGCCCCGGTGATCTGGACGAAGTCCGCACCCGCCCCCGCATCCACGGAGTCCGAGCCCGCGAAGTCGGTGATGCTGTCGTTGCCGTCACCGCCGAACAGGGTGTCGTCGCCCTCGCTCCCCTCGATCGTGTCGGCCCCGGCGCCGCCGTCGATGGAGTCGTTGCCTTCGCCCCCGACGAGAGTATCGTCGCCCGATGTCGGCGTGGTCGACGGCGTGACCGCGTCGAAGAAGATGTCGGTGACCTGGACGGCCTGCTGGCCGGGCTGCAGGCCGTCATAGTCGATCTCGATGCGGGAGACGGGACCCTCGATGTTCACGAGGACGGAGGCGCTCTCATCCGTCGGGCCCGTACCGCCCTCGTCCTCCCGCGCCGCGGCCCGCTCCGCCCCGGCCACGCCATCCTCATCGGTGAGGGAGAGCCGGTCGCCCGCCGTCAGCTCGACGAAGACCTGCTGGCCCGAGGCGTCGAAGGCCCGGACGCTGACGACGTCCTGAAAGCTGCCCTCGTCGATGTCGTTGATGCGGAAGCTGACATTCTGCACCTCGTCCGCGACGTTCGCCCCCGTGGCCGCGAAATCGACCCGCAGCGTGCCGACATTGCGGAAGAACGGATCGTCCTCGTCCGCGTCGTCATCCTCGAAGCCGCGCAGGATCGCGCCGCTGGTCCCGTCCGGCGTCTCGGAACCGCCCGGATTGATGTCGTCGACGTTCTGCGAGCGGGTCTCGAAATCGTATTGCGTGCCCGTGGGGCTCTGGCTGGTGTAGGTGACGGTGACCTCGATCAGCCCGGTGTTCTGGGTCAGCGTGTTCGGCAGGTCATCGCCGTCGTCGATCTGCCCGCCATTGTCCGGGTCGGGAATGTCGTCCCATTCGAAGGACTGCCGGGTGAGCGTCGGCTCCGCGGTGCCGCCATCGCCGAGGATGGTGTCGTTACCGAGGCCCCCCTCGATGCTGTCATTGCCGTCGCCGCCCTGCAGGACGTCATCGCCGCCCTGCCCCAGCAGCGTGTCCTGCCCGGCGCCGCCCTCCAGCGTGTCGGCGCTGTCATCCTCCGATCCGCCGTCGAGGGAATCCGCCCCGGCGCCACCGGACAGCGAGTCCGCGTCCGCACCGCCCAGCAGCGTGTCGCTCCCATCGCCGCCGAGCAGGGTATCCGCCCCCGCCTCCCCCAGCAGGCTGTCGTTGCCCTCCTGACCGGAGATCGCGTCGTTGCCCGCGCCTCCCGAAACGGTGTCGAAGCCGCCGCCGGCGAAGGCGCGATCGTTGCCACCGCCCAGCGACAGGTCATCGGACGCCGCACCCGACTGGACGAGGTCGTCGCCCTCCCCCGTCGACCAGGTCTTCGCGTTCGACACATCGGGATCGGAGATCACATAGGCATCCGCCGACGCCGCCTCGACCTCGCCATAGGAGAAGTTGCGCCGGCTGATCCCGCTCAGCTCGCCATTGCCGTTCTGTCTGTAGTCGAAGCCTGCGTTGGGCTCAGACGGGATGAAGACGCGGAAGTCCTGGTCGTCGTTGTTGATCTGGAAATAGAAGCCGCTGATCGACTGGCCGGCCGCGTCCGTGAGCTGTGCGGTCCCGCGATCCCCGCCATCGATCGAGGTATAGGTAACGTTGAGCTCGGGCTCGTCATTGCGCCCGCCGATCACTTCGTTGAAGGCCGTGATCGTGAAGGTCTGATCATCGGCGGAGTCGTTACTGTTGCGCTGAAGGCTGTTGTCGGTGTCGCCGTCGGTGACGGTGATCGTCACCTGATCCCACAGGATATCGTCATTGCCGCCATCGGCCTCGACCACGACGGCATTGGTGAAGGTGTAGGTGGCGATGGCTCAGCGCTCCGATGCGATTGCCGGTCAATTTGCCGACCTCGCTTCCGGTCTAGTCATTGGCTCATTTTACAACCAGGAGTTGTTTGATCGCATTTGTCTCAATCCGTCACCGGTCTGAAACGAAATTGCTGAGGTTGCCCCAACCATGGCTCGGGCGGGGCCTGGCGATCGGGTCATACGGAAAAGCTCTACGCCGCGACCAACAAAGGTGAGCAGCGCCACAATCACGTGTTCTCATAGCTGACCACTGTGGATACACTGAGAGCAACCAACCCGTGCAATTCGAACTCCCGTTAGGGTTCTGTCGAGGGCCGCCTATTTCGAGCTCTTCAAAACACTGTTCTGCAAAGTAATGCCGAGGCGGCAATTTAACCTGAGGTTGTGATGGATGTCTCACTGTTTTCATCGAGCATCAAGATATGGTGAAACATACAGCCGACGTTAGTGCTCTTAACCGCCATTCTGATTGACATCTACGGTCAGACATCGGCAGGGATTTCGACGACAGAAGGGAACGCCTCCGGACAGGGGTTGTGTCTGCTCGCGATCGGGCGACAGCCTTGCAGCACATCGCATGTGATCTCGAGGCATCTCGGCCGTGTGCCGCGGCGTTCGTCGTATCGGACGGGCTTGCCGCGGCTTGGTCTGCCGGGGATGCCTGCTCGGGCCCTCTTGTCCCACGAGGCTTCGCGGACCCGCTCGGCGTCGTGTCGTCGGCTGATGAGCCACTGGACCGCTGCAAAGGCACACACGACGCCGGTGCTCCAATGGCGTCGCGTCTCCTGTCATTCTTGATGACGAACCGGATGGAGCGCCCATCTCTGTTTGGGACACCGTACAGTTGGGCGCTCATGCCTCCTGTTTTACACATGCAGCTGGTCGCGGTGCGATGGGTCTTCAGGCAGGTTGCATCGGCCGTCCCGCTCTTCTCCTGGGAGTTCTCGGCCGCCCGACAAAGATCCTGGTGAACACACCTGCTCGCTCTCGTGCCTCCAGCGTTTGTGCAGTGCTTCGTGCGCCGTATCTCCCCGGCGCGTCGCACCAGCGCAACTCATTGCGAGTGACAAAGATGACGCCGGAATGCACCGGCTGACCGTCGAACAGATTGCTGCCACGTAAATATAGATTAGTTTTATAAAATATTATATGCCGATTACGGCAATTATGAATACTGAAAATCACTTAACAAACTAAGATTTAGGGCCTTCTTACCAGAAGTGTCTTCGCACAAGTAGCCAAATTCTGATTTAATGTAACGCAGCACAGCATAGTCGAAACTTAGCAAGAGTCAGTTTTGGCTTTGAAATGATCATGCTGAATCAGAGAATTGGGATATTGCTAAGTACCGCAGAAGGTTTGGGCGACGACCTCGTGAGATTGAGGTGGCAGGGCGAGCGAGGCCTCGTCCGGTTGGTGGTCGAACGGGCGGGCGAGGACACCGCGTAGTTTTTCAAGGGGCTGCAGGTCGCCGTCTTGAGCTGCCGTGAGTGCTTCCTCGACCCGGTGGTTGCGGGGGATGAAGAGGGGATTTGCCGTGCGCATCATCTCGTCGCGCTCGGCAGGCTGCATTGGATCGGTCGCAAGGCGGGCATGCCAGCGTTCGGCCCAGGTGTCGAAGGCGGCCGGGTCGGCGAACAGGTCGCGGGCCTGCGGCCGCCCTTCCGTATCGGGCCCTGAGTGATCGGCGAGACGGCGAAAGGTCAGGCTGAAGTCCGCCCTGCCCGCCTCCATCGTGGACAGCAAGGTGGAGATGAGCTCGGCATCTCCTTCGGCCGCCGTCGACAGTCCGAGCTTTCGGCGCATCACGCTCAGCCATGCGTCCCTGAACAGATCCGGGAAGCGGTCGATCGTCGCCTGCGCCGCCTCGACGGCCGCATCGTCATCACCCGGGATGAGCGGCAGCAGCGCTTGGGCAAGCTGCGCGAGGTTCCACTGCGCGATCCGGGGCTGGTTGCCGTAGGCATAGCGTCCGGCAACGTCGATGGAGCTGAAGACCTGGCCCTCGCGAAAGGTATCCATGAAGGCGCAAGGGCCGTAGTCGATCGTCTCACCCGAGATCGTCATGTTGTCGGTGTTCATGACGCCGTGGATGAAGCCGACGCCCATCCATTGGGCGACGAGATTAGCTTGCCGCTCCATGACCTTTTCTAGGAGAGCGAGCGCGGGCACGTCCGCCGCCGTGATCTCCGGATAATGCCGCGCGATCACGTGGTCGGTGAGGGCCTGCAGCGCCTCCGCATCCCGGCGCGCATAGAAGTACTGGAAGGTCCCGATGCGCACGTGGCTTGCGGCGACCCTTGTTAGCACGGCACCGGGCTGAACGGTGTCGCGGACGACGTGCTCGCCCGTCGCGACGGCCGCGAGAGAGCGGGTCGTGGGAATGCCAAGGGCGGCCATCGCCTCGCTGACGATGAACTCGCGCAGGACAGGGCCAAGCGGCGCCTTGCCGTCCCCTCCACGAGAGAAGGGGGTGCGGCCGGAGCCCTTGAGCTGGATGTCGCGGCGGCGGCCGTTCCGGTCGATGACCTCACCAAGGAGCAGCGCCCGGCCATCGCCGAGCTGCGGCACCCAGTTGCCAAACTGGTGCCCGGCATAGGCCATCGCGATCGGATCCGCGCTTGCGGCGACGCGACGGCCGGACAGGACCGCGATGCCCTCCGGGCTCGCAAGCCGGTCGGGATCGAGACCCAGTTCCTCCGCCAAGGGTCTGTTGAGCTGGAGGAGCTGCGGCGTCGGCGCAGGTGCCGGCGACACCCGGGCGAACAGCCGGTCGGGCAACCGCGCATAGCTGTTGTCGAAGGGGAAGATCTGGTCGGTCATGGCAGTCTCGGGCACCGTTCCACACTCCGTTACGGTGGCAGTGGGCTTGAAGCTAGCGGTTTCCCTATTGGCGGGCCACACCGGTCGCGACACTGACGTAGTGCCGGTGATCGGCGTCTCGAAGTGGTGCGGCCCGGACGTTCCGCCAGGCAAGAAGGTCGGGTGAGTTCCGCGGAACGGGCCGGGCGTTCGGCGCCGCCGCTTCCGGATCGGGCTCTGGCTTGGGTGGACGAATTCGCGAGCGGAACGCCGGCGCGCCGCCTCATTTGAGCGGATCGTTTCGACACTGCGCCCGAGGACATCATCGCGCGTTGACGTTCGCGTTCCAGGGGCAGCGTCTTCGGGCGTCATCGCGCAGATTTTACAGCCTTTGGTGGCGCAAATCCGGTCGCCTGATCCGACGGCAGCACTATGTCATCGCCCAAGTCGGGACGGCATCGCGCAGACCGAGATCGACGTCCCCGATCATGCTCGCCTCGACCTTGTGGCGTAGGAGTTTTCGTCGGTCCGAACCTCGCTTGGGCCGACAGATTGATGAAGCAAGGGACGGCGCCTGTCCGTCCCGTGAGACCGCCACGGCACGATGGGGAGCACGGCCATGACGCAATTCATTCTCAACGGCGAACCGATCGAAAGCACGGCACCGCCGGAGACCCCCCTCCTCTGGGTCATTCGCGAGGAGCTGGGCCTGACGGGCACCAAGTTCGGCTGCGGCGCGGCGCAGTGCGGGGCCTGCACGGTGCATGTGGACGGGTTCGCCACCTTCTCCTGCGTCACACCCGTCGACAGCATCGAAGGGGCCGAGGTGACGACGATCGAGGGCCTGTCGCCCGACGGCGATCACCCGGTGCAGCGCGCCTGGATCGCCGAGCAGGTGGCGCAGTGCGGCTACTGCCAATCCGGCCAGATCATGCAGGCCGCGGCCCTGCTCAACGAGGTGCCGCAACCCAGCGACGACGACATCCGCAACGCGATGGCCGGCAATCTCTGCCGCTGTGGCACCTATGGGCGGATCGCCCGGGCCATCCGGCGTGCGGCGGAGGAGGCGTGAGATGAAGGACCTTGCCCTCAACCGCCGCGCGTTCCTCGCCTCGTCGGGCGCGCTCGTCCTCGCCATCGCTGCAGACGGCTCCGTCTCGGCGGTCCGCGCGCAGGAGGCCGATGCCGCAGCCTGGGTCCGGATCGAGCCGGACGGTACGACACGCATCCTCTTCCCCTCGACCGAGATGGGACAAGGCAGCTCCACCGCGCTGCCGATGATCCTGGCGGAGGAGATGGATGCGGACTGGGATGCGGTCGTTATCGAACAGCTCGATGAGGATGACCGCCGGTTCGGCAACCCGGCCTTCGGCGGCGTGCTCTACACCGCAGGAAGCTCGGGCGTCTACGGCTACTACGACACGCTGCGCCAGGCCGGGGCCAATGCGCGGGCCGTGCTGATCGGGCGCGCGGCGGAGCGGCTGGGCGTCGACGTGGCAGAGCTGTCGACGGAGCCCGGCGTCGTGGTCCACGCCGCCAGCGGTCAAAGCCTGACCTATGGCGAACTGGCCGAGGGCGGTGGACTGGACCGCGCCGAGGCCGCACCATTCAAGGACCCCGCCGAATTCCGCCTGATCGGCAGCGACACGCCCCGCCGCGACATTCCCGCGAAGTCGACCGGGACCGAGACCTATGCGATCGACGTGCGCCTGCCGGACATGCTCCACGCCATGGTCCGCCGCGCACCGGTCGAGGGCGAGACCGTCGCCGCGCTGGACAGCTCCGCGGCCGAGGCGCATCCGGGCGTCGTGCAGGTCGTGACGCTGCCCGACGGTATCGCGGTGGTGGCCGAGACGATCTGGGCCGCCATGGCCGCCCGCGACCTGCTCGACATCACGTGGACCGAGGATGCCCCGGCCCGCGCTTGGGACGACGAGAGCACGCTCGCCGACTACGCGGCCGCGGCCGAGGATCTGAGCGCCGAAGCCGCCACATGGCGGGCCGAGGGCGATGCGGCGACCGCCATCGCCGACGCGCCGCGCACGGTCACCGCGACCTACCTCTCCGACTACGCCTACCACGCGCAGATCGAACCCATGGCCGTCGTCGCGCGCGTCGACGCCGATGGGGCGGAGCTCTGGGCCGGAACCCAGACCCAGAGCTGGACCACAGACACCGTCCGCGAGGTGCTGGACCTGCCGCCCGAGCGAATGCGCATCCACATGATGACGATGGGCGGCAGCTTCGGGCGCCGAACGGAGCGGATGCAGGACTACGTGCGCGACGCGCTCCTCTGCGCACAGGCGACGGGTCGCCCGGTCAAGGTGACCTGGACGCGGGAGGACGACGTGAAGCATGGCGGTTTCCGCCCCGCCGCCGCCCAGCATCTGCAAGCGGGTCTGACCGAGGAGGGCGAGGTCCAGGGCTGGCGCCACCGCGTCGGCACGCCCTCGGTCATCGCCTATTTCAACGCAGGCCGCTGGGCACAGGTGGAGCCGCAGGACGTGATCTCCATGCTCGGCTCGGAGGCGCGGTTCTACGCCATGCCCGACATGGCCGCCGAGCACGTCATGACCGAGCGGCGCGCCCGCGTGCTGCCGTGGCGGGGCATCGGCGCGGCCTACACCGCCTTCGCCGCCGAGTCCTTCATCGACGAGCTGGCACAGGAGGCCGGTCAGGACCCGTTCACCTTCCGCCGCGCGATGGTCGGCGATGATGCGCGGAGCCTGGCGCTCCTCGATCGGGTACAAGAGATGTCGGACTGGGACCGGTCGCGCGCGGACACTGCGCTTGGGCTCTCCTTCGCGGGCTACGGCGATACGCGCGTCGCGGGCGTGGCCGAGGTCTCGGTCGATCCGGAGTCGGGCCGCATCGCAGTGCCGCGCATCTGGGCGGCGGTCGATGCGGGCCAGATCGTGTCGCCGGACAACGCCGTGAACCAGATCGAGGGCGGGATCGTCTTCGGCGTGTCCTCCGCATTGCTGGAGCGGATCACGATCCGGGGCGGCGAGGTGCAGCAGGAGAACTTCTACGACTACGACGTGCTGCGCCACGACGCCCTGCCGCAGATCGAGGTCCACCTGACCGAGAGCGACGCCCCGCCCTCCGCCGTGGGTGAGGCGGGCACGCCCATGGTCTCGGCCGCCATCGCCAACGGGGTCTATGCGCTGACCGGCACCCGCCTGCGCCACATGCCCTTCACGCCCGACCGGGTGCTGGCGGCGATGGGATAGCGTCAGAGGAAAGCTGGGGAGCCGATAGCGACGGGCGAGTGAGAGCATTTCCCATTCAATCAATACTAAAATGGAACCTCTGGGGGAGACGCCAGCGCAGCTTCAGTTTTTCGCGCTCGAAGATCTACGGATCGCACCAGGGTCACCTCCGAGATCACGGTCACAACGTCAGGGTGCGGGCAAGAGCAGATTTGAACCGAGGCTAGACCCAACATGGAGCCAAGCTCACGCACCCGTTATCGAACAGAAGCTCACAAAAGGATCAAAGTAATTGGGTGATCGGTAGAATGGACCAAACCGCTTTGTCTCACTATCCTTCGGAGCTCATGCTTGGTTCAATCTGCCTCAACTGTATGAACTACCCTAAACTATGTCGGGGTCAAACACCCAAGCCTGGGCTCTGTCTTACGATAACGCCGTAGCTCTTCACATGGCCCCTCAAGAGGCGAGCTATGACATGGGCGCCCTGCTCTGGTTGATGGATGTTCAGATGGTGCGGGCTCAGCCGAACGCGGGAGTGTCACTTTAGGCCCCGCGTTCGGCATCAGTGCGAAACGCCCGGCGTCATCTTTGTCACTCGCAATGAGTTGCGCTGGTGCGACGCGCCGGGGAGATACGGCGCACGAAGCACTGCACAAACGCTGGAGGCACGAGAGCGAGCAGGTGTGTTCACCAGGATCTTTGTCGGGCGGCCGAGAACTCCCAGGAGAAGAGCGGGACGGCCGATGCAACCTGCCTGAAGACCCATCGCACCGCGACCAGCTGCATGTGTAAAACAGGAGGCATGAGCGCCCAACTGTACGGTGTCCCAAACAGAGATGGGCGCTCCATCCGGTTCGTCATCAAGAATGGCAGGAGACGCGACGCCATTGGAGCACCGGCGTCGTGTGTGCCTTTGCAGCGGTCCAGTGGCTCATCAGCCGACGACACGACGCCGAGCGGGTCCGCGAAGCCTCGTGGGACAAGAGGGCCCGAGCAGGCATCCCCGGCAGACCAAGCCGCGGCAAGCCCGTCCGATACGACGAACGCCGCGGCACACGGCCGAGATGCCTCGAGATCACATGCGATGTGCTGCAAGGCTGTCGCCCGATCGCGAGCAGACACAACCCCTGTCCGGAGGCGTTCCCTTCTGTCGTCGAAATGGCGGCTACTTCTTCGCCCTACTTCATTCGTGCGTATTGCAGATCACCTGCCCACCTTTTCTTGGTCTGCTACTGGATTGGCGAAGCCATATGCTCAGATAAGAAGCACCGCAGCGACCGACTAGAAGCTCATGCCTTTAGAGCATCTTAATGGAGGCGCAATGGGAAGCTACGAGAAAGCGCAATGGTGCACTTGGAGGGAGAAAGTTCGAACTCTCTCTTTGAAGCGCTCCAGGACTGGGAAGACCAGCTCACAGCCTTAGAACTCGGTGATCTGCGGTGCGGTGATGACGACCTCGCCCCGTAATTTCAATCAGCTGTCGAAGGGCAAGACGCCTGCCCCGTTCTCGCTGCGGCTGACCTTCGAGGAGCGGGCGAAGCTGGAAGCGGCGGCCAATGGCGTGCCGCTGGGGGCCTATATCAAGGCGGTGCTGTTCGACCAGGAACTGCCGAAAGTCCGCAGGCGGAACACAAGGCCCGTTGAGGATCACGCAGTGCTGGGGCGAGTTCTGGCGCGTCTCGGCCAGTCGCGGCTGTCCTCCAATCTCAACCAGCTGGCCCGCGCGGTGAACACCGGCACGCTGCCTGTCCATCCGGAGGTCGAAGAGGACATCCGCCAGGCCTGCGCCGACATCCAGGCCATGCGGGCAGAGCTGCTCCAGGCGCTCGGCAAGGCGGCAGGCCCGTCATGATCCTGAAGGGCAATGAGCGCGGCCATGGGCGCGAGCTGGCCAATCACCTGATGCGCGGCCAGGAGAACGAGCATATCGAGCTGCACGACCTGCGCGGCTTCATCGCCGACGACCTGCATGGCGCGATGGCGGAAAGCGAAGCCATCGCCAAGGGCACGCGCTGTAAGAACCATCTCTTCTCGCTCAGTCTGAACCCTCCACCGAATGAAACGGTCCCTGTGGAGACCTTCGAGGCCGCCATCGACCGGATCGAAGAGCAGCTGGGTCTGGAGGGCCAGCCCCGCGCGGTCGTCTTCCACGAGAAGGAGGGCCGCCGCCACGCCCATGCGGTCTGGAGCCGGATCGACGGCGAAGAGATGAAGGCGGTGCAGCTCTCGCACTACAAGCGCGAGCTGAACGGGATCGCCCGCGATCTCTACCTCGAACAGGGCTGGGAGATGCCGAAGGGCTTCCAGGATCACCGCCAGCGCGATCCGCTGAGCTACAGCCGCGCGGAGTACCAACAAGCCAGGCGCACGAAACAGGACCCCAAGGAGATCAAGCGTATCCTGCAGGAAAGCTGGGCGGGATCAGACAGCCGCCAGGCCTTTGAGACGGCGCTGCGGGACCGGGGCTACGTTCTCGCGCGCGGCGACAGGCGCGGCTATGTCGCCGTCGATTGGCGGGGCGAGATCTATTCGCTCTCCCGTGCCACAGGGGCCAAGACCAGGGATCTGAAAGCCAGGCTGGGCGATGCGAAGGCGCTGCAATCCACCGAGGACGCGAAGGCGTTTATCGCGGGGCGGATGACTCCGAAGCTAAAGGCCTGGGCGCAGGAAGAACAGGCCAAGGCGGAGAAGCAGAATCTCGCGGCCCAGTTCCAGCGCGAGCAGATGGTGCACTGCCATCGCCAGCACCGCGACCAGCTCCGACAGAAGCAGGAGGACCGCTGGCAAGCCGAAGAACAACGCCGAGCGGAGCGCACGCCGACGGGCCTGCGCGGCCTCTGGGGCTGGATCACGGGGAAGAACCGCCTGATCCGGCAGAAGAACGAGGGGGAGATCGCCCATGCTCAAGCCCGAGACCGGGCTGAGAAGCAGGTGACGATCCGGCGTCAGCTGGAGGAACGCCGCAAGCTCCAGGCGCAGATCGTGGAGGCCCGCAAGCGCCGGAATGCCCAGATCCAGGCACTGAACCAGGGCGTGGCCAAATACATGCAGATGGGCGGCACGCCTCCGGTCGATATGCCCGACCGCTCCAGGCCGGAGCGCAACCGCGCGCGCGGAGAGACAGGCCGCCGATCACACGACCAGACGGGCCGGACAGGTCGCACACCCGGCACAGACCACGAACCCAGCTAACGACAGGAGGTCACCATGACCAAGATACTTGTTCTCTCGCTCTCCGACACGCAGATGGACCAACTGAGCGAGATGGCGGACTTCGAAGGAAAAACCCCGGAAGACATGATCAAGACACTGATCACGTGGGGGTTTCGGGACTACCAAGCGGAGTTCTCGGACCTGATTGCCGAGGTGGAGGAGCTGTATCGCAATCCATCGCAGCTGGACGGTGATGATGAACTGCCGTACTGAGGCTTGGCGTTTGGAGTTGGGCGGCGCCGTTTCAGACGGAGCGCAGCATGGCTGAGGATGAGTCGATCTACGTCATTGGCCTGTACCGCGGCCATGAGATGTTCAACTACTTCGTCGCTGTTGGTCGGGAGGGAGATCTCCTTTGAACCCACTCTATTTGATGCTGCGCGACTTACGAATGGCGGCTTTGTCGTGTTACATTGTGATTGCGATATGATACTCTGCACGACTCTAGGCCCGCCCGCCGAAGCGGCCCACAAGCTACAAAATAAACTATTGCAACGGCCAACCAGCTTCACTCCGCCCTTCCCTTAGGGGACATCATCTAGAAAGCTGTGGACTTAGCCTGTTTCGCGAAGTCGCGGCCACTGGACTCACCGTATCCAAATTACGCACATTTTTCCTTAGGGAGTTCTGCACTGGCCATCACCTTTCACCAAGACGCATTTGACAAAGCTTCCACCGCCTTGGAGACCTCGGCCGGTCCAGCCTCCGCCGCTGCATTAATCAAACGTGCTGAGGGTCAACATCACTACCGCGCCCAGTTCAGCCCCGCCAACATCGCAAGCAATGGACCGATCTGGTTTAGGATCGGGTCACTTACGAAGACGTTGGTCGCCTTCGCTGCTTTAGACCACGCTTTCACCACCGACCACGACATTGATGCGGACATCTGTCCTGACATTCCCGAGCCGATCGCGCGTCGAATCAAACGTCCCGTCAGCCTAGTTCAAGTTCTGACCCATACGGCCGGGTTGCGGAACTGCGCCCCGCTGAGCGCGATTGGACCCGGAGACACTGACGTCTCAGACATCCGTTTCGACGCGGCGATCGGACACTTCAGCTATTCGAACGCCGGGTATGCTCTCATCGGGGCTTGGATCGAACGGCGGACGGGGCTCAACTTCGACGGCTGGCTCCATCTTCATGCGCTCGCGCACTTGTCGCTGACGGGCATCGCCACGAGACCGCCCGAGGGCGCAACGATCGCGCAGGGCCATGTCCGAGACCCCGAAACAGGGCGCCCGACTCCTTTCCGTTTCTACGAGGCGGATGGGCGGTTTGCGCCAGCGGGGTTCCTTTGGGCGACGGTCGAGGGAATCGGCGGTCTGATGGCAACGCTCCTATTCCCATCGGGCGCGCGCGCGTCGCGGTCGGTTGCGGCGATGACCTCTAGGGCGTCGCCCCCGTTCGGACCGGACGCGCTGTGCGCGATGCCAGGGTTATTCTGCACGAAGCGCGGTGGTCGGCCAATCCTCTTCAACGAGGGCGAGATCGGTGGATTCCGCGCCCGGATCGAACTCGATCCCTCTGCAGGCACGGGCCTCGCTACCATGGCCGCCTACTCAGGCCCCGAAAATGCGGCGACTGACAACGTTCTTGCTACTGCGTCATCGACCACCGCCGCATTTCCGGCGCCGGTCTCGCTAAAGAAGGAACGCGCGGCGTTCTACATCGCCGGTGGGCTCGGCGTGTTCCAATGCGAGGCACACGGAGTGATGCGCGGGGCGCGACTGAACGGGGTGCCAGTATCGCTCCAAGCTCGCGGCATGCGGACATGGACCGGGCGGCGGCAGGACGGAAGGCCCGTCCTCGTTCAGATGCTAGAGAGCACAGGATGTCGTATCTTGTCGATCAACGGTCACCTTGCATTCGCCGGCCGGTGTCGGGCGGCATCGGCAGCCTTCGATCACCGTTGGCTCGGGCGATACCTCAACGGCTACAGGATCGACGTCGCGGCGTCGAAGGATGGTCGCACCGTCACGGTTTCGAGCGATTATAGCGGCACCTCGACCGCCGCTCTCATCCTCGGACCAAGGACGCTAGCCACCGACATGGGCATCGCGGTCTTCCGCGAACGGTCTAGGCGGGCTGAGCTTCGCCTGCTCGAGACTGCGACCTTCCGTGCAACGAGACAGGTTTGATACCGCCCCATCTGTCTAGCCAACGCGAGAGAGCCGCCTCGCATTGTGGCTCGGCGAAGGGAACAGTGGAAACATAAGTTCGATCGCCCACGGCAAGAAATCCTCGCTCAACCATCGACTCTAGAATTTCAGCCGCCTTGGAGCCGTCCGCAGTGGCGACTGCGCCCGACAAAGCCACGAGGGCGTCCGCCGTCTTTGGGCTGTCTGCATGCAGAAGCAGCGCCGTCTCGAAGAGGTCCAGAGTTTCGATCCGCTTGTCCCCGACTGTCGCGACGGTGACTTCCGAGAAGCCCGGCCCAAGCCGAAGGGTTAGCGTCCGGTTTGCTGCCCGCCACGCATCAACTGCGTTGCGTAGCCTTTCCATCGCCTCATGTAACGGCGCATCCGGCGGGTTGTCTCGATCGAAAAAGTAGGCGATCTGGCCGATGTCGGCTACGTCGGCCGGCACAAGATGGGCGTAATAGGATACCGGTCGGACGTTCTCGAACCCGAACTCAGCCTGCCGCGCGTGAAAGGGCGAGAAGCGGTGGATCTGTACGAGGCTGGGCGGCCCCGACGGGGGAGAAAGGTGCAAGATGCGCGCCATTAGGCTGATCTGCTCGTCGTAATCAGCGACAGTCTCACCCGGAAACCCGACGAGGATGTTGTAGGACGGCTGAATGCCGAACTCAGCACATAGCCGCAACAGTCGGACGTTTTGCAGGGCGGTGCAGCCCTTCTCCATCCGGCGGAGCTGCGCGTCGGAGAACGCCTCGATACCCGGCTGGACCCAGCGTACGCCAGCCTTGGCAAGAGCGGCCACCTCGTCGCGCTTCAGGTTCGTCTTGACCTCATAGAAGAGGCTGAACTCTCCTTCCAGGTCGGCCAAGCGGTTCAGCAGCGCGCGGAGGTCGCGATGGGTGATGATATTGTCCGCTGCCATGAAGCGCATGATTTGGTGCCTCTGAGCGAGGGCCGCTATCTCTTCTGCAACGCGCGATGCTGGCTTTTCACGGAAGGCCATCCCGAGGTTGTTGAGCCCGCAGAAGGTGCAGTGATGCTTCTGCCCCCACCAGCAGCCGCGTGATCCCTCATACGGCAGGGCCGCGACATCGGGCAATGAGGCGCCCTTTGCAATCATCGCCCTGCGCGTGGCGTAGAAGTCGGAATAATCTGGTGCCGGGACCGCATCCATCGAGGAGATCGGTTTCGGCTGAGTGGTCCGGGACCCGCGAACGGTGATGCCGTCGATCTGCGCGAGTGCGCTGCCGGAATCGACGCAACGCAGGAAGGCCGGAAAGCTCTCGTCGCTCTCGCCAAGGAAGACGTGATCGACGATGTCAACAAAGGCACGCGCGTACTCCTCGCCCATTTCACCGTGCACGCAGGCACCGCCGAGCAATATCGTTGTCTCAGGCGTGCGCAACTTGATCCGACGGGCGAGGGCGAGGCTGGGAAAGACCTGATTGAAAGTGCACGAGAAGCCGATGATTGAGTGGCCAGCAGCGAGGACCGCATCTTCCATATCGTCCAATGCGCTGGGTACGATCCGGTCCCGAAGCTCGCGGAAGACCTTCCCCTCGCCATCATCCCCGAACTGAGCGATGAAGGCATCGGAGTCGAGCGCATCCGGGCCGAAGAGATCGCAGGCAAACACGTGCTCGCACAGACCGAAGATCGCAGGTGTTTCGGCTAGCGTCTCGTAGGCGTCAGCACCGATCCGGTTCGCCATCACGAGGTTCGCGTCATAGGACTCGCAGGTGCTGCCACTCTGCTGCGCGATGGACTTGAGCACGCCTGTCGAAAGATTCGGCCGCGACGCCGCGCACCAAGGCATTGAGACGAGCAGGACACGCGCCATACTAGGCAGCCTCGAAGTGACGGGCTGGCCATGCGCCGACGCGCAGATACTCCGCAGCTTCGCGCCGAAGTAATTCGTCAAGCCAAGGCTCGTCGAACTCTTCCAACAGCGCGTAAGCCAGCCGGACGCGATGCGAAAGAGTGCCAGCTCGCTCGACCGCGATGGCCAACAGCGTAGGATCCCTCAGCATCTCAACGCAGGTGTCGCAGGTGCGGGACCGCAAAATGTGAGCGCCTTCGACTCCGGCCTCAGCGAACCAGTTCCTAACGATTTCGAACCCCCAGACCCGTATCGTCTGCAACAGGGGATCGATCCGCCAACGACGAACGATGTCTGCGATCGGGGAACAGTGAGCGGAGCCGAGCCAAAGTGCGTGGTCATGCATCTCATGGCTCGCAGGGGCGCAGCAGGGCGCGACCCGTCCATCCCATTGGATCAAGGGGCCGGTGGTGGGGCACGGTCCCCGATCGTAGCTCTCGGCATCCGCGATGGAGCTCTGCGTTATGTCCGAGCCGCGGCCTACCGGCCCGATCGGCTGAAACGAGACGTCTCGCCCGGCGAACGCCATCACGGCGTCGATCAGAACAGCATCGTCGCGGGTCATCGGCTCGTGATAGGCGATCCGGATGATAACCGATTTGCCCTCGTCCTTCAGCATCTCATAGGCACGTTCTACGGCATCCAGACGAACGAAATCGGTGTGATAAACATCTGTCGAGATGTCCCAATGATCGATGTTCCGAAGGCATCGCAGCGTTCGCCGCGCTTGTTCTCTGGTACGGGCCCAATGCGCCGCCGTGACGATGCCACAGGAAATATCGAACTCCGCCGCCGCGGCGCTAACATCGCCCACAAAACCCATCAGAAGAGTCGGCTCGCCACCAGTAAAATCGATGGACCAGATGCCAGTATCAGCAATGGCGGGCATCTGACGCACGACTTCCTGCCCAAAGGATCGGCCGTAGCGATTAGCATGCAACTCGGGCGAAGCACCGACACTACAATGGCCGCATTTCAGGGGGCACCCCTGAGTGACCGAAAATCCTAGGCGGCGCGAGGAGAGCGCGAGAGCCTCGCGAAAGCTTTTGACGTGGCGAGGTCCCTGCTTGTCCATGGCGTTTAGTACTTCCCTCAGTAACGGCGGTCGCGCGATGTTCCACCTATAGACGGAACATCGCTTTCCGTTTCGTATGCGTGCCGTCCTAGCCTACTTGGTCTTCAGAACGCTCACGACGCGATTGAGCACGGTCTCATCGAAAGCCTGCGAGTCCGTGATGATCTCTTTGATGTAACTGGCCACCGTGCCGACCCCGCCAGGGATGCTCGGACCTCTCACGGTATCTTGGGGTAGGCCGCCCACGCCATGCTTTGCCATGAGCTCGGCAAGTTCCAACTTGAATTTATCCTCGGCCATAAAATCACTCCACTGCATCTGGGTTCTTTGGAGAACAATTATTGCACTTGGGCTGTTTGGAGAAAAATTTCCTAAAAGACGATGATCAAGAAGCGATCATCCATAAGGAAGCAGATCTTTTCTCCTGCATATATTATACACTCAATTTTGAGGCGATCAATCTATAATTGTAAGCGCTTCGCGGATCCCCTGACGTGCCGATTGTTGGCGCCGTTGGGAAGTGCCAGCGCCAGGACAAAGATCACGCTCGTAAATACAGACAACAACATGTGCGGCATGGGATAGCTCCTAGCCCAAACGGCGACTGCGCGAACCACGCAGCCGCCCAGCGCGAGCCTCAAATGCCCAAACCGAAGCCCACCCCTGCGCCTCGCGTACGGCCACAAACCGCCAGCCGTGCTGGGCACTCAGAAACCAAAGGAGTTCCGGAGGTGTCCAGCTCGCTTTGCTCGCTAAGCCACCACCACCTCCCGCTCCTCCTTGTACCTTACCACCCCCTCCAGCCGCGTCCGCGCCTGCCGACAGTACCCCTCTTCCAGCTCCACGCCGAGATAGCGTCGCCCTGCCAGGGCTGCCGCCACCAGCGTCGCGCCCGATCCGGCGAAGGGATCACAGACCAGATCGCCTCGACGTGAGAACGAGCGGATTAGTGGGGACAGAACCTCCACCGCCTTTTCCGTGGGATGGGCCTTGTTGCCGCTATAGACCCAGGGCTGAACATCGGCGAGGGGCTTGCCTGGTAGCTTTGCCTGGCCCTTGACCAGCACGTAGGCCTGTTCGTGGTGATAGGCGAGATAGCGCCGCCGGGAGGCATAGTCCTTGGTCCAGACCATGTGTCCGGCCACGGTGAACCCGGCCGCTTTCCAGGCCGCCATAAAGCGGTCGATCCGGTTCCAGCCATAGAACGAGATGCAGAACCCACCCGGCTTCAAGGCTCGGTAGAGCTGATCGAAGACCGGCAGCACGCTCTCCAACGTATCGTCATTCTTCACCGTCCGGCCCGTCCGGTCCCGGTAGTTCACGCCGTAGGGGGGATCGGTGACGACGAGGTCAACGGCTCCTTCGGGCATGGCCCCGATAATCTGATTTGAATCTCCGCACTGGAGGGTGTTCTCGAACGGCATCTTGTCTTCCTCTTCCTTGTCTGCTGATGGGTTGCGCATGCAACCGATCTGCCGCTCTGGCTAAGAGGGGGGTGCAAGGATCACGGGCGCAGCTTTTGCTGCGGGACCGGAGCCACGCGCAGCTGCACAAGCCGCAGGGCGCGGAAGCGAGCATGGCGAGGACCCACCCCTTGGTCCGCGCCGGGGGCAACGCCCCAAGCCTTAAATCCACGCAAGACGACCAGCACAGCCGCAGGCTTTGCTCCTCTGCCCTTCAATCCCTGCTCAGATCTTCACGCCGATCCTCCACTGCCAAGATCCGTCCCCCGCCGCCCATCGGGCCTTCAGGGGCCAATGAGGATGGGACGGGGCCGAAAGGCCCTGATGGTCGGGGCCTCCTGATCCACCCAAGGAGGATGACATGAAGCTCATCACACGCTTTGAAGCGGCACAGCGCAGCACACCTGAGCTGCACCGCCTGCTGCGCGAGACATTCAACGCCCTGGTGCAGTCCGATCCGGACACGGCGCAGCGCCGCAATGCGCTCGCGTCCATCGAGACGATCCAGGCGGAATTGGCATCGCGGGATCCGTAGCCGGCTCCCGCAAGATGGCGCATGCTGTATTGGTATGCGCCATTCGCCATAACTTACATTCATGCTCCAATCATCATATTGACATTTTATGCTTCATTCGGCATAATAGAACAAAAAGAGGCCAAGCATGGACCATATCGCCCGCACCCCCAAACAGATCGGAGACGCCCTGCGCCGCATCCGGCGGTCCCAGGATCAGACCCAGAGCGAGACCGGCCGCAAGGCGGGCCTGCGCCAGGAAACCCTCTCCAAGATCGAGACCGGCAATCCGGCGACCAAGATCCAGACCATCTGCGACATCCTCGCGGCCCTCGATCTGGAGCTGGTGATCCGGGAGCGCAGCAAGGGCGCGCCCGACGAGATCGAGGACATCTTCTGATGGGGCGTCAGCGCAAATACACGCCCTTGGAGGTCTTCCTGAACACCCGCCATGTGGGCCGGCTGACGCGGCAGAGCAGCGGCGCCATCGACTTCCAGTATGCGCCGGAGTGGCTCGCCTGGGAGCACACGATGCCGATCTCCCTGTCGCTGCCTTTGCGGGAGGACCGCTATCTCGGTGCGCCGGTCATCGCCGTCTTCGACAACCTGCTGCCCGACAGCGACGCGATCCGCCGGCGGGTCGCCGAGCGCCGGGGCGCGGAGGGCATCGACGCCTTCAGCCTGCTGAGTGCGGTCGGCCGGGATTGCGTCGGGGCTCTGCAATTCCTGCCCGAGGGAGAGGTGCCGGATCCGGCGGACCAGATCCGCGGCGATGTCCTGGACGAGGATGAGATCGCCGCGATGATCGCCAATCTCGGCAATGTGCCGCTGGGCTTGGGCGACGACCAGGACTTCCGAATCTCCATTGCCGGGGCGCAGGAAAAGACCGCGCTGCTCTATCACGACGGGCACTGGCTGCGCCCGCATGGCACCACGCCGACCACCCATATCCTGAAGCCGCAGATCGGGCGCCTGCCCCTCGGTGTCGATCTCTCCCACTCGGTGGAGAACGAGCATCTCTGCCTGCGGCTGCTGGAGGCCTTCGGGCTGGAGGTCGCCCAGACCGAGATCCGCGACTTCGGCGAACACCGCGTCCTGGTCGTCGAACGCTTCGACCGGCGGCATGCTGCAGACGGACGCCTGCTGCGTCTGCCGCAGGAGGACTGCTGCCAGGCTCTCGGCGTGCCGCCCACGCGCAAGTACCAGAACGATGGCGGGCCGAGTGCCGCCGACATCCTGGATCTGCTCAAGGCCAGCGATGTGCCCGAGCAGGACCGCATCGCCTTCCTGAAGGCCCAGATCCTGTTCTGGCTGATGGCCGCCACGGACGGGCATGCGAAGAACGTCAGCCTGTTCCTGCGGCCCGGCGGGCGGTTCCGCCTCACGCCGCTCTACGATGTGATCTCGGTCCAGCCCAGTATCGATGCAGGTCAGCTGCAGGGACCAAAGGTGAAGCTCGCGATGTCGGTCGGGACCAACCGGCACTACCGTGTCGATGACATCGTGGCTCGGCACTTCATGCAGACCGCCGAGCGGGCGGGTCTCTCGCGGGATGTCGTGGTGCGGCTGCTCGAAGAGATCGAAGCGGCGTTTGAGTATGCGTTTGAGCGGGTTGAGGCGCAGCTCGGGCGGGATGTTCCGGAGGAGCTGGTCAAGTCGGTGAAGGCGCGGATGCGGGGGCCTTTGCAGGGGGGAGCAGCTGTCTAGATGGGCCTGATAAGGAGGATAACTCGTGGAAGGGCCCATACAAGCCGTTGACAGGCAGGTCAGGATGCTGCAGCTGCAGCCTTCCAAACCGGACGTTAGTCGCAGTTTCAATATAATGGACTGTCTGGCATCGATGATCGCGCGTAACTCTTACGTGCTGACTATCCTTGCCTCCAGACAAAAAGCGCATATTGTGTGTTTGCACAATTAGTTGTGGGTGCGGAATGAAGCCGTGCCACATTTTGTCAGGGAAGCCACTTTGTCAGGCCAGTCACAAGTTACCGGACTCCTGGACCGTCTCGATAAGGAAATTTTAGATGGAAATATTTGTGTCGACGGGTTCATCGACGACTTACAGATGTTCCAAAACAAGCGGAGCGTAGAAGCTCTAGTTGGCTTGGAAGCCAAGTTAGAAGACGCAGAGCGTCAAGATCAAGTCGAAGGCGCTCAAGCCAAGAAAGAGCTTTTTGCGAAGCTACTGGCGAAGATGCAACACTACCCGTCGGCGCAGAAGATTTTTGCTTTGTTTCTCGCCCGAATAAATGATGTTTTTGAAAATCATATTATTCCGCACGTCTCATCTCTTGATCGACAACAAGTAGACGAAATCATTGATGAAAAAATTATCCAGCCGACACTTCAAGACATGGGGGCAGGCTTTGAGTATTTCACTATTAACCATGCTCATGTCAGAGGCATGATCTACTGGCTTGCGGATAGATGCTATGTGAGGTGGAGCTAGTGTTCTCGCTTTCATATACCCCAGCCTATGATCCTTATCATACTGTTTTTAGGATGCTTGTTCTTCTTTTTTCCACCGATGACGGCAGAATGCCATCGAAGACAGCAAGAGCTGCGGATTTCTTCTACTGCTTTCCATGGATGCTACAGGACATCCTGTCCTTCCCCCCTAGAACTGGGCCATTACATTGGCCGCGAGAGGGGGGATTGGGCATGGCGAGGAAGCGACATTCAGACGAAGACATCTTGAAGCTGCTGCGTGAGATCGAGCTGAAGCTGACGGCGGGCGATGACGTGGCCACTGCATGCCGCGGCGTCGGGATCAGCGACGCGACATACTACAACTGGCGGAAACGGTTTGGCGGGATGGGCCGGTCGCAGCTGTCGGAGATGAAGAGTTTGGAGAAAGAGAACGCCCGACTGAAGAAGATCGTCGCCGAGCTCGAACTGGACAAGCTCATACTCAAGGAAAGCCTGAACCACCTAAAGCCCAGGGCCTGACCACAGAGGAGCTTCGTCAGGCCGTCCTTCACACACGCCAGAAGCTTGCCACGTCTGAGCGGCGGACCTGCCGGGTGATTGGCCTGGCGCGGAGCTCCCTGCAATATCAGCCAACACAGAGAGACGATGATGCGCTACGGTTGGCTCTGATCCGGTTGGCGAAGCAGTACGGGCGATATGGCTACCGCAAGATCACGGAGCTGCTTCACATGGAAGGCTGGCGGGTCAATCACAAGAAGGTCGAGCGGCTCTGGCGTGAGGAAGGATTGCAGCTTCCGCAGCGGCACAAAAAGCGCAAGCGGCTCTACCACAAGGGCAGCTCGATCATCCGGCTTCGGCCCACGCACCCGAACCATGTTTGGGCAATAGACTTCGTGCATGACAAGCTCAGCAATGGGCGCAGTTACAAGATGCTGACGGTTCTCGACGAGTTCACGCGGCAGGCCTTGGCTGTTGTGGTCCGCACCAAGATGGGTGCCGACGAAGTTCTCGAAGCACTCTATCCGCTCCTGCTGCGCCACGGTTCCCCGGAGTATATCCGGTCCGATAACGGACCCGAGTTCGCAGCAGAGGCGATGCAGGGCTGGCTTCGGCGTGTTGGGATCAAGCCCATCCGCATCTACCCAGGATCACCCTGGGAGAACGGATACAACGAGCGCTTCAATGGGACATTACGGCGAGAGGTTCTCAATGCGGAGTGGTTCACGACGACCAAGCAAGCTCAGATCGTCATCAATCACTGGCTCAGGCAGTACAATCACACCCGACCGCATCAGGCACTCAACATGCGCCCACCCGTTCCTGAAACAATATTAGAGAAACCCCTGATCAGTGGCCCAGACACAGGGGGCTAGACAGCCGAATTCCAGCGCGATATCATTGGCGACAATACGCAGGCCGGGCTCAATACGCAGGCCGGGCTCGATGCCGCGCGCCGGCGGGGCAAAAGGCTGGGCCGTCCGCCTGTGATCGATCTGGAAACCGTGCTGGAGGCACATCGTCTCATCGCGCAGGACGGTGTGAGCCTGGCGGAAGCGGCGCGCCGGCTGGACGTCTCCCGCGCGACGCTGGGGCGGGCGATACGGCGTGTGGAGTAATTGGGGGGATACGAGGCGGAGCCGCCTTAGAAATCTTGAATGTCGTCGGAAACGAGAACGCCGAGGTTCCCTTACCAGGAGCCTCGGCTTTTCGTATCAGATTAGTTTCCACTCAGGAGTAGAAACTCCACAGACTTTGCGAGTCGTCCTCGCCGATCTGAAGGTTTTCGATGCGGTCGTTTGAGTCAAAGCCTCCAAGCGTGCCAGCAATTGCATCAACGAGCAGCAGGCTATCATCCGTACCGCTAAAGCGAACAATCGCATCTTTGTCGTCTCGCTCGAAAATTAAGTCTTCCAGGAGATACCCCTCGATACGCAAGGTATCTGAGTCCGACGCTCCACCCTGATCATGAATTACATCCTGCCCGTCACCGCGGCGGAAAACATAAGTATCGCTGCCGCTTGCTCCAGTCAGGGTGTCATTACCAAATCCAGCCTCGATCCAATCCGCTCTGTTAAAATAACCGAGAACCAGATCATCATCATTCGTATTCTGGTCGAGAATCATTCGATCTCGAAGACTCTCAGCATCGAGTATTGCTCCACCATCAAATTCGATGACTCCAACTCTGTCACTGGAGTCAAAGTCACCATTCCTCCTCGAAGTGGCATCAACAAGCCTAATACTATCATCCGCACCACCGAAGCTAATAAGCACGTCATTCGCATCATTGGGATCAAAGATTATTCTTGCCTCCCCCAGCACATAACCTTCAATACGCAATATGTCCTCATCTAAGTGATAACCCTGATCATGGATAAGATCTTGCCCGTCGCCCCGGCGAAAGACGTACGTATCGTCTCCCCATCCGCCAATCAGCGTATCATTTCCGACACCGCCGATAATGGTATCGTGACCGGAGTCTGCGAAGACTTCATCATTGCCGGCTTTCGCGTCGATCATATCGCTGCTGTACTCAATACCGTATATAACATCGTCGTTGTCGCTGGTCTGATCGACGACCATTCGATCACGCATATCCATCGATGACAGCGATGTTCCGTCCTCAAATTCGATACGTTCGATTTGACCGGCATCGTTGAAGAAGCCGATAAAGTCCGATGTCGCATCAACGAGGCGTAAGCGATCTGCCGTGCCGTCAAAGGAAATCAGAATATCATCCCGATCTAAGGGATCGAAGGTGATGCGGGTTTCGTCCGGGGTATAACCCTCGATACGCAAGGTATCGGTCTCAGCATCGCCTTGATCGTGGACCAGATCCTCACCGTCGCCTCGGCGGAACACATACGTGTCTGTGCCATCGCCGCCGATCAGCGTATCATCACCAACACCACCGATCAGAGTATCGGCGCCTGAGCCGGCTTCAATCGAGTCATCCCCACCACCACCGTCGAGCAGATCAGCGCCATTTGAACCGCTGATGTTGTCATCACTATCATTCGCTTGATCAGCGAGGAGGCGATCTCGCACGTCATCGACCTGCAGTACAACGCCCCCATCGAATTCGATGCGTTCTATCTGGTCCAGATCACTTGATGTGCCGACGGCATTGACCAATCGCAGTGTATCATCCGTTCCTTCGAAGCTAATAAGAACGTCATCTCCATCGTTGGGATCATAAGTGAACACAGCCTCATCGGCGGTGTATCCTTCGATCCTCAAGACATCCTCACCATCAGAAACCGCTTCTTCATCGACAATGGTGTCATGCCCGTCGCCACGTTGGAAAACATAGAGGTCCGCACCCTCTCCCCCGATCATTGTATCGTCACCAACACCACCGCGGAGGGTATCATTCCCAGTGTTTCCAGAGAGCTGATCATTCCCATCTCCACCGTCGAGAAGGTCATCCCGGTTGGCAAATCCGAAAATGAGATCGTCCCCGTTGGTAGCCTGGTCAATCAGCAGGCGCTCTCTGACATCGTCGCCATCCAGCAGCACTCCATCTGCGAACTCGATCTGATCTACCTGTCGCCAGTTGGAGTACCCGCCGTTGCCCGTGATGGCATAGACGAGGCGGATCTCATCATCAGCCTGCGCGAAAGATATAAGCACATCGTTCAGGTTGCCCGCATCAAAGTGGAACATCGCGTCCACAGATGCATAGTCTTCGATACGAAGGACATCGTTGTCTTCAGCGCCGCCATGGTCATCAATCACATCTCGCCCATCGCCAGCGCGGAATATGTAGGTGTCGTCGCCGTCTTCGCCTGTGAGAGTATCATCACCTAGATCCCCGATGAGGGTGTCGGCTCCGTCACCTGCCAGAATCAGATCGTTGCCGCCTCTAGCTTCAATCAAATCCCCGCTATCCGTGCCGACGATACTGTCATCTGAGGCGCTGATCTGGTCGGATAGCAGACGATCACGAATACTCTGAGCATCGAGACCGACGCCGTCTGCGAATTCGACACGCTCAACCCGATCATAGCTGCTGGACTGGCCCGCCGCATCGACCAATCGAATGACATCGGTCGTGCCCTCGAAAGTGATCAGAACATCTGTTGTGAGTTCCGGATCCTGACTAAATCGCGCCTCCTCCGATGTGTAACCCTCGATCAGAACGAGGTCACTGTCTAAAAGCCCCCCTCCGTCGCGTACAATGTCTTGGCCATCGCCGCGACTGAAGATGTAGAGATCGTCGCCCCGTCCGCCGACCAATGTGTCGTCACCCAGACCGCCAACAAGTATGTCATCTCCGCTGTCAGCGGAGAGTAAGTCGTTGCCACTTCCTCCATTTAGAGCATCCGCCCGGTTCGCAAAACCGGAAATGATATCGTCACCTGCCGTTGTCTGATCACTCAGGATCCGATCTTGTATGCCTTCACCATCGAGTACGATACCATCGGCGAATTCAATATTATCAATCTGGTTTCGACCGGAGTAACCCCCATTGACCAGAATTGCATCGACCAGCCTGATCTGATCTCCATTGCCACCAAACGATACGAGCACATCATTTATATCGTCCGAATCGAGTGTGAATGTGGCATCCGACGCCTCGTAACCCTCAAAGCGCAAAACATCGACATCATTTAGGCTGCCATCATCTTCGATAACGTCCACGCCATCGCCGACAGCAAAAAGATACGTATCGCTGCCACTTTTGCCAACGAGGATGTCGTTGCCGGCACCGCCGATCAGAGTGTCGTTTCCTGTGTCTGCATTGATACTGTCATTACCTGCGCCGGCATCAATGAAATCATCGCGCTGTCTGAAGCCATCGACGATGTCATCATTGCTGGTAATCTGATCGGCAATGATCTTCTCAAGGATTGCGTCCGCATCCAAAACCACCCCGCCATCAAATTCGATGGCTTCGATACGGTCGGCGCGGCTATAAACACCAGAGCTGCTCAAGATACTGTTTACGAGTATCAGACGATCAGCCGAGCCCTCGAATGTGATTAGAAGGTTATCTCTCTCATAAATTTCCGTCGGATCCGGATCGATAGTGAACTTGGCATCCGCCAAGCTGTAGCCTTCGATTCGAACGACATCCACTCCATTCTCACTACCTTGATCGTGAATTACGTCCTGATCATCACCAGATCGGTAAATGTAAATATCACCATCCACGCCACCGACCAGAGTGTCATCGCCAACGCTACCAATGAGCGTATCCTCACCCTCATAAGAACGAATTTCATCATTGCCACTAGAGCCGTCAATATCGTCGTTGTGTGCAAAACCCTCAAGCGTTGCAATTACATCATTTCCCGTCGTTATTTGCTGCATAACAGCCATTGAGTATAAATTGTCAATTGAAATTATTGCCTCATTACCGACCTCGAAAGCCTCCACATGCTCAGATCGAACTATCCGTCCATTGGTAGATTGAAAACTATCCTCGACAATAATACTATCGTCGCTGTTTTCGAATTCGATCCTCAAGCCCCGGCCATCGAGGCCATCGAAGTTGACCCTCAATTCTGAGAGTGAATAATCATAAATTACAACAGTATCGAGATCTGCAGAATTAGTGTCTCTGATAGTGTCGCTCCCATCTCCCCGCCGAAAGACGTAGATATCCGCTCCGCGGCCACCTTCCAGAAGGTCATCTCCCTCACCGCCGTATAAGATATCCTTATTTATCGTCGATATGATGTGATCATCTCCGGCTCCACCATAGATGAAAGCGCCATATTCACGATAAGCAGGAAGAAATCCGTGTTCAGCAACAATTACATCATCATTCTCACTGCCAAAATCGAAATCCGAGCCCTTGAATCTCGAAATAATAGAGAGCAACTCGGAGTCCTCGGTGGTGTACGGCTCTATTGCTCGTGCGATGGTATCGTGGAAGTCCTCGCCATAAACCGCAAACTCGTGAGCCAGCAAATCCACTAAACGAACTGCATTACCTAGGCTAATGTTACCCTTTTGGACGTTGCCGTCGAGATATGAGAGGGCTAGCCCGAGATCTCCACTCAGTTGTTGACTTGTTGGACTTAGATCGTCAGCCAGTAGATGTAGTCCGAAAGCTGGATGTGAAAGTATGTTCGCTGCAAGCGTTTCAAAATCACCACCCAAGCTCAATGAGTGTGAGGTTGGTGACTGAGCGATAAATCGTATAGCTAATGTTTCAACAACGTCCGCAAATTGCCTTTCGATCTGCGCTCCCGCACGCTCATCGGGATCTTGATATACTATTGGCAAAAAGCGGTGCTGCTGCTCGAATTCCGTTCCAAACAAAGCCTCGAGAAAGGCAAGCTTTCGACCATCTACATATTGGCCGCGACTACTCGTGCTGATGTCTTGAACATCAGCCCAATTATATAAAAAGCCTTCAAAATCCAATAAAAATTTAGCAATATCGCCCGTTGAGATCTCGCTCAGAAGAGTTTCTGCCTCCTGAAGCAGATTTTCGTCCTGGGACAACGCTACCCAAGTCGATTCCAGATTACCAGATGCCCATAAAACTGGAATTAATAACGCACGCTCATTTATTACGAAGCTTTCATCCAGCTTTTTGTATGATGAAGCCGTATATCTTTCGAAAAAGATATCCTCCACATGTGCTGTCGTACCGTCTGCAAAGCTAGCGCTGCCTCTGTAATTGACACGATGTCCTTCGTTTAACTCTTCGACAAGTTCATAGTTGAGCGAGATTTCTATTATATCGATCTCGGCAAGCTCATAAAGCTCTGAAGCTTCACTCACACCGTCAGTATTGCGGTCTATCCACACCTGAAGCTCGGAGAATTCTGCATCGCTTGAATTGATAATGCCGTTACCATCAGTATCTAGCTCAGCTAGTCTGGAGAAACCGTGGGCGTGACCGTCGGTATCACCGAATAGCTCATATATATCATCAATGAAATTATTGGCGTTTCGATCCAAAACAAGCAAACCATCATCTGGCCCAACCCAACCTGTTTGCTCGGCGAAGCCATCTCCATCAAGATCGAAATAAGACTGCGACCCTATAAGGGGCGTCAACTCTATACCATCGCCGTCGAGGTCTATTACAAGAGGATCGACCAATGGAGGGCGAAAACCACCAGCCTCACGCTCCGGCTCTTCCTCCTCGGCTGGGTCTCCGTTGTCGTCTGGCGGCGGATCTCCAGGCTCAGTCCAGCCAGGAACCGAAATGTCCTCCCACGATCGCCCACCGCCGTTCCAAGCGTTGCCCCCTTGTCCCCACGCACCACCGCTGCCCTCGCCGAATGTACCTCCTCTACCTCCAAATGCCGCTCCACCCCCGCCAAAGTCAAAGCCGCCTTGCGGAAAGAAATCGCCGGCGCCGCTCCATGCGCCGCCGCCCTGAGGATAAAAGTCACCAGCACCACTCCAGGCTCCGCCCCCATGGCCAAACGCATTGCCTCCCTGCGGAAAGAAACCTCCACCTCCGCTCCACGCTCCGCCAGCAGCCCCACCATCGTCTGGTTCTCCGTCAGGAGGGGGATTGTTGACGCTCTCCAGATATTGTTCGATGGCCTCTCTCGTATCAGCGTCTAAGTTGTCCAAAACCTCCGGCGGTATAGCTTCGAAGGCTTCAGGAGGCAGTAATTCGATTATCTCTCGGGGAGAAAGCTGATTGTCGTCGATGGTGAGCTCCCGAATTGAGGCCATTAGTCCATCAATTGCCTCATCGTCAAATTGAAAGGTAACTCCACCAACTGCGCCGTTTATTGCGATTGTTACACTTGACAAATTCGGAGTTTCTCCGCCATTCATTGCGTCTCGCAGCTCGTGCAGGGGCACATTGAACATGATTTCAACTCTGCCCGAATCATATCCAAAGCCAAAGGTGCCAGAAGACCCCCAATTGGAGGCATCTAGGATATCTAAATCGCCAACGCCGAATCTATAGCTACCCCCAGCGGCCTCGATGTTGGCTATCTCTTTTATAACTTCGCTAATTGTCTTAGAGCCCAAAACCCGACCAAAGCCTGGAATCTGTTGCGGGTCCAGCGCGAAGCCAAAAGTGCTGCCATCGGAACCGAAAAATGCGAAACCGATGTCAAGTGAAGCTCCTACGGTAACAGTACCGCCATCAGGCATATCGACGCGATTCGTGACTGTCATTTCAAGCTCCAGAGATACAACTTTGAGATTGATTGATTAGCGCAGTTCTACACCCTCTGACCTTCCATTCAGGGTGTTTCGATCGAATTCGTTATTCTTCTCGATCCAATAATCTATTATCTCTGCTGCATCTGAACATCCGTATCTTTGAATCTCTTCTGCAGCAAAAATGCCCATTTGAAGATGGTGATTTTCATGCACTTCAAGAGCTCGAAGCACCGCTTCGACCGTAGCTCTGTCTCCATCGCTCAAGCCACTGCTCGAGAAAAGTTGAGGCAGTATTATGTGAGCCTGTACTCTGACGGAGCAATCCGAGTTGTCAGTGAACCAGTGAACAGTCCAATATGTCTTACCCCAAGCGCCATCCGGGCCTTTCGAGTTTAACTGCTCTCGAATTTCCGAAACTGTTGAGCCACTGATCAGATAGTACGAGTATTCTATATCTTTTTCGATATCATCCAATGACTGCCCGTAGAGCGGAGCAGCATGGAGCAATATTGTTAGTGCTACTGGTGCTTTAAACATTCTATTTTTTTCTTCTCTTGTGCAACTCAATCGCCGACGCTAACGCATCGCGATAGACTGGCACTGCCAACAATGTAATTAGAACATGAATAGCTGCGTCTGCTTGGATAAAGCGGGTCGCTAGACAATATGAACCAAGCAGCATAATCACGAACACTAATACTATCGGGAAAAATAAGGAAAAAACACTTCGGAGCGTGAGATCTGGCCAAAAGAATGTTCGCCTCATTTTGAGCCTCCAATGGCAGGCGCAGAAGTACACCCGAAAAAGAACCACTTGAGTGGCATACCTTTTCAAGATCAGCATTCACAATCCCGGAGTATCGAGGTTAGCAGTCCGCTAAACCGCCGGAGATGCAGATGTCAGTTGGACACGATTGATGAGCATAGGCTACTTGCACGGGCGCGTGTTATAATTGATCACGCACAACCTGAGGTTGACAATATAAATTTACGAATAATTTGATGTGTCACACTTTGGTGTACATCCGAGGCAACGGGGGAAGATCCACCATAATATGACGTGATCGATGTGCACGCCTGGGAAATCCGGTATCTGATGGAATAGGTATTTCCAGTCAAATCGTGGAGAAGCCTCCCGAGCACAGTTCACTTATGTGGCGATGCCGTAGATGCCTTAATCACGAATTATCCTTAGGAGCGAGAGGTCAAGAAACCCACGTGCGAATATTCTATTCGCAACTCGCTACCAAAAAGCTATACTGGAATTCAATGAAATCAATTGACATTATTTATATTGAGTTTCCTCAGAATCCCATGCCGCACTTTTGACGGCGAATGGATGCCAAAATCCTTCATCAGCCCGATCTTCCATCGCCGGACGGGATAGCGCTCCAGTTTAGCCAGGTCGTCATCCCGCATCATCACGACGTTGGCTGAGAACAGCCCGCCCAGTTGGCCCAGCGTGTCGGCGAGGTACGATCCAGCCATCAGGCGTGCGAAGCGAACACCATTGCCCAGCCCATCCCGCATCGAGATCTGCAGGATCGATGAGCGCATCGCGCCCGTATCCTCGTCCTTCGTGAGCAGAAAAAGCCGCTCCCGCTTGCTCAGGATACACCCCTCCAGATGTCTAGCCCCCTGTGTCTGGGCCACTGATCAGGGGTTTCTCTAATATTGTTTCAGGAACGGGTGGGCGCATGTTGAGTGCCTGATGCGGGCAGGTGTGATTGTACTGCCTGAGCCAGTGATTGATGACGATCTGAGCTTGCTTGGTCGTCGTGAACCACTCCGCATTGAGAACCTCTCGCCGTAATGTCCCATTGAAGCGCTCGTTGTATCCGTTCTCCCAGGGTGATCCTGGGTAGATGCGGATGGGCTTGATCCCAACACGCCGAAGCCAGCCCTGCATCGCCTCTGCTGCGAACTCGGGTCCGTTATCGGACCGGATATACTCCGGGGAACCGTGGCGCAGCAGGAGCGGATAGAGTGCTTCGAGAACTTCGTCGGCACCCATCTTGGTGCGGACCACAACAGCCAAGGCCTGCCGCGTGAACTCGTCGAGAACCGTCAGCATCTTGTAACTGCGCCCATTGCTGAGCTTGTCATGCACGAAGTCTATTGCCCAAACATGGTTCGGGTGCGTGGGCCGAAGCCGGATGATCGAGCTGCCCTTGTGGTAGAGCCGCTTGCGCTTTTTGTGCCGCTGCGGAAGCTGCAATCCTTCCTCACGCCAGAGCCGCTCGACCTTCTTGTGATTGACCCGCCAGCCTTCCATGTGAAGCAGCTCCGTGATCTTGCGGTAGCCATATCGCCCGTACTGCTTCGCCAACCGGATCAGAGCCAACCGTAGCGCATCATCGTCTCTCTGTGTTGGCTGATATTGCAGGGAGCTCCGCGCCAGGCCAATCACCCGGCAGGTCCGCCGCTCAGACGTGGCAAGCTTCTGGCGTGTGTGAAGGAC
This sequence comes from Pontivivens ytuae, assembly GCF_015679265.1. Lineage (NCBI taxonomy): Bacteria > Pseudomonadati > Pseudomonadota > Alphaproteobacteria > Rhodobacterales > Paracoccaceae > Pontivivens > Pontivivens ytuae. Next base: position 548,831 of record NZ_CP064942.1, read on the forward strand.
GGCCTGACGAAGCTCCTCTGTGGTCAGGCCCTGGGCTTTAGGTGGTTCAGGCTTTCCTTGAGTATGAGCTTGTCCAGTTCGAGCTCGGCGACGATCTTCTTCAGTCGGGCGTTCTCTTTCTCCAAACTCTTCATCTCCGACAGCTGCGACCGGCCCATCCCGCCAAACCGTTTCCGCCAGTTGTAGTATGTCGCGTCGCTGATCCCGACGCCGCGGCATGCAGTGGCCACGTCATCGCCCGCCGTCAGCTTCAGCTCGATCTCACGCAGCAGCTTCAAGATGTCTTCGTCTGAATGTCGCTTCCTCGCCATGCCCAATCCCCCTCTCGCGGCCAATGTAATGGCCCAGTTCTAGGGGGGAAGGACAAGGCCGCCAGCCGAAATCTGCGTGGAAGTGCAGCCTCTCTTCGTAATGAAGCCAACCATCGCGCCTTGATGTGATGCGCGCGGCGCTGATCAGGACCTGACCTGGATCCAGAATGGACGGCCTGTACACTTTAATAGACACCCGGAAGGCTGGTGTGGTCCTCATCCATATTCGACTGCGCATCCAGAAAGTCGATCAGTGAGAAGTAGAGGCTTCCGGGCAAGCTTCCCAAAGTCTGCGCCAGGGATCTCTGGCCGAGAAAATCGCGGTCGATCAGGAAGCTGTGGAATGCCTCGAACGTGCGTTTGGAGAACTTCCGGAAGAACTTCGTTGCCAACGCCGGATAAGCCCCTGTGAACTTTTCCGCTTCGACTGCGATCTCATCGAGGTCGATGCCGTTCGGATAGGCGGCTTCGATATCCTTGAAATAACTGAACCACGTCGCTCGGACAGGGGGGATCTGCTCATATCTGTTGCGGCTGCTTGGGTGCGCGGTTTTTAGCTCCGTCAATAGGTCGTCCAAAACCATTCCATCGCTTCGACGCTGATAAACAACCATGATGAGCAGAACGAGATTTGCCTTCGTGAACTTCAAACTCATCGTAACCCCCTCGCATAAACTCAGACAGTTCTTGGATGAGTTGGACTGTACTTCGCTTCCTTTGCGAGTATTATAATGAATTTCAGCGACTTAATCTCCTCTCAAGGGATCGGGCCTCTGCGGTCACTGATCCACAACGAAGAGAAGGAGATGCGCATGCGTCATCACCACAACCCCAATCACCGGGGCGGACCGCCCGGACCAGGTCGCGATATGCGGGGTCGGTTCACGACCATTGTGGCCGCGATGATCGCCCTGCTGCTCGGCGGTTTAATGGCCAAACACACCGTGGACTACATCACCGTGGTTGCGGCCATGAGCTACCCGCCCGAAATCGTGGACCTTTTCGAGATCGCCTGGACGCTTCTTTGCTATCCGTTCGTGTTTTTCGCAGCGCGGGCCAGCGTCCTTTTCGCGGTCACGGCGGCAGGCGTCTATCTCGCCAGCCGCCTCATGTAACCCCCAACGGCAGAAAGGAGTAAATCATGCCGCGTACTGAGAAAGAGAAGATCGGAGAACTGCACCGCTACCGCACGGTGAAGACCTTCGGCGACAAGGTGAAGGAGGCGATCCAGAACATTCTGGGTGTCTGCGTCCTGGTCGGCGTCGGCATCGTCATCGCCGCGATCTTCGGCTGACGGACCCTCCGCCGGGCGCTCGCGCAGCGCCCGGCGGTGTCGTTTCCAGGACGGAGCTTCCCATGACCTTCGATCAGCACGCCTATGGTTCGGCCCGCTTCGCCACCGCTGCCGAGATCCGCGCTGCCGGGTTGTTCGGATCGCGCGGCCCGGAGTTCGGGCATCTCGGACGCCAGTTCCTGCGCCACTGGAATGGCGGTGGGGCGCGTGTGACAGGCGGATCGGGCAGCGGAAAAAGTAGTCAAATCTTACTACCCGCGATCCTCGGCGCCCCCGAGGCACGCTTCGTCGTCCTCGACTTCAAGAACGGCGAGATCAGCCGGATCATCGAGCCGCACTGCGCCCTGGCCGGGATCCCGTTCTATTCCATCGATCCTTACGGCGTGACCGATCTTCCCAACCAGCGCGTCTCGCTGCTCTCCCACCTGACGCCGGGCTCCGCGATGCTGGTCCCCGACAGCCAGCGCTTCTGGCGCGCCCTCCTGCCCGACAGTGGCGGGGACGGGCGCTTCTTCGACCAGACCGGCCGCCGCTTCGGCGATGCCATCACCCGCATGGACGTGGCCCTGCAGGGCAGCACTTCCTTCACCGCGCTCTACAGCCTGATGCTGCTGGCCCGCGCCGACTTCAACGCCTTCCTGCGCATTCCGGAACAGGCCAGCGACCGCCTGCCGCCCGATGTGCTCGCCACCTGCGCCGAGATGCGGGCGATGTATGACGATGCGGCCCGCACCTTCGAGTCCGTCATGGCGGGCCTGACCAACAGCCTCGCCTTCATGGCCGATCCCAACCTGCAGGCCACGCTGGTCGATGACAGCCTCGCCGATGCTCCGCTCTCGGTGATCGCCGATCCGGAGCCCGGCCCGGTCATCGTCTCCCTGATCTTGCCTGACGAGCTGCTGGAGGTGCTGGCTCCGATGGTCCGCGCCTTCATCTCCGCGATCCGCACCGCCAAGAAGGCCCGGCCCGATGCGCCGCCCGTCCATCTCCTGATCGATGAGGCCGCCCGCATGGGCCGCTTCGAGGAACTGGCCAAGATGGTGGCCGTGGACCGCGCCGCCGGGATCGTGCCCTGGCTGTTCTACCAGGACGATGGCCAGATCGCCCGCAATCTCGGCCCCACCGGCAAGGCGACGCTGGAGGCCAATGCCGCCCTGATGCTCGATCTCGGCGGCGGCATCCGCGACTATGAGACCGCCCGGGCCCGCTCCGAGACGCTGGGCCACCGCACCCTCGCCATGGCCGATCCGCTCACCCAGACCCGCGCACGGGCCCAGGCCCAGGAGCTGCGCCGCCGGCTGGTGCTCGAAGGCGCGGACCCGCTGGAGATCGGACCGAAGCTCTGGCAGCTCGATTACGAGGCCAATCACCGCACGCTGATGCGCAAGGCCCTGATGGAGCCCGAGGAGCTGCTGAGCCTGCCCGCCGACCGGATGCTGGTGCAGGCCCGCGGCTACCGCCTGCGGCCCTTCCTCGCCGGAAAGCGCCCTTACTTCACCCAGGCGCGCTTCGCCGGGCGGTTCTTCCCCAACCCGAACGAGGACCAGGATCTCGGCACCGTGCGCATCGCCACCCGCTGGGGCATGCGCCGCCGCCGGATCGTCGAGGCCCCGCTGCCGGATCGCCTCCAGCACCTCCCGCAATATGCGGGCGGCCTCCGCCCCTTCCGCCATGTCGAGGGCTTCGCGCCCGCGCCGTAACCCGCCAACCCGAGAGACCATCAGCAAGCAAAGGAGACCACCATGTCCGATGATCGCAAGAAGCAGCCCGTGGAGCATCTGCGCGAGGGCGCCCTGCGCGCCAGCGTCTGGGAGAACCCCGGTCCCCACGGCCCACAGCACAAGGTCACCTTCAGCCGCACCTACCGCGACCAGGACGGGGCCTTCCACGAGACGGGCAGCTTCGGAGCCAAGGATCTGCTCGGCCTCCAGCACCTGGCAGGCCGCGCGCATGATGCCTTGCGCACCCGCCGCCAGGACCAGCAGCGCGATCAGGCCGAGCAACAGCCTGCGCGGGACGGCAGCCGCACCCGCCGCCGCGACGAAGACCGGGAGCGCTGAGCATGCCGGACAAGAAGCCGGACTGGATGACGGATCGCACAATCACCCAGACCTTCACCCAGTCGGCCGATCCCAAGGCCGACTGGGTCCGCGAGGGCAAACCCGATCCGGACCAGGTCGCCCAGGCCGGCATCAAGACCCGCGAGAGCCTGGCCTGGCTCGCCGCCCAGCACCCGGAGACCCCGGCACCCGCCTATCGCATCGACGATCCCGGCCTCCGCGACGATGCCGACCGCGCCACCCGGCAGCAGCACCAGTCCCGCATCGCGGCGCTGCACCGCCGCTTGCAGGCGCGCGCCTTCAAGGGCCGGGAAGACTTTGGACTGGCGCAGGCCCCGCGCCGCCGCGCGCGCGGCCAGGACCAAGGTCAGGAGAGGTAATTTGCATAATGCAACCCATGGATGTTAAAATAAAGGAGAAGGATCGGAACAAAAAGCGCGCTCAGATTACTGTGCGCCGCAATAACCACAAAAATGATCCGGGATTGGCCAACCTGCCTCAACTGGCAGCATCGCCAGATCCATCCAAGGCAAATCCGAACAAGGCCCCCTCCGGTCTCACCGCCGGGGGACAGGCACAACTGCGTCAACCGAAAGGAGGCCGAGGTGATGGATGGTGGTATCAAGGGGGAAGGCGATCTCGCGCGGGTGTTCATGGCGGCGGTCGCCAACAGCGCCGCAGGCAAGCCCAGCGCCGAGATCGATCTGCAGGCCTGCCTCCACCTGCTCGACGACATGGACGCGCCCGACGAGCAGAAGCTCGAACTGCTGGCCATCGTGGCGAACATCGTCACCGCCTTCGTCGATATGGGCTTCGGACTGCACCCGATCCAACAAAGCTGTGGACAGATCGCCGAACGCGATGCTGAGCACCCAAAGGCCTCTGAGAGTTTGGTAAAATCGGAGTTCAACGAAAGGAAAAACGAATGAGTGATACATCCATACAGGCGCGGGATCGCCCCCGCGCCCTGATCTATTGTCGGGTCTCATCGCCCAGGCAACGGCTGGAAGGCGCAGGCCTCGACAGCCAGGAACATCTCTGCCGCAAATATGCCGAAGACCGGGGCTACGAGGTCGAGGCCGTCTTCCCCGACGACATCACCGGCGGCGGCGACTTCATGAAGCGGCCCGGCATGGCGGCCATGTTCGCCTATCTCGATGCCCAGCGGGAGCGGAACTACGCCGTCATCTTCGACGACCCTAAAAGGCTGGCTCGCGATACCGAGTTCCACATGCGGCTGCGCCGCGAACTCGCCCAGCGCGGCGCCACCGTCGAATGCCCGAACTTCACTTTCGAGGACACGCCCGAAGGCAAGTTCATCGAGACCATCATCGCCGCCCAGGGCCAGCTGGAGCGCGAGCAGAACGCCCGCCAGGTCATCCAGAAGATGAAGGCGCGGGTCGAGAAGGGCTACTGGGTGTTCCGCGCGCCCGTCGGCTACCGCTACGCACCGGACAATGGCGGCAAGAAGCTCGTCATCGATCCGGCCCCGGCTGCCGCCGTCCGCGCAGGGCTGGAGGGCTTCGCCTCCGGCCGCTTCCGCAGCCAGGCCGAACTCAAGCGCTACCTCGAAGACCATCCCGACTTCCCGGCGGATCTGCCCGGCGGCGGCCTGCGCCCCCAGACCATCGTCCGGCTCCTCGGCAAGATCGTCTATGCGGGCTACGTCAATGCGCCCTCCTGGAACATCGCGCCCCGCAAGGGCGTGCACACGCCCCTGATCAGCCTGGAGACATACGAGCGTATTCAGGCGCGCCTGAAGGAGGGCACCTACGCACCGGCCCGCAAGGACGTCGCCCAGGACTTCATCCTGCGCGGCGCCGTCCGCTGCGCGTGCTGCAACACGCTGCTGACCGCTGGCTGGTCGACGGGCAAGACGAAGACCTATCCCTATTATCTCTGCCGCGAGAAGGGATGCGCGCTCTACGGCAAGAGCATCCCGCGCCAGGAGATCGAGGAGCGCTTCGAAGGCGTCCTCGTCAAGATCCAGCCCAACCGGACGCTCGCCAAGGTCGCCGGGACCCTGTTCCGCCAGGCCTGGGACCTGCGCGCCAGCCAGATGAGCGAAAGGGCCGCCTCCTTCAAGGCCCAGATCGCCGAGACCGAGAAGACCATCTCCGGCCTCGTCGAGCGCGTCCTGCAGGCCACCCAGCCGCGCGTGCTCGAAGCCTATGAACAGCGCATCGCGGAGCTGGAGCGCCACAAGCGCGTCCTCGCCGAAAAATCGGCCAATATCGCAGCGCCGAAGCACACCTTCGACGAGATGTTCGAACTCTCGATGCGGATGCTCTCAAGCCCTTGGACGATCTGGAAGAACGGCGGATTCGAGGTCCGGAAAGCAGTGCTTCGACCGGCGTTTTGCGAGGAGTTACGCTACGACCGCGAAAACGGGTTTAGAACACCAAAAACTACCTTACCATTCAAGGTGTTAGCTAACTTCGACATCCAAAAATGCAAAATGGTGCCCCCAGAGAGACTCGAACTCCCGACCCACTGATTACAAATCAGTTGCTCTACCAGCTGAGCTATAGGGGCATCGCCTTCCGATAGCCGGTTTCGGGGGGCGAGTGCAAGCGTCAGCGGCCGAAGAGGCCGCGGAGCTGGTCGAGGCCACCGCCTTCCTGTTGCAGCCCATCGGTGATGCTGTCGACGGCGCGGTCGAGCGCCTCATCCGGATCGCCCTCGGTCAGGCCTTGTCGCAGCTCGTCGGCGGCCTGGCGGGCCGCGTCTTCGGCCTGCTGGCGGGTCAGTTCCTCGAGTTGAGAGAGGTCCGGGCGGAAGCTGATATTGCTCCACGGTCCGCTCACCTCCACCGGCAGGGTGATCCCGCTCGCGGCGAGATCGCCGCCCTGCCCCGTCAGGTCGCCCACGATCCGGGGCCGCAGCCGCAGATCCAGCCGCTGGCCCGGCAGGGAGATCGTGCCACCGCCCTCCAGCCGCACGAGCGGGCCGAGGGCGAAGAGCTCCTCGGCCTGCAGCACGCCGTTCGTCACGTCGAAGGAAAGGCGCGCCTCGGTGAAGTCGGTCCGCGCCGCCTCGCCCGTCGCGCCGCCGGTGATATTGCGGGCGATCTCGGCGATGTTGATGCCCCTTAGCGCGCCGTCGGCGAGGTCCGCCGCGATCTCGCCGCTGAGCGTCGCGAGGATGTCGTCAAGCGTTGCCCCATTGCCGCCGAGGTCGAAGGTCAGCGCGCCCGCCCCCTCCAGCCGATCGTTGTCCGCGAAGGCGGAGAGCACCTGCTCCAGCCGGATCGAGCGCAGGCGGGCGGTGATGTCGAGCCGCTCGGTCGCGGCATTGGCGTCGATGGTGGCGGCCAGCAGCCCGCCGAAACCGCTCGTCTCCGTGATGTCGAGGCGGGCGACGCCGTTGTCCACCGTCAGCCGCAGCGCGGTCGGGCCGAGGGAGATCGGCGCGCGCTCGAAGGAGGCGGCGTTGAGCGCGATGTCGGCATCGGCGAGGCGCAGAAGCTCCCACGGGATCGGCGTGGGCGCACTCTCGCCCGATCCACCGCCGCCGCCTCCACCGCCGGAGCCACCGCCCGCCTCCGCCGCGGGCGTGCCGAGGAAGGTGTCGAGGTTCAGCGGCCCGGTGTCGAGCGCGCCGGTGATCCGCGGCCGCGGCCCGGCCAGCCCGACGCCGAGGCGCCCGGTCGCATCCAGCCCCGGCAGGGACAGGTCCAGCGCGTCGAGCGACACGTTCTGCGCCGACGCCGCCAGATCCGTCGCCAGCGTCATCGCACCCGCGGCGCCGGGCGGCAGCTCGGCAGGTGTTCCGGTGGCCCATTCGAGCAGCCGCGGCAGGTCGGGGGTGGAGATGTTGGTGCGCCCGGCCACCTGCCCGGCCGTGGCGACCGTGCCGTCGAAGGCCAGTGCGACGTGGTCGGCCGCATCGAGGTTGATCTCGGCCGCGAGGCTGCCGCTCTCCTGCCAGTCGGCCGCGCCCGAGACGTTCGCGGCGAGGGTCATCGGTACGGCATCGCGGGTGACGCGGCCCACCGTCTCCAGCGCCAGACCGTCGGCGCCATAGGCGACGCTGCCATCCAGCGCCACGTCGGAGATCGCGCCCGCGGCGTCGGGCAGCGGCGGTAGCGCGAGGCGGGACATGGCTCCTGCCGGATCGGGCACGCTCAGCGTGAAGTCGCCGGCCACGGACGCCGCATCGGCCACTTCGCCATCGAAGCTGACGCCGCCAAGCTCGCTGTCGATCACCGCGACCAGATCTAGCGCGCCGAGGGCGGAGAGCGGCCCCGCGCTCTCCGCCGTCAGGTCGACCGTCGCGGGGATGCCGTTGATCGTGGCGCCGCCGCTCAGGGTGGCGCTGCCCGGATCCTCGACATAGGCGAGGGTGAGGTTGATCTCCTCGGCCGACGCCGCCTGCCCTGTCGCGCGGTCGTCGTAGATCACGGTGCCGTCGACGATCTCGGCCGCGAGACGGGTGAGGGCCGGGCCACCGGCAGCTTCCTCACCGCCAGTCTCGGGCGCAGGTGCTGCTTCGGTCGTCTCCGCCGGCTCCGCCGTCGTGGTCGGCGCGAGGTCCCAGTTCCGGCGACCATCCTCGGCCACCTCGAGCCGGATCACCGGTTGTTCCAGCCGCAGCGTCTCCACCTCGATCTGCCCGCCGATCAGGGCGCGCAGGTTGACGGCGACGGCAGCAGCCTCGGCCGTCACCATCTCCGGCGCCTCGGCCCAGTCGGCATTGCTGATCGAGAGCGGCCCGGTCGCGACGCCGAGCCGCGGCCAGATCGTGGGGGAGAAATCACCGGACAGCGTCAGCGTCCGCCCGGTCGCGGCCTCCAGCCGGTCGGAGGCCACGCGGCCGATACGCTCGGTCGGCAGCGCGAACCAGAACGCCCCCACCGCTATGACAAGAAGAACGATGAGGACGAGCAGCGCACGGCCGAGAAACTTGAGCATCCATACCCCCGTGTCGATCGCCAGGCTTTGCGCCTGTTGCCTCAAGGCTAGGGGATGGCCGGAAGGTGCGCCACGATTCGGTGGCGCAGGCCCCCTCACATGTCGAGCGCTTCGCGGTAGAGCTGGAGGACCGCCTCCTCCTCACTGATCTCCTGCGGGTCCTTCTTGCGCAGGGCGATCAGCTTGCGCAGCGCCTTCACGTCGTAGCCGCGCCCCTTCGCCTCGGCCATGACCTCCTTCTGCTGGTCGGCGATGGCCTTCTTCTCCTCTTCGAGCCGCTCGTAGCGCTCCACGAAGGAGCGCAGCTCGCCCACGGTGATGCGGTACTGCGAGGTGGGGCCGTCGTCTTCGATATCGGTCACGTCCATGGGCGTGCGCGCTCCTCGTTACGCTGAAGGGAAATCGGGCGGGACCATATCGGCGCGCCCCGGCGGCGTCCAGCGGGGTTGCGCGGGCGCGGCACTGCGGCTAGGCGGGGCGGCAATCTGGCGGAGGCGACGCATGACCTGGCTCATCATCCTGGGCACCATCACCACCATCCTGGGCTTGGGCGGCCTCGGCTACTGCATCCGCGAGGCCGCGCGTGTGAAGCGCGAGGGGCTGACGCCGGAGGAGGCGCAGCCGCGCCTGCGCGCGCTGATCGCGATCAACCTCGCCTCCGTCTGCGTGGCGGCGATGGGCCTCGGAATGGTCGTGGTCGGGGTCATGCTCTGAGAGCCTGTCTCGCCCGGCGGCACCGCCGGGCGGCGCCCGACCCTCCCCCCGGGAGGGCGCATTGCGACGGAGCGCGCAGGCGAAACCGTGGTCACTTTGCGGGCCGGGCATGCAGCAGAGAGGTCGTGAAGCGCCCACCCAGGGTCGGGCGCCGCCCTCATCTCCAAGATCGCGAGGTCTGTCCAAGCACCCTCTCGCAAGTCTGTCGCGTCGAGCCGCGCGCCCCAGGTCGGCCGCGGCCCTCAGTGCTTCAAACCTAGCTCACAAACCTCCCGCCCACTGCACCACGGCGGCCGTCACCTCGTCCGTCAGGCCCGGCGACATGATATCCCCCGCGATCACGTGGGCGAAGGGATCGTCGCCCTCCCCCGGCTCCGGGTTCACGATCGTCACCGCCGCGCCCCAGTCCGCCGCGACCGCCCGCGTCCGTGCCGCATCGACCACCTGGTCGGCGTCCGAGAACACGAAGAGCGCCGGCACGTCCGCATCCTCGTAGGCGAGCTGCACCGTCGCCTGCACGGAGGCCGCCATCGGCAGCACCGCCACCGTCGGATAGGTCGCGGTCCAGTAGCGCGCATGGGCCTCGTTCTTCGTCGCGAAGCTGCGCTCCTCGCCCGCCACGACCGGCACCCATTGCCGCGCGAAGGGCAAGGTCAGCAGCCCGCCCAGCGGGTTGGCGAGCCCGAAATTGGGCGAGACCATTGCGAAGCCCGCCACCGCGTCGTCATCGATCTCGTCCTCGAAATGCCCCTGCATCGCCACGGTCGCCCCTGTGGACGTGGCGAGCACCAGCACCCGCTCGCCGAGCCGCGCGCCGATCTCCACCGCCTCGGCATAGTCGTTGAGCCAGTCAGCCACCGTTGCCTCGGCCAGCGCGTCGCCGCCCCGCCCGTGACCGGCAAGCCGCGCATAGTAAAGGTTCGCGCCCAGCGCCGCGGCCACGTTGTCGGGCACCGGCCGGATCTCCTCGGACGTGGCGGAGAAACCGTGGAGGTAGACGATGGAGAGCGGCGTCCGCGCGCCCGGCGCACCGGCCCAGATCACCCGCTTCTCGGCCCCTTCCACGATGTCGCCGAACACCGCCTCGCGCGCGGCGAGGTAGCCGTCCACATCCGCACCCACCTGCGAGGCCGCGAAGGTGATCTCACCGCCCGCAGGCTCCCGCGGGCCGAGCAGCAGCAGCGCCACCACGAAGGCGGCGATGACGATAAAAACCTTTGCGGCGCGGCGCATAAGCAGTCCTCCACGAAGCTCTTCCGGCGTTTGACCTCGGACGATAACGAGCCCATGTCAGAGGTCAAAGCCGTCATCTTCATGTCGCAACGTCAGGAGGGCCGCGCCATGGCCACAACGATGATCACCGGCGCGAGCCGCGGGATCGGCGCAGAGCTCGCCCGCCAGGCCGCGGCCCGCGGCGACACCGTGATCGCTACGATGCGCGAGCCCTCGACCGCGGACCTGCCCGACGGGATCGAACGCCATGCGCTGGACGTGAAGTCCGAGGCCGGTCAGCTCCTGCTCGCCGAACAGCTCGGCAACCGGACGATCGACCTGCTCGTCTGCAATGCGGGCGTCCTGATGGGCCGCGGAGGTCTGGGCGATGACGCCTACGATGCCGCCGCGTGGGAGCAGTCGATGATGACCAATGTCGCAGGCGTCTTCTTCACCATCCGGACCTTCCTGCCGATGATGCGGGAGGGGGCGAAGATCGGCGTGATCTCCTCCCAGATGGGCTCCAACGCGCGGCCGCGGGGCAACAGCTACATCTACCGCGCGTCAAAGGCGGCGGCGAGCAACCTGGTGACCAACCTCGCTGTGGAGCTCGCCGAGCGGGGCATCGTGATCGGCGCCTACCATCCGGGCTGGGTGCGCACGGATATGGGCGGCGACGGGGCCGACATCTCGACGGCGGAAAGCGCGCGCGGCCTGCTCGCCCAGTTCGACGCGCTGACCGCCGAGCGTTCCGGCGGGTTCTACACCTGGGACGGGGACGTGATGCCGCATTGAGGGGCTGTCCGCCCCTCTTGGCCCGTTCCGGGCCAATTCACCCCAGGATATTTCGACAAGGTGGACGGCGTCAGAGGCTCTCCACCGTCTCCACGATCAGATCCAGGCAGTCAGGCGAGGAAAACCGGTGATCGGCATCCTTCACGAAGGTGAGACGCAGGTCCGCGCAGTCCGCATGCTCGAGGATGCGCAGCGGCACCGACATCTGCACGTCCACATCCGCCGTCCCGTGCAGCAGCCGCACCGGAAAGCCCAGCGACAGCGGATCGCGCAGCACCAGGTTCTCCCGCCCGTCCTCGATCAGGTGGCGGGTGATCACATAGGGGCCGTCATCATATTCGGAGGGCAGCTCGACACGGCCGTCGTGGATCAGTTGCTCCCGCTGCCGGTCGTCGAAACCCGCCCACATGCTGTCCTCGGTGAAGTCCGGCGCCGCGGCGATCCCGACGAGGCCCGCGACCCGCTCCGGCATCCGCTTCGCGAGCAGCAGCGAGATCCAGCCGCCCATGGACGAGCCCACGAGGATCTGCGGCCCTTCGGTCAGAGCCGAGACGGCGTCCACCGCATCCTGCGCCCATTCGCCGATGCCCAGCGTCTCGAACGCGCCGGAGCTGTCGCCGTGGCCGGTGTAGTCGAACCGCAGAAAGGCGCGGCCGGTGCGCTTTGCCCACGCCTCCAGAAAAACCGCCTTGGTCCCGCCCATGTCCGAGCGGAAGCCGCCGAGAAACACGACCCCGGGCTTGTTCCCCTCAACCCCCGCGGGCATTGTGCGGTGGTAGGCGATTTCTCGCCGGCCATCCGGCGAGAAGATGTCGAAGGACCCCATGATCGACTCCTCCCAAGTTGCTGAAGTTGCGCGCGATCGTGACCGAAGGCTGACCGTCCTGCAACTCGTGCCGTCGCTGGAATCGGGCGGGGTCGAACGTGGTGCGATCGAGATCGTGCAGGCGCTCAGCGCGGCCGGCCACCGCGCGCTGGTCGCCAGCAGCGGCGGGCGGATGGAGCCGCAGCTCCGCCGCGCGGGTGGCGAGCTCATCCGCCTCGACATCGGCGCGAAGAGCCCCTGGGCCATCCGCGCCAACGCCCGCCAGCTCGCGAAGGTCATCGCGGAGGAAGGGGTGGATATCGTCCACGCCCGCTCCCGCGCGCCCGCCTGGGCCGGGCTCCATGCCGCGCGGGCGACGGGCGTGCGTTTCATCACCACCTATCACGGCGTCTACAACGAGGATTTCCCGCTCAAGCGCCGCTATAACGCCGTCATGGCCAAGGGCGAGCCGGTAATCGCAGTCTCCGACTACGTGGCGCGGATCGTGGCGGAGCGGCACCGCGTCGACCCCACGCGCATCATCACCATCCCGCGCGGCGCCGACATCACCACCTTCGCCGAGGAGGCGGTGTCGAGCGAGCGCACCATCAGCCTCGCGCAGGCCTGGGGCGTGATCGAGGATCCGCGGCCCATCGTGCTCCTGCCCGGCCGCCTCAGCCGCTGGAAGGGTCAGGAGGACATGGTCGCCGCCGCGAGCCTGCTGCGCAGCCGGGCCGAAAGTCGCGGCGAGCTCCTCGACTGCCAGATCGTGCTGGTCGGCGACGACGGCGGCTCGGGCTTCGGCGGGCAGCTCGAGAACGCGGTGAACGCGGGCGGGCTGACGGGCTCCGTCCGCCTCGTTGGGCACTGCGCGGACATGGAAGCCGCCTACAAGCTCGCATCCGTCGTGGTCAGCGCGAGCCGGGAGCCGGAGGCGTTCGGCCGCGTCGCGGTGGAGGCGCAAGCCATGGGCCGCCCGGTCATCGCGACCGCACATGGCGGCGCGCTTGAGACGGTGGAGGACGGCAAGACCGGCTGGCTCTACCCGCCGGGCGACGTGGCGGCCCTCGCCGACGCGGTGGAGGCGGCGCTGGCCCTGGACGAGAGCGGCCGCGCCCATATGGGCCTCGCCGCCCGCGCCCGCATCCGCTCCCGCTTCACGGTGGAGGCGATGCAGAAGGCAACACTGGAGATCTACGAAGGCGTGGTTTGAATACGTCTTCCTTTCGGAAGCTGAGTTGACCTCATAGCATGGCTGACAGGCGGGGCCGCGCCCATCCAGAGCGCGACCCTCAACGTTTCGCATCGAACCCAGGCAAAGCTCACCGTCCCGGACTTGATCCGGGACCGTTCTCAATACCAGCCGGCCCCGGAGCAGGTCCGGGGCGGTCCGAAGCCCTCAGAACCGGTAAGCGATCCCCACATTGCTCGACAGGACCACGTCGTCCTCCACGATCGGGCTGTCCGTAGCCTCGTCGGGCAGGAACGCCATGCGCGCCCCGGCGAAGAGGGAGATGTTGTTCCTCAGCGGCACCCGGCTGTTGAGCGACAGGAACGGCACCGCTACCACGTCCGGATCGTAGGCCGGGCGGCCGGGGCGCGCCTCGTCCTCCTCGACGCCATAGAGATAGCTCGCGAGCTCCTCCGACTGCACCGACACCCCCGCGCCCAGCCGCAGCGGGAAATTCGGTACCTCCTGGAACAGCGCCAGCCGCAGCTCCTGCCCCTCATGCTCGTCGGTGATCTCGGTCCGCACGGAGGCCGTCACCCGCGTCCCCGGCCGGATCGCGTAGCCGAGCCCCGCCCCCGCATCGAAGGTCAGGTCCCGATCGATCCCGTCGAGCTCGTCGCTGTCCGGATCCTCCAGCGCCGAGAACCGAGGCGCGACGAACACGTCCACCACCAGCGGGCCGTTCTGGATCACGTCATAGGACGCCCCGCCCGTGCCGAGCTCGAAGCGCTCCGTCCGGAAGTTGATCAGCGGCAGCACGTCGGCCTCGAAATCGTCCTCGCCGATATAGGGGCTGTCGCTGAGCCCCACACCGAGGCCGAGCGAGAAGCCGGGCGCCTCCTGCGCCGGGGCGGACAACGGGAGAAGACAGGCGAGACAGGCAAGGGAAAGTCGCATCGAAAGGCTCCGTGGAAAAAATCTCCACACCTTATACGCGAGAACGCCCGCGATCCGTCTTGACCTCTCGGAAACGCTCTGTCACGAGAACGGGGACATAACCGCAACCGGGCGTTTCGTAGGCGCCGAACCGAGGAGGCCCCCATGGCCAACATCACGATCACCCTGCCCGATGGCGCGCAACGTCAATACGAGGCCGGGATCACCGGGGGCGAGGTTGCGGCGGACATCTCAAAATCGCTCGGCAAGGCCGCGATCGCCGCGACGGTGGACGGCATCTTCGTGGACCTCTCGCGGCCCATCGAGCAGGACGCCGTCCTCGCCATCCACACGATCAAGGATGAGGCGCAGGCCCTCGAACTGATCCGCCACGACGCGGCCCACATTATGGCGCGCGCGGTGCAGGAGATCTGGCCCGACGTGAAGGTCACGATCGGTCCGGTGATCGAGCACGGCTGGTACTACGATTTCGACCGGGAAGAGCCGTTCACGCCCGACGACCTCGCCGCGATCGAGAAAAAGATGCGTGAGATCATCGCCGCCCGCGACCCCGTCCGCACGGAAGTGTGGGACCGCGACCGCGCCATCGCCCACTACGAGGCGCAGAACGAGCCCTTCAAGGTCGAGCTCGTCCACGCGATCCCCGAGGGCGAGCCAATCCGCATGTACTGGCACGGGCACTGGCAGGATCTCTGCCGCGGACCGCACCTCGCCCATACGGGCCAGGTTCCGGCGGATGCCTTCAAGCTCACCCGCGTCTCCGGCGCCTACTGGCGCGGCGATGCGAAGAACAAGCAGCTCCAGCGCATCTACGGCGTCGCCTTCCGCACGAAGCAGGAGCTGAAGGACCACCTCCACATGCTGGAGGAGGCGGCGAAGCGCGACCACCGGCGTCTGGCGAAGGAAATGGACCTCTTCCACCTGCAGGAGGAAGCGCCGGGCATGGTGTTCTGGCACCCCAACGGCTGGACGGTCTACCGCGCGCTCGAGGACTACATGCGCCGCCGCCAGATCGAGGACGGCTACCGCGAGATCCGCACGCCGCAGGTCGTCGACCGCAAGCTGTGGGAGGCCTCGGGCCACTGGGACAAGTACCGCGAGAACATGTTCATCACCGAGATCGATGAGGAACATGCCAACGAGAAGCGGACCAATGCGCTCAAGCCCATGAACTGCCCCTGCCATGTGCAGGTCTACAATCAGGGCCTGAAGTCCTATCGCGACCTCCCGCTGCGGCTGGCCGAGTTCGGCTCCTGCCATCGCTACGAGGCATCAGGCGCCATGCACGGCCTGATGCGCGTGCGCGGCTTCGTGCAGGACGACGCGCACATCTTCTGCACCGGCGAGCAGATCGAAGCGGAATGCGCGAAGTTCATCCAGCTTCTCAGCCGCGTCTACCGCGATCTCGGCTTCGAGGAGTTCAAGATCATGTTCTCCACCCGACCCGAAAAGCGCATCGGAACCGATGCCGAATGGGACGTGACGGAGGGTGCGCTGGAGGCCGCGATCAAGTCGATCGGGGCGCCCTACGAGGTCGATCCCGGTGAGGGCGCGTTCTACGGCCCGAAGCTCGACTTCAAGCTCACGGACGCGATCGGGCGGGAATGGCAGTGCGGCACCTTCCAGGTGGACAGCCAGCTTCCCGACCGGCTGGGCGCCGAATATGTCGGCGAGGACGGCGACAAGCACCGGCCCTTCATGCTGCATCGCGCGGTCCTCGGCTCCTTCGAGCGGTTCCTCGGCATCCTGATCGAGAACTACGCGGGCAAGCTGCCCTTCTGGCTCGCCCCGCGACAGGTCGTCGTCGCCTCCATCGTCTCGGACGCCGACGACTACGTGGCCGAGGTGGTCGAGCAGTTGCGCAAGGCCGGCATCCGGGCGGAGGCCGACACGCGCAACGAGAAGATCAACTACAAGGTCCGGGAGCACTCGCTGGCCAAGGTCCCGGTGATCCTCGCCATCGGCCGGCAGGAGGTTGAGAACGGCACCGTCTCGCTCCGCCGTCTGGGCGAGAAGCAGTCGAGCGTCCGCGCCACGGCCGAGGTCGTCACCGAGCTCGCCGCCGAGGCAACGCCTCCGGACCTGCGCTAGAGCACTTGCCGGCCTGACGGGATCGGGCCGGCAAACGCCTCGGGCATCTCTTTGGCAACGCCCTACTGAATCGGTCCACCCGGAAACCGCCTAGATCTCGATCTCCACGAACGAGAAGATGACGAGCATCTGTGCGGCGAAATAGGTCAGCCACACCACCGGGCTGCTCCATCGCCGCACGGAACTGTCGAGCGGGATCGCGAAGAGCTCCAGCCCCAACAGGCAGCCGGAGATCAGGAACAGCGTCGTCGCATAGGCGATCGTCATGAACTCAGCCGGGACCGTCTGGCCGATCACGAACTGCACCATGATCACGGGCGTGTACATCACGACCGCCAGCCGCAGCGCCGCTAGCGTCCGCCAGCAGGTCGCCACCATGACGATCACACCCGTCAGCCCCAACAGCATCGCGGGCCCCGAATGCGGCGCGAAGGCGTAGGAGCGCTCCAGGTAGAGCAGCACGTACATCGTGTGGCTGGCGAGGAAGGCCGTCGCGCTCAAGAGCATCCAGCGCAGCGGACCCCGGCTGCCTGAATAATCACCGATGGCGGCAAAGCCGAGCCCCACGATCAGCAGTCCCGGCGCATTGGCGAGCGAGGCGAAGATGATGAGCGACAGCGTCGCGCAGGTCTTCGTCATCGACCGGTCGAAATTGGGGAGCCGCCAGGAATGACGCAGGCCGTAGTCCAGGGCCGCGCCAAGCGCGATCGCAAGAAACAACAGCGACATGCAGAACCCGTCAGATGCAGGACGTGCTCCCCAGCACAATCCCCGTTGGCGTTACCGTCCCCCGCCGAGCACAAAGAATGCCAAGCCTGAGTAATAGAGCAGCCAGATCATAGGCCCTACAACCCTCAAAAAGCGATACTCGTTGTGAAAAAGCATCAGTTCGAAGCCAAGCAAGATGACGGAGAGCATGTAGAGCAGCACTCCGATGGTCAGCAGCGGATCGCTCTCCCCCGCCCCGAGGCCCGTCAGAACCGCCACCAGGACCGTCACCATGTACGGCAGAACGATGCCCCGCAGCCGGCCCATATGCGGCCAGACGAGGATCGCGTAGCCCCCCGCGATGCCCGCCAGCGCCCCCGCCGCGACGAAGGGGGCGCCCAGCCCGCTCCAGTGCTCGGTCAGGAACCACATCGACAGAAGCACATTGAAGATCGAGGACAGCGAGATCGCCGTCATCAGCGTGGCTTCGGTCCGGAACGTCTTCACGTAGTCGGCCAGCGCCGCAACGCCGAGGGCGGCGACCAGCAGCCATCCGCGCTCCAGCAGCAATGCGGTCAGCGCCAGCCCGCCCGTCGCCGTGACCTTGGCCAGCATCCGCGGCACGCTCACGCTGCGCAGTTGGTAATATCCGACATAGGCCAGCGAGCCAGCGCAGGACAGCGCGGCCGTAATCCATGCGAGATATGCGATCATCCAGACCATGGTTCGTGAGGGGCGACGTCGAGGGCCGTCATATCAACTCACAATTGTGGTGAAAGCGAGGACGAAGAGCAGCATGCTCCCGTAATAGCTCATCCAGATCGCAGGCCCCGTCAGCGACAGCTCGAAATCGTGGCCCTGCAGCAGGAAGTACTCCAGCCCCAAGAGCACCTGCGCCATGAGATAGAGCAGCATGCCCGCGACCGCGAGACGCTCGGTCTCCCCCATGCCGAGGGCGGTGAAGGTCGTGCCGATCAGCACCGCGACGTAGAGGCAGAGAATGCGCCGATAGCCCTCCAGCCCGTCCCAGAGCAGCATGAGATAGCCGACGCCGATCCCCGCAAGGCCCAGCACCGCGACGATCGGCGCCGCGATCCCCTGCCAGTGCAGCACGAACGTGCCGAGGAGCAGCAGCTGCGAGATCAGCGCCAGCACCATGGCCTGCCGGAGGCTCTGCCCCCGCTCCAGCGCCAGCACCGCGTCGGAGGCGGCGGCGACGATCAGGGCGAGGATGAAGAGGATCGGCGCGCCCTTGAACAGGCCCACGATCGCCAGCGCGCCGATGGCCGCCGCCTTGATCGCGGTCCGGCGTTCGCTCGGCGGCTGAACGCGGTAGTGGAACAGGTACGCCAGGGCCGCGACCAGCGAGATGGCTGCGGCCGGGTAGGATAGCATCTGGAAGGTCCCCGTAATTCTCCCCTTCGGTCCAAGGCACTATTGACCAAGATGCCGTTCCACGCCACTTAAAGGTCTCTCGCAGGCCCGGGCCTGCCCTTCGGTGTGCCCGACCACGCCGATCCGTCAACCACAGAAGGACCAGAAGACCATAGCCCGCAGACCGCATAATGCACCTCCCACCCGCGACACCGGCCCCCGCGTCAACGACCGTATCCGCGCCCCTGAAATCCGCCTGATCGGCGCCGATGGCGAGCAGATCGGCGTCGTCTCGCCCCGCCGCGGTCTTGAGCTGGCCGAAGAGGCCGGGCTCGACCTGGTGGAGATCTCGCCGAACGCCACGCCGCCGGTGTGCAAGATCATGGACTTCGGCAAGTTCAAGTACGAACAGCAGAAGCGCGAATCCGAGGCCCGCAAGAAGCAGAAGACGATCGAGGTGAAGGAGGTGAAGTTCCGCCCGAACACCGACACCCACGACTACGACGTCAAGATGCGCAACGTGACCAAGTTCCTCGGCAACGGCGACAAGGTGAAGGTGACGCTCCGCTTCCGCGGCCGCGAGATGGCCCACCAGGAGCTGGGCCGCGATCTGCTCAACCGCGTCGCCGGCGATGTGGAGGGTCTGGGCAAGATCGACAACATGCCCAAGGTCGAAGGCCGCCAGATGGTCATGATGATCTCGCCCGTGAAGACCTGACGGGCGCGACATCCACGATCCGGGGCGGTGCTCAAGGCGCCGCCCTTTTCATGTGCGCCACCGCGCCCCGCGGTGCCGTCCGACAGGAAGGACCGCCCGATGGCGACCGGCACCCTTGCCACCGACAATCCCCGGCGCGGCATCCTGATGATGCTGGGGGCGATCGCGTTCTTCACCGTGATGGACGCGCTCGCCAAGGGGCTGACGGCGGACAACCC
The DNA here is from genome assembly GCF_015679265.1 of Pontivivens ytuae. Lineage (NCBI taxonomy): Bacteria > Pseudomonadati > Pseudomonadota > Alphaproteobacteria > Rhodobacterales > Paracoccaceae > Pontivivens > Pontivivens ytuae. The sequence continues at coordinate 568,172 of NZ_CP064942.1, forward strand.
GCCGATGCAGGTGGTCTGGGCGCGCTACACCGGGCAGGTGCTCTGGACCGTGCTCCTGCTCGCCCCGCGCCTGCCCCGCCTCATGCGCACCCGCTATCCGGGCCTGCAGCTGATGCGCTCGATCTTCGTCTTCGGTGCGACCTTCAGCTTCTACCTCGCCCTCTCCGAGCTCGAACTGGCCGAGGCAACCGCGATCTTCGAGGTCGCCCCGCTCATCACCACGCTGCTCGCCGTGATCTTTCTGGGGGAGAAGGTGGGGATCCGCCGCTGGCTCGCACTCTTCTGCGGCCTGCTCGGCGCCCTCGTCATCATCCGCCCGGGCTTCGACGTCTTCACGCCCTACGCGCTGCTGCCGGTCTGCGCGGCGAGCTGCTATGCCGCCTTCTCGATCGCCACGCGCAAGCTCGGCGCGGAGGAGAGCCCGTGGACCAGCTTCGTCTACACCGCCCTCTTCGGCGCCGTGGTCTCCTCGCTCCTCGTCATCCCGGTCTGGCAGATGCCGAGCACCGGGGACGCGGTCCTGATGGGCCTGATCGGGCTCGTAGGCGGAACCGGGCAGTTCCTGCTGATCCTCGCCTTCCGCTCCGCGCCCGCGTCGCTGCTCGCCCCCTTCGGCTACTCGGGCCTCGCGCTCGCGGCCCTCTGGGGCGTGCTCTTCTTCGGCGAATGGCCAGACATCTGGACGTGGACCGGTGCCGCCCTCATCATCGGCGCAGGCCTCTTCGTGTGGTATCGGGAGAACCGCGCGGGCTGAGCGACTGCCCTCGCGCCCCGCCGCAGGATCGACCAAAGACCGTATCCGCTCCCCGCCGAACCGCGAGTGACACCCCGACGACGCCGCCCTCTGGCCTTGCCCCGCCGGGCAATGCTATGGGGACGCGTCAGTTCTCCCGCCCGGACCACCACCCGCATGAGCGACCGTTACAAGGATCTGAGCTACCGCCTCTCGAACGGCGTGCTGCGCGTGCTGGCGCGGGTCATCCGCGTGCTGCCCTATAACCGGCGCGTGGCCCTCGGTGGCTGGATCGGGCGCAACGTCATCTCCCGCCTGCCGGAGGCGCGCCGCAGGGTTGAACGCAACTTCGACAAGGTGCTCCCCGACCTGCCGCCCGCCCGTAGGCAGGAGATCCTGCGCGGCGCCGGCGACAATTTCGGCCGCGTCATGGTCGAGGAGATGATGATGGAGGACGTCATCGCCGACCCCTCCCGCTTCCGCGCCGGGGGGCCGGGGCTCGAAGTGCTCCGCAAGGCCTGCGCCGAGAAGACCGGCGCCGTCATCGCCGCCATGCATTTCGGCAACTGGGAGGGGCTGCGCGCCTGGGGCCGGACCCGCGATCTTGAGATCGGCGGCGTCTACCGCACCCACAACAACCCCTATTACAACGAGGATTTCGTCGGCACCCTCAAGGTGCTGAGCGAACATGCCTTCCCCAAGGGCCGCGACGGCACCCGCGGGCTCATCCGCCACCTGCGCTCCGGCGGGATCGTCGCGATCCTCGTGGATCAGAAGCAGTCGGGCGCGCCGCTGATCGACTTCCTCGGCCATCCGGCGGAGACGACAACGAGTGCCGCGAAGCTCGCGAAGTCCATGGGCGTGCCGCTGGTGGCCAATGCCAGCTTCCGCGCCGAGGACGGGCTCAGCTTCGACAGCGTCGTCAGCGCCCCGATCCCCCATGGCGACGAGGAGGAGATGATGCGCGCCGTCAATGCCCAGCTCTCCACCTGGATCATGGAGCGGCCCGAGCAGTGGTTCTGGTTCCACCGCCGCTGGCGGTAGGCTCGCGCCCCGGACGCGGTTTCGCCCTGCCGGGCGAGGATATTGTTCACAAGGAAGAAGGAGCGGGGCGCGCTCAGAACTCGTATTTCGCCGCCCCGATCACGGCGCCCGCGACGCCCTCTTGCACGATCACGGCGACGCCGCGCGCCATGGTGGGAACGGGCGCGGTCAGCTCGACCTCATCCCCGCTCCAGTCCGCCAGTCGCATCCAGTTGGTGACGACGTTGTGGTAGGAGAGGCTGCGGCCCCGGTTCTCCCCCCGCGCGATCTGCTGGCGCTGCGGCCCGGCGTAGCTCACGAGGTGCACGACCGAGGGCTCGACCGGGCCCAGCGGCGCGATCTCCACCAGCATGCTCCCATTGGCCGGCCGGATGACGACCCGCGCCCGCGCAGGCTCCCCGGCGAGGCGGGAGATCGCGGCGTTCACCAGATCCTTCTGATGGCCGATGGCCGAGATCTCGCCCTGCAGCACCATCTGCGGCGTGTAGATCGACCGCTCGCCATGCGCGGCCGCATAAGCCCGCTGGCGCTGGGTCATGGCCGGTGAGGCGAAGGGATCGCGCCAGCCCAGATAGTCCCAGTAATCCACATGCAGCGACAGCGCGATCACGTCGGGCCGCTCGGCCAGCTCGCCCAGGAACGCATCCGCCGGCGGGCACGAGGAACAGCCCTGCGACGTGAACAGCTCCACCACCACCGGCCGTGTCTGCGCCGCGAGCGGCAGCGCGATCAGCGTGAGGGTGGTCAGGATCAGCAGGCGCAGAAGGTGGAGCATGGGGTGGTCTTTCTCCTCGTCGTGGACCTAATGGCTATGCCTCGCAGCGGGCATCGTCCAATCAAGAAAGCGGGAGAGGCAGCGTGAGTTCGATCACAGCCAGCGGCGCGTCGCCGCGATGTAGGCCTCGGCCTCGGCTCCGAACGCGGCGCGCAGCCCCGCCTCCTCCGGCAGGGCGAAGCGGCGGTGCAGCACCCACCAGAAGACCGGGACGAGCAGAAGCGGCGTGAGCGTGCCGAGGCGCAGCGCATAGCCCGCGAGGATCGCGACCAGGCCAACGTAGATTGGGTTTCGCGACAGGCGGAACGGGCCTTCGACGATGAGCGCAGTCGGTGTGTGATGCGGCTCAAAGGTCGTGCGGCGGCGGCGAAACCAGTAGAGCGACCAGAGCGCGAGGCCGATGCCGCCGAGGATCATCAGCGCGCCGATCAGGTCCGTGACCGGGTTGTCGAACCGGATGAGCGGGAGCGTGCGGGAGAGGCCCCATGCACCGGCGGCGAAGCCCGCGAACCAGATCGGCGGCAGGTCGGGAAAGCCCTTCATCGGATGCTCCGCGGGTGGTTTCGGTTCGCTTACGAAACGTTACAGGATGTGGCGCATGCGCGGAAACCCGTAACACGACGTGCGGCGCTGGACAGGGTCGGCGCGGATCGTCACATGGGTTCCGGGCGGGTGGAGGAGATCGCGGTGAACTGGCGGAAGACGGCGGTCGGCGGGGCCGCGATCGCGACGCTCGCGCTGCTCCTGCTCTGGCGGCTGGAGGATCACGACCTCGATCGCCGGGCCTCGGAGCCGTTCGTGTTTTCGGTGGCGGGGGACCGGTTGGCGGGAACGCTGTGGTTGCCGGAGGACGTGCCGCTCGCGGCGGTCGTTCTGGTGCATGGCGACGGGCCACAGGATCGGACTTCGGCGGGCGGGTATGCGTCGCTGATCAACGTGTTGCTGGACGCGGGAATCGCGGTGGCGTCGTGGGACAAGCCCGGCGTCGGTGAGTCGGAGGGCGCGTGGCTCGACCAGTCGATGGCGAATCGCGCGGTGGAGACTGCAGCGGCGCTTGCGGAACTGCAGACACGGCTCGGCGGGGTGGCAATCGGCGCGCTGGGGTTCTCGCAGGCGGGCTGGGTACTGCCGCGGCTCGGGGCCGAAGATGCCGATTTCCTCGTGCTCGTTGGGCCTGCGGTGTCGTGGCAGCAGCAGGGGGACTACTACACACTGACGCGACTGGCGTTGGAGGGTGTCGACGACGGTGAGATCGAGCGGCTCATGGCGGAGGCTGCGATCGCCGACGAGCGGGTCTTCGGGGCGGAGGTGTTCGAGGCCGCGGCGGTTCCCGATGGGATGAGCGAGGCGCGCTGGGGGTTCATCCGGCGCAATCGGGCGGAGGATGCGCGGGGGGACCTCGCAGGCCTCGACGTGCCCCTGCTGGCGATCTGGGGGGAAGAGGACCTGAACGTGGATGCCGAGCACGATGCGCAGGTCTATCGCGATCTGGTCGGGGGGCGGCATCCGGCGAACCGCGTGGTGGTGGTGCCGGACGCGACGCATGGATTGCTGAAGGCGGGGCCTTACAATCGGCAGCTGGTCAGCGAGTGGTCCTGGGACATGGAGCTGCGCTTCGTGCTGGAGGGGCGTCATGCATTTGCGGATGGGGCGCTGGAGGAGATCACGGGGTGGATCGTGGCACGGGACTGAGCAGGAGATGGTCGGGTCGGGCCCGACCATGACGGTGCCTTTTCGAGCCCTTTCACAGAGCGCCATCCCGCCCGGAACAAGCCGAAGGCGCCGGGCGAGCGCCTGCCCGTCCCGGCGGGCTGGCGCTTTGCAATGACGCACGCAGATCGCAGCGAGCAATGACTTTGCTGGGATAAAGTGCGCCGTTCTGAGGTTGGGGCGCCATCCCACGGGCAGGCGCGCGTCCGGCTTCCGGAGTGGTCATGGCTGGACGCTGGTGGCGGAGCGCTCCGGTTGCTGGAAACCAATCCGAAGTCCAAGGTGGCTGCCAAGCCAAACCCCGCAACCCAAAACGGCCGCCGGATCGCCCCGACGGCCGTTTCGCGTTCATGCAGAGAGGCTTACGCCGCCTTGGCGAGGTTGCGCAGCACGTAGTGCAGCACGCCGCCGTTCTCGACGTATTCCTTCTCGACCGCGGTATCGATCCGGCATTTCAGCTCGATCTCCTTGGTCGTGCCGTCCGCGTAGGTGATCGTCGCAGGCACGTTGGAGAGCGGCTTGAGATCACCCTCGAGCCCCGTGATGCTCACCGTTTCCTCCCCCGTGATGCCGAGGGACTTGCGGGTGTCGCCGCCGGTGAACTCGAACGGGATCACGCCCATGCCGACGAGGTTGGAGCGGTGGATGCGCTCGAAGTTCTCCGCGATCACCGCCTTTACGCCCAGCAGAGCCGTACCCTTCGCCGCCCAGTCGCGCGAGGAGCCAGCACCGTACTGCTCACCGGCAAAGATCACGAGCGGCACGCCCTGCTCCTGCCAAGCCATGGCGGCGTCGTAGATCGACATCTGCTCGCCGTTCGGACCCTTGGTGTAGCCGCCCTCGACGCCGTCCAGCATCTCGTTGCGGATGCGGATATTGGCGAAGGTGCCGCGCATCATGACCTCGTGGTTGCCGCGGCGCGAGCCGTAGGAGTTGAACTCCCGCGGCTGGACCTGGCGATCCGTGAGGTACTGGCCCGCCGGCGTCGTCTCCTTGAAGGAGCCCGCGGGAGAGATGTGGTCGGTCGTCACCATGTCGCCGAGGATGGCGAGGACGCGGGCGTTCTCCACGTTTTTGATCTCGCCCGCTTCCTTGGCCATGTCCTGGAAGTAGGGCGGGTTCTGCACGTAGGTCGACGAGGTCGGCCAATCATAGGTCTGGCTGTCGGTCGTCTCCACCCCGCGCCACTTGTCGTCGCCCTTGAAGACGTCGGCATACTTGGACTGGAAGGCCTCGCGGGTCACGGTCTCCTCGACCAGGGCCGCGATCTCCTCCTGGCTCGGCCAGATGTCCTTGAGGTAGACGTCGTTGCCGTTCTTGTCCTTGCCGAGGCTCGCGGTGGTGATGTCGACATTCATGTCGCCGACCAGCGCGTAGGCCACCACCAGCGGCGGCGAGGCGAGGTAGTTGGCGCGCACGTCCGGGCTAATCCGGCCCTCGAAGTTGCGGTTGCCCGACAGGACGCTGACCCCGATCAGGTCGTTGTCGTTGATGCACTTGGAGATCTCTTCCTGCAGCGGGCCGGAGTTGCCGATGCAGGTCGTGCAGCCGTAGCCGACGAGGTTGAAGCCGATGGCGTCGAGATCGTCCTGCAGGCCCGCGGCCTCCAGATACGCACTCACCACCTGGGAGCCCGGGGCGAGCGAGGTCTTCACCCAAGGCTTGCGGTCGAGGCCGAGCTCCCGCGCCTTCCGCGCGACGAGGCCGGCGCCGATCATCACGTAGGGGTTCGAGGTGTTGGTGCACGACGTGATGGAGGCGATGACGATCGAGCCGTCATGCATCTGGTACTTGCCGGTCTCGCCATCGACGTAGCCGCGGGCGTGGTGGCCTTCGTCACCGGGGATCGACGTCGGCTCGGGCTGGCCGCCCTCGGCCTCCCACCGCGCTTCGGCGTTCTCGGTCGGCTTGCCCTCGCGCTGGCCCTTCACATACTCGCCGAACGCCTTGGCGGCGTTGTCGAGCGCGATGTGGTCCTGCGGGCGCTTGGGGCCAGAGATCGCGGGGACGACCGTGCCCATGTCGAGCTCCAGCGTGTCGGTGTAGACCGGCTCGTAGCCCGGCTCGCGCCACATGCCGTTGGCCTTGGCGTAGGCCTCGACCAGCTTGATCGTGTTCTCGTCGCGGCCGGTCTGCGTGAGGTAGCGCAGGGTCACGTCGTCGATCGGGAAGAAGCCGCAGGTGGCACCATACTCCGGCGCCATGTTGCCGATGGTCGCGCGGTCGGCGAGCGGCACGTTGTCGAGGCCGTCGCCGTAGAATTCCACGAACTTGGAGACGACGCCCTTCTCACGGAGCATCTGCACGACCTTGAGCACAAGGTCGGTCGCCGTGGTGCCCTCGGTCATCTTGCCGGTGAGCTTGAAGCCCACGACCTCGGGGATCAGCATGGAGATCGGCTGGCCCAGCATCGCGGCCTCCGCCTCGATCCCGCCGACGCCCCAGCCGAGGACGGCCGCACCGTTGACCATCGTGGTGTGGCTGTCGGTACCGACCAGCGTGTCGGGATAGGCCACCGTCTCGCCGTTCTGGTCCTGATCCGACCACACGGTCTTCGCGAGGTACTCCAGGTTCACCTGGTGGCAGATGCCGGTGCCCGGCGGCACCACACGGAAGTTGTTGAAGGCGCTCTGGCCCCATTTCAGGAACGTGTAACGCTCCATGTTCCGCTCGTACTCACGGTCCACGTTCATCTGGAAGGCGCGCGGGTTGCCGAACTCGTCGATCATGACCGAGTGGTCGATGACGAGGTCCACGGGGTTGAGCGGGTTGATCTTCTCCGGGTCACCGCCGAGCGACACGATGCCGTCGCGCATGGCCGCGAGGTCCACGACCGCCGGGACGCCGGTGAAGTCCTGCATCAGTACGCGCGCGGGGCGGTAGGCGATCTCGCGCGGGTTCTTGCCGCCCTTGTCGGCCCACTCGGAGAACGCCTTGATGTCGTCGGTCGTGACCGTCTTGCCGTCCTCGAAGCGGAGCATGTTCTCCAGCACCACCTTCAGCACGGACGGCAGGCGGTCGAACTGGCCGAGGCCCGCCTCCTGTGCCGCGGGGATCGAGTAGTAGGCGACGGAGGCGCCTCCGGCCTCCAGCGTGCGGCGGGTCTTGTTCGTGTCGTGACCGACGGTGATGGGCATGGGGACCTCTCCCTTTCCTCGATTGTCCGGGGGCCGCACGGGGCCGCTCCCGTCTGGAATTAGGACGAAACGCGGGCGCCTCGACAGGGTGCTGCGCGTTTCTTGCCGCTGACATGGCTCATTTCGCCGCGCGGCGCAAGGGTTCAGTGTGCAATTGCATACCGCGGAAAGGGTTTCCCGCCCGCGCCCGCTTCGCTAGGGCTGGGAACATGAGTTTTTCCGCCTCTGCCCTGCGGGTCGCCCGCGCCGGGCGCCTCCTGATCGACGGTCTCGACATCGCGCTTTCCCCGGGCGCCGGGCTGGCGCTGCGCGGGCCGAACGGGGTCGGCAAATCGACGCTGCTACGCGCGCTGTGCGGGCTGTTGCCGTGTGAGGGGCAGGTGGAGCTGGAGGGCGCGGCGCTCGGCACCGACGCCTATCTCGACCGGATCGCCTATGCGGGCCACCGCGACGCGATCAAGGCGGCACTGAGCGTGGGGGAGAACCTCGCCTTCTGGGCCGCCATGACCGGCGGGGATGCGCGCGCGGCGCTGGAGCGGTTCGACCTGGAGGCGCTGGCCGAGCGGCCCGCGGGGCTGTGTTCGGCCGGGCAGAAGCGGCGTCTGGGCCTCGCCCGGCTGGCGCTCGCGCCCCGCGCGCTCTGGCTGCTCGACGAGCCGACGGTCTCGCTCGACGCGGAGCACACGGCGCGGTTTGCAGCGCTGTTGCGCGAGCATCTGGCGGGCGGCGGCATGGCGATCATCGCCACCCATATCGACCTCGGCCTGGAGCTCGGCGAGCTGCGGCTGGAGGCGCCGCAGCGGCGGGTCGAGACCGATCCCTTCCTCGACGAGGCCTGGACGTGAGCGCGGTCGGCGCGCTGCTCGCCCGCGAGATCCGGCTGGCCGTCCGCGCGGGCGGCGGCGCGGGGCTGGGCCTCGCCTTCTTTCTCGTCGTGGTGCTGCTCGCACCGCTCGGGATCGGGCCGGATCAGGAGGTGCTGGGCCGCGTGGCGCCGGGGCTCCTGTGGGTCGCCGCGCTGCTCGCCTGCCTTCTGTCCCTCGACCGGCTGTTCCAGGCGGATCACGAGGACGGGACGCTCGACATCCTCGCGTTGTCGCCGCTGCCGCTGGAGGCCGTGGTGGCGGTGAAGGCCCTGGCCCACTGGCTGACCACGGGCCTGCCGTTGGTGGTCGCGGCTCCGGTGCTGGGGCTGACGCTGAACCTCGCGGATGGGGCGCAACCGTGGCTGATCGGCACGCTGCTGATCGGGACACCGGCGCTCTCGGGCCTCGGCGCGATCGGGGCGGCGATCACGGTGGGGCTGCGGAGGGGCGGGCTGCTGCTCTCGCTGCTGGTGCTGCCGCTCTACGTCCCGACGTTGATCTTCGGCGCGCAGGTGGTGAGCCGCGCCGCGCAGGGGCTGGAGGCGGGCGCCGCCCTGCCCTTTCTCGCGGGCACGTCGCTCTTGGTGCTGGCGGCGTTTCCGTTCGTGGCCGCGGGAGCCCTGCGGATCAACATGCGCTGAACAACTTGGTGAGGGCCGCGCCCGACCTGGAGGGCGCCTGCGGGACGGGATTGATATGCTCGCGCCCTCAAGCATCCATGTCGCTCATTCGATGGATTACATCGCCAACGCGCCCTCCGGGGGGAGGTCGGGCGCGGCCCGGCGGTGCCGCCGGGCGGAAGGATGCTTCGACTTGGCACCGCCCCGGACGTGATCCGGGGCCTCCGGCTCCAGCGCGCAACGGCTTGCCAAAGGTCCCGGCGCTGCGGCCGGGACGGTCGCACCCAAATCACATCGTGTAGAAGAACTGCTCCTTCACGATCTTGCCGCTGTCCACGTGGTAGACCGCGATCTCCTTCATCTTGCTGCGCTCGCCGCTCTGCTTGTGGGTCGCGTCCATCTCGAAGATCACGGCGAAGCTATCGTCGCCATGCATCATCGGGTCCGAGGTCGACCCGTCATGGACCTCGAAATTCGAGTTCCACCAGTCGTGCTTGCCCTTGATGGCCTCGATCCCCGTCACCTCACGCGGCATGTCCGGCCCGGCGAACGCCTCGGAGGACACGGCGTCGGGCGCATAGAGCTCGTCGAGCGCCTGCGCCTCGGTGTGGTTGCGGCAATGTTCGACGAGCTTGTTGGCGATCTCTTTGGCGTCCATGACACCCTCCCTGAATGTTCACACAACGTTCTCAGCGTAGCACGAATCGGCGACACGCCGAAGGCGCTCGCGAATCTCTCCTGACACGCCTATATCCCCGCCCATGCTGGACCGTGACCACAACGCCCCCGACCTGCCCGCCGAGATCGCCCGGCGGCGCACCTTCGCCATCATCTCGCACCCCGATGCGGGCAAGACGACGCTGACCGAGAAGTTCCTGCTCTATGGCGGCGCAATCCAGATGGCCGGACAGGTGCGCGCGAAGGGCGAGGCGCGGCGCACGCGCTCGGACTTCATGCAGATGGAAAAGGACCGGGGCATTTCTGTCTCCGCGTCCGCCATGTCGTTCGAGTTCGCGGATTACTGGTTCAACCTGGTGGACACACCGGGCCACTCCGACTTCTCCGAGGACACCTACCGCACGCTGACCGCAGTCGACGCGGCGATCATGGTGATCGACGGCGCGAAGGGGGTGGAGAGCCAGACCCGCAAGCTCTTCGAGGTCTGCCGCCTGCGCGACCTGCCGATCCTGACCTTCTGCAACAAGATGGACCGGGAGAGCCGGGACACGTTCGAGATCATCGACGAGATCCAGGAAAACCTCGCGATCGACGTCACACCCGCCTCCTGGCCCATCGGCTCGGGCCGCGATTTCCTCGGCTGCTACGACATGCTCAACGACCGGCTGGAGCTGATGAGCCGTGCGGACCGCAACACCAAGGCGGAGAGCGTGAAGATCGAGGGGCTGGACGATCCGAAGCTTGCCGAACACGTGCCCGGCGACCTTTTGGAAAAGCTGGTGGAGGAGGTCGAGATGGCGCGCGAGCTCCTGCCCGCCTTCGACCGGCAGGCCTTCCTCGACGGGACGCTGACGCCGATCTGGTTCGGCTCGGCCATCAACTCCTTCGGCGTGCAGGAGTTGATGCGCGGCATCGGCGATTTCGGTCCCGAACCGCAGGTGCGCCCCGCCGAGCCCCGGCAGGTCGGCCCCGATGAGAAGAAGGTCGCGGGCTTCGTCTTCAAGGTGCAGGCCAACATGGACCCCAAGCACCGCGACCGCGTCGCCTTCGTCCGCCTGTGCTCCGGCCATTTCAAGCGGGGGATGAAGGTCCATCACGTGCGCTCGAAAAAGCCGATGGCGGTGTCGAACCCGGTGATGTTCCTCGCCTCCGACCGGGAGCTGGCCGAGGAAGCTTGGGCCGGCGATATCATCGGCATCCCCAACCACGGCCAGCTGCGCATCGGGGATGCGCTGACCGAAGGCGAGGACCTGCGCTTCACCGGCATCCCCTCCTTCGCGCCGGAGCTGTTGCAGTCCGTCCGCGCGGGCGACCCGATGAAGGCGAAGCATCTCGACAAGGCGCTCCAGCAGTTCGCCGAGGAAGGGGCCGCCAAGATCTTCAAGCCGATGATCGGCTCGGGCGCCATCGTCGGCGTCGTCGGCCAGCTCCAGTTCGAGGTGCTGGCGAGCCGGATCGAGCTGGAATACGGCTTGCCCGTCCGCTTCGAGCCGACGCAGTTCACCTCGGCGCGCTGGCTCTCGGGGCCGCAAGGAGAGATCGACCGCTTCGCCAACCAGAACAAGGGTCACATGGCGAGCGATCACGACGGCGACCCGGTCTACCTCACCCGCCTGCAATGGGACATCGACCGGGTGGAACGCGACTGGCCCGACCTGAAGCTGACGGCAACGAAGGAAATGCTGACCTGATGCCTGACGGGTGGGTGTGCCTTGGCTGCAAGTATGGGGAGGGCAAGCCGCCCTGCCGCACATCGGACGGAGCCTTCCGGCCCGATCACGTCGCGGACGCCTATCTCGAATACTGCGGAGATCGCGGGTCGGATGCCGATCGCGACGCGTTTTTCTGGGCGTGGAACTGCCTGAACGATCGCATCACCGAAGCGGGCGACCTGCGTGATATCTTCGCCACGCTAGATGCACTACTCTCAAAGATAACATCTGTCGAAGGGGCCGCCGATGTCGCAGCCGGGCCGCTCGAAAATCTGGTTGCCTATCGCGGCAGCGAGGCCATCGACTGGATCGAGAACCGGGCCGCGAGCTCCGAACGCTTCCGCTACCTGCTGACCGGCGTCTGGTCGCAGGGCGAGCGGTGCGGCGCCGACATCTGGGCCCGTGTCGAGGCGGCCCGCGCGGGCGGGTCGCACATGGACCTGGACGGTCTGCCGCCGCTGTCTTGAAGCAAGCCGGACCGGCAAGGGCAGGACGATGCCAGTTGCGAAACCCGTATGAAACGTCCGCAGCGAAAGGGTAGCAGGATGCCCGGGCAGGCTGGTGTCATGTGCCCTGCCCCTCGTTCCGACAGCCCTTTCGCCACCGGAAGCCGACGTGAGGCTCAGGCCCGAACGTCGTCCCGCTGGAGCGGGCCAGCCTCGATCCATCTCGGGTTCGAGCACGGACCCGCGAGCCCGTTCTCAGCATCGCAGCGCCCTGGATGACGGCGGCGCGGTGAGCGTGATGGATACATCACTCACGGCGGGCTTGGCACCACCCGGTCTCAGACCGTCTTCTTCGCCTTCTCGTACCACTGGGCGATCAGGGCGACGTTGCGGCGGACCTGGGCGAGCTCCTCGGCCACCCTGTCGGTAGAGGTGCTGTCGGGCAGCTTCTTGTCCTTCATGGCCCAGGCGTTGATCGGCGTGATCAGCCTGTAGATCTGCTTCCATTCCTGCGAGTTGCGATCATAGAGCTTCTGCAGGTTGCCCATCTGGGCATAGATGTCCCGCGTCGCCGTCGTGATGCCGCCGTTGAAGCCCTTCACGGTCGGGTCGCGCTCCTGGATGGTGAGCCACCGCGCCGCCTTCTTGATCGTCGTGGGGATGTTGGCGAGGTACTGCTTCTTCGACGAGATGACCGCCTGCATCCCCTGCTGTTCCTTCTCCCAGAGATCCTCGGTCTTCTCCGCCACGGATTTCGCGGAGGCCAAGCAGATGTCGATCACGCTGGAGAAGATTTCGAGATGAAAGTCGAGGTCGGCGGCCTTCTTCTTCTCGTCACGCGTGCGGGCCGCCCGCTTCTCCTCGGTGATGACCGTAACGAGGTGGTCGATGTACTTGTCGCCGATCGTCTCCGCCGACGTCAACTTGGTCTTGAAGGTGGTCAGTGCCGCCTGGCGCTTGTCGCGCGCGGCACCGTTGAGCTGGGCGTAGGCCTTGTCGAGCGCGTCGAGAGCCTTCGTGACGGACGTGCTCTTGCTGTAGCGGGTCATGAACTTGTCGCCGGGCGGCCGCTTCTTGGCCGCTACCTTGAACTGCTTCTTCGCACTTTCCCACTCGGCCTTCCACTGGCCGGGACTTGCCATTGCCATCTTGCTACGTGCTCCTGCCGTATTTCACACTGTCCATGAGTGCCCGCGATGGCGGCGGAGGTTCAGTGCCTCGCGCATGTGTCGCAAAACCGACATCGACGCGGCCTAGGTGCACTGTGATAATGTATCAGAACGGAGTGCCCCTATGCGCGCCCTGCCCCTCATCCTCGCCCTGATGGCCGCCCCCGCGCTTGCGGAGGGCGAGCATGGCCATGACCACGATCACGAGGAGCATGCGGAGGGGGAGCATCACGACGCGCATGACGATCATGGCCACGAGGACCATGCCGGCCACGACGATCACGGGCATGGCGACCATGCGCACGAGGAACATGCCGGCGACGATGACGGGCACCTGTCGGAGGTCGAGGGCGTCCGCATCCTGCATGCCTGGACGCCGGCGACCCGGCGCGGCCCCGCGCCGATCTATTTCGAGTTCGAGAACGAGCGCGATGCGCCGGTCATGGTGACCGGCGGCGCCACGGATCACGGTGAGGCGGCCGCGGTGATGGGCGTCTCACTCACCGCGGGCGGCGCACCCGTGACGCTGGGCGAGATGGAGATCCTCGCTGGCGACGACGTCGATTTCGACGCGCAGGGCGTGTTCCTGATGCTGGTCGAGATCGATGAACCGCTGGAGGAGGGTCAGTCCTTCCCCCTCGACATCACCGTGGAGCCGGTGGGCACCATCGAGGTGCAGGTCGACGTGCTGGCCGCGGACGCGACCCGGCACCCCCATGCCGGGCACGTCCACTAGGGCTCAGCGCGCGGAGCGGCTCATGCGGGAGTGACGGATCGAGCGCAGTTCGTCCGCGCCGATATATTCGCGCGACCGGCTGGCGGTGCGCACGATCTTGCGACCGCCCAGCTCGCGCATGATCCAGGCCAGCGCCAGGATGCCGAGCACGATGCCCGCGACGATCATCGCCCCGCCCACGGGGCCCGCGTCGCGGATCGTCGCGACCAGCTTCAGGATCAGGGCCAATGGGACCACGATGGCCCCGATCAGAAATTCCAGCATACCACTCGTTCCCCCTCGCAGCGTTTCTTGCTCACAAGACGCGGGATGTTTCGGGCCATTTGAAGGCACCTTTCTTGCCTAAACGTGACCACGTCCCGAAAAGGCCTGCGACAAAGGTGCCGTTTCTTCAAATGAAGCGCGATTGTCCCCACGGCTGCCGCCCCCCGACGGCCCGCCCAGTTGGGCAGAGGCGGCGCTGTCGGGCAAGGCCGGGATGCAGCGGAAGCGCGGGTGTGGCGCTCAGTCCACGAATGCCTTTTCGATGACGAAGTCGCCGGGGTCGGAGTTCGAGCCCTCCTTCATCCCGGCCGCCTCGCAGATCGCCTTGTGCTCCTGCAGCATCGCCATGGAGCCACAGATCATCACCCGGTCGGTGGCGGGATCGAAGGGGGCGCCTGTGGCCTCGGCAAAGCGGCCGTCACGCAGCCAGTCGGTCATCCGGCCCATCGTCTCGGAGCTCTCGCGCGTGGTGGTGGAGACCAGGGTGAGCTTGTCGCCCACGATCTCAGGCAGGAACTCGTGCTCCTCGATATGGCGGATCAGGTCCTTGCCGTAGTCGAGCTCGTGCACCTCACGGCAGGTGTGGGTGAGGATGACCTCGTCGAACTTCTCGTAGGTCTCGGGGTCGCGGATCACGCTGGCGAAGGGCGCGATGCCGGTGCCGGTGGAGAACAGGATCAGCCGCTTGCCCGGCGTCAGCGCGTCGTGCACCAGCGTGCCGACGGGCTTTGCGCGCATGACGATCTCATCGCCCGGCTTCAGGTGCTGGAGGCGGGAGGTGAGCGGCCCGTCCTGCACCTTGATGGAGTAGAACTCCAGATGCTCCTCCCACGCGGGGCTCGCGATGGAGTAGGCGCGCAGGAGCGGTCGCTCCCCATCCACCAGCCCGATCATCACGAACTCGCCGGAGCGGAAGCGCAGGCTGTCAGGCCGTTGGCAGGTGAAGGAGAAGGTGCGGTCGGTCCAGTGCGTCACGCCGGTGACGGTGAGGAACGTGACGCCCCGCAGCCCCTTGGGCAGCTCGGCTTCGGGCGTGGCGGCGGTGTAGGTCATCGCGGTCTCCTGCTGTCGAGCCGCAATGTGCTTAGCCGCGCCACGCCCGCGCATCAACCGTTCAGGCCGCCGCGCGTGCCTCCAGCGCTTCAAGAAGAAGTGCGGTCACGTTCGCGGTGGAGGCCGGGTTCTGCCCCGTCACCAGCCGCCCGTCGCGCACGGCGTGGGCCGCGAAGTGCTGCGGGTTCGCCTCAAACACGGCGCCCTGCTCGCGGAGGCGGGTCTCAAGCAGATACGGCACGGTCTCGGCTAGGCCGACGGCGACCTCCTCCGCATCGGTGAAGGCGTTGACGCGGCGCCCGGCGACCAGCGGCTTGCCGTCCTCGGCCCTTGCCGCGAGCAGCCCGGCGGGGCCATGGCAGACCGCGCCGACCACGGCTCCCGTCGCCCAGGCGGTGGAGAGCACACGGCCGAGATTGGCGCTCTGCGCCAGATCCCACATCGTGCCGTGCCCGCCGGGCAGGTAGACGAGGTCGTAGGCGGTGGCATCGACCTCCGCGATCGGGATGGTGTCGGCAATGCGGGCCATCGCGTCGGCATCGGCCATGATGCGGGCGACGGGCTCGGGCCGCCCCTCCTCCTTAGCGGAACCGGGATCGGCGGGGGCCGCGCCGCCCTTGATGCTCGCGAATTCGACGTCGTAGCCGTGGGCGGTCAGCTCCAGGTAGGGAAGCGCCAGCTCCTCCCAGTAGAAGCCGGTGGGTCGGCCGGTCTCGCCGATGCGGTCGTGCGAGGTCAGAACGAAAAGCGCCTTGCGGATCATGGAAACCTCCTTCGGTTGCGATGCTCCGAAGATGGGATGGCGGAGCCTGTCGGAAAAATCATTGAAACGGGTATCAGCCATAGATCAGATTATGGCATGGTTCCGCTCATTCCGCTCCGCACCTTTCTGGAAGTGCGCCGCACCGGCTCAATCTCTGCCGCGGCCGCGCGGCTCGGCATCACGCAGCCGGCGGCCTCCACTCACATTCGCCTGTTGGAGGATCAGCTCGGTCGGCCGCTCTTCACCCGGCACGCGCGGGGGGTGGAGCCGACGCCGATGGCCGAGGATCTGGCCGACGCGGTGGGCGGTGCGCTCGACGGGATCGAGGCGCGCTATGCCCGCCTGCGCGCCCGGGGGGCCGGGGTCGAGGGGATCGTGCGCCTGATCGGCCCGCCGGAATTCGTGCAACACGCGCTCGTCCCCGCCCTCACCCGGCTGGCGGAGAGCGGGGTGGACCTGCGGATCGCGCTCGGCGGGGCGGAGGCGATCTATGCCGCCCTCGCCGACGGGCAGGCCGACCTCGCCATCACCGCGTCCGCCCCCGACGACCCGGCGCTCGGCGCCGAGCGGATCGCGGAGGAGCGGCTGCTGGCGGTGGCGAGCCCGCGCTGGATCGCCGCGCACGGCGCACCCGGCCTTGCGGACGCGCGCGCCCACCCGCCGCTCGCCTACGACACCGACCTGCCGCTGATCCGCATCGTCATCTCCGCCGCCGGGCATCCGCCCGATGCTCTGCCGCCGCCCCGCGCCACGGCGCCCGACCTGCGGCTGTTGCGCGACATGGCGGAAGCCGGGCTCGGCTGGACGGTGCTGCCGCATTACCTTGCCCGCGAGGCCTTGCGCAGCGGCACTCTCACCCGGCTCGCCGCACCCGAACCGCCGGCCAATCCGCTCTTTCTCACCTGGCCGCGCAGCGCCCTGCGCACCCCGCGGGTCACCCATGCGCGGGACGTCCTGCGCGACCTTCTGGCCCAACGCAGCGACACGACAGCCACCCTTTAGGCTGTTTTATTGACTCCGGCGGCCGAAATTGTCATATGCCGCGCAGTCATTGACGCACCACCAATTCGGGTGGTCCCGGTCGCTGTGGATGAGAGCGGCCATTCATGAAGCCGCAACTCACATCGCGCGAAGGACATACATGACGAAGTTTACCGATCTCGATCTCGACGAGAAGGTTCTGAAGGCCGTGACCGAGGCGGGCTACGAGACGCCCACCCCGATCCAGGCCGAAGCCATTCCCCATGCCCTGATGGGCAAGGACGTGCTTGGCATCGCCCAGACCGGTACCGGCAAGACGGCGAGCTTCACGCTGCCGATGATCTCGATCCTCGCGCAGGGCCGCGCGCGGGCGCGGATGCCCCGCTCGCTGATCCTCTGCCCGACGCGGGAGCTCGCGGCCCAGGTGGCCGAGAACTTCGAGATCTACGGCAAGTATCACAAGCTCACCATGGCGCTCTTGATCGGCGGGGTGAGCTTCAAGGATCAGGACAAGCTCATCGACCGCGGCGTCGACGTGCTGATCGCGACACCGGGCCGCCTGCTCGACCATTTCGAGCGCGGCAAGCTGATGCTCACCGGCGTGCAGGTGATGGTGGTGGACGAGGCCGACCGGATGCTCGACATGGGTTTCATCCCGGATATCGAACGCATCTTCGGCCTGACGCCCTTCACCCGGCAGACGCTGTTTTTCTCCGCCACCATGGCGCCGGAGATCACGCGGATCACCGAGACCTTCCTGCACAATCCCGTGCGGGTCGAGGTCGCGCGGCAGGCGACGACCTCCGAGACGATCACGCAGGGCGTCGTGCTCCACAAACCCTCCGGCAAGAAGGGCGCGGACGGGGAGAAGCGCGAGGTGCTGCGCCGCCTGATCGAGGCGGAGGAGAACCTGACCAACGGCATCATCTTCTGCAACCGCAAGCGCGACGTGGACATCGTCGCGAAGTCGCTGAAGAAGCACGGCATGGACGCCGCCGCGATCCACGGCGACCTCGACCAGTCGGTGCGGATGAAGACGCTCGACGGCTTCCGCGGTGGCGATCTTAAGCTGCTGGTCGCCTCCGACGTGGCCGCGCGCGGGCTCGACATTCCGAACGTCTCCCACGTCTTCAACTTCGACGTGCCGATCCATTCGGAGGACTACGTGCACCGCATCGGCCGCACGGGCCGCGCCGGGCGCGAGGGCAAGGCGGTGATGATCTGCTTCCCGCACGAGCAGAAGTATCTCGAGAAGATCGAGGAGCTCGTGAAGAAGGAGATCCCGCGCCTCGACAGCCCGCTGACCAGCGTGCCCGAGGCGGCGGAGGACAGCGCCGAGGAGGAGAAGCCCAGGCGCTCCCGCTCCCGCAGCCGGTCCCGCAAGTCCGAGGAGACGACGGTGGAGACGGCCGCGGAGCAGCAGGCGCCCGAGAAGGAGCAGAAGCCGCGGCGCGAGCGCGGCGGCAAGGGCCGCGGGCGGCGCGAGGACAACAAGATCGTCGGCATGGGCGACCACGTCCCGGCCTTCATGCTGCGCGAGATCAAGCTGCCGAAGCCGACCCGCAAGTCAGCGAAGGCCGACGAGGCGGAGGTGGAGGCCGAGACCCCTGCCTCCGAGACCTCCGAAGAGGGATCGACCGGCGCCGCCGCCTGATCTGACGCCTCTCTCGACAATCAAAACACCTCCCCTGCCGGATCGGCGTGGAGGTGTTCTCGTTTTGCGGAACAGATTCGCTGAATCTCGCGCATGCACCCTCAATTTCTTCGCAAAACGATGAAAATTGTGCGCGAAAAGCCGCTTTGGTCGCAGGCTAATCATCTCAAGGTTGTGATCTACTTCACAAACGCAATTTCAACGGGAACGCCGGGCAGGCTCCCGCATTTATCGGGTGCGGGAGGCCACAAGCGGCGCACCCGATTGCGCGCCGGAGAAGCGACAAGAGGCCCGAGGAGTTTTCACATGATCCAGTTCAAGCACGACCTGACCTGTCTGGCCGTCATCGGAGTGATGGCCATCCCCACGATCAGCACGGCGCAGGAGGCGGACAGCATCTGCGCCCTCGCCTATTCGGAGGCCGACGCCGATGGCAACGGCGTCATCACCCCGAACGAGGCGCCGGACGGCCTGATCCAGGCCTATGACCGCATCGACACCGATGGCGACGGCATTGTCAGCGCTGCGGAGTACGAAAGCTGCGGCGCGGCCCCAGCCACGACGCAGGCCGACGCCACGCCCGCCGACCTGATCCCGACCACGGACGACGAGGCGCTCGTGGTGCTGCGCGACCCGATGGAGGAGAGCGGCCTCACGCTGCAGCTCGGCCCGCAGGTCGTGCTCCAGCAGATCTCGCCCAACCCCTCCGAAGCCGAAGAGGTGGCCGACGAGCTTGCCCAGAAGTTCGAGGAGATCGACAGCGACGGCTCCGGCGAGGTCTCGGACGCGGAGCTCGCCGCCTATCGCGACGAGACGCAGGCCGGGATCGAGGCGACCGCCCGCCTCGCCCGCGCCGAGAGCGCACTGCCGCCGGTCGTGCTCTACCGGCGCGACAGCGAGTGAGATGCAGGGCCGCGGTGCGCCGCGGCCCTGCCCTCAGTCCTCCAGCCGGTTGATCATCACGATGATCTCCGGCTTCTTGCCGATCATGCGGTTGGCGCGATTGGATGCGGCCTGGCTCGCCAGCCGCTCCACCAGGTCGTCATCGGCGCGCACCTTGCGGCGCGCTCCGGCGAGTTCCTTGGTGATCGCCGCTTCCAGCTCGCCCTGCAGCGCCGCTTCCTCGCCATCGACATCGGTGAAAAGGCCCTTCGCCTCGACCCACGCATCGCCCAGCAGGTTGGCCTGATCGTCGAAGACCACGTTGATGACCAGGAGCCCGCGCATCGCCATCCGCAGCCGGTCGCGCACGATGCCGTCCATCGCACCGTAGCTGACCGAGCCGTCCACGTAGCGGCGACCGGTCTCGATCATGTCGACCACCTTCGCGTCGTTGCCCGACAGGTCCACCATGGTGCCGTTGGGCGCGATGACCGGGGTGATCTGCGTGCCCTGCGCCAGCTTCGCGTGCTCGCGCAGATGGCGGTATTCGCCATGCATCGGGATCAGGAACTGCGGCTTGGTGAGACGGTGCATCTCCAGCAGGTCCGGCCGGTTGGCGTGGCCGGAGACGTGGTAGAGGCCCCCTTCCTCCCCCACCACATCGACACCGAGCAGGGCGAGGGCGTTCTCGATCTGCCCGACCGCGACCTCGTTGCCCGGGATGGTCTTGGAGGAGAAGAGGAACGTATCGCCGTCCCGCATCTCCAGCTTGCCGTAGCCGCCGCGGGCAAGCTGGGCCGAGGCCGCGCGCCGCTCGCCTTGCGAGCCCGAGGCCAGCACCAGCACGTTCTCCGCCGGCAGGTCCGCCCCCTCGTTCGGATCGAGGATCGGCGGGAAGTCGGTGAGGAGCCCCGTCTTCTTCGCCGCGCCCAGCATCTTGTGCATCGCGCGGCCGATCACGACGATCGAGCGCCCCGCGGCCTGCCCGGCCAGCGCCAGCGTGCGCAGCCGCGCGACGTTGGAGGCGAAGGTGGTCGCGACCACCATGCCGGGCTGGTTGCGCAGAAGCTCCGTGATGGGCTCCACCAGCTCGCTCTCGCTGCGGCCGGGATGCTTCGAGAACACGTTGGTGGAATCGCAGACCAGGGCCAGCAGGCCGTCCTTCGCCACCTCGGCGATCGCGTCGGGGTCGTAGGGCTCGCCCACCTGCGGGTCGCGGTCCGCCTTCCAGTCGCCGGTGTGCAGCACGCGGCCCGCGGGGCTGTCGATGACCAGCGCCGAGGTTTCGGGCACCGAGTGGCTGATCGGCAGGAAGCCGACCTTGAAGGGGCCGGCCTCCACCACCTCCGGCCAGGGGGCGACGATGCGCACCTCGTCGGGGTTCTGACCCGCCTCCTCCATCTTGCCGCGGGCGATCTCGCCGGTGAACTCGCGGGCGTAGACCGGCGCCTTCAGCTCGGGCCACAGGCGCCCGATGGCGCCCACATGGTCCTCATGCGCGTGGGTGATGAAGATCGCGTCGAGCGCGTGCGCCCGCTGCACGATGAACTCGGGATCGGCGGTGATCAGGTCGACGCCGGGCGAGCTATCCATATCCGGGAAGGCGACGCCCGCATCCACCATGATCCAGCGCCGCTTGCCCTCCCGCCCGTAGCCGTAGAGGTACATGTTCATCCCGATCTCGCCGGCGCCGCCCAGGGCGACGTAGACGAGGCTATCCGTTTTGCTCATTCAGTCTCTTTCTGTTGAATGCGTTGATGAGGACGAGACCGTGCATGGTCAGCTCCGTGTCGATGTGATCGATCACGTCCGTCCCCTGGTTGAAGAGGGTCGAAAGCCCCCCGGTCGCGACGACTTTCATCGGGCGGTCGCGTTCGCCCCGGATCCGTTTGCAGATGCCCTCGACAAGGCCGACATAGCCCCAGAAGACACCCGACTGCATGCAATCTACGGTATTGGTGCCGACAACGCGCTGCGGCTTGGTCACGTCCACATGCGGGAGCGCGGCTGCGGCCTCATGTAAGGCTTTCAGGCTCAGGTTCACCCCCGGCGCGATCACGCCGCCGACGTAAGCCCCGTCCGTGTCCACCACGTCGAAGGTGGTCGCGGTGCCGAAATCCACGATGATGAGATCCCCGCCGAAGCGGTCATGGCCTGCCACAGTGTTTACCAGCCGGTCGGCGCCGACCACGGTGCCCTCGTCCACCCGCACGTCGACGGGCAGGTCGCAATCGGCCTTGCCCACCACGAGGGGACGGCAGTTGAAGTAGCGGTCGGACAGGACACGCAGGTTGAAGACGACCTGCGGCACCACCGACGAGATCACCACCTGGTCGATGGTGATCCCGTTGAAGCCATTGAACTCCATGAGCTGGCGCAGCCAGACATAGTACTGGTCCGCGGTGCGCTGGTGATAGGTGGAGCACCGCCATTCGCCCACGAAGCCCTTGCCGTCGTGCACGGCGAAGACGGTGTTGGTGTTTCCGACATCGATGGCGAGCAGCATCGGGCTCCCTCCTCAGGCGAAATGCACGTCGGCGGCGGGCAGGCGCTGGATGCCCTCGGGCGTGGCGAGCATCAGCGCGCCTTCGCCGTCCACCCCGTCGAAGCGGCCGGTCAGCGTCCGGTCGGCGAGGCGCGCGACGATGGGTTGGCCGAGGCGGGCGGCGTGGGTGAGCCACTCGCGCCGCTGCGCGTCGAACCCTTCGGTGACCAGCAGCGCCTCGCGCCGGGCGAAGGCGGCGGCAAGGAGGTCGAGCAGCGCCTCCGGCGTCACCCGGATCCCGGCGGCGGTGGCGAGGTCGATGGGGGCGAGCGCCCCCTCCTCCAGCGCGGCCTGCGGCGGGGCGGCGACGAGGTTCACGCCGATGCCGATCACCAGCGCGTCGCCGCGGCTCTCCAACAGGATACCGGCGAGCTTGCGCTCGCGGCAGAGCACGTCATTGGGCCATTTGAGGGAGAAGAGCGCGGGCTGGCCCGTGAGCTCCACCAGCGCGTCGCGCAGGGCGAGCGCCATGGTGAAGGAGCGCAGCGCGCGCCGGGCAAGCGGCCCGCCGGGACGAAGTGCGACGCTGCCCGCGAAGTTGCCCTCCGGCATCGACCAGGCGCGACCCCGGCGGCCGACGCCCGCGACCTGCCGCTCGGCGAGGACCCAGAAGGGCAGCGCCTGCCCCGCCTCGATCCGCCGCGCGGCCTCGGCCTGCGTGCTGTCCGTCTCCTCGACGGTGATCCGTCCGAAATCGGCGGGCCAGACGTCCATCTAGTTGAACAGCGTCGCCGCGGCCTCCGCCGCCAGCGCCTCGACCCCGAAGAGGTTCACCACCGGCAGCGCGCCCAGCACCATGACCAGCGCCGCCCCGCCGAGCGCGAGCCCATGCGTCACCGGCATCCGGCCGGTCAGCGCGTCGACCTCGTCCCCGAAATACATCAGGTAAATGATCCGCAGGTAGTAGTAGGCGCCGATCACGCTCGCGATCACGCCGAGCACCGCCAGCGGCACCAACCCTGCCGCCACCGCCGCCTGGAAGACGTAGAACTTCGCGAAGAAACCGACGAGCGGCGGGATCCCGGCGAGCGAGAACATCAGGATCGCCAGCGCCAGCGCGCGGCCCGGCCGCACGCGGGAATAGAGGCCGAGCGCGTAGATGTCGGTCACGGGCCGACCGTCCCGCTCCATGTTCAGGATGAAGGCGAAGGTGCCGACGTTCATCACCACGTAGATCGCCATGTAGAGAAGCAGCGCCTGGATCCCCTCCGGCGTGCCCGCCGCAAGGCCGACGAGCGCGAAGCCCATATGCCCGATCGAGGAATAGGCCATCAGCCGCTTGATGTTGGTCTGCCCGATCGCCGCGATCGAGCCCAGGAACATCGAGGCAATGGCGAGGAAGGTCAGGATCTGCTGCCAGTCGGCGACCGCGCCCGCGAACCCGTCGATCATCACGCGCGCGAACATACCCGCGGCGGCCACCTTCGGCGCCGTGGCGAAGAAGGCGGTCACCGGCGTCGGCGAACCCTCGTAGACGTCCGGCGTCCACATGTGGAAGGGCGCGGCCGAGATCTTGAACGCGAAACCGGCGACGAGGAAGACGAGGCCGAAGAGCAGGCCAAGGCCCACGCCCTCCTCGGCGATCACCGTGGCGATGCCCGCGAAGACGGTCGTGCCGGTGTAGCCGTAGACCAGCGATGCGCCGTAGAGCAGCAGGCCGGAGGACAGCGCACCGAGCACGAAGTACTTCAGCCCAGCCTCCGTCGAACGAAGCGAGTCGCGCCGGAACGCGGCCACGACGTAGAGCGCCAGCGATTGCAGCTCCAGCCCCATGTAGAGCGCCATCAGGTCCCCGGCGGAGACCATCATCATCATGCCCACAGTGGCGAGCGCGATCAGCACCGGGAACTCGAACTTCATGAGCTCCACGCGCTTGAGATACTCGCGGGACAGCAGCAGCATCACCGCGGCGCCCAGCAGCAGCGTCACCTTGGCAAAGCGCGCAAACCCGTCGTCGATGAAGGCCCCGTTGAAGGCGATCCGCGTGCCCGGATCGCTCACGCCGATGGCCACGGCGAGCGTCGCCAGCACCGCAGCCGTCACGACGAGGATCAGCTCACCCCGCCGGTCCTGCCCGAAGAACACGCCGAACATGAGGGCGGCCATCGCATAGACCGCCAGCGTCACTTCCGCCCAGACAACACCAACCTCGTTCCAGATCATGTTATTGCTCCACAGCGGTATCGGCGGCATCGGCCAGAAGCGTCTCCGCCTCCGCCAGCGCGAGTTCGTAGGATGACAGCAGCGCCTCGGTGCTCGGCCCGATGATGTCGGTCACGGCACTCGGATAGACGCCGAGCAGGAGGGTGAAGAAAATGAAGGGCGCGAACAGCAGCTTCTCCCGCCGGTCCATGTCCTGGATCGACTTCAGGCTCTCCTTGACCAGCTCGCCGAAAACGACCCGGCGGTAGAGCCACAGCGCGTAGCCCGCCGACAGGATCACGCCGGTACAGGCGAGGAGCGCCACCCAGGTGTTGGCCTGGAAGGCGCCCGACAGCGTCAGGAACTCGCCCACGAAGCCCGAGGTGCCCGGCAGGCCCACATTGCCCATGGTGAACAGCATGAAGACGAGCGCGAAGGCCGGCATCCGGTTCACGAGGCCGCCGTAAGCCGCGATCTCCCGCGTGTGCATCCGGTCGTAGATCACCCCGACCGCGAGGAAGAGCGCGCCGGAGATGAACCCGTGGGAGATCATCTGGAAGATCGCCCCGTCAAAGCCCTGCCGGTTCGCCGCGAAGATGCCCATGGTCACGAAGCCCATGTGCGCGACGGAGGAATAGGCGATCAGCTTCTTCATGTCCTCCTGCATCAGGGCCACCAGCGAGGTGTAGATGATCGCGATGACCGAGAGGGCGAAGACGAACTCCGCCATCATGTCGGAGGCGACGGGGAACATCGGGATCGAGAAGCGCAGGAAGCCGTAGCCGCCCATCTTCAGGAGGATCGCCGCCAGAACGATGGAGCCCGCGGTGGGCGCCTGCACGTGCGCGTCCGGCAGCCAGGTGTGGACCGGCCACATCGGCATCTTCACCGCGAAGCTCGCGAAGAAGGCGAGCCAGAGGAGGAGCTGCGCGCCCCCCACGATCTCGATCCCTGCGAAGGTGAACGTGCCGTAGCTGAACTCGTGCCGCAGCAGCGCCGCGATGTCCGTCGTGCCCGCATCCGCGATCATGTACATCATCGCGATCAGCATCAGGACCGAGCCGAGAAGCGTGTAGAGGAAGAACTTGAAGGCCGCGTAGATCCGCGCCGCGCCGCCCCAGATCCCGATGATCAGGAACATCGGGATCAAGCCCGCCTCGAAGAACAGGTAGAACAGGATCAGGTCGAGCGCGCAGAACACGCCGATCATGAGCGTCTCCAGCAGGAGAAACGCCATCATGTATTCCTTGACCCGGTGGGTGACGTTCCAGCTCGCTCCGATCACCAGCGGCATCAGCGCGGTGGTCAGCATCACGAAGAGCACGCTGATCCCGTCCACGCCCATCTTGTAGGTCAGGCCGCCCAGCCACTCCGTCTCCTCCACGAACTGGAAGTCGGGGTTGGAGGGGTCGAACCCGGTCAGCACCGCGAGCGACAGCAGGAACGTGAAGATCGTGACGGCGAGCGTCAGCAGCTTCGCGTTGCGGACCGCCATCTCGTCTTCGCCGCGCAACAGCAGGCCGAGGATGACCGCGCCGATCGCGGGCGTGAACGTGATGAGAGAGAGCAGATAGCCGTCCATGATCTCAGGAAGCTCCCCGGATGGCGAACCACGTGATGATGACGGCGAGGCCGAGGATCATCGCGAAGGCGTAGTGGAAGACGTAGCCGGACTGCGCCCGGCCGGAGAGCCGCGTGAGGAACGGCACGATGCCCATGGCGATCCCGTTGATCCCGCCGTCGATGGTCGCGCCGTCGCCCTTCTTCCAGAGGAACTTGCCGAGCCACTGCGTCGGCTGGACGAAGAGCACCTGGTAGATCTCGTCGAAGTACCACTTGTTGAGCAGGAAGGCGTAGAGCCCCGGCAGCGTCCGCGCCAGCTTGCCCGGCGTCTCGGGCGCGCGGATGTAGAACTGGTAGGCGGTTGCGAGGCCCAGCAGCATGGCAAGGAACGGCGACAGCTTCACCCACCAGGGAACGTAGTGGTAGTTGTCGATCACGTCCGGGCCGTGGGAGCCGTCGGCATAGGCGTCACCGTGGCTGTCCTCACCGTGGCTCTCCTCGGCGGCATGGTCTTCACCATGATCCTCGCCGTGGTCATCGCCATAGGACGGCGCGCCCTGCTGCGCGATCGCCGGGCCAAAGAAGGCATCGGCACCCGAGCCCACGAAGGGCTTGTAGAACAGGGTGCCCGCGAGGATCGCACCGACCGCCAGCACCATCAGCGGCACGGTCATCACCCGCGGGCTCTCATGCGCGTGGTCGTGCGTATGCGCATCGCCCCGCGGCTCGCCGTAGAAGGTGAGGAAGATCAGCCGCCAGGAATAGAAGCTGGTGAACAGCGCCGCGATCACCAGCGCCCAGAAGGCAAAGTAGGCGCTGCCGGCAAAGGCCCCCTCAATGATCGCGTCCTTCGACACGAAGCCCGCAAGGCCGATCGGCACGCCGAACATGTCGTAGCTGAACGGGATGCCCACGCCGGTGATGGCGAGCGTGCCGATCATCATGGTCCAGAACGTGACCGGGATCTTGTCCTTGAGCCCGCCATAGTTCCGCATGTCCTGCTCGTGGTGCATCGCGTGGATGACCGAACCGGCGCCGAGGAACAGCATCGCCTTGAAGGCCGCGTGCGTGAACAGGTGGAACATGGCCGCCTGGTAGAAGCCGACGCCGGCCGCCACGAACATGTAGCCGAGTTGCGAGCAGGTCGAGTACGCGATCACCCGCTTGATGTCGTTCTGCACGAGGCCGACGGTCGCGGCGAAGAACGCCGTCATCGCGCCCAGCGTCACGATGAAGTTGGAGGCGAAGACCGTCTCCTCGTAGATCGGCGACATGCGGCAGACGAGGAACACGCCCGCCGTCACCATCGTCGCCGCGTGAATGAGGGCGGAAACCGGCGTCGGCCCCTCCATCGCGTCGGGCAGCCAGGTGTGCAGGATGAGCTGCGCCGACTTGCCCATCGCGCCGATGAACAGAAGGATGCCCACGACCTCCAGCGCCGGAAGCTCGGCGCCCAGGAAGTTGATCGTGGTCCCGGCCAGCTCCGGCACCTCGGCGAAGATGGTAGAGAACTCCACGCTGTCGGTCAGCAGGAACAGGGCGAAGATGCCCAAGAGGTAGCCGAAATCGCCCACCCGGTTGACGATGAACGCCTTCATCGCGGCCGCACCCGCCGACTGCTTGCGGAAGTAGAAGCCGATCAGCAGGTAGGAGGCGACGCCCACACCCTCCCAGCCGAAGAACATTTGGATCAGGTTGTCCGCCGTCACGAGCATCAGCATCGTGAAGGTGAAGAAGGAGAGGTACGCGAAGAAACGCGGCTTGTAGCTCTCGCCCTCGTGGAACTCCGGATCGTGGGCCATGTAGCCGAAGGAGTAGAGGTGGACGAGGGCCGAGACGGTGTTGACCACCACCAGCATCGTCACGCTCAGCCGGTCGATGCGGAAGGCCCAGTCGGCCACCATCGACCCGCTGTCGATCCAGCGCATCACCGTGACGCTCTGCGCCTCGCCATCGAAGCCGAGGAAGGCGACCCAGCTCAGAACAGCCGCGACCATCACGGCGCCGGTGGTCACGACCTGCGCGCCCTTCTCCGAGATGATGCGCCAGCCGAAGCCCGCGATGATCGCCGCGATCAGCGGCGCGAAGACGATGATCTGATACATGTCAGCCCTTCATCACGTTCACGTCCTCGACCTGGATCGTTCCGCGGTTGCGGAAGAAGCAGACGAGGATGGCCAGGCCGATGGCCGCCTCGGCGGCCGCGACGGTCAGGATGAACAGGGTGAAGACCTGCCCGACCAGATCGCCGAGGAAGGCGGAGAACGCCACCATGTTGATATTGACCGCGAGCAGCATGAGCTCGATCGACATCAGGATGACGATGACGTTCTTGCGGTTGAGGAAGATGCCGAAGATGCCCGTGACGAACAGCAGGGCGGCAACGGTGAGGTAGTGTTCAAGTCCGATCATGCGTTCTTCTCCGGGCCGGACGGCCCCTGATCAATCCGTTATCGCCACGAAGATCGCCACCGCGATGGCGAGGATGATGGCGAACCAGCCGCGTTGCTTGCGCGTCATCGCCTAGAGCCCCTGCCCGGGCTTCACGTCCTTCATCACCACGGCCTCGGCGGGGTCGCGGTACATCTGCTTGAGCACGTTCTGGCGCTTGACGTCCACGCGGTGGCGCAGGGTCAGCACGATGGCACCCACCATGGCCACGAACAGGATCAGCCCCGCCGCCTGGAAGAGGTAGATGTAGTCGGTGTAGATGATCTGCCCGAGCGCCACGGTGTTCTGCGTCTCCGACGGCGTGGGCGAGATGGCGGCGCGCAGCTCGGGTGCGGCATCGGCAAAGGCCCAGACACCGATCACCAGCATCAGCTCCATCACCAGGATCACGCCGATCAGCAGCGCGATCGGCATGTGCTGCGCGATCCCCTGTCGCAGCTCTGCGAAATCCACGTCGAGCATCATGACGACGAAAAGGAACAGCACCGCGACCGCGCCCACATAGACGATGAGCAGGAGGAGCGCGATGAACTCCGCCCCCATCAGGACGAAGAGCCCGCCGGCGGAGAAGAAGGTGAGGATCAGCCACAGCACCGAATGCACCGGGTTGCGCGCGAGGACCACGAGGAGCCCCGCGGCCACCGCCGTGATCGCGAACAGGTAGAAGATGACGGCTGCGACGGTCATGGCAGTCCCTTGGGTGTTGCGCCGGTTCGGCGTCTCTCTATCGGCTGCATCGTTCCGGCTCAAGACCGAGACGACACGCTGTTACGCTAATCGGGCCTTGAGCGCTGCAATCGCGGCCAGAAAGTCCCCGGCCCCGTCCTCGCCACCCTCCATCCACAGCTCCAGAAGCTCGGAGGTCGCCTCCTCCTCGGTCACCAGAGACAGGGCGTCGCGGGCGCGGCTGCGGATGTCGGGAAGGGCCGCGACGGCCGGCGCGTGGCGCTTCAGCGTCGCTGTGATGCTGTACATGATCTCGGGATCGGGCCGGCCGAGGGCGAAGGCGACCGCTTCGGCCGCCGCCACCGCGGCCCCGCCCTCGGGCAGCTCCACGTAACCGGCGGCATGCGAGTCGCGCACGGTGGTGAACGCCTCGCTCACCGCATCGGCGCCGCGCTCCTCGAACTCGTAGAGCCAGTCGCCCGCATCGTCGTTGTCGAAGACGCCTGCGCCCCAGGCTCCCATCGTCCGCGCCTCAGCGGTAGGGCGCGTCGAGCTCGAGGTTGCGGGCGATCTCCGCCTCCCAACGCTCGCCGTTCTCCAGGAGCTTTTCCTTGTTGTAGAACAGCTCCTCGCGCGTCTCGGTCGAGAACTCGAAGTTCGGCCCCTCGACGATGGCATCGACCGGGCAGGCCTCCTGGCAGAAGCCGCAATAGATGCACTTCGTCATGTCGATGTCGTAGCGCGTGGTGCGGCGCGAGCCGTCGTCGCGCGGTTCGGCATCGATGGTGATGGCCTGTGCCGGGCAGATCGCCTCGCAGAGCTTGCAGGCGATGCACCGCTCCTCACCGTTCGGGTAGCGGCGCAGGGCGTGCTCACCGCGGAAACGCGGGGAGAGCGGGCCCTTCTCATGCGGGTAGTTCAGCGTCGCCTTGGGTTTGAAGAAGTACTTCAGCCCCAGCTTGAAGCCCTGGAAGAAGTCCGCCAGCAGGAAGTACTTGGCGGCGCGGTCGAATGTCATGGCCATGCTGATTTTAACCCTCTAACTCGCGGCGCAGATTGCTTGCGCGGTCGCGCAACTCGGATATCGACGGCAATATGTAGGGACAGGTCGTTACATTGACCCCCGGCAGGCAGCCGAAGGAGTCGAACCGCTCCATGGCCGTGTCTGCCTCGTCCAAACTGCGCACTGCACCCTCAACATCGCCGACCTGCATCTGAGCATCGGCATAAGTGATATATAGGTAGGGAAGGCCGAGATACTGCTCGTCTTCCTCCACCAGCGGAATGGCAGCTCCGAGGATCTCGACCTGATCTTGCGCGTCGACGTGATCGATGAGCCGAACCGTCATTTCCCCCATCTGGCCGGTCAGCGAGAAACGCTCCGGAGAAATGAAATCCGTACCTTCGATGACGCGAACGTAATGGCGCAGGAAGCCCGTGTAGTCTCCTGCCTCGTGCAGCGCGTTCAGCTTCTGACGATCGGCTTCGAAATCAGCGCCCGGCTCCTGAGCCGCAGCCCCGGACGCGATCAACAGGAATGCAGCGAGGATCCGGCGCATCCTCACCCTCCGATCGCCCAACGCTGGTAGGCGCCCCAGAACCAGCCGTACTGGGCGAAGATCGCCACCAGCACCACCCAGCCCAGCGACAGCGGCAGGAACACCTTCCAGCCGATACGCATAAGCTGGTCATAGCGGAACCGCGGTACAATGGCCTTCACCATCGCGAAGATGAAGAAGAAGAACAGCACCTTCGCCACGAACCAGAACACGCCGTCGGGCAGGCCCGGCACCGGGCTCAGCCAGCCGCCGAAGAAGAGGATGGTGATCAGCGCGCACATCAGCACCACCGCCATCAGCTCCCCGATCATGAAGAGCAGGAAGGGGGTGGAGGAGTACTCGACCTGGTAACCGGCCACGAGCTCCGCCTCCGCCTCAGGCAGATCGAACGGGGGCCGGTTGGTCTCGGCCAGTGCGGAGATCAGGAACAGGAACACCATCGGGAAGTGCGGCAGCCAGTACCACGAGAAGATCCCGTAATCCCCGTCCTGCGCCCGCACGATGTCCGTGAGGTTCAGCGACGCGGTGGAGATCAGCACGCCCACGATGATGAAGCCGATCGATACCTCGTAGGAGATCATCTGCGCCGCAGAACGGAGCGAGCCCAGGAACGGATACTTCGAGTTCGACGCCCAGCCGCCCATGATCACGCCGTAGACCTCCAGCGAGGAGATCGCAAAGATGTAGAGGATCCCGATATTCAGGTTCGCGACGACCCAGCCATCCGCGAACGGGATCACCGCCCAGGAAATCACGGCGAGCACGAAGGCGATCATCGGCGCGAGGAAGAACACGGTGCGGTCCGCGCCCGCGGGCACCACGATCTCCTTCACGATGTATTTCAGGAAGTCGGCGAAGCTCTGCAGCAGGCCGAACACGCCCACCACGTTCGGGCCCTTGCGCATCTGCACCGCGGCCCAGACCTTGCGGTCGGCATACATCAAAAACGCCAGCGCCACGAGGACGGAGACCGTCACCGCGAGGCATTGCGCCAGGATGATGAGGAAGATGCCGAAATTGGTGTCCCAGAAGTCCATGTCTCTACCCAGTGCAGGTCGTGCGCAGCGTTTCCTCGGAAATCGCGTCGTCGAATATCTCGGCGGCGAGCGCGCCGTCCACCGTTCGCAGTGTCTCTACGGCATCGGCGTTGAAGAAGGAATAGACGGAATAGGGTCCGGGCGTCGTGACGCTCTCCCCCGGGATCTGGCCGCCGCGCCCCGCGGGCACCGTCTCGTCCACCGTCAGCACACCCGTGGCCGGGGGCGGGACCAGCGCATAGGCCGCACAGAAGCTCGCCGGATCGCGCGGGAACACCGTCTCCACCACATAGGCCGTCCGCTGGATCATCGGGGAGTAGACCGCGCGCGCATTGGGCGCATCGGTATTGGTGCCCGGTGCGCAGGCCGCGAGCGCCAAAGTGGTCAGGACGACGGGGATCAGGGCCAGCGCTCTCACAGGCAGGACCTCCCCGTGTCGTTCACGCCCTCGACGATGTAGGTCTCGCCCTCGGGCCGCGCCGTCAGGACGTAGGAGCAAAAGCCGGTGGAGACGCGATCGCGCCCTAGCCCGACGCCCACGCCGACCCCGCCGCGCGAACTGACGGAGATCCCGCCGATCTGCGGCTTGATCGGCCCGACGCTCGCCACCTGCTCGATCTGCCACTCATAAGTGCGCCGCCCG